>JANNQF010000013.1:0-254145 GCA_031441605.1 Deltaproteobacteria bacterium
AGCTTCATTTCATCCTCCCTGTTTTTGTTTTGCTGGATACAAAACTATACCAGGAAATGCTGTGAAGCTCAATTATTTTAATATGTTACTTTGCTTTTCTTCGCCGAACAAAGCGCCGGTCATTTTGCAAGAGGCTCTTATGTCAATCGCGACAACCAATCGGAGGAAATCACCACTATCACCGGTGGAGTGCAAAAAAATCCCTTGTTTGAGTACGAGAAGCATCAAACCGGCCTGGAGGGAAACTACCGGTTGAATAAGGCGAATAAGCTCGGCGCCGGATACGAATTATCCGCTACCGACCGCAATAGGGAAGATGCCGATCAAACCATCGACAACCTGTTCTTTGCCGAATACAAGAACTCAACACTGGACTGGATGAGTACCAAGCTCCGCTTGGAATATCTGAACCGGTCGTCCGATGTCGATTATGACCCGAAAACCCTCGTCGGTGATGGTTTGATTCACTCCTATTTCACTCCCTTTGATAACGCTTCGAAGGACCGCTACAAAGGCAAACTGGCCTTTGAATTCAATCCTCTGGACAGTTTGGGGGTGGGGCTCACCTATGCCCTGGTGTTCGACGATTACAATGCCACTCAGTTTGGATTGCAGGATGATAAGCGACACGAATTCTATGCGGATGCAAATGTTCAGCTGCCGGCGAAAATTCGCCTGAACACCTATGGAGGTTACGAGTTCACCCAGAGTGAGTATGACGCTCGGCGCTTTAATCCGGGTGGAGCCGCTCTGACTACCAGGGTCGATGCCAATAATTACAATTGGAGTCAGGAAATCACCTACGACTTCTTTGTCGTCGGCGGCCGTTTAAATATACCGGTAATGGGCAAACTGGAGCTGGTGTTGAACGCAGACCACCAGCTAGTTGACGGTAATATCGACTTTGCCCGCTCCGCGGCTGCCGGTGCAGCCTTGGAGACGGTGACAGATGCCGATGATTACTACAAGACCATGGCTGGGATCAAAGGCATTTATCAAGCTACCGATCAATTGTCGTTCACGCTCGGTTATGGCTATGAGAAGTCGAACTTGACTGATTGGAAGTATGAAAAATTTGCTTACAGATCCGGAACAGTCTATCTCAGCGGGGCCGGGCTGGATAGCGATTATGAGGTTCATCAGGTCTATGCAATAACCACCTATCGTTTTTAATTGATGTCACACGAGTAGGGCAGGAAATGCGGATATTCACGTTTCCTGCCCAATTTTTTTAATTTTCTTTTTGTAAAATCCCGGCAATGCCTTGACAACCCCTCTTTTTTTTGCTGAGGTTCTCTCCCAATAAGAACTGTCGATTTGGAGGAGAGGGACAATGCATCTGATGCTGGGAGTGGTGGTTGGTTTTTTGGGAATGCTGCAGTTTGGGTTCAGCAGTGCGCTGTTGGGCGGTGTACTTGGAGCCTTGCTGACAGAAGTCCTTTCTCTGCGCAAGCGCCTTGCGGTACTCGAGAATATGGCGCTCGGTAGGGAGCAGCAAGTAAAAGAGGAGGAGCCTGAGGTTGTTTTTGCCCCTGCGGCACCTTTTACCCAAGGACCCAATGCCAATGCAGCGGCGCAGCGGCCGACACCGAAATTCGCCTCAACTGGGCCGAAAGTCTTTCCCGGCCCGACAACGGATATAAGCCGACCGCCATCCTTTGTGGACCGCTTTTTTGCCTCGCTCGGTCAACGTGCTGCCGTGTTTTTTACGAATATCAAAGATTTTTTCAGTACCGGCAACGTAGTTTTAAAAATCGGCGTGATCATCGTCTTTTTTGGCGTGGCCTTCCTGTTGAAATACGCCGCCCAGCGCAATATGGTGCCTCTTGAGCTGCGCCTCGTCGGCGTGGCTCTTGCCGGTCTGGCAATGCTTGCAACCGGCTGGTGGCTGCGACGCGGCAAAACCGGCTACGGCCTCGTCCTGCAGGGCGGCGGAGTCGGTATCCTTTATCTGGTGGTTTTCGGCGCCGCCAAGCTGTACGACCTGCTGCCCATGGTTCTTGCCTTGGCGGTCATGGTCGGACTGGTTGCCTTGTCATGCCTGTTGGCAATTCTTCAGGATGCCAGGGCGCTCGCGGTATTCGGGATTATCGGTGGTTTTCTCGCTCCGGTGCTGATGTCCACGGGCGGCGGCAATCATGTCATGTTGTTTTCCTATTATGCTCTTCTTAATGCCGGAATTTTCGGCATCGCCTGGACGAAATCGTGGCGCGAACTCAATCTCATCGGTTTTGTTTTCACCTTTGCCATCGGTACCTTATGGGGGAGTTCCGGCTACCGGCCGGAGCATTTCGCCACAACGGAACCCTTTCTGCTGCTCTTTTTCGTTTTTTATGTGCTGATCTCTATCCTTTTTGCCCATCGCCAACCAATCAATTTTCGGGGTTTTATCGATGGGCCACTGGTGTTCGGTCTGCCCCTTGTGGCCTCTGCTCTGCAGTATTTTCTAGTGCGGGACATGGGCTTTGGTATGGCCTTATCGGCTCTTGGTCTAGGGCTCTTTTATCTGTCACTGGCATTTTTTTTATGGCGCAGGCTCGGCGAATCAATGCATCTTCTCTGCGAAACCTTCCTTGCCCTGGGGGTGGTTTTCGGCAGTCTGGCCATCCCGCTTGCCCTCGACGGCCACTGGTCGGCTTCGATCTGGGCCCTCGAGGGTGCCGGTATGGTTTGGGTCGGAGCGAAACAGCAAAGGCTTCTTGCCCGTCATTTCGGTCTGCTGCTGCAAGTGGCCGCCGCATTTATATTTGTTGATTCGGTATTGTATCCGCTTGCCGCTCTGCCTTTTGCCAACAGGTATTTTCTCGGCTGCCTGTTTTTGGCACTTGCAGCCCTTGTCTCAAGCTTTTGCCTTGATCGTTACCGCCACCTTCTGAAAAATTGGGAACACTTTTACCCCATGCCCCTGCTGATCTGGGGTCTTGCCTGGTGGTATCTGGGCGGAATACAGGAGGCGGACCGGCAGTTTCCTGCGCGCGAACAGGTACACGGCTTTCTCCTTTTCTGTAGCATCACGTCGGTGCTGATAGGTATGGTTGCCGGAAAACTGCAATGGTCGCGATTGAATCTGGCGCTGCTATTGCAGCTGCCGGCTATGGTGCTTCTCATACCGATAAACTTTGTTGGCTTTCATGGCCCTTCGCACCTGTTTTATGGCTGGGGAGCAGCAGCCTGGCCTCTCGCCTTTATCGTTCAGTACCGTCTTCTTTACCTTATTGCCGGGGGGTGGCCGAAACAAAGTGAAGTTGCCTGGCACCTTGGCACCCTGTGGTTGTTGCTCTTTGTTGTAAGCCATGAGATGGCGTGGGCAGTAGGGCAGGTTGCTGGGTTGTCAGCGGTCTGGTCGCTGATCTGCTGGGCTTTAGTGCCGAGTGCCGGACTTTTCCTTGTCATCCGCTTGGCGAAAGGCACTTTGTGGCCGGTTGGCAAATTTCGTGATTCTTACCTGGGCGTTGGCGGCATTCTCCCGGCTGCAGGGCTTGTTTTCTGGACTCTCAGCTCCTTTGCGGTGGATGGGGACCCGGCTCCGCTATCCTATCTGCCCTTGGTAAATCCTTTAGAGCTGAGCGGTATTCTGGCAATTTTCACCCTCTTTCGTTGGCTGTCACACTGGAAGATGAGCGTCTCTGCAAGCAGCTACCTGTCGGAGAAATTCCTGCTCTGGGTTGTGGGAATACTGCTCTTTCTTTTACTGAATAGCATAGTCGCCCGAACCGTGCACTTTTATGCGGGGATTCCCTATTATCCCGATTCGCTTTATCATTCGGCGATATTCCAGGCGGCGATTGCTGCACTCTGGGGCTTTGGAGCACTGGCGATAACGGTCTTGGCGACCCGGAGGGGGAGCAGGCCGCTTTGGGCGGTTGGTGCCTTTCTCCTAGGCATGGTGGTGGTGAAACTGTTTCTTGTCGATCTGTCCCGGACGGGGACCATTGCCCGCATTGTCTCCTTTCTCGTTGTTGGCGTGCTGATGCTTATCATCGGCTATTTGTCGCCAATACCACCGAAAACAGGGGAAGAAAAATAATGAAATATCTGCTTATTCTCGCCACCCTTTTCATGCAAACGGGGAGCCTGCACGCCGAAGAGCTAACCACCGCCGATTTCGCCGCCGGCTATTATCTGGAGGTAGATAGCGCCGGACCGATCCATAGCCTGGAGGTGCCGCTTGAGGTGTATAGAACGGTGCGCCGCGCAGATCTTGGTGATATCCGGGTATTCAACGGCGCCGGAGAGTTACTGCCCCACGGACTGCGGAATGTTGCGGTCGAGCCTGATGCTGTGCGACAAAAAGAGGGGATTCCGTTTTTTCCCCTTTACGCGAGCACAACCGCTGCCGGACAAGCCGATCTGACAATGCATGTTCTTCGCAATACCTCAGGCACCATCGTCAATATCAACGCGGCTGCGAATCAGGGTGGTGGTGATTCGCTGGTTACCGGCTATCTCCTCGATCTCAGCGGGCTCAAATGGCCGATCGGAGAGCTTGCGTTCCACTGGGATACCGGCCAAGATTCTTCGGTCTTCAACATACAACTACAGCACAGCCATGATCTTCAGCACTGGAGCTCACTGGTTGCCAAGGCGGCCCTGGTCGACCTGCAGCATGGCGGCGAGCGGGTAGAGAAAAGGACGGTGACCTTGGCCTTAAAGCCGCAAAGATATCTGCGGCTTACCTGGCAAGGCAGCGGGCCGCCCCTCCGTCTCACACAAATAACCGGCTTGTCGCAGATTATTCAGTCCCTGCAGAGGCGGCAATGGGCTGAGTTGGGAAACGGTGCAGTCGAAGCCGGCGGCAAGGAACTGACAGTCGATTATGCAACATCCTCACGCCTGCCGGTTAGCAGCGCCCAGATGATGTTTCAAGATAAAAATTCTCTGGCCAGGATTGTTCTGGAGTCACGGGCAAATGCCAAAGACCCCTGGCGGACGCGTTGTGCCCAGGTGTTTTACACCCTCAGTTTAGCCGCCTCAGAGGTGCGCAACGAACCATGTACCTTCACGCCGACCTCCGACCGATTCTGGCAGGCGCTGGTGCGTGAGGACGGGGCGGGGATTGGGGCTCGGCGTCAGGCTCCGATCCTGCAACTCGGCTGGAGTCCGAGCGAACTGGTTTTTGTCGCCAGGGGTACGCCACCCTTTCTCCTCGCCTTCGGCAGTGCCAAACTGGAACAGCAGGAGGGTAAGACTGACAGCGAAATGATCCTGCAGGCGGCAGGTACTGCGCCGAACAATCAGGTCGTTTCTGCGGCTCGTCTCGGTAAACGGATAGAACTGGGCGGTGATAAGGCCCTTCAGCCACTGCCCCAGCCACAGCCTTGGAAAAAATGGCTGCTGTGGGCCATCCTCATTCTTGGCGTCGGCCTTTTGGCGGGCATGGCACGAAGCCTCATCAAAGAAATGAATAAAAGTAAAGAAAACCGGCGGACGGAAGAAGGGTAAGGGTGTATGGTGCCCATTCTGTTTGGCAAGTGAGGAGGACAGCGTTGATTGTGCTGCAAATTGGAAGTTTGAATTCAAGGAAAAAAGAAAATGTTTCGTTCATTTTACCAAAGCAGGAGATGGTTTTTTTGGGCCTATGGCGGCGGTTTGACGCTTCTTGTGGCATTGTTTCTTCAGGTACAATTGACCGTTCAGATTAATGAATGGTACGGTGGCTTTTACAATATACTGCAAAAGGCCACCGAACATAAGGTAGAGGAACTGTGGAGCAGCATGCAGCAGTTTGCGAAAATCGCCTTTCCCTATGTGTTGATCGCCACCTTGACTTCGTATTTTACCAGAATCTATTCCTTTAAATGGCGGGAGGCCATGACTTTTTCCTACGTTGCCAAATGGCAGTTGGTGGAAAAGGAGGTGGAGGGTTCCAGTCAGCGTATCCAGGAAGACATCTACCGCTTCGCCAGGATTGTTGAAAGCCTCGGTTTGCAGGTGATCAGAGCGATCATGACGCTTATCGCTTTTTTGCCGATCCTTTGGACTTTAAGCAAGGGGGTTGAGCTGGATATTGTCAAGAATATACCCGGCAGCCTGGTTTGGGTGGCCCTTGTGGTTTCCTTGGGCGGCTTGTTGATCTCCTGGTTTGTCGGAATAAAGCTGCCCGGTCTTGAATATAACAATCAAAAGGTGGAAGCCGCCTTTCGTAAAGAATTGGTGTATGCCGAAGACGACAAGATCAACTACGGTCGGACCGAGACCATCGTCGAGCTGTTTACCGGCTTAAGATTCAACTACAATCGCCTCTTTCTGCACTACGGCTATTTTGATATCTGGGTCAATTTCTTTGAGCAGCTGATGGTTATCGTCCCGTATCTGATCATGGGGCCGGGGCTGTTCACCGGCCTTATCACCCTCGGGGTGCTGGTGCAGGTGTCCAATGCCTTCAGCAAGGTGCGGGAATCTTTTTCCATCTTTATCGCCAACTGGACCACCATCACCGAACTTCGTTCCATCCATAAACGACTGCAGGAATTCCAGATCAATATCAACTATTAAGTCGCTTGTCCTTGCGGATTGCAGATAGGGCAGGCCTGCATGCGAAGGGGTTTTTCCAGATGGCTTGCGGCCAGGAGATCGACATCCTGAAAGATGGTAATGGTCGGACCATCGGCCATGATCTTGCCCTCGTGAATGACGATGGTTCGTTCGCAGAGGTCGAGGACCATGTCGAGATCATGGGTGGCGATAATCTTGGTGTGCTGAAAGCCGCCCAGTAGTTCAATGAGTGCGCGCCGCGCCTTCGGGTCGAGATTTGAGGTCGGTTCGTCCATGACCAGGATGTCCGGGCTCATGGAGAGCACGGTGGCAATGGCCACGGCCCGCTTTTCCCCGCCGGACAGCTTGTAGGGCGGACGTTCTCGCAGATGCGCCACATTGGTGCGGCTGAGGGCGTCGACCACCCGCTGTTCCACTTCCTCCGGCGGCAAACCGAGGTTCTGCGGACCGAAGGCGACATCCTCGTATACCGTCGGCATGAACAGCTGGTCGTCGGGATTCTGAAAAATCATCCCGACCGTTTTGCGGATATTGGTAACCGTGGCCTTGGTCAACGGAAAATCGCCTATGCGCACTGTCCCGGTCTGAGGGGTCAGATAGCCGTTAAGGTGCAGGAGCAAGGTCGATTTTCCGGCGCCATTGGCCCCGACGACCGCCACCGATTCGCCATGATGGATGCGAAAGGAGATGCCGCGTACTGCCTTGGTGCCGTCCGGGTAGGTATGGTTGAGGTCGTGGACCTCGACGATGTGGTGACTCATGATATCAATCCTGTAACAAAGCGGCCAAGCATCTCCGGCAGATCAAAATAGCGCATAATGAAAAAGAGGCCGGCACAGACGGCCAAGGCAAAGAGGTCGCTGGTTCTTATACAAAGAACCTGGCGGATACGGATGGTACCGTCAAAGCCCCGGCAGAGCATGGCCAGGTGGATCCGCTGGGCGCGGTCAAGCGTTCGCAACAGCAGTTGCCCAACCAGATGGGCAAAGGTCTTCAAACCCATGGCCCGTCGCTGAAAAGATCGCAAGGTGCGTGCCCGATGCATGCACAGACCCTCGTCGATGAGGACGAAGATATAGCGGTAAAGGATGAGCAGCTGAACTGCAAAAATTTTCGGCATCCCCATTTTCACCATGGCAGCGCAGATTGCATTAAACCCGGTAGTGGCAATGAGAATCAGCACCGCGCTGACGGTAAGGGTAAAGCGCAGGAGGATGGAGAGAAAGGAGATCCAGCCTCCAGTGATGATGAAGGTGCCGAGTTGTAGCAGGGGTTGTTGGTCGAGAAAGGGGTTAAAGATTCCGACCATGATCGCAAAAGGTGAAACAAGCAAGAGCTTTCTTCCGAGATATCCGGCCGGGATGTTCGCAAGCCCCATGATGACCACAAGAAAGAGACCGAATGGCAGCATAGCCGAGATGACGTATTTGTCGAAGGAAACGACGCAAATCATGAAGATTGCGGCCGTAAGTACCTTTATCCGCGGATCGAGACGATGGATGGCGGTGGTGCCGCCGGCCAGAGTTTCAAGGTAGCTCAGATCAAAAAAAGCAGATTCGATTTTCGCCACAGACGGCTCCTTGACTAGGGTCTCGACATAGCAGCGGGCAGAGGTGGCACACTCCCACCGCTGCCCGGGGATGTGTGGCTTGCGGGCTCTTCGTTCAGCTCAAGCAGTTTGTCGGCGTTTTCGCAGGAGCATACCGATCATCAGGGCGAGGACCAAGGTAAGTGCGCCGCCGACAAGACCTGACGTTGTTTTGCCGCTGTCGACAGCAGGCCATTTCGGGCTTTCCTTTTCGTCGGTGGTTTCCGGGGCGTAAGTCTTGAAGCCATAATCAGGCAGGAAGGCAATTTTTTCCTGCAAAGCGGCAAGACTATGATGAATACCCTTTTCCGGGCCTTCCAACTCTGCCTTGCCGGAGACTTTTGCCATCGACCATTCCAGCCCGTCCGGAGAGGACGAGGCAAACCAGGACAATGCCCCGCCGATGACCATTGCGGCAATTGCTATTGATGCAACAATCTTGCCCATAGCCAGATTGCTGAGAGACTCTGAGTTGGCCGTCAGCTCAAGAATCTCCGGTCGTGCCCGCCAGATAAAGGTGACGACTGCCGTGGTAACAAGACCTTCCACCACACCGATGGCAAGATGGATGGGCAGCATAACCGAGAGGAAGGCCGAGAGCGGCAGTTCGGAAATCCCGGACGCTACGGTCTCAAAGACCACTGCCAGAGCCCCAAGTTGCAGACCGATAATCGCCGCGATGCTTGCCCCAAGGCCTATACGCAGAGGGGTTTGTTTGTTTCCGGCAAGAGGTTTATAGATCAGGGGATACGCAATAAAACAAGGAAATATCCCAAGGTTGAAGATGTTGCAGCCAAGGGCCAGAAGGCCGCCATCGGCGAAAAACAGGGCCTGAACGGTAAGCACCGAGGCAATGGTCAAAAATGCCGCATAGGGGCCGAGAAGTATGGCGAGTATCATTCCCCCACCCAAATGACCGGAGGAACCGGTTGCCGGAATGGAGAAATTGATCATCTGGGCGGCAAAGATGAAGGCGCCGAGCACACCCATCAGGGGGACTTTGCGATCATCAAGCTCCTGTTGAACTTTTTTTGCACAATAGGCGATGGTGCCGGCAGTAGCGACCCACATGGTGCCGCCAACAGCGGGGGAGAGAAGGGCGTCGGCCATATGCATGATCTTTTCCTCGGAAAAATAATGAATCTTGTCGGAGAGTTCCCGTGTAACTGTTTTCTGGCTGCGGAAATGCTCCGGGGTTAATCGTGTTATTTTATCCAACTTTGTAACATTCAGTGTATTACAGAATTTTCGATTGTGTGTCAAAAAGAAAATGCTCTTGAGGAGTATATGGCATTCGATTGTTCGAGAAGTGTTTACGGGGCGGGGGTGTAGACATATAAAAGAATGGCAAAAAAGTGCATCACACTGCCAGCCAGGACAAAGAGATGCCATACCGCGTGGTTATAGGTGAGTTTCTCCCAGGCATAAAAAATAACACCAAGCGAGTAGAACAGCCCCCCGACAACAAGAAAAATGAGGCCCCCAGTTGCCAGAGACACCAGCAGCGGCTTGGCTGCAAGGACGATCAACCAACCCATCCCCAGATAGAGGATAATGTAGAGCCAGCCAATTCTCCGTGGCAGAACCACCTCCAGCACCAGACCAATGAGGGCCATGCCCCACACCAGGCCAAAAAGGGTCCAGCCCCATCCGCCGCGCAGAGTCACCAAGGTGAGAGGGGTGTAGGTGCCGGCAATAAGAATATAGATCATCGAATGATCAAGCTTCTGGAAAATCTTTTTAATGCCGGGGTGGGAAATCAAGTGGTAGAGGGTTGAGGCCAGGTAGAGCAGGATAAGACTGCTGCCGTAGACCATCGCACTGACGATGTGTCGGCTGTCGCCGTTACGGATGGCGGCGATCAGGAGAAAGACCAGGCCGACGATGGCCAGTACCGCGCCTATTCCATGGCTGATGCCGTGGGCAAGTTCTTCGCGAAAGGAATATTTGGAGGATTGCTCGGGAGTGACCATAGGATTATTTAACATGATCTTGTACCAAGGTACAATAGACATACTTGCATGGCAGGGTTACACTTAAACCAGGCAGAATGAACACCCCAGGTTTATACATAAAAAGGAGAAAGATATGGCTGATAAAAATTTTGGATCAGGAAGCGGTGGAAGCGAGCTACCTGTCGGCCAGGTATTTGTGATTTTCGGAGATGCGCGGGCGATTGCTCCCGACGGAACAGTTCGGACACTTGCCCCCAACACACCAATATTTGCCGATGAACGGATTGTGACGGGGGGAGATGGAAGAGTTTCCATTTCATTTAATGACCCGCAACATACTGTGCTCAGTCTCGGACGTAATTCGGATGTCGTCATTGACGAGGAGGTTTATAATCAAAATCCAACAGAGGATTTTGCTCAGGCAACCAGCGAAGTTCAAGATATTCAACGGGCTTTGGAACAAGGCCAGTTCGATCCAACAACAGAATTTGAAGCGACAGCTGCTGGTCCGACAGAAGCCGGCCCGGGAGAGGTTGCCGATGCCCGCGATGGCGGTCCCGGCTATCCTGTTTTTGCTTTAACCGGTGACAGTGTAACTCCGCAAAGCGGTGCGGAAACAACGGGAGTAGGATTGAACTTTGAAGACCCGAATATTCCAACCACACCACCGGAGCTGCTAGATCCGACGGTCACTCCGACAGTCACACCGACGGTCACACCGACGGTCACGCCGACAGTTACTCCGACGGTCACACCGACAGTTACTCCGACGGTCACGCCGACAGTCACCCCGACGGTTACGCCTACTCAGACGCCGACTACACCTGGCGATGACGACGATGACGATGACGACGACGATGACGACGATGATGACGATGATGACGACGATGACGACGATGACGATGATGACGACGACGACGATGATGACGACGACGATGACGACGATGACGACGATGACGACGATGATGATGATGATGATGATGATGACGATGATGACGATGACGACGACGACGATGATGACGATGATGACGATGACGACGACGATGACGACGATGACGACGATGACGACGATGATGATGATGATGACGATGATGATGATGATGATGACGATGACGACGATGATGACGATGATGACGATGACGATGACGACGATGTCGATGATGAAGGAGGAGATTCTTTCAGCAATCTCAGTATTGAGACGCTGGTTGATCCTCCAGAGGACATCTAATCTGAAAACGTCATTAGCTCTGGTCTGAGGAAGGAACCTGAACGAACCCGAAATCTGGGTTTGTTCGGGTTTTTTTAGTGGGGCAGCAAGTGCAAAAACTGTTCAATAGCAGCATCTGTAAGGTGAAGAAGATGTATGGAGGCTGTTATGGTTGGCAATTTTGCAATGCAGGTAATTGTCCAGATATAAAGAATCCCGATTATTGGGCTCAGGAGGATGAGAAATGGCAAAAAAAATGTATGATGTGGCAATCCCACTTGGATCCTATGAGGACCGTGATGGCAATGAAAAAACCAGATGGCAAAATGTCGGGGCAATTTTAGAAGGGGAAAAGGGGCCGTACCTTTTGCTTGATAGATGGTTCAATCCAGGAGGTATGCCGAATCCTGAGAATCGCACCAGCGTCATTCTGACCTTGATGGAACCGAAGAAGTGAAGCCAGGCTAACAGGAGGTGGTTGTAGAAAGCATTCTGTGTCGATATAACTAAGGAGCCTCTTGCAAAATGGTCTTTTCGCCCAAACTCGGCGTTATGCACAAAATTTTATCCTCGGAATATTAACTATATGCCTGCGGTAAAATTTTTCGCATGCCTTGATTTTGAACGAAAATCCTCATTTTGCAAGAGGCTCTAAGAACATGAAATACAGCTGCCGGGTTGCCTATTTTTAAGGCAATTTCATCCCACGAAATGAAGGAATTCTCCCATGAATCCACTAGAAATTGCTTATTCCGGGGCGAAATGCTTGAAAAATCTCGTGCAGGGTGACGGGAGTTTCAAATACCGGTATGATTCGCAGACCGCCACACCTTTGAACGGTTATAATGTTCTGCGACATGCTGGAACTATCTGGTCGATGCTTGACGTATATCGCAATGTTGCCGACAAAACACTCTTAGAGGGTGGCAAAAAGACAACACAGTATCTTCTTGATACATATCTGCGTTTTTTCCGCGATTATAACAATGTCTGTATCTGTGAGGACAACAAGATCAAGCTGGGTGGCAATGCTCTGTCCACTTTAGCCCTGTTGTCTCTCTTTGAATTGACTCAGGACCATTTTCTTTTGGCTGTTGCCGAGCAGCTCTGCCATTTTGTTTTAACGCAACGGCTTGAAAATGGTGCGCTGGTTCATAAGAGATACTTTGATTCAGGGAAGGTAGCCGATTTTGTTTCAATGTATTATACCGGAGAAGCATTGCTGGCTTTACTCGCGCTGTATCGGCTAACGCACCGGAAACAGGTGTTCGAGGCTGTGGTGGAAATTGAGAAGGATCTTGCCGCCATCGACTATGGGGTGGAGGAGCAGTCTCATTGGATGCTGTATTCGCTTGAACTGCTTTCGCATTTTCAAGCTTCTTCTTTGGCATACCGTCATGCTGAAAAGATAGTGAAACATATCCTGGACAACCCGGTATACCTTTCCTGGGAGAGGAGTACACCAATAGCCTGCCGGTCGGAGGGCTTGCTGGCCTTTGTACGAATGCAGCGACCGGAGGATGTCGACGACAGAGCTTTGTGTGAAAAATGCCTTGAACAGGTGCAAGCAAATTTGATGCTGCAACTGGCCTTTCGCTTGCCGGATGGTTCGTTTGTCCGGGGGGGCAAAGACCAACGGAAAAATGAAGTTCGCATTGATTATATTCAGCACAATACTTCTTCCTTTCTGCATTATGCTCGTCTGGGTTTCTAGTGAGGGTGCGAGAAAATTTATCACACCCTGGAGGGAAAAGCGACGCATCTCATTGACAAAAAAGATAAAACAGCAATCAAGAGTTTACTGAAAAATGAATAAACGAGACCCGATACACGATGAAGAAGCGACCTCCGAAAAAAAAGTGACTCAACCCGTGTTGTGGCATGCGCGGGATTTGCAGCCGATTATGGGTGGAACGTGGGTGGGGCAGGTGTCGGGTGATATATGTATCACGGGAGTCAACTATTACCCCGGTCAGGTTGAGCCGGGAGATTTGGTTTTTACCACCGAACAACATACTTGGCGATCGGCTGCCTATAAAAATACCAACAAAATCATTGCCAAACTTTTTGATCAAAAACACGCGGCAGTTATTGTCGCCAGCCAATTGCCGGAGAATCAGAGAAGCGAAAATCCGGTTCTGCTGGTTGAAGATACCCGGCTGGCGCTTGACAAATTGGCGGCAGCCGCACGCGACAGAATGAGCGGCACAGTTGTGGCTATTACCGGTAGTGCCGGAAAAACAACAACGAAAGAAATCACCCGATTTCTCCTTAGTGAGCAGGCGATCACCAAAGGGAGTCGGAAAAACTATAACAATGGACCGGGGGTGTCTCTGATGCTGGCTGAGACTCCTCCGAACATTCGTTTCGGTGTCTATGAGTTTTCTGTTGATCTCCCCAGAGTTACTGAGAAAAAAGCAAAAATTATCAGCCCGGATGTGGTGGTGATCACAAATATACATGCAGATCATTTGCAATTTTACGGGACATTGGAGAAATTAACCGATCAGAAATGTTTGCTTTTCAAGGCATTAAAGCCGGATGGGGTGGTCGTCCTTAATCGTGATAGCACGCTGTTTGAGCAACAGCTGGGCAATGCAAGAAAAGCAAATGTCAATCAGGTCACTACCTTTGGTCTGCATGACAATGCCGACATGCAGGTAGTCGAGTACTCTTTGAAACCGGAGTCAAGCGATGTAACAATACAGTTTCATGGCAAAAAAATGTCATTTCGAGTGAATCAGCCGGGAATACATATTGTCATGGATTGTCTTGGGGCCTTGGCTGCCGTTCAAGCTGCCGGCGGCAATTGGCTGCAAGCTGCTGGAGATATCGCAAGAGCACCCATCCTCGGGCGGCGTAATGAACACTTTACAGTAGAGGTGTCCGACGGGAGCATTACGCTTATTGATGATACTTTCAGCGCTAACCCGGCATCCATGCAAGCGGGACTAGGGGTGCTCGGATTGACTGAACCCTCGGCAGGAGGGCGGCGCATTGCCGTTATGGGTGAGATAAAGGAGCTGGGCGATACCTCACTGCAACTGCATACAGCCTTGGCACCCCATGTGTTTCAGGCGGGGGTTGATGTGCTGTTTACCGTAGGTCGCGATTTGCAGGGAATGTGGCAGGCCCTGCCTGAAAAAATGCGAGGCCTACACAGCGAAAACCCCGAGCAGATAGCCATGGCGGTGGTGAAGGAAATGCGTGGTGGGGATATAGTCTGGGTGAAAGGCTCAAGGCGCTCTACCGCAAATCTGGAGATGATTTTGTCGGCAATTACTCAGGCCGGAAAAACTGTCAGGAAGAAAAAACCAAACGAGGTCCTCGCACAAAGCATTTCTCCACAAAATAGCCCTCGGGAAGAAACAAGCAAACATTTGATTTTACCAGATGCAAATACGGCAGACCCCAGCCTTTCATCGCTTGAAGTGGTTTTCGTTGGCGATACAGCCTTTGGTGAAAATTACCAGGAACTTTATGAAGACAATGGGGAGCCCAATATTCTTAAACAAAGAGGCTATGATGCACCATTGGCAAAGGTTCATGACATTCTCATCGAAGCGGATTTGGTTATTGCCAATCTTGAAACCCCGCTGACGGATTTAAAGATTTCACCATTGTCAGGCGCGAAGACCTGGATTCATTGGGGTGACGTTAGGCGAACACCTTATCATTTGTTGTCCAACAATATAAAGGTGGTAAGTCTTGCAAATAATCACATGTTCGACTATGGCACCGATGGATTTCTTCAGACTACTGCGAGCCTTGATCTGGCAGGTATTGCATTCTTTGGGGCCGGTAAGAATCTCGGTGCGGCAGGACAATCATTTATTTGGCAAAGGACAATAAATGGCCAGGGATTCACGCTGGCAGTCATTGCAATGTATGTTGGACCCGCACGAGAAAAGGATGCATATGGGGTTTATGCTTCAGAGGCGAAACCGGGTTTGAATCCAGTGTCGCTGAAGGGCATGCGCCACGAAATCAGACGTATAAAACAACGGTTTAGCAATGCCTTTGTCGTATTATTTCCCCATTGGGGTGCAAATTACCAATGGCGTACCGAGCGTCAGGCAAAACTGGCGGCAAGCATGTTGGCAGAAGGTGCAGATCTGATTCTCGGTCACGGGGCACATATGCTGCAAGAGATTCAAAGATCCGATCAGCGGTGGATTGTCTTCGGTATCGGTAATTTTATGTTTAATTCGAAGGGGCGATACGACAAACTTGGTGCCCCACCGTACAGTTTAATAGCGCAGCTGCGTGTTGATGTACACCAGGGATCTCTCAAAAAGAGCCTGCGTTTGTACCCCATTGTTACCGATAATCGTATAACAGATTATCAAACGCGGTTTGTGACGGAGAGAGAGTTCGAAGAAGTGGTTTCATTACTGGATAATCGATATACTGGCGGTTTTTCCAACGACGTGAGATGTGCTAAAGAAGAGAATGAAGGACAAACCAGGTTTTATATAGAACTGCCTTTGTAAGCCGTCGTCCATGAATAACTTGGTCAATGGAGTCTCTGAAACGGCATAAGGATCCGTAGCGAAATAAAGAAAATGAACATGTTATTTCGTGACGGGTCCTAAAGAGTGTTTGGTCTAAGGTTGTCGAATAAAGAAGAAGAGACGTTTTCTCTAACGAACCTCAATCATCCTTTTGGCATCGATCCCGTAGCGTTTCATTCGGTTCCAGATGGTCACCCGGGAAACCCCGAGGATCTCGGCGGCCTTGGACTGATTGCCGCCTGTTCGTTCGAGGATTTCCAGCAGTTCCTGTTTTTCAATAGCCTGGAGATTGAAGGCGGGTTTTTTCGGAACAGACACCTGTTGGACGGATTTCGGCCGCAAAATGGTCTCCGGCAGATGGCAGGGGCGAATTATTTCTTCATGACAGGTGACAAAGGCGTACTCAAATGCCCCCTTTAATTCCCTTACATTACCGGGCCAGGTGTGGTTGACAAGGATTTCCATGGTTTCCCTGCTGATACCGGCTATGGCCTTGCCGCTTTTTAAGCGCATTTTCTGGAAAAGCTTTTCTGAGAGCAAGGGAATATCTCCCTCCCGGTCACGCAGGGGCGGGAGAAAGAGAGGGATAACATTGATCCTAAAGAAGAAGTCCTTCCTATATTCACCTTTGTCCACCAGCCGCATCAGATCCTTGTTGGTGGCGGAGATGATCCTGACGTCGGTGGCAATGGGACTGCTTGAACCGACCCGTTCGAGCACCTTTTCTTCCAGCACCCGCAGCAGTTTTGTTTGTGTTGGAATAGGCAGGTCGCCGATCTCGTCGAGGAAAATATCACCGTTGTTAGCCATTTCGAACCGACCCACCCGGTCTTTATAGGCCCCGGTATAGGCACCTCGTACGTGGCCAAAAAGCTCACTTTCGAGGAGGGATTCAGTCAGGCTGGCACAGTTGACTTTGACGAAGGGCTGATCCCGGCGCATGCCGATGTTGTGTATGGCTCGGCTGACCAGTTCCTTGCCGGTGCCGCTTTCGCCGTAGATGATGACCGGGGCATCCGATCCGGCGGCGTTTTCAATCATGTCGAAAACCCGCTGCATCGGCACGGAACTGCCGACAATGCCATGGAACTCATCACCTGAATGCAGCTGCAGCCGGAATGCCTCAAGCTGATTGTCCTTTTCGGTGATCTCAGAGAGGTCGGCAAGGGTCTCGACGGCGCCGATAACCGTACCGCCGGCATCACGGAGAAGGGCGGCATTTTTCAGAGCGTTGATTATAACCCCGTCTTTTCGGCGGATCCGGCATTTACGCTGATCTGTTTCACCATCCTGGAAAAAAATGCGCTGGTGCTCTTCACCCTTTGCCAGTGTCTCATTGCCGGCGTCGCATTGGAGGATTTCACCGGATCGGCCGATGAGCTCGTCTCGGGAATACCCGGTAATCTGCTCGAATGCCTTGTTGACCGAGACTATAGCGCCGCGGGTATTGACTATCATTATCCCGTCCCGAAGGGTATTCACCACCGTTTTCCAGTATCCGTCAAGCTCACGCCCATGCATGTTCAACCCCAATGGACAGGAATAGCCCCTCGCAAAGAATGCCCTAAGGAGCTGATCACCTGTAAACCTTAACACCTGTAAAGAGTAACTGTCTTTACTGCTTAGCATATTTGCAGCCACTTTAACCATCTTTAGTCGGTTTTTCAATCATATTGATTTTATGCAAAATTATCTAACTCGTTAATATAAAATTATAAAATACTAACTACCAACATGAGGGCATATCTTTCTTCAGATTGGCCTGAATATTGCGAACAATGTTACGGTAATCAAAAAGGAGTAATGGAAAATTGGTTGGAATAGTGGATATTAAATTAGACTTCAGGAATACCTTCTCGTCGATCTCTCTGTTGAAGATGACGGAGATCTTCAGCCGGATGCAACCGATGCAGGTCATAGAGATATGCGGGTCTGATCCGGATACCCGCGAAGATCTGCTGAAGGTTTTGCCGGAGGCTTCTTATGATGTGTTGGGGAGCGAAGAGGAAGTCGGGCAGGATTTCTATAAAGTGCGAATACGGAAGCGCCTGGTGTGACGGTGGTTTTGTGTTCGATATTAGAATCGTTTGAATTTGTCTATAATTATTCTCAACAAAGAGACCTGAAAGGGCAAAAAGGATAGCTATGGCGGAAAGCAGCATTACCATCAAAGGGAAAAAGAAGAGTTCCTTCATTGAAATGGTCAAGGAGATTCTTCCCGAGGGAGGCAATCTCAACCTTTGTCTTACTTGTGGAGCCTGCGTCTCCGGTTGCCCGGCAACTGGACTGGCGGACATGGATCCACGTAAATTTTTGCGAATGGCTGCCCTCGGCATGGACGAGGAGGTAAAATCCACCCCCTGGGTCTGGATGTGTACCATGTGTCAGCGGTGCATCTATGTCTGTCCCATGAAGATCGACATCCCGCAGCTGGTGTATAATACCAGGGGTACTTGGCCACGAGATCAGCGACCCAGCGGCATTCGCAACTCTTGCGACATGGCGATGCGAAATGACTCGAACAGTGCCATGGGTACCGCTCCCGATGATTTTATCTTTGTCGTCGAGGACGTTCTCGCCGAATACCAGGAATCTCAGCCTGAATTTAAAGATATGCTGGCGCCGATTGATAAAGAGGGCGCCCATTTCTTTGTCAACCAAAACTCCCGTGAGCCGGTGACCGAACCGGATGAAATGGTGCCGTTGTGGAAGATTCTCCACCTGGCCGGGGTCGACTGGACCTACGGCAGCAAAGGCTGGGCCGCGGAGAATTACTGTCTGTTCCTCGCCGATAACGCCTGCTGGGAGCACGTTACCAGGGTATCGGCCAATCAGGCCGATAAGTTGGGGTGCAAGGTCTTTCTCAACACTGAGTGAGGCCACATAACTTTCTCAGTCCGGGCCGGACTGAAAAAATTCAATATCGATCATAACTTTGAAGTAGCATCCATCTATCAGTATTATGCGAAATGGATTCGTGAAGGGCGGCTGAAGGTCAGTTCCGAGTGGAACAAGGATCTGAAAGTCAAATTCACCATCCAGGATCCTTGTCAGATTGTTCGCAAAGGCTTTGGCGATCCGGTTGCCGACGAACTGCGTTTTGTTATCGAGTCGGTGGTCGGTAAGGAAAATGTCATCGAAATGACGCCGAATAAATCAAACAATTACTGTTGCGGCGGTGGTGGTGGCTTTCTGCAGGCAGGGTATCCCGAAGAACGCCGGGCCTATGGCAAGGTGAAGTTCGATCAGATCATCGCCACTGGCGCCGATTACTGTATTACCGGTTGCCATAACTGCCATGCCCAGGTTCATGATATCGGGCATCATTTTCATGGAAGCTATCAAACAGTACATATATGGACGCTGATCTGTTTATCATTGGGAATTCTCGGACCCAACGAGCGAGCCTATTTGGGCGATGATTTGAAAGAGGTTAACGTATTTCATCCTGAAACAGCCCTGTAAAAGCAACTTTGATACGCAGGGTTAACCCCGAAGCTTAGATTCTGTTACCTGGAGAAATAGAACGTATGAGTTTTCAAAAGAGATTACAGGCAAATGAATTTGTGGTCCTCGCCGAGATGCACACCCCGAAAGGCGTCAACATTTCCAGGCTGGTTACCGATGCACGGCGGATCAAAGGCAGGGTTGACGCAATCGTTGTTCCGGACATGGACAACGGGATCATGCGGATGAATGCCTTGGCCGGCGGCGTGCTAATGCAGCAGCAGGGAGTTGAACCGATCATCCATCTTTACTGTCGTGACCGAAACCGCATGGCTTTGCAGGGCGATATCCTGGCGGCCCATGTTCTTGGGGTTCAGAATCTTCTTGTCGTCCATAGCGAAGAAATGAGCCAGGGTGACCATGGCGATGCCAAAACGGTGGATGATCTTGATGAAATCGGTCTTCTCAAGACCATTCAGTTTCTCCAGGCCGGCAAGGATCTCGCCGGTTTTGATCTTGACGGCACGCCCACCTTTTTCACGGGTTGCAGTATCGCCCCCTACGCCGATGAAAGTGCTTTTGCCGAAGAACTGGCTGCGGCGCAGAAAAAAGTTGCGGCCGGTGCTCGCTATATCATTATGCCCCCGGTTTTTGATGTCCCGCAATTCGCCCCGTTTTTCAGCCGGGTGAAGGCGCTGGGGGTACCGGTGATTCCCACCGTTTTTCTCCTCAAATCCCTGGCTATCGCCCAGTATATAGCGAACAGCGAACCGGGCGCCCATATCTCCGATGAGCTTATTCGGCGCATTCGAAAATCCGCCGATCGAGAGCAAGAGGGTGTCCAGATTGCCGGAGAAACCATAACGGCACTGAAGTCAATGGCGCAGGGCGTTCTCATCCAGACCCTCGGCTGGGAGCATAAATTGCCGGCGATCCTTGATGTTGCAGGCCTTTAACGAATTGATCCTGCCAAAAATTCGCAAAAAATCCTCGACCGGGAAAGGTCGTATACCCTGGCACCCGGTGCAAAGAAGAAAGAGATATGCAAAATAAACAACAGCAGCAAAGTGATAAGGTTTTGGTTATCGGCGGCGGCATGGGCGGTATACGTACCGCCCTTGATCTGGCGGAGGCGGAAAAGAAAGTCATTCTGGTGGACAAGGCGTATGCCATCGGCGGTCTGATGACCCAGCTGGACCGAACTTTTCCGACCAATAACTGTGATTTGTGTACCCTTGCGCCGGGACTCTCCGAGAGCAGCCGGCAGGATTATATAGAACTCCTGACCATGACTTCGGTAAAGGATGTCAAGGGCAAAAAGGGCAATTTCACCGTGTCCCTGGAGACGGCACCCCGCTATATCAATCTTGATAAATGTACCGCCTGCGGTGAGTGCCATAAAAAATTCCCCGAATGCGTCCGTTTTACTCCCGGTCTCGATCATCGGGCTCCGACCTGTATGCGCTATCCGCAAGCTACTCCCCAGGCATTTTCCATCGATCTGGCAAAATGCACCGATGTCGAAGCCCTGATGAAGAGTTGTCCGGCCGGGGCGATCAATCCCGACGATATAGGGCGAAAGCGCGAAGTGGTCTGCGGCTCGATTGTTTTTTCCCCGGGTGGGGCACTTTTTGATCCCAGTCATCTCGATTATCTAGGCTATGCCACCCAGGCCGATGTGGTCACCAGTCTTGAATATGAACGCATCCTTTCCGCTTCCGGTCCGACCATGGGCCAGCTGGTTCGCCCGTCGAACGGCAAACAGCCGAAAAAGGTTGCCTGGATCCAGTGTATCGGTTCCCGTGGTTTGCAGAAGGGGGCAGGGCAATATTGTTCCAGCGCCTGCTGCATGTTTGCCCTGAAGGAGGCCATTGTCACTAAGGAGAGGTTTCAGGATGATATTGAAACGACGATCTTCTATATGGACATGCGGACCATGGGCAAGGATTATGAGCTCTACTACCTGCGGGCGAAAAACGAGTTCGGAGTGCGGTTTGTTCGCAGCCGTCCGCATGATATCCTGACAAACCCCGGCGCCGATACCCTCACCCTTACCTATAGCTCGGAAGAAAGCAGCAGCAACCTCAGTGAAGACTTCGACATGGTGGTACTCTCCACCGGCTTCCGGGTGGCGGATGACGTCAAGGAGCTTGCCGAAAAACTCGGGCTTGAACTGAATGCCGGCAGTTTTCCGAAAACCGATGCCTTTAATCCGGTTGCCACCTCGGTGCCGGGTATTTATGTAGCCGGGGTTATTCAGGCCCCGAAAGATATTCCCGAGACCATGGTCCAGGCGAGTGCCGCCGCGTGTCTGGCCGGTAATGACCTGGGGATCGTCGAGAAGGTCGAAAACGAAAAGGAACTCCTGCCGCTTGAAGTGGGAGTGGTTGGTGAAGAACCGAGAGTCGGGGTTTTCATCTGCGATTGCGGCGAGAATATCGGCGGAGTCGTCGATGCCGGTGCCTTGGCCGATTTTGCCAAGACCCTTCCCCATGTTGCCGTTGCCGAGCTGAAGGGACATGGTTGCAGCCGTGAATCGATGCAGCAGATTCAACAGTCCATCAAAGACGAAAAACTGAATCGCGTCGTCATCGGCGGCTGTTCGCCGCGGACCCATGAGGCAAAATTCCAAGAAGTTATTCGCAAGGCCGGTCTCAACAAGTATCTTCTTGAGATCGCCAATATTCGCGACCAAGCGACCTGGGTCCATGCCAACAGTCCGGAGGGGGCTACCGAGAAGGCGAAAGATTTGATTCGCATGGCGGTCGGCAGTGTGGTATGTGCGCAACCGCTGGTCGATCAGAGTCTGCCGATGAACAAGGACGTTCTTGTCGTTGGCGGCGGCATCACCGGCATGACCACGGCGTTGCAGCTTGCCGACCAGGGTCTGAAGGTGTATCTCGCCGAGAAATCCACAAAACTTGGCGGAACTGCGGCAAAAATCAGGAAAACCATTGAGAAAGGCGACGTCCAGGCCTTTGTCAAAGATCTGATTTCCCGCACCGAAGCGCACGCAAATATCCAGGTTATCAACCGGGCACTGATCGTCGACCATAGCGGCATGCCCGGGATGTTTAAGACCGGCATGCAGACCGGCAAGCAGATGTTCTATCGGCAGATTGAGCATGGCGTCACGGTACTCGCAACCGGTGCCCTGCCGAATCGGCCGGCGCAGTATCTGCTCGACCAATGCGCCGCGGTTTCCACCCAACTGGATCTGCAGAACATTATTGAAGAACAACCCGAGGCCGTCAAGTCCTGGGACAATGTGGTGATGATCCAGTGCGTTGGCTCACGAACCGCAGAAAATCCCAACTGTTCGAGGATCTGCTGCCAGAGCGCTGTGAAGAATGCCCTGCGGATTCGCGAACTCAATCCGGATACCCGAATCTTTGTCCTGTACCGGGATATGCGGACCTATGGCTTTCAAGAGGAATATTACCAGAAAGCCCGCGAGCTGGGGGTTATTTTCGTCCGCTACAGTCTCGACAATCCTCCGGTTGTCGAAGCGGCCGGGACGATGGTCGACGTCACCTTTAAAGATCTGATCCTTGGGCGGACGATAACCGTCAGTGCCGACCATCTTTGTCTCAGCACCGGCTTGGTTGCCGATGAAGATTCAAACAACGAGCTGGCGATGATCTTTAAACTGCCGCGCACGGCTGACGGCTATTTCCTTGAAGATCATGTCAAACTGCGTCCTGTCGACCTGCAGGTGCCGGGATTTTTCGTGGCCGGTACCGCCCATTCCCCGAAACTCATCAGTGAGAGTGTGGCCCAGGCCCTGGCGGTCGCTTCCCGCGCCCGGACAATGCTCGCCAAAGATTCGATCAATCTGGGCGCAAGAGCTGCAAGAGTTGATAAAAACAGCTGTGCCGCCTGTTTGATTTGTGTACGCTCCTGTCCCTTCGGAATCCCCTTTATCAACGCCGACGGCTATTCGGAAATTGATCCGGCCAAGTGCCACGGTTGCGGCATGTGTGCCTCTGCCTGCCCGGCCAAGGCGATTCAGCTTATGCAGTTTGAAGACGACAAAATACTTGCTAAGTTGGAAGAACTTTTTGAAAGGAATCTCGCATAATGGAAAACTTCGAACCGGTGATAGTTGCCTTCTGCTGTCATTACTGTGCCTATACGGCTGCCGATATGGCTGGAAGTCAGAGACTTGCCTATCCCGCCAACGTTAAGATTATTCGAGTCCCTTGTTCCAGCAAGGTTGACGCCCTGCATCTGGTCAAGGCCTTTGAAAAGGGTGCCGATGGCGTGTATGTGGCGGGATGTCTGGAGGGGGATTGCCATTTCAAGAACGGCAACATGCGGGCCGCCCGTTTGGTTGAAAATGTGCAGAAATACTTGGACGAGATCGGTATAGAACGCGAACGACTGGAAATGGTCATGATGTCCGCCGGAATGGGCTATCGTTTTGCCCAAGTTGCCACGGAGATGACTGAGAAGATTCGGAAGCTGGGCCCCAGTCCGATTCATGTTGCCTTGGTCGGTAAGGAAAGCAATTCGCAGCTTACCGGTATAATTTGAGAGGAGAGTGAAAAAAAATGATCACTGCAGAACGAAAACCTTTAGAAGAGCTTATTGAATATCTCAAACCCTTTAAGCGCGTGCTCCTCGTCGGTTGCAACGAATGTGTGACGGTGTGCGCCGCCGGCGGTCGGAAAGAAGTCGGTCTGCTCGCCTCGGGCTTGCACATGGCGATGTTGAAGAGCGGCACAAACATCGAAATTCGTGAACATACCCTGGAGCGCCAGTGTGATCCGGAATATGTCAATGAGCTTGTGCCGATGATTGACGGAGTCGATGCAGTCATGTCCATGGCCTGCGGTTGCGGTGTCCAGGAGATTGCCAGGCGATTCAAGGACAAACCGGTTTTCCCGGCGGTTAACACCAAGTTTATGGGAGCCTCGGAAAGGCAGGGCGTTTGGAGCGAGCGTTGCCAAGGATGCGGCGATTGTCTTCTCGGTCAGACCGGAGGCGTTTGTCCCATCGCCAGATGTGCAAAACAGCTGATGAACGGTCCCTGCGGCGGTTCGACCGGTGGCCATTGTGAGATCGGTGACGACGTCGACTGTGCCTGGGCACTGATCTGGGAAAGGTTAAAAGCCCTTGGACAGGAGGACCGGTTTGTGGAAATCACCCCGGCTAAAGACTGGAGACCGGGCGGAGGCGCTGGCCCAAGAAAGATCATCAGAGAGGATTTGGCAGAATGAGAACTGAAAGCAGATTAGAAAAGATATTGGCAGCAGGTCATCTGGCCGTCACCTCGGAATGTGGGCCGCCGCGTGGAGCCCTGCCGGATAAAGTACGGGAGAAGGGCAGGTATCTTGAAGGAATTGTCGATGCCATCAATGTCACCGACAACCAAACGGCGATGGTCCGCATGTCGAGTCTCGCCGCTTCGGTCATCCTCAAACAGGAGGGCTTGAACCCTCTTTTCCAAATGGTCACCCGTGACCGAAACCGTCTCGCCATGCAGGCAGACATTATCGGCGCCTATTCGCTCGGTATCGATACCATGCTTTGCCTGTCAGGGGATCACACCAAATTCGGGGATCATCCGATGGCGATGAATGTTCATGATATCGATTCCATCCAGCTCATCCAGATGGTCAAGGCGATGCGCGACGAGGGGAAATTCCAGGGTGGCGCCGAAATTAAAGGCCCGCCGCGGATGTTTATCGGTGCTGCCGCCAATCCCTTCGCCGACCCCTTTGAACTGAGGGTTTTGCGCCTCGCCAAAAAAATTAACGCCGGGGCCGATTTTATCCAGACCCAGTGTATATTCAATGTCGAGAAGTTCGAAAAGTGGATGGAGCTGGTCTGTGCCCGCGGTCTGCATAAGAAGTGTTACATTCTCGCCGGAGTCACTCCGATCAAATCCTTGGGGGCGGCCCGCTACATGAAGAGCAAGGTGCCGGGTATGGATGTGCCGCAGGAAATCGTCGACCGTATGGCCTCAGTTCCCAAGGAAAAACAAGCGGAAGAGGGTGTCACCATCTGTGTTGAGACGATTGAACGACTGAAAAAAGTCGAGGGTGTTGCCGGTTTCCATATTATGGCCATCGACTGGGAAGAAAAGGTCAAAGAAATCGTCGAGCGGGCAGGGCTTTTGCCCAGACCTCAGGTGTAAAATAAAACTCGAAGATGAAAAACTAATAAAATCTAAGGAGGATTACGAAATGAGTGACAAAAAACTCATCCTGGTAGTAGATGATGATACGGATCTGGTGGAAATGGTTGCCATGAAACTTGCCAGCAAAAATTTCCGGGTTGCCAAGGCCTATGATGGCGTCGAGGCCATGGCGAAAATCAAGGAAGATCGGCCGGCATTGATGATCCTCGATGTAATGATGCCGAGGAAAGATGGCTACACCCTGTGCGATGAATTGAAAAAATCCGACGAATACAAAGGCATCGTCATTATTCTTTTGACGGCTGTCACCGAGGCGATCTCCTCGACCAACTATACCCATATCGGCGGTAAAACCACCCTGGCCGACGACTTTATCCCCAAGCCCATCGATATGGACAAACTGATGGAAATAGTCGAGGATAGTCTTTAAAACGCATGGTCAATGATCCTCCGGGTTTTCCCGGAGGATATCACCTTTTCCTGGCTGGACACAAGTGGATGATTCTGTTGCAGAAACCGGTGCTATGAAGATCAGTTTAGGAGGAATAAAGTTCAGTGAGGAGCTTGTCCATGTCGCCCACTATGCCTGTTCACCCTCCGACAGATCCTTTATCCATCTCATGGAGCGCATTGCTGAGAAACGCATCAACATGCCCTTTATTTGCGCCGGTGGCATTGGAGGTACAATGCGCAGCACCTTTTGTGTCGCCGCAGGTGATTTTGTTTTTCTTTCAAGGCTTGTCGATAGCCAGACGCTCTCCGGAGAAGAGACTGATCCGCAGTCTTCCTTCGGCCTGCCTAGCCGTGATCAACTGCAGATCACTCACCAGGTCGGCACATTGACCCTTTTCCCGCACCGTCGGAGCCTCGCCATTCTCGGGCATGTGGTCGAGGTGCTGGGACAAGCCGGAATTGCCATCCATAGTCTTTGTACTTCGATTTCGGCCTTGGCCCTCAATCTTGACTTCCATCTTCTTGACCATGCGGTCGAAGTGCTTGAGAAAATAGTCGAACTGCCGGACAATCATGCTCCTTTTCGTTCGGAGTTTACTGTAAAACAGATCTCTCTTTGATTGGCAGAGATAATCCATGGAAACCATCGCCGTGTATTGGGAGCCGAAGATTCGTGTTTACGGTCTGACTACAGAGACTGGCTTGTCCCTGTACACCTTGATCTTTCCCATTGGCAGGTTGTCATACTGGGGGGGGCAGCTCATAAGCCTTGGGCAAAAAGGCCGCGAGTTTCAGTTGGTTAATTTACAACAGGCATTGGTCGGAACCATGCAGCTCTGTCTTGTGCCGATGGCCGGGGCAGTGGCAGCGGATGTCGGTAGGTCGCTGGCGATAGGTATGGAAAACGAAGATGCCACTTCTCTGCAGGTCGCAGAGTCGGTGGAATTGATATACCTGCATGGGCCGCATTTTCAGGATCGTTACGGCATTGCTGAGGCGGCGTTACGGCCACTCTTCGATGCCGGGATTTCAATTCTTTCTGCCGGCTGCGCTGGAACCAGTGTTTATATCGTGGTTTCGAAGGACCTGGCGCACAAGGCGGTTGACTGTCTTGCCGAGACATTTGTCATCTGATCGTGTTCTTTGCCGAGCTTGGTCATAGGCTATGGAAAATTCGCCATAGTAAAAGTTAACTGATTAAATTCATTTTGATAATTATCACTGTATGGTTTGGTTGATGTACATCATAAGACTCTCATGGTGCGGAAATGGAAATCATTGACAAGGAACTCGATTGGCGCTTGCGGGTGTTTGATTCGATGTCTTTTCCCACAGTCATCTTCCGGCCGGATAAGACCATCGTTGCCGTCAATAAAAAGTATTTGCAAAAACTTGGGGTTGAAGAGTCCCTGATTATTGGCAGGTCTTGTGAGGGCGTTAATCTCCAATACTATCCTGAGCAGATGTTCCCTTGCAACAGCAAGGGCGAATGTCCGCTTGCCAAGACGGTGAAATGTCGCACCAGCCAGTCGGTACTCTTAAAGTTCACCGATCAACACGGTCAGGTAGGCTGGGAGGAGCGGGTCTTTTCACCAATCCTCGGCGCTGACGGCAATGTCGATTATATCATCGAAAGTATACGAGATGTCAGCAGGGCTAAAAATCTGGAAAAGATGTACGATGGCATTCGGGAACTCATTGATCGAGTGGTTCAGAGTTCGGTGAGTGCCATAATCGCTGCCGATCGGCGGGGACGTATTATCATGATGAACAAGGCCGCCGAGGAGCTTTTCGGACACTCCGCCTATTATACCGATAACGCCAATATCGAAAATTTTTATCCGCCCGGTATCGCCAGGGATATCATGGCGAAGTTAAGGGATGAACGGCTGGGAGGACGGGGTAAACTGCCGATCACCAGAGTTAACATTCGCCACAAAGACGGCACGGATATTCCTGTGGAAATGACCGGAGTCATTATCTACGAGGATGGCATGGAAACGGCGACTGCCGGCATCTTCAACGATCTTCGGGACAGGTTGGAGGTGGAGCATCAATTGAAAGATGCCCATGCACAGCTCATTCAATCCGAAAAGCTAGCCTCTCTTGGCAGACTTTCCGCAGGGGTTGCCCATGAAATCAACAATCCGCTGACAAGTATCTTATTGTATGCCAACCTCATGCGGGAAAAGTTGGAAAAAGATCACCCCCTGGAAAAAAATCTGACGTATATCATTGAAGATACCGAGCGTTGTAAGGAAATCGTCAAGAATCTTCTCGCCTACAGTCGGCAGACCAATCCGACGCGAAATTATTTCCGGTTAAGCGACATCATCGATGAGAGTCTGCGGCTTATCCGTGATCAAAAACTCTTTCTGCATATCAAAGTCATCGAAGACAAGTGGCCGCATTGGCTGCTCGTTTATGCCGACAAGAATCAACTCTGCCAGGTGGTGATCAACCTGATAATCAATGCTATTGATGCTATGGAAGGACAGGGAATACTGACTTTACGCACATCTCAGGATGCGGTGAGCGGCAAGGCAATACTTGAAGTGACGGATACCGGCAGCGGTATTCCAATAGAAAATAAGTCGAAAATCTTTGATCCGTTCTTTTCCACCAAGGAGCTGGGAAAAGGCACCGGCCTCGGCCTCAGTATGGCCTATGGCATCATGGAGGAAAACCATGGTCGTATTTTTGTGAAAGAAACCGGCCCGCAAGGAACGACCTTTGCCTTGGAATTGCCGGCGGTGCCGTCGTCGGAAGTGATCTTATTTGATTCTATCGGGTAGTTGGAGACAATGATGGGGAGCAGTGTTGATATGGATGGAATGGAAAAACCACGTATTCTTGTGATTGATGATGAGCCGCGGATACGTGATGCCTGCCAGATAGTCCTTGAGGAGATGGGCTTCGAAGTGGCCTTGGCTGCCGACGGTGCACTTGGATCGGCAAAGATTAAGGAGCGGCATTTCGACATCGTTCTTGTCGATTTGATGATGCCGGTATTGTCCGGATTTGACGTGCTGTCGCAGGTGCGGGAAAATCATCCGGATACGGTGGTCATCGTGATTACCGGTTACGCGACGATCGAACATTCGATTGAGGCCATGAAAAAGGGGGCTTTCGATTTTATTCCCAAGCCCTTTGCCCCGGATCAGCTGCGGGCGGTGGTCAGTAAATCGATTAAGTATACCCGTGCCCTGCAGGATATCACCGATACCAAATCCCGGCTGCGGGTTGTCGTCAACCGCTTGATGGATGGGGTCATGACCACCGACCATGAAAAACGGATTGTCCTGACCAATCCGGCTTTTCTGCATATGTTTGGTTATCACGGGGAAGATGTTGTCGGCCGGCTGGCAGAGGAGGTCATGCCGAATGCAACGCTTAGCCGGATGATTGATGCGGCCCTGGCCATGCCGTCGGATACCTTTACGGAAATTGTTGAAGAATTGACCATCGAAGCTCGGGACGGTCAAAGTGAGCGCATTCTGAGTGTCAATTGCGCCCCTTTTCGCGGGCGAACCGGGGTGAATCTCGGGAGTATAACGGTCCTTCATGATATTACCGCGATCAAAAAAATCGAGCAGATGAAATCGGACTTTGTCTCGATGGTCTCGCACGAGATCCGCAGCCCGATGAATTCCCTGCTGATGCAGATGAAGGTCATCCTTGACGGATTGGCCGGTGAAGTGACCGACAAGCAGCGCGAAATCCTCGAACGGGCCTCGGGGAAGATGCAAAACCTCTCCGCTATGGTAAGCGAGTTGCTGGATCTGGCGCGCATCGAGTCTGGTTTGGTTACCAACGAAAAGGAGACGGTTGACCTGCGCGCTCTCCTGGAGGAGCAGGTGACTTTTCATCTGCCTTTCGCCCAGGCCAAAAATATCAGCCTGCAACTGGAGCAACTGCCTATCCTACCGACGATTCAGGTCAACCGACGGGGCATGGAAGAGGTTTTTACCAATCTGATCACCAACGCCATCAAGTACTCGCCGCGTGATCGGGCGATTTTTCTGTCAGCCGCGCTGGAAAACAAGTATGTCGCCATTACCGTTCGCGATACCGGTTTCGGCATCCCGGCGGAGGATATGGAGGAAATTTTCACCCGCTTCTACCGGGTCAAAGACAGCAATACCAGGGAAATTCACGGCACCGGCCTCGGCCTTGCCATTGTCAAAAGCATCGTTAATGCCCACCACGGCAGCATTAAGGTGGAGAGTAAACTGGGGCAGGGGACGGCGTTTACTGTGCTGCTGCCGTTTTCAGGAGACTGAAGGTTCTGGTGGTTGAAGGTCGGTCTCTGTTTTGTCGTCGGTCAGAACATTAGACAGAATGAATTATTTTGTCTAATGGCATTGATTGGAAGCCAGCTTTGGAGTAAATGTTTTAGGGAATGTATCTGTTTTTTTAAAAGATTCCTTTTTATCTAACTTACTATTCCAAAGTAACAGTTGGAGTTAAAGACACCATTCTACGCTAGGAGAAGGTTTTATGTCTAAAAAAGAACTTGATTCAAATTCACAAGGAATAGAAGATGATTGGGAAGGTAACAACGCCGCCTTTACCTGCCCTGTCGATGATTGTGGGAAGGTCTATATTGTAAGTTCCCTTTTGCACAAATCAGGAAGGAAATGCCCAAAATGTGGAAAATCTACAGCGTATGCCACTGGTAGTAAGATGAAAGGTGGGATAGCCAATATCGAATGGTAATAATAAAACAGGTAAATATAAATGTTTTCAGAAAGTGAAAAAGCATTTTTATTAATTGTTTTTTTTTTTGTTTTTTGGTTAGTAAAAAGGTTTTGCCGAGATCGAAAAAAGTACGATGTTAATAGTAGTAAGTATGTTTACGGTATAGTAGTAAGTATGTTTACGGTATAATACTGCCAACCTGCGTTGCCTTTATCTCTTTAGCATATGCTGGCGATCATTTTGACTTCTTAAAGGAAAGCAAAGCTTTTCTTGTCTTCATCGGATTATGTTGTCCTGCTGCTGTTTCATTTTTATTGTTCTCATCGGATATCTTTGATTGATGTAGTCAAGTTAATTATCCCCTTCTGTTTTCCTCTTATGATAAAGAGCAAAAATTAGGGACACTACCCAAGCAAAAATTAGGGACACTACCCAGAAAGTTTGGGTGTTACCCGCAAGCGAGCTTAGAAAAACTAGGGACACTACCCAGAAAATCTAGGTTTAACCCGCAAGGGAAATCTCCAAATATCGATATGTTTCAAATATTTACAGGCACATCAATAATCTTTCAGTTGAAAAACAAGCTGTTTGAAAAGCGTCACCGAATCGGCCTTGGTCCAAAGACCAATGTGGCCATGTATTGGTCTTTCCGCCAGATAGTCAAACACGAACATCTCGTTGACGGTGCAAGTTACTTTCATATCTTGCACTGTCACTTGCAAAGCATGCCATATTTCTCTTGCAACAGGGATTTTGCGATGTGCACGTTCGAAACGCTTATTGTCGATGAATTCAAAGAGAATGGCATTATCTTCAAGGGCATTGACCCGCAACACAAAATAGTTGCCGATATCCCTCAAACCAAAGACCAGCCCACCAGCCTGATCGATACTTCCTCGCAGCGGTTTGACCATCAGTGAAATTACCGCATTACCCACTTCCCCGCGTTTTGATACGGCCAAAGGGAAATAAAAATACGCCCCGACGGTATCGAGTAATTCCTGATATGAACGACCGAAGGTTTTGGTAATTAAACCGGTTACATTTGTCGCCAGATTGTTCATAAACGGAGAGCCGTCTGAAAGATAGCACGTTGCTCCGTTTTCCTCTGCGAGCTGCCAATCCCCCAAATGCGTATAGAATGATTGTAACGGTGCTTCGCCTTTATAGTTGAGTAGATCATAATTGCCCCGTAAAAATTCCGTTGCCAATGTATCTACCGCCTGCTGGTTGGCGATGACCATGTCGAGCAGCCGGCTACTGGCCAGCAACCGACCAATATGATCAAGTCGGTCAAGCATTTCACTCCGGGGAAAGCGAGTGAATGAAGCTTCCAGTAAGTCTCCTCGAAGATTTACTGTGCAGCCAAGTTCGCTGAGAATTTTACCCATGAATTGCAGGCGAAGAGTCTTGCCAAAGAATGTCCCTGCGCCTCCTGAGAACTGGAGCGAGAGATAGTTATGATCCGGTTCGTCACTGCAAAAGGTGTCAAGTGTGGCAAAGTGGTAGCCGAATCTTGCTGAAAAATTGAGATAATCAGTGCCAATGAGGGCATAACTGTCGCCGCCCGGTTCAGGGCCGAATTCCGAGGTAGCCGATGCGGCCATGCGAGCCCAAAAGCTGTTTCCATCAATTTGAACGGTACCGCTCCAATTGATGCCTGGGTGAGTAAATCCTTGCCATAGTGCCTTTATCGGTTCAGATAAAAAATGGTCAGCTCTGACGGTATCACAGGTGCTGAGTCCCGACCTAAGACCCCCGCCGAGGTCAATGAGATGCAAGGTCAAAGGGATATGAGTTGAGAGTTTGATGGAAACAGAGCATCCCTCAGCAATGGCGGAAAGATTGAACATTTCATGTATTGCCTGCTCATGGGCAAAACGAATAATGTCATGCAATGAGGAACAGTTTTCCGGCAGATACCCTGTATCATCGGGATTGGTAAGATGAAGAGGGGAAAGAAAATCAAGTACTGATCGCATTCTCTGATGGACGGTACTGTCGAGGATTCGCTTTTTCGCCGGCTTCGCCGTTTGCCGGTCATTTTCAATACTCCCTTGGAATATCGAAGATTCAGCCTGGGCATACAGCGTAATAATGTGCCCTGATGTAAGCACACGGGTGGCATTATTGACATTGACGGCCATCGGCACGCCAAATTCTCTGGCTACCGAGGCAAGATGACAGGTGGGGCTGCCGACTTCCGTAATCAGGCCACTTATCTTACCCATTACCTCCGCATATCGAGGTGAGGCTGTCCTGGTTACCAGCACTACATTGTCAGGAACGGATGCCAGAGTTTTCTGTTCAGAAACGATATGTACAGGTCCTGTTGCGATGCCATGGGAGGCACCGATGCCACTCCTGATTAAAGGAACTGCATCGCAGGGTTCAATAACCGATTCGAGAGGTTTGGGAAGGATATGCAGCGGACGGGATTGCAGAATGTACAACCTGTGAGAGTCATCAAGGGCCCATTCAACATCCTGGGCACAGGCAAACAGCCCTTCCAAGAGTTCACCACTTTTGACAATGTTACGGAGATCCTCCTCGGAAAGAGTCGCGGAAGCATTGGCGTTTTCGGTATCGCCATCAGCATTCGCAAGGGGATTGTTCTTTGATACGCTTTTCCGGCTTATGAGGCGCCGCGTTGATCTATCAAGAATATAGCTATCTGCAGCGGAGTCGCCGCTGACCAGCCTTTCTCCCAGTCCCAATACCGCACTTATGTGCATCGTTTCAGTATCGCCTTCCAGCGGATCAGCAGTGTAGAGTACACCGCTTGCGAAAGGATTAACCATCGCCAGGCAAAGAACGCACATGGGTGTTTCCGTTATGTCGATACCGGCCATCTGTCTATAGGCTATGGCCCGCGGAGAAAAAGAACTTGCCACTACATCCTTGTAGGCGTCAATTATTCCTTCTCGGGTGACATTGAGTACCGAGGTGTATTGACCAGCAAATGAGGCATCGGAGTCTTCACGAACCGCACTGCTCCTTACAGCAAGTCGGACGCCGGGAAAGGTCAATTGTTCTAGAGTATCGTAATGGGTATGCAGTAAGTCAATAAGTTCATTCGGAATTTGTGCAGCACGGACAAGGTGGATAAGACGATTGCTCACTTCCTCTAATCTTGGATCACCCGGTGAAATACCAGCCAACTCATCCAGCACCATCTGATCTATTCTGTTTGCCTTCAGAAAAAGGTCGTAGCCGGTGGCCGTGACCACAAATCCTGCTGGGATCAGCAGATCTGTCTGCCTGCCGATGGTGGCGAGATGTACCGCTTTACTGCCGGCACTGCCGATATCTGAAGGCTGCAATTCCAACAATGATACGACGGGGGCCAATTCCGGCCTTCGGATCACCGGACGTAATATCGAGGTAACATGGGAGTTAATCTCACTTGCTTTCAAGGAAAGTTTGGCAAAGCGGTTATCAGCCAGGGCGTTGAGACAATGGACAAGGTTGAGCACTTGGCCGAACAGGTTTTCATATTGATACCCTATATCTGCTAAGGTAAAAGATTGGCCGCTGTAATAAAGCATCTCCATTTCAGCTAACTGGCGAAGAGAATCACGGTTACAAACCAGAAAATCCCGGAAATGGCGAAATTTTTCCACATGTTTTCCTGTGGTTGCCGAAAGCAACAGACAACTGTCCGCTTGTGAAAAAAACCTGAGCAATCCTTTCATGGTCTATCTCATTGTTTTCCTGATTCGGGTTTCGGCAAGATGTTCCTGATTCTAAAAGCAAGTATGCAGGACAACAAAGACGGCTTGCTCGTGCAGGTGTGCTTGAAAATTTCCTCAATTCCAGCCGAGAGACATATCTGTCTTTTGGCAGTAATTGCCGATATTGCCTGTTTTCTTGAAAATCCTTTGTGACGCATCAAGTACGCTGCGACAATACATACCGAACGGCTTCTACCGGCGCGGCAATGCACCAATACTCTCAACCCGTTTTCAACCTGTGCGGCGATAAAATCGATGGCAGCCAGGACATGTTCTCGGCTGTTTCCAGGGCCATCATGCAACGGAACACAATAGCCATCAATGTCAATTCTCTCTCCGCAACAATCCGATAATAAGCATAAAATCGAATCAAATTGAGGGGCATGATTTTTTGCATCAAAGGCATCGCCGATGGCAATCTGCTCGGTTATCCAATCCATGATTTGAATTTCAGATGCTTGGAAGTATTCCCAACTCCTTGAATAAGATAACAGAATCTGCCTTCGTCCATAAGCCGACATAGCCATCCAGATTTCTGTCGGCCACATATTCCAGCACCTGCACGTCATCAAGGTATGCCCGAATCAATCTGTCCTGTGTCTCGGTACGCAGGTTGTACCAGTTTCCGGTCTTGATAGGTGTGTCAGCTACACCACGTTCAAAACGTTTATTGTTTCGGAACTCGAAGAGGACTGCATTGTTTTCCAATGCGTTTATCCTTAGAACGAAGTAATTCGCCCAATCGCGAATAGCAAAGGCAAGACCACCCGCCTGATCAATTACTCCCGAAATGGGCTTAACCATGACCTGGGCAGTCCCTGTATCCATGCGGCTTGCCTTGGCAATGGCCAGGGGGAAGTAATGATATGCTTCGATGTTGTCGAGATACTCCATATAGCGTCTTTGACCAATAAAACGACCGACGGTCTGATTGATGCTTGCCGATATCTGAGAGCTGAAATGCGAGCCGTCTTGCAGAATACCCGCTTCCATGCCTTCTTGATCCTTTTTCCAGTCACCAAGGACCAGATAAAAATTCTCCGGAGCATCTTTTCGTTCGGCTTCGAGAAAATTATAACTGCCCTGGAAAAACGATTCGGTCAGCATATCAACCTGGTCGGCATTCCTGATGGCCATATCGAGAAGCCTGGTGCTGCCGAGCAGCCGGCCCAACTGGTCAAGTGTCTCTTTCATCGCCGGTCGGTCGAGTCGGGTGAGTGAGGCCTCGATGAGATCACCCTTGAGGACGGTTTCAAAACCCAGCCGGTTAAGAACCTTGGCAATGTATTGAATACGCAGGGACTTGCCATAGTGGGCCCCGGCACCTCCGGTAAAATGCAGCGCCACATAGTTATGCTCGGCATCATCGGTAACCAGTGCGTCAACTGTGGCAAAGTGGTAGCCGAAACGAATGCTGAGGTTCATGTAATCGTCTGATATTATCATATAGCTCGGGCCACCCAGCTGCCCTTGCTGTGGCAGCATGCCGCCCGCCATCAAAGACATGAAATTGTGGGCACCCACTGCCACGGAACTGGACCAGTTGATGCCGGGATGCGAGAGCCCTTGCCACAGCGCGCGAAATGGTACGCTTTCAACCTCGTGGGCATTGACTTCGTTGCAGGTGGTCAAGCCTTCGCGCAAACCGCCACCCAGATCCAGGGCAAATAATTGGATGGGTATATTCACCTTGAGTTTCACGGCATTGCGTTCTCGATCGGTAGCCTCGCTAAAGCGGAACATCTCTCGGACGGAATATTCATGGCAATAACGGATGATATCATGAATGGTCCGACACTTGTCCTGGCTGAATTCGGGGGAGGAAGAATCGGTAAGGTGCAGTGGTGAGATCAGGTCCAAGAGGCGCTGCATTCTCAGGTGGGCAGGACTGGCAAAAATAGGTCTCTTGGTGGATCGTATTCTGGCGGTAAGTTCCTGGACGTTGCCTTTGTAAACTCTGGAGTTGCTGGCCCAGAGAGTAATTGTCTCACCGCTTACGAGAGTTTTTGTGGCGATCTGGGTGTCAAAAAGGGCGGGGACGCCGAATTCCCGGGCTACCGAGGCCAGGTGGCTGGCGGCACTGCCGATGTCGGTAATGATACCTTTTACCTTGCCGACCCAGGGGGTGATCATGGTAGAGGCGGTGCGGGCCACGAGGATGGTATCTTCTCCGAGCTGCCTGGCAATCTCTGCCGTATCGCCGCTCTGCAGCAAGAGTACCTTGCCGGTGGCGATACCGGCAGCGGCACATTTTCCTTTTTCAATGAGCACGGGATGGTTGGGATATTCTACAGGGGCAGCCGGGTCTTCTTTAACTTTTTCAGAGACAAGCAGGGGACGAACCTGAAGCAGATACAGGTGGTTTGCTTTGTCAATGGCCCACTCCATGTCAAGAGGGCGTTTGAAGTGTTCTTCCAGGCGGAGTGCATACTGCCAAATTTCCTTGAGAAAAGAGGCATCGGTTGAGGGTATCTCAAATGGTTCGCCCGCCTTGGTCGCAGTCAGTACCTTAAAAGAATCTTTGGCCAGCCGGTAGTTCAGATGGGGCGAGACATCACCACCCACCAGGTTTTCGCCAAGGCCTTCGACGGCACTGACCCGAATGGTGTTCAGGTCGCCGTTGAGGGGATCTGCGGTGTAGAGTACACCACTCAGGCGGGGCTGAACCATTTCGATGACCAGCACGGCCATCGGTGTATCGAGATCCTCAAGGCCGTGATGCAGGCGGTAAGAGAGGGCCGATGCCGAGTATTTGCTTGCCACCACCTGTTTATAAGCCTCCGCCAGGCCTGCCGGAGGCACGTTCAGAATAGAGGTGTATTGACCGGCAAAGGAAACTTCCCCGTCTTCACCGACTGCGCTGCTGCGGACTGCAAGGAGACGGTTTGCATCCAAGTTGCCGGCGGCCTCAGCCATAGCAGTGGAAATAACCGCAGGAAGCGGCGTTTCCAGAACACGTTTGCGGATGAGATTTCCTGTAGCCTCGATGGAGGCAGGATCATCGGGCGTCATGTTCGCCAGATGTTCGTCTATTTCGGTAATCAGGCCTGTCTTCTCCATAAAAGCAAAATAGGTTGCGGTGGTGACTGAGAAGCCCCCCGGGGTCGGCATCGCCATCTGACAATGCATAAAAGCGAGATTTGCCGCTTTGGCCCCAGTGGCCTTGGCTTTTTCCCCTGTGATATCGGCAAGGGGCAAAATGAGGGCACCGGTTGACAAGGTGTCGCTGGCCGCCATTTCAAATTGGATAGCTCGACGTATACTGTTCAGCACTCCTTGTAAAGATTCATAGTCCTTCTTCGACATTCCTGAGAGGGCGGTTATCAATCCTTCAACATCAGCCAGCAACAAACCAATTTTCCGTTCAACAAACTGAAGAGTGAATGGGCGATTGTTGTAGTAGAGCTGTTCAAGATCGGCCATGATGGTAAGAGCCGCACGGTTATGACTCAGCAACTTTTTGAAATGCTCGTATCGCGATTTCTGGTAGGTATCCATGATCGGCAGGGGTTTGCAGGCATTGCCGGATTGGAAAAATTTCAAGAAAGGCATAGGTTTTTTCCTTAAGTTAGGTGATCAAAAGATCAAGCCAACCGATACAGCAGAAAGGAAGTGTTCAACCGGTATTTCCTCCCTGTTGCAAGAATAATCCTGCATTATTTCTGTATCCCCTCCCAACCGACAAGCCCCCCTTCAAGAAACTGTACTTTGGGGTGACTTGCTTCCAGGGCGGTTACCACCCCTTGGCTCACTGATCCACCTCTGACGCAATAGACTACCACCTCCTGATCCTTCGGCAGTGTCTTGCTCCATTCAGCAACTTTCTCAGGATCTTGCCAGACGGCGCCGGCGATTGTTTGCGGAGATTTGTCGAAATCAGCCTTTCTTCGCACATCAATGACACGGATATTGCTGTTTTTAGCCAGTGTATATTTCAGCTCTGTTGCGGTGATCGCTGCACACATATACAATTCTCCTTTGCTCGTTCAATGTTAATAGCACCGTGCTAGAGGCCAAGGAAATACCCGAGAAGTCCAGCACCTCCTGCCCCACCAATTATAGAAATAATGCCGATTCTGTAAAACTGCATCAAGAAAAATGCCACAACGGCAAGGCTTGCCGAAAACCAGGCAAAACCCTCAGCCGGGAAGAGCACATGGGTACCAAACCAGACGCCGAGATTCAGGACAACGCCGACCACAGCCGGAGTAATGGTGGCAAGTGCCGCCGACATTTTCACATTGCCGGCCAACCGTTCGATATACGGAGCTCCGAGAAAAATAAAGAGAAAGCTCGGAAGAAAGGTGAAATAGGTGGCGACCAGTGAACCGGTAACCGATCCGAGAAATGGGCTAAGGGGTGTGGGATGGTTCCAGCCGGCAAGGAAGCCGACAAACTGCACGACCATGATGAGAGGGCCGGGTGTCGTCTCGGCCAGTGCCAAACCATCCATCATCTGCAGACTGGTCAACCAGCCGTATTGCTCAACACCTGCCTGGGCGATGTAACCGAGCAGGGAGTAGGCGCCGCCAAAGGTCAGGAAAGCCGCCTTGGTGAAGAAAAGGGCCTCAGTGACAAACATTGACTCGGGCAAGAAAAAATAGAGCCCGAGCAAGGGCATGGACCATAAAGAGATGAAAACAGCCAAAAGCATAATGGTCCTTAGGAAAGAAGGGGTGGCGTTGCGTTGTGCTGCCAGATCTGCAGGGGAGGCGGACCCTTCCGATTTTTTTCCGGGTAAAAACAGGTGCGGGAAAAATTGACTGCCGATTATGCCGACAATGCCAACCGAAAGGATAAGAGCCGGGAAAGGAAATCTGAAGAAATAGGTGACCACAAAAGAAACAACGGCAATGCCGATCAGCAAGTTGGTTTTTAGCGATTTCTTGCCAATCTTGATAACTGCGGCAAGGACAATGGCCAAAACGGCAACCTTAAGTCCGACAAAGATCGCTGCTACCCAAGGTAAGGCGCCAAAGGTGATATAGATGAAACTGAGGCCAAAAAGGATGAACACCGAGGGCAGGACGAAGAGAACCCCGGCAGCAATTCCGCCCCTGGTTTTGTGGAGAAGCCAGCCGATATAGGTGGCCAACTGCTGGGCCTCCGGTCCGGGAAGGAGCATGCAATAGTTGAGTGCATGCAGGAATTTGTCATTGCTGATCCATTTTTTACGATCAACGAGTTCCTGGTGCATGATGGCGATCTGGCCAGCCGGGCCGCCAAAACTGATCCAGCCGAGTTTCAGCCAGAAGAGAAAGGCCTCTTTGAATGAAGGTGCGACCTGTTTCGGCCGTATGTCATGTAAATTGGGGTCTGAAGGAGTCATACTTACACCGCGTGTTTATGATGAAGCCGGGATGGCCCGGCGAAAAAACAAGGCTGATACAACCAGTATAGAGGCAATTATCGCAAATGCCAGGCGGAAATCCGTGCCGTTGGATAATCCTATCAGAAGCCCTGCCATAATGGGACCTGAGGCATGGCCGACATCATACAGGGTTCCGAACACCCCCATTGCCGAGCCGATGTTATCCTCCCGGCAAAAATCGGCAACCATGGCCGCCGAGGACGAAGTGACAATGGCCTCGCCGAGACCGAAAATCAGGGACAGAACCAAGAGAAGGGAGTAGTCCGTAACCCAGGGGACGATGGCAAAGGGTACAGCACAGACAAACATGCCCCAGAACAGTAAAGGCCTGCGGCCGTGGTTGTCGGAAATTTTGCCCATCAAAGGTTTGGCAACAACAGTGGCGAATATCTGCACACCCCAGATGAGACCGGCCTGAAACTCAGAATAGCCGAGCACCATGACAATGTAGATGGGCATAAAGGCTTCAAGAGCGCCGACTGAGAGATTTTGTACCCCCTCCATGTTGCTGGTTACCACAATCCGTCGATCGGTGAGAATGTTTTTAAGACTATGATAAAAATGGCTGAGTACCGCTGAAACCGTCGATTTTCCGGCGCCATTGGCGGGCTTTCCGGACATGGGTCGGCCAGCCCAGATACCAGCCAGGAGGGCGGCCATGCCGAGAGCGGCCACCACTCCATAGATAATATGGAAGTGCGCCAACTGCTGCTCTTCGCCACTTGCCAAATGGCCGAGGAGGTATCCTCCCAGGGGCGCACCGATAAGGTTGCCGATGATAGTTATCGAAGAGAAAAGGGAGAGCATTTCGGCCCGTTTGCCGCCTGCAATATCGACTACCACCGCCATGATCACCGGGCCATAGATGGCCGTGGCAAAGCCGTGGAGAAAGCGTACCACCAGAAGGGTGTTATACGAATCGACCAGCAAATAAAAAAAGGGGATGACGGCAAAGAACGTAAGCCCGATGAGCATGGTTTTCCGCCTGCCGATGATATCGGAGATGACACCTGCCGGCATCTTAAAGAAGACACCGGTTATGGTTGAAATGGCCACTGCAAAACCAATGGCCTCCGGGCCGACCCCAAAAGACGCGGCAAACAGGGCGAGCACCGGTGTCCTCGCCAGGGCATAGGAGGCCTTGGCAAGAAAGCCGGACAGACAGAGGCCATAAAAGTTGGTGCGTGCTTCCATTACAATGTCCCGCTATCTCGATCCGAAATACTTGATTGCTGCCGCCATTTCATTTTCAAGATCTTCAAGAACATGACCAAAGCGGCCTTTTATGTCGTCGCTCAGGTGCTGGACATATTCTCTGGCTGCCTCTTCGCCGTACTTCTCTTTGAACATTTGAAAATTATCGGGGATGGCGTTGATATCGTGCCGTTCGTTTTTATTAGCCGGATCGTCGATCCACTCGTGCACTTCCTGATATTCTTTACCGGTTCTTTTTAAGCTTGTTTCTAAGTGTTTTTCAATGCTTGGCATAATTATTCTCCTTTTAGTGTTTTTCGGTTATGGAAAGATAGAGCGCTTCAAAGATGGCTATACCCTGTTCCAGGGTCTCGCTATCGGGTAAGGCTCTATTGCGAATACCTTTTATTATCATTTCAATTACATGTGCTTCCGACGCAGCGAACTTCCCATCCTTGATATCGATGTCGTGCACAATCCGGCACAGGGCGTCGAGGCCCTTATCGACAAGGTTAAAACTTTTGGTGAGGACTTCGAAGGTGCATAAGTCATCGGCATGGGTGAAATCACCATTGCGAACATCATAGGAAACCTCCATATCGTTGGTGAGGTCTTTCAGCTCGCTTTCATCTTTGAAAAGAAAGGACGCTTCGGGATCGATAAAACGGCGGATCAGCCATGCCGAAGCCATTCTATCGATAAAAGGACGCTTTCGAGTAATCCAGGTAAGGCCGGAAAAGCGGGAAATTTTACGACCATTCGGTAAAGCTGTCGCAATCGATCCCTTGTGGCCTTTTGCGACAGCCGACAGCTCTTCCAACTGTTTCCTTAGGGTTCCAAGCTGTGCCGCTAGATCCTTTCCCATGTCCGATAGAAAGAAATCACGCTGCAGAACAGCCTGAAATTCGGTCTGAATCTTTTCATATTGCCGGAATAGCGATATGGCTTTCTTGTCCTTGCCGCCTTTTCGCAGATTACGCAGTCTGCCGGAGAATTCGTCAATTTTCTTAGCGACTTCCTGGTATTGAGGACGCCTTTGCGCATTGAATAGTGTGATTATATCTTCCTTCCCTAAGGGCTCAATGGTGTCTGTCTTGATCAGGAGCCCTTCTCCCTTCACCCCGGGTAATTCGGCGAGCATCCATTGGAGAACTTCATGATGTTCTTCGTTGTACGGCAAAATATAGACGCCACCCTTCAGTTGAACGGCTCCCGTTTTGAGTAGTTTGCGCCACATTTTCACTCGATTGTTCACAGGTGTTGCCGGGATGGAATAAAAGAATAGCAACCAATTGAATTCACGCATGTCTTGCATTAGCTGATTTCTCTAAAGATGAATTTTGGAAGGAAATATGTATCATGTGTTGCTTAAATGTGTAACGTATGATGGTGCAATTGTCAATCGGATACATTCTGTTTTCAACCACAACACGATAAATGGGTTGCACTGCGATGGTGAGTTCGATAATGTGGATCTCTTGAAAATGAGGCATGAAAGGGGAGAAGAGAGCGGAATAATTTGCAATGGCCTGTTGACAAAATTTCGGCCGTATGATTTTCAGTATATAAGGAGTAAGCCATGGTAAAAATAGGGATAATCGGCGGGTCAGGACTGGAAAATCCCGGTATTTTTCAAGACCCTCAGATCGTCGAAGTCGACACGCGATACGGGCAGCCTTCAGCACCCCTAGTGACTGGTACTATCAGCGGCATTGATACCGTTCTTCTGGCGAGGCATGGCGGCGAGCATCAGTACAGCCCCACCCAGGTCAACAACCGCGCCAACATTAAGGCGATGCAGGAGGTCGGCGTCACTCATATCATCGCCACTACCGCCTGCGGCAGCCTCAGGCAGGAAATTGATCGGGGACATTTGGTAATTCTCGATCAGTTTATCGATTTTACCAGGTTCCGCAAAAACACCTTTTATGATTCCTTTGAATCCGGTGCGCATCATACTGCTATGGCCCATCCCTTTGCTGAGGAGCTCCGGGAAAAACTCAACACCGTAGCGCTGACTCTGCAACTGCCGGTTCATTCCAAAGGTTGTGTCGTAACCATCGAGGGACCGCGTTTTTCAACGGTGGCTGAGTCGAAAATGTTCAGATTGTGGGGGGCTGATGTTATTAACATGTCCACCGCTCCGGAAGCGATGCTGGCAAACGAAGTCGGTATTCCCTATGCGGCGGTGGCTATGTCAACCGATTATGATTGTTGGAAGGAAGATGAAGCACCCGTGACTTGGGATGAAATTTTAATGGTTTTTCGCAAAAACGCCGATAATGTCACTGCATTGCTAGTTAAGGTAATTGAAACGTTTCATAAATAGGTAAAACAGAGGGGAGCTATGAATTTAAAAGAATGTGTGCGGAGTATCCCGGATTGGCCGATTAAAGGAGTGATATTTCGTGATTTGACAACCCTTATGAAGGATCCGGAGGCTTTCAAGGAGTCCTGTGATATTCTTGTTCGGCGCTACCGCGATATGAAAATCGATAAGATTGTCGGTATTGATGCCCGTGGTTTTGTCTTTGGTGCGGTCCTCGCCTACCAATTAGGAGTAGGTTTCGTTCCTGTCCGGAAGAAAGGCAAACTTCCCGCGGAAACGGTTGAGGAATCCTATTTCCTTGAGTACGGATCAGGAACTTTGGAAATTCATAAAGATGCCATCAACCAGGGCGATAGAGTGGTCATTGTCGACGATCTTATTGCCACCGGCGGCACGGTCGGTGCCACTGTCCAGCTGGTCAGGGGACTTGGTGCCGACATACTTGAATGCGCCTTTCTTATTGAGTTGCCCGACCTCAAGGGTCGTGAGAGAATTGCCGATTGTAAGATCTTTGCCATGATGGAGTTTGAAGGGGATTGAGCCTTCTTGTGCTTGAATATGCATAGGGTGACTTGCCTCGGGACCGGTGACGTCACCAATGCATTATGCTGTATGGGACACCCTGGATATACTCTGAGCTTCAGGACTGTATTTGAACCATTTGTCTTTGCACATCACCTTAGCAATAAATTGCAACATAATCGGGAACAAATCAAATGCCGAAATGTGTTCTTGGTGGAGTATGTTTTTTTTATCTATGAGGGTCGCTTCTTTTTGTTTTTGGATAATACAAGCCTTGTAAATATCAATTTCTTGTGCCAATTTTACTTTCAATTTATATGGAGTTGATGGCTGATGTTTTTTAACAGCATAAAGCAATTCTTTTAAGTCTAAATTTTTCTGTAACACAGCAACTGTTGTTGTATTTTTGTTAAAGTAGTCGAGAGATGCAGGAGTCATTTTGTAACTAAGATATTTTTCTTGAATTTGTTTAAATTGTTGTTCTATATCATTTATGAGTTTCTTTTTTAATTCGATGGGTAATTCATAAATAATTTGTTGTAATTTTGGTTTATTTTCAGAGCATTTTTGTTTTAAATTCTGCTGTGCCAAAAACCAAAACTGCCACGTATGGCCTTTGATTTCTTCGTCGGAAAGTGAAAAAAATTTTTCTATCATGTCTGGAGTTATCTTTACACCCGGATTGTTGCTCACAAAATTACTATAATTTAGACTTAATCTTTCATCTATTTCTCGATTAATATTTAGAATATATTTACGGGCATCCTCAAACAATATCGAACCGATATTCGTTTCGAACAACATAGAGATAGTGGCATACCAATCTTGCATACGCAAAATGGTACTGACATTTTTTTCACCATAGATTCGTTTTAATTGACTGATGAATAAAAGATTAGACATAGTCATATTGCTTGGCATTCCCGAAGGAACTATGCCCTCAATTTTTCCTGAGCCGATATACCCACCTGTTTCTAAATCTATTACTCCTAGTTCCATATTCGTATCATCAGAAATAAAAAGATTATCAACTTTTAAATCCCTGAGAACTAGTCCCATTTTTTCCAACAATACCAGCAACTTTAATAAGTTGTTGCCAATCATTTTCATCTTACTGGCACTATAGTTAAAGGCCGTCCAGTGAGCTTCCTGATCAAGAATATCTAGATATCGGTTTAATAAGACTGAATTATCAACTGTTTGATTGAGTAACGTGTTGAGTTTATTGCTAATCAATTCCTTATCACCACAACTTGAATCCCAGTGTTCTAAAAATGAAGACGCATCAACGAGCTTCCCTATATGAACGGCAACAAACCAATTGATTTTTTTGAATATACCGTGAGGTGTTGCATTGAGATTCAAAATTGAGTCAATATTCGCACAAAAAATTTCAAATGCCTCTTGTAAACCACCATAAATTTCATTCAGATATATACTAGTTCCAATATGATTGTATTCACTGTTAAAACCAACTCTATCTCGGTTATGTACTAGAATGAGATCCCTTTCAAAATACTCTTTTTTAAGGTTTATCAACATTTCCTTATCGTAAAAAGCTCGAACCACCTTTCCTAGAAATGGTTCGTCAAGAAATTCCATGAAAAAGACATATTTCCCTCCAATCTTCAACTTTTCTAAGTATGTATTCTCGGAAATTCGCAAGACACTCATATAAGCATCTTCCTTTTCACTAGGTGACATTTTTTTTGCAAATTCTAATTTGTGAAGATGCTTCATTACCGAACTCACACAAGGAACGACTACTTTAATTCCTAACTCAAGTATTTTTTTGGCGAGCCTCCGTTCATGAGTAACAGCCTTTAAGTAGGCATTAATGTCAGTTATCGACTGAGGGGGGATTTTAACTACCATATACTTTCCTTTAGGGTCAGTAACTTGATAGCATATACTTTTCGAGTGAAAACCACCCAGTTGATATACCGTAAATCGTCTTTTTAGAGTTCTTCCTCCACGCAAATAATTGACTTCGTAGGTGTATCCCCTACCGGTTTTAAAAAGAACATGAGAGCTATGAAGGGAAATTTGGCCGATTATTCCTTTTTGGAAAAGGCCGGCGACGCAACGGACAACATCTTCGAGGCGACCTGCATCGGCCGGTGTTTGAGACAAATCATGTGAAGGTGATCTGTGGTAATGATGAGTGACTTGAGGCTCTGGCAAGGTTAGGGATCAATACTAGATAGATAAAGAGTTTCGAGAAAATATCCTTTTCCGTAAAGGACCATGTAGTTCAACCAATTCAAACTACCCTCTCAATATAACTTCTGCAACTATTATAGTACTCCTTACATGGCTGGATCAGGCATGGTTAACACAGTAACCAGCACCCTTAAGTAACTGGAAATATAGCTTGACGAATAACTCTATCAAAAATACACCTGTTGGATTTTGATCTGCCAAGGGTAGAGTGGGGGGACAATTCTATGAAAAAACAAAAAAGCACTTACCGATTTCACGATAAGTGCTTGAATTTGCTTGGCTGGGGGACGAGGGCTCGAACCTCGATAAGCGGAGTCAGAGTCCGCCGCCTTACCATTAGACCATCCCCCAGCTCGTTGGAAGTGTGGCGAGTTTATAAAAGATTTGTGGGGTGCTGTCAAGAAAATTTCAGGCTATGACCACGCCGGCATAACCGACCACCTGTGCAGTATCTCCGGACACATACCCTGAGTCTGTATAGCCGATCAGACGGTATTTTATGCCGACTTGGGATTTGACGGCAAGCAGGGCGATAACAACTGGGATAACTCCGCACATGGATATCCTATTGTTGATGACGGTGTGATAAAGATTCTTGGGGTTGAATTGTTCTATACATTGGAGCGCAAGCCGATCCTTTTTCTCGGTGCTATTGCGCGGTTCATAATGACTCATATCACTTGAGGAAACAATGAGAATGTGCCTGGCGCTGGTGCTGATCGCTTTGGCCAGGCAGTCAGCCACCTCTTGACAAAGTGGGTAGGAAATACGGGAAACTAGGAGAGGAACAATACTCAGTTTTTTTTGCAGCATTTGCAGAAACGGTATTTGAACCTCCAGGGAGTGCTCATCTTTATGGGCAAGTTCATCTACTTGTATGGTAGGACAATGGTTGAGAATGAGGTCACAAATCTCCCTGTCGACCGGAACCTTGCCCATGGGCATGTTCCAGGTTGCTGTCGAAAGAGCAACGGGTGCACCCTGGCCACGGTGGTTTGGACCGATAAGAATGACGGTTTCTGGAATTTCCACACTGCTAAGGGTTTTTGCAGCGAGTGCGCCTGAGTAGACATATCCGGCATGGGGCAAGACAACAGCTAAAGCTTTTTGTTTGCTTGCGCTGTGGCCGGCCGCCAGAAGGTCATTTACCGTAAGAGTGAGTGACTCAGGTGATCCTGGATAGAAGTGATCGGCAACTGCAGGCTGTCTCAAAGTCATCCACCTCCATTCATTTGCTTTTTACCGACCAGGTCGTGCCATGGGGGCCATCCATGAGTTCGATGTTTTTGCCAAGTAGCTGATCGCGAATGGCATCGCTTCTCGCCCAGTTTTTGGCCTGGCGGCATTGGTATCTTTCGGCGATGAGGGTCTCGATGGCAGCGACGTCGATTTCACATTCATAGACCAGTCTGGCTTTTTTAGAAGCCAAAAACTGTCCTGCATCTTCTCTCAGTAACCCCATGATGTTCGCGAGTTTTTTCAGGGTTGTTATGCTGTTTTTCAGAAGGCGAAGATTATGGGTTGTTGGCGTCGCCGGTAATTTACGACGCATTCGGTTGAGGGTCTTAACTGAGTCAAAGAAAATCCCTTGCGCCTGAGCAGTGTTGAAGTCGTTGTCCATGGCATGCTGGAAGCGTGGTTCGATGCTGTCGAGTTGCTGTATGTCCTCGTCGGACAGACAACCTTGCGTAACATCATCACTTGTTTCAGGGTTCAGGGCATCAATAGCCGCAACACATTCATAGAGCCGTTCCAGTCCGGCAGTGGCATCCTGCATTGCTGCCTCGGAAAAATCCAAAGGATTGCGATAGTGTGTTGAGAATATAAAAAAACGAAGGATTTCAGGATGATAGTGATTTAGAATGTCTCTGATGGTAAGAAAGTTACCGAGAGATTTAGACATTTTTTCATCGCGAATCGTAACAAAGCCATGATGGATCCAATAATGTACAAAGGGTTTATGATTTGCACCCTCGCTTTGGGCTATTTCGTTTTCATGATGGGGAAAGATGAGGTCCTGGCCTCCGCCATGGATGTCAAAGGTCTCGCCGAGATATTTTCGGCTCATCGCCGAACATTCGATGTGCCAGCCCGGCCGCCCAGGTCCCCACGGACTGTCCCACGTAGGTTCGCCCGGTTTTGAGCCCTTCCACAGCACAAAATCCATGGGATGGCGTTTTTGCTCGTTCACAGAGATGCGGGCACCGGCCTGCATGTCATCAATGTTTCTTTTCGATAATTTGCCGTATTCAGGAAAACTTTCAACAATGTAGTAAACGTCGGCACCTGATGCGTAGGCTTTTCCTTGGTCGATGAGTTCTCCAATGAGTTTGATCATCTCCCCGATATGTTCGGTAGCCTTTGGCTCTATATCCGGGCGATCAATGCCAAGTCTATCCATATCATTGTAAAATTCTGCAATAAAACGATTGGCAAGTTTCTCCGAGGTGGTTTGCTGCTCACTGGCCCTGGCAATGATTTTGTCATCAATGTCGGTGAAATTCCGTACATAGGTGACTTTCAAACCACGGTATTTCAAATAACGCACGATCATATCAAAGGCGAGCGCCGAGCGGGCGTGACCAATATGGCAATAATCATAGGATGTGATGCCGCAGACATAGAGTTTGACATGCCCCGCTTCGATGGGCTGCAAAGCTTCTTTCTTTCCGGATAAGGTGTTGTGAATTTGTATAGTCATTTTTCAGTAGAACTGGATATGGACAGTTGCTAGATCTTGTATTAAGTACTGCGCAGGCAATTGGGTTGTTCAAAGATTACCTTTTGTTTCAGGTAAAATATCATAATCTTCTTAAGAGGAAAAGACAACAATGAGCCGAGAAGGGTTGGAAATACCATCCTGGGGTGACAGCTTCCGGGTCTGGATGCACCCCAAAGCTATTGCCATGCTTTTTCTCGGATTTTCAGCTGGAATGCCCATTTTGTTGATTTTTTCTACTTTGTCAGTTTGGTTACGCGAAGCAGGAGTGGACAGGTCAGCGGTGACTTTTTTCAGTTGGGCGGCTTTGGGGTATTCTTTTAAGTTCCTTTGGGCGCCGATAATCGATATGTTGCCATTACCCTTTCTCTCCCGCACTCTCGGGCGTCGACGGGCGTGGTTGATCATCGCTCAAGTATTCATTATCCTCTCGATACTTTGGATGGCATCGGTCGATCCTGCTGAAAATCCAAACAATCTCACTCTCATGGCCATGGCGGCAGTTTTGCTTGGATTTTCCTCGGCCAGCCAGGATGTTGTTATAGATGCCTACCGAATTGAGAGTGCTGACAAGAGCCTTCAGGCCCTGCTTTCATCCATGTATATTGCCGGGTACCGTATGGGCATGCTGGTGGCAGGTGCCGGATCACTTTTTCTGGCCGATTATATTGGTGGTGGCAATGATGGTTACAACTATCATGCTTGGCAGATAACCTATATGGTAATGGCCTTAATGATGGGTTGCGGCCTTATTACCACCCTGTGTATTGCCGAACCCGACGATTCTCCAGACAACAATCGGCACAGCTATACGGCTATGGAATACCTCAGGTTTGTTGCGGTATTTCTTCTCATTATGTTGGTCTTTGCCTTGACTTTTTTTAACGCAGGTTCAGGGATTGCCGAATTGGGCAAATATTTTCCGATCCTCCTCGCCACCGATGGTAAAATCGGCACATTTTTCATAGAATTTTTACGATTTAGTCTGGCCATTGCAGCCGGCCTTTTGGTCACTTGGTGTATCGTTAAGGTCGGGTTGTTAAACAAGGGAATGGTCCGTCAGGCCTATTATGCGCCAATACACGATTTTTTTACCCGTCATGGTGGGAAGACAGCAGTTCTTATACTGGTACTGATCGGTTTTTATCGGCTTTCCGACATTGTCCTTGGGGTTGTATCCAACGTTTTTTATTTGGATATGGGGTTTAGTAAAACCGTAATTGCCGGCGTTACCAAATCCTTTGGCTTGGGCATGACTCTGGTCGGTGGCTTTCTCGGCGGATTGTTGACAATCCGTTTCGGGATTCAGAAAATTTTGTTTTTAGGGGCTTTTCTTTCCGCGGCGACGAACCTTTTGTTTATGTTGCTTGCGGCAGCCGGTAATAATCTCATGCTCCTCACTCTGGTTATTGGTGCCGACAACCTGAGTGCGGGGATCGCGGCAACGGCCTTTATCGCTTTCCTGTCAAGTCTTACCAGTGTTTCTTTCACGGCTGTGCAATATGCAATCTTCAGTTCCATGATGACCTTGCTCCCTAAGATGGTCGGTGGCTATTCTGGTACAATGGTCTCAGGTTTAGGGTATGAGAAGTTCTTTTTGCTGACAGCTTTGATGGGGATTCCTGTTCTTCTTCTGATAATTATTGTCCAAAAAAATTCACTAACATGCTGAAAATGTAGAGAAAAAAAGTGATGGATGATCTAACAGCTCCCTTGGCGGCAGCGCTTGGCCATTTGTTATATGTCACGATGATGCAGACCAAGATAAAGGTCCATGGCCTCCATTGTTTGGTTATCATGAAATGATATTCCCGCCTGGTAACTGGGGGTATCAATCTCTTTATTGCACCATGCCACCTGACCGACGCCCTCTTGTAGGTTCTTCGGGAAGGAGTCACTTAAGGAAAAATACAACAGAGAATCATTAGAAAGGGGTTTATTCGTCGTCAAACGAATGCCGCCGCTGCTGAGATCGAGGGTTTTTGCAAAGGTGGAACAGTGTGAAATGATTGTGTCGGAGTGAACAAGTCTTACCAGCGTGATCTGGTAACAAGCTTCAATGCGGGCAAATTTTCTTCGGTTTTTGTTAATCTGCTTAGCCTTATCAGTGATTTCCAAATGGTTTCCCGGATAAAGGCCATATTGTAAACATCTGGAAAAAGAAGGTGTTTTGCAATATGCCTCAATGTGGTCATCCAAAGGTATGAAGAGGCCACCTTTGCATATTTGACATTTCATTGATAGTGCTGACCAGAATGGGCAGTTTTCTATGTGAGTGGTATCTTTGGTGGCCATTTTACTCTCTTTCTCGGAAAAAGTATTTCATTACAGCAACACTTTAGTAACGAAATAGCAAAAAATATACCGGAATAAAATATTATTCATTTGAGGGTTTTCGGTGAGATGCTATGGCGCTTCATCTTATCATAGAGGGCGGTTTTTCCAATATCGAGCTGCTTAACCGTTTGAGGGACATTGCCATGATTTTTTTCCAGTGCATGCAAAATGATATCCTTTTCAAAATCGGCAACCATGTCCTTCAGAGTTCTCCCTTCAATCTGTGGCAAATAGTTTTTTTGTGGACTTTGATTTTTGTTGCCCGGCGGGCTATCAAAAAACAGTTCGTTCTCGGTGATGATATTGTTTTTCGCCATGAGAACTGCTCGTTGGATCAGGTTTTCAAGTTCGCGGACATTGCCCGGCCAGTTATGGAGGAGGAGACGATCAAGGATTGACTGGGGAAGAAAATTTATCTCTTTTTTGAAGGCTTGGCGATATTTTCTGACAAAATGTGTTGTGAGATCAACGATATCTTCTTTTCGTTGACGCAATGGAGGAATGGAAATATTGATGATGTTCAATCTATAGTAGAGATCAAGCCGAAAAGTGCCGCTCTGAACCATTGAAGCGAGGTCGAGATTAGTAGCGGCGATTACTCTGACATCTACTTTTGTCGGTGAATTTCCACCAACCCGGATAATATCTCCGTCCTGCAGAACTCGGAGCAAAGCTGCTTGCATTCTGGGGCTGATGTCGCCAATCTCATCAAGAAATATGGTGCCGCCGTCGACCACTTCAAATTTGCCCTTTCTTTTGCTATCGGCACCGGTAAAGGCACCTTTTTCATGACCGAAAAGATCACTTTCCAGCAGGGAGTCATTGATGGCATTGCAGTTGATTTTGAGAAAGGGTTTATTGTTTCTGTTACTGCATTCTCGGATAAGATTGGCCACTAGTTCCTTGCCTGTTCCCGATTCGCCGGTTATAAGAATTGTCGCATCCGATTTTGCTACCTGGAAAACCATGTCGCGCAATTCACTCAGCGCCCGGCTCGAACCGATCATTTTTCCTTCTACCGGTTGTTCTTTGAGATGTTCTTTTAGAGAATTTAATTCACTGGCAAGCTTCTGCCGTGTACGTTCGCTTTCCTTCAACTCACTGATCTTGTGCGATAGTATAGTCTCAATACTATTATGAAAGCGGGAGAGCTCCTCCATCTGTTTTTTGTACTCAGTAAGATCCCTGATAAAAATCCAAAAAAGTGAATCACTTTTATAGCCCTTAAATGAGGCCAGGGTATATTCAAGATGCGATTGACCGAATGTTGTCTCAAATGTTCCGCCGACACTACTATTCTCAAGCGTTTGAGCAACAATCTGCAGGAGGGCGGAGGCTGCACTTTGTTTCTCCGGATAGCCGTCCAAGCCCTGGCGACAGAGGTCGCCGAAGAACTGTTTGGCACTTGGATTCATATATTCAATCCAATGACTGTCCTTGACCAAAAAAACCATTTCCGGAATGGTTTCTAGGAGACTTCTTTGGTTGGAGACTACTCTTTTTATGTCTTGAAGGGTTCCTTGCATAAAAGATAAGCGAATCTCCTGTTTGATTGATTTTGCAAAAGCACCAAGATAAAAGTTTAAATCCCAATTATTATATAATGTGAAAAGATAAAAGGATAGTTTTTTCCAGAAATGCGTAAAAATTCAATTTTATGGACTTTGATAGGATGAGGTGCTTTACCGTATCTGTCCTGGCAGATGGTTTTGGTCGGGGATCCATTGTATCAACCATTTCTGCAGAAAAAATAGCAACTTTGGCAAGTGCAGCCGTACGAAATTTCAGGTTACAGGCCAGATAAAAAAGCTTGCAAACTATGTCCGGAAAAGTTGTTTCCAACCTTTCTCAAGTCAAGAATATGTCGGCAACAATGCCGCTCCTTGAGAGGGGCAACAGGTGTCTGAGATTTCAGCAATTATTTTATGGCAGTAAGGGTTATCTTTACTCCGTTTACTGCCTGAGCCGATTGACTATTGGCAATCTTTTTTAATTGAGAAATAGTCAGACGCTCGGGTTGGACGGCCAGTTGCTCGGTAAGATATTGAAAAAGAAATTGGCTGCGTTTTTTAGCAAGCTCAAGAAGCATAACATCATCGACGATGACCTGTTTCGGTTGCAGAGGGATGTAGTTTTTCAAAACTGCCGGAGGGATAACGTTTTCGATAATTTTTTCTTTTGCAGCGAGTTTCTTTTGTTGTTCTGCCACCTTTTGGTCGAATATTGCCCTTTCCTGCTGCCAGGCGGTTAAGCGTTTTTGGTTTTCCCCTTCGACCCGCTTTCGTTCCAATCCTTCGAGTTGTTCTTTCATGGCGGGGGCATCAACATCCCTATTGATGTCACCGGCCAGTTCAAATCCGAGTTGGGGATGGGAAGTGAGCAAGGAGGCATAGCGGCCAAGGACCTCTTTACCCTTTTCTGTAAGATTGAATTGTCCCGGTTCGAATTCGGCAAATTCATTGCCGATAAGATCGGAAAAATCTCCGGAGGCAAGAAGCAGGGGCGATACCGAGGCCTTGACCACCTTGGTTTGGAAAAAAGTGAGAATTTCCTGTAGAAAAATCGTTTTGCCGAGAGGGGATGTACGGGGAAAATCAAAATCGATTCGGAACTTGTCGTCTGCCCCGGTGATTAGGGCCAGTGTGAGGGCTGACTCCGATTTCTCGGAAATTGCTTTGACCCCTGAGAATAAAAGGGAACCGCTGTTGTGGAACTGGCCGTCATTGGCCGAGCAGTCCAACTGCAGATCGAAAAAGCCGCTCTTGCTGTTGACATCGGTCAATGGGGCGAGCTGTTGATGGAAAGATGCCAGCGGATAACTTTCGAGGGTAAGACGGAATTTGCCATTCTCTGTCTTGGCGAAGATATCCATATCACCGGTAATGGCAAACGGAGCATCTTGAAGCTTCCCGGTAAAGGAGAATTCACTGTTTGCGCCTTTTTCGGCCAGGTGGATCCCCTTGATATTTCCGGAAAATTCACTGACATCACCCTTCCATTTCGGTTTTAACCGGCTATCCTGAATAAGGATGTTGCCTCCATTAAATTGAATGTCTTGAATATCCACGGGGGAAATGGCGATTTTAATTTTCTCTCCCGACTGTTTTTCGTTTTCAACGGCAGGGAGATGCTGTTGAAAAAAAGAGGCCAACTGCTGCATCGGCCCGGGATCGCTTTCACGTATCTGCCAGGAAAACTGTGGTTGATTGATGATAGTTGCAGCTATTCCCAGGTGGAATGGTTCGGAGGTGTAATTTACGCCCTGCAACATCATGTCGTTCCAGGAAAAAAGTGATTCAGCCGATCTACGGATGTTTGCCGCGGTGAGTTGCAGTTCTCCGGCAAAGCTTATCTTTGGAAGACTCAGGAGACCCTTTCCGGCCAGAACACCGGTGAGGCTGTTCAGCAAGGAAGAGCGGGTCATGATCGGAAAAACTTCTGTGGCGGCCAACCCGTTGAATTCGGTGCTAATAGTCAAGGAAAAGGGTGAAATCCGCACATCACCATTACCTTCAATTACCCCGCCGGCTGTGGTCTTGGCCGAGAGAATAAAATTGTCTTTGGCTTTTTCCGGGGAGGCAAGGTCTTTGGCTTTCAAAGAGATACCGGAATAGGTAGATTTTTGTTTGCCTTTTACGTCGGAAACGAGAGTTATTTGACCTGTGAAATCGATATCTTGAAGAAGATATTTGCCGACTGTGAATTGTTTGAAAATATCCGGAATATGGGTGATAGGCAGAAACATTGATCCGTTCTGCACAGAGACATTGCCAAACTGAATAGTCTTATAGGCCGTCGCAAGAGAAGTAATTTTCAAGTTCGGAGCCGAGAGAACGACAAATTTGTCGTCCAGAAGCTGAAAATCCTGCACCATCAGCTCGGCATCGGCAAGCTTATAGCCAATGGCTGAGCCGGCATCTTGGGGAAAAGATACCGTAAGTTGTCCTTTAAGTGCAGCGAGTCCTTTGACTCCGAGTCCCTGGTCGGCACCGATGGAGAGCAAAAGTTCCTTAAAATCCATATTGTTGAGGCTCACTGTTCCGCTGAGATTCTCAACCGAGATCAAGTCTCCCTGCCAGGCAAAAGAAGAGGCGGTTCCCGCTTTCGTACCACCCAAGGTAAACGTTCCGGAATTCTTTTTATTGTCTGGAGACTCGGATGAAGAATAGCCTATAACGTTCAGTTGCAAACCATTCCAGGTGGCTTCCGGCTGTTTTGCTCCTTTCTCTTCCCAGAGATGAAAGGTTCCGTCTTTCACCAGCAGGTCGTCAATGGCGAGAGAAAAAGGTGTTGCTGCTGCCGGAGTTCCTGCAGTGCCGGTGGGAGGGGCCTTTTTTGCATTTTTGAACAAGGCGTCGACACTGAGGAGCAGAGAGCTGCCGATCGATTGCACGACCGGTTCTTTGGTCGATAGAGTAGAAAAAACAATGGTTTTGGCAATGGGTTTCAGTTTGCCTTTAACCTCTGTTGCCGGAGCGGTGATAAAAACTGTTTCGTCGGCGGTCTGCAGTTCGGCATTGCTCAGTTGTAGTTCAAAATCAATGGAGAGCTTGTCCTCTTGTTGCGATGTAGGATCGAAGAGCAGATTGATTTTTCCATCTGCTTTGCCGGCGGTAAAGAGGAGCGGCAGGTTAAGGGGCAGATACTCGGCATAGAAGGGGAGGTCGAGCGAGTGGAGATCACAGGTGAGAGTGGTTGCCTGACCTGCCGGGTCCCCCATATGCGCCTGGCCGGTAAGTTCAACAGGGCTGCCGTTGATCATAGCTGAAAAGCTCGGGTGAAGATATTGATTTGTCTGGAAGGGGAGGTTGGAAAAGGTAGGCAAATCAAGCTGAATTTTTTCTATGTTATGCGTTTTGCCGGTAGGAAGGTCGAGGAAAAGTATCTTACCGTTTTTAATGGCAATATTATTAAGGGAGAACAAGAAGGGGAGATCTGAGAAATTCAAAATTTCCGAAGGTCCACCATCTTCTTTTTGGCGGAAAAGCTTGGCAAAATTATAGGATCCGTCCTGTTCCCTGGTAATAGAGAGAGTAAGTTCGGAGAGAGTTACTGTGTTACACACCAGATCCAGGCGTAAAAGAGAAAATGGCGCAAGATCGGCGGAGAGGGACTGGAGGGTTACCAGCGGTATGCCGGATTCTGTTACTATTCTTGCGTTTTCGGTGGCAAAATGAAAGGTAAACGGATTAAAGGTAATACGACCAGGTTCAAAAACCATTCCGGTTTTATTATTGAAATTTTCAGATAAGGTGCTGGCCAGAAAGTAGGGAACACCGAAGAAACCGAAGGCATTGTACAATCCAAAGATCGCTATAACCGCAACCAGCCAAAGGAAGGCACCTTTTTTCTTCTGAGAAGATGGACGTTTTCTCCCCTTTGATACTTGAGAATGTGGCGTCGGGATGAGCTTTTTCACCTCTTCAACGACTGGAGTGCCGGGAGCGGTGGGAGGGATAGAGATTTTTCCAAAACGATCAGGCATATCAATTGAAACCAAATAGCGGAAGTTATTCTTCCCTTAGACAAATATTTGCATGGATGTATAAAAAATACATGAAGGGGTCTCCCCACAATAGGGGGTATTATAAAAAGTCCCTTTTTACGAGATTATTGATAACAGAGCAAGGCATTCTTTATTCTGTGCCTGTAGAAAATTTGGGCTAATATATCTATCGCATTGCTAAGGATCTGTAAATTAAAGATATGCACTGACCGTTGATATTTTTCAAGAGTCAAAGCCTCCTTGGCTTACTATTATTATTGGAGAGATTGAACAATATGAGATTCAGATGGCGTTTTTCCAAAAAATTATCTTTATATATCTTAATATTATTCGTACATAGAGGATTGTAGAACATCGCGTACCGGACGCCACGGCACAGGCACCCTGATTGCATGGGTGCAACACGAAACATAAACGGTAGGAATAAACTGAAACATTCATGCTAGACTTTCTCAGCTATCTGCGCTGGCAGGATTTCGTCGATATCCTGGTTGTGGCTTTCGTCATCCACCAGCTCATCTCTATCATCAGAGGTACGCGGTCCGTACAAATGGTGCTTGGTCTCGGTATTTTAACAATTGTCTACTTTTTGGCAAGCGTCCTTGATTTAGCTGCATTGAAATGGGTCATGCAAACCTTTCTCAGTTCTATCCTGTTGATTGTCATTATCGTCTTCCAACATGATATTCGCAGGGCTTTGACCCAGGTAGGTAAATCACCTTTTCTCAAACATACCGATGTCGCTGAAAAGGATCTTGAAGAAATTATTCGCACCCTGTTTTACCTTGCCAAAAGACGAATTGGTGCCCTTATCGTCATCGAACGGGAAACGAACCTTGGCGATTTTATAGAATCAGGGTTTAAACTCGACGCTCGTCTTTCTAAAGAGTTGCTGATCTCTATCTTTATGCCGGTTTCACCGCTCCACGACGGGGCGGTGATTGTCAGCAAAGGTCGGGTTCAACACGCCGGATGTATTTTGCCGCTTACCCAAAATCCTTATATCAATAAACGCTACGGGACACGACACAGGGCCGCTATCGGCTTGACGGAAGAAACCGATGCGGTCGTCATGGTTGTTTCTGAGGAAACCCAGGAAATATCAATCGTACGGCACGGGGCGTTAACAACCGTTGAAGATGAAATTAGCCTTACCAATAGTCTCAGGGCAATCTTTATTGTCGACAACGGAGCAACGCAATCTTGGAAAAATTTATTGAGTAAACGATGAACAAGTTTCTCGCCACATTCTTCGAGAAGAAGAAAATAGCCCGACTCATATCGAAGGACTGGCTCCTGCGGTTTGTCTCGCTGACCCTGGCAATTATTTTGTGGTATTTCGTCGGCGGCGAGGACAAGATAGATAAAAACGTTATGGTTCCAATCGAAATCATAAATCTTCCCCGTGATTTGGCAATTTCCAATCAGTTTAAAAAGGAAATAGAAGTGACGGTCAGTGGGCCCCGGTCGCTGATCCTTGAAATGGCCAATCGTGCCGTGACCCGCCAGGTAGATTTGTCGACGGCAACCCCGGGAACAATGGTTATTGACAACGATAGCAAACATATCCCGGTTCTCCGCGGAATCACCGTTCAGCGGGTACAGCCTTCCTCAATTATTTTATCATTGGACAAGCTCATTCAAAAACAGTTTCCGGTTGAAGCGCGGACCACCGGCCGGATTGCCCATGGCTATTATCTAAAAAGCTTGAAGACCGAACCCGAGGTCATTACCATTACCGGGCCGCACACCACCCTTTCGCAGGTTGATCATTTTTTTACGAAGGCGATCAACCTGGACGGCGTCAAACAATCGACGCAACTGCAAGTGCCGCTGCAATTGGAACCGGCTATCGTCGAATTGATAGGCGAGACCTCGGTCACCGCCGACCTGATGATCGGTCTTGAGACGGTGGCTATGAATTTTGATGCTGTTCCAGTCAATGCCACGGGCGATGGGCAAAAAAAAGAGATACAACCAGACCGGGTCTCGGTCGTCGCCAATGTTCCTAAACTGCTTCTCGATAAAAAAATCGATCTCAAAAACCTGATTTCGGCGGTCGCTGTTAAAAAAGATGGTGAAGCGAATCTGAAGGTAAAAATCATTCCAAAAGCCGATCTGGAGATGCCGATTGAGATTGTTTCACTGGTACCTGATACGGTGCGGATCGTCGGAGATGGCATTGGCACAACCACGCAAATGACTATTGAGGCCCTAAAGGCGCCACTTGATGAAAAAAAAGTTAATGCCGATGCTCTTCCGGAACCACTTAAAATGCTGAGCGAAAATGCCGAGAAACAGCCTGGTGCAAGCAGGACATCACCGGTCATAATTATTAAAAAAGACAAAGAAAAGGTAATATACTAAATCAATGAGAAAGCTCTTTGGAACCGATGGCATACGCGGCGTAGCCAATATCTACCCAATGACCATAGAAATCGCTATGCAGGTTGGACGGGCCATCGCCTTTATTGTTAAGGATAAGGTCAAAGGCCATAGAATTGTCATCGGCAAAGACACCAGGCAATCCTGCTACATGCTCGAGAACGCCCTCGCCGCCGGGATCTGCTCGATGGGGGTCGACGTTCTCCTGGTCGGCCCACTGCCGACTCCCGGCATCGCCTTTATTACCACATCGATGCGGGCCGATGCGGGGGTAGTCATATCCGCTTCCCACAATCCCTTTCAGGATAACGGTATCAAAATATTTTCCAGTGATGGCTTTAAACTGCCGGATGAAGTGGAACTGGATATTGAAGACCTGATTTTTTCCCAGAAAATGGCGGCTCTTCGGCCGGTGGCCGAGGAAGTAGGGAAGGCCACGCGGATCGAAGATGCCAAGGGACGATACATAGTATTTCTGAAAAACACCTTCCCGAAACAATATACCCTGGACGGTTTTCATATCGTCCTTGATTGCGCCCACGGTGCCACCTACGGGGTGGCGCCCCATGTCTTTCAGGAGTTGGGAGCCAAAGTAACAAAACTCGGGATTGAACCGGACGGCAGAAATATCAATCAAGATTGCGGCGCCCTGTACCCGCAGGTCATGGCCCAAAGAGTGAAGGAGGTTGGAGCCGATATAGGTCTTGCCCTGGACGGTGACGGAGATCGGTTGATTGTTTGTGACGAGCACGGCAAGATCGTCGACGGTGATCATATCATGGCGATCTGCGCCGAAGAATTGATGCACCAAAGGCGGCTGAAAAAGAAGACTCTGGTTGCCACCGTCATGTCCAATATAGGCTTGGAGCTGGCGATGGAACGGATGGGCGGGACTCTGGTCCGCACCGGCGTCGGCGACCGCTACGTGGTCGAATGTATGCGGCGCAAAGGCTATTCGTTTGGTGGAGAGCAGTCCGGTCATTTGGTATTCCTCGACCACATCACCACCGGTGACGGAATACTTGCCGGGCTGCAGCTCCTGGCGATCATGAAAAAGCGGAAAAAACCGTTATCGGAGCTTGCCACCCTAATGGAGAGTTTCCCGCAGATTCTCAAAAACGTCCGGATGTCCAGTAAAATACCGGTCGATACCATCCCGGATTTTCCCGAGACCGTTAAAAAACTGGAACAAAAACTTGGCAAGGGCGGCCGTATCCTCGTCCGTCCCTCCGGTACCGAACCGCTGATCCGGGTCATGGTCGAAGGCCAGGATCAGGATGAAATTACCGCCATGGCCGATGAACTTTGTGAGGTGATCCGCAAGGCGGATAGGGGATAGAGACGCTTGGTAAAGCTGGTTCTTTTGATTCAGAAGGAATAATGGCAGGTATTCAATAACTCAGGCGCAGAAAGCGTCAAGCTTTCTCCCACGGTGCAAGAGTTTGCATCGTTTTACATAAACGTGCATTGGGGCATGGTTGTTTAATTTCATGATTTGCCGCTTTATCCCCTTGATTCTCTGAAGTTCCACCACCACCAGCCTGTTTTTCTTCTCTGCTTATGATTTTGAATGTTTCTTCGTAAATGTTTTTCCTTGGTCCTATCGCAATTGTTTCCAGAATCTTTTCTGGAGCAACAAAGCGGTAAATAATTCTGTATCTTTTAACTCGATAACTTCTCAGGCCGTGCAGTTCTTCTTTTAGGACCTTGCCGCCATTGGGGTTTTTTACGAGAAAATGCAAAGCGGCCCTGATATCAGATTTGATAACCGGATGCAGGTTGCGGATAAATGAGACCAGGCTCTCAGGTATTTTGAGAAGACAATCGTCTGCCATGACTGTTAGGAGCCGTCAGGAAATAACTTGAACATTCTCACCATTTCCATACGGCTCCTTATGCCGTTTCCGGCCTTGAAATGACCAAATTATTCGTGGACGACGGCTTAATCAAAGAGCTCATTAAGGGTGTACAGAGACGCTTTGTCTTTCTTTAAGGCAATCAAACCTTTTTTTATCTCTTTCATGAAATCTGCATCAGAACGGATTCGCATGGTTTCCCGCCAGCTTGCAAACTCGTCAGGACTTACCAAGACAGCAACGGGTTTTCCATTTTTAGTGATAACGACTTCTTCATGGGTTGTATTCACAGAATCCGTCAGGGCACTTAATTTCATTTTTGCTTCAGAAACAGAAAGAATAACCATATTTTGACCTCAATTGAAGTTGACCTATATTTCGACTAATTATAATTTTTGTTTCGATGTGTGTCAAGCACGGTAACAGGGTCCACGTCAGACATTCCTTTTCCCTTTTTGATTCCAATGTCAGTACTCTCGCGGAGTCGCAGACAATCAAAGAGTCTTTGGAGCCAAAGTTGAATGTTTGCGATTCCATAAAAAATTGATAGGTATCGCAAAAAAATTGGTACCAAAGGAGACGAGCTCATCGCCTCCGTAAAGTACAACACCTTTGCAGAAATTCTTACCCGAGGTCTCTGCAAGTGACTGTAGCCCACGAAAATCCTGCCCACCGACACTTTTGGCGGATTTTACCTCAATTCCCACGATCCGCCCGGCAGTATCCTCAAGAACGGCATCAACCTCCTGTCCTGTCTGCGTACGGTAATGGAGCATCGCCGGCCGTGTAGCACTCCAGGAAATCTGCTTTTTAAGCTCCGTTATAACAAAATTTTCAATAACTGCTCCGCACAATGGAGTATTTTTAAGTCCGGCGGCATCAACAGCAAGGAGTGTAGTTAAAAGCCCGGTGTCGCTCATCACCAGTTTGGCAGTCTTAACAAGCCGTTTTCCAAGGTTTGAATACCAGGCAGGAAGATGATCAATCAGAAATATCGTCTGAAAAAGCGCCATGTACCGCTTCAGGGTGCTTTGGGGAAGACCTGCAGTCCTGGAAAGTTCAGAATAATTGATGAGTGATGGAGATCTTGTTGCAAGCATGGAGAGGAGGCGGGGCATTGCCGTAAGACCTTCAATGTTTGCTATATCACGTACATCACGCTGTAAGATAGTAGTGATATAGGAGCCAAACCAGGCGCGACGCCTGGTTTGGGAACCTCTTGCCGCCGCCTCCGGGTATCCGCCCCTGATCGCTCTTTCTAATACAGTTGTCTCCGTATCATCTGTTCTGGTTGTGTCGGAGGGAAAATTTTCAGAAAAAAGAGTATCAATGAATTCCTCACTAATCCCGGCAAACTCGCCTTGAGAGAGAGGCCATAGTGTGAAAATTTCCATTCTGCCGGCCAATGACTCGGAAAGGCGCGGCAGGAGAAGCACATTTGCCGAACCGGTCAAAAGAAAGCGTCCAGGTTTTCGATGACGATCAACGTCGGCCTTAATAGCCAAAAACAGCTCTGGGGCACGCTGGATCTCATCAATTACAGTTGACTCGCCCAGGCCGGAAATAAATCCTGCGGGATCGTGTTTTGCCGCAGCAAGTACGGTGGCATCATCCAGGGTGACATATCTTCCGATATGTTTCTCGCTGATCAAAGATTGTGCGAGAGTGCTCTTGCCGGTCTGTCGTGCTCCGTTGAGCATGACAACAGGAGTGTCGGAAAGAGCTTCAATGATTTTAGGGGTGATATTTCTTTTAAGCATGGTTGGATATTAACCATTTAGTGGTTGAAAAACAACCGAATTTGTTTTCAAAATCCATACGATTTGACGCGTCAATGCATTTACCGTACAATATACTCCTGTACATTAAATTTGATAGGAGGAAGCCAATGTCAATTCAAACAACCTATACCGATGCGCGTTCACGATTCGCCAGCCTTTGCGATGCCGCAACAACGGACAGGGAGATCATCATTAATCAGTGGTGTGGCGCTGAAGACGTGGCGCTTATTGCTGCCGATGAACTTTAAAGCCTACGGGAGACGGCCCATCTCCTACGCTCCCCAAAGAACGCCAGGCGGCTTCTTGTCGCCCTCGAACGTGCATTGCAACGGTCAGAAAAACCCGAGTCATTGAAGAACCTTCAGAATGAAATGGGGCTTGCATGAAAAAATCCGCAGCAACTTCGGGGAAAAGCTCCAGAGACGCTGTGTTTCATCCAGAATTCCGGGATGACCTTAGCCACTGGGTTGATTTTCTCCAGGCGCGTTATCATTACTAAAGGAAGGTGAATTCTAGGAAATATATGGTTTTTCTCTGCACTATTTCGCTTCACCACATTAATTCCAATTCCTAACTGTTTGGACAGCACTTCTCTGGTGATTTGATTGTCTTCGTTAATGAGTGCAAGGAGTCTGTCTCTCGTTTTTGGGGTAGTCTTTGAGGTAGTGTTCGAGGTCAGGTTCTCTGTATTCAGGCCGGATGATCTGAAAATCGTGCCCTTAAATTGGTTACCATCCTTATCAACATAGAACCAAAGAATCACGGCAACGGACAACATCGCCGGCGGGGATGGTCTCGATGTAGATGTTCTTGCGGTGTGCTCAATTCGAACTTGACATGGCGGCGGATCGCATTAAACTAAGTTTAATAAACCAAGTTCAATCGAGGTGCCATTATGCAGACATACAACATTCACGAAGCTAAAACCCATTTATCTCGGCTGGTGGAGCAAGCCGCTAAGGGTGAGCCGTTCATCATCGCCAAATCCGGTAAGCCGTTGGTCAAGGTTATACCGCTCAATGCGCCGGAGCCTTCCCAGATCAAACGGTTTGGCTTTATGGCTGGACAAATAAGCGTGCCGGATGACTTCGACCAGATGGCCGGAGCAGAGATAGTGAAGATGTTTGAAGAGGGCACATGAAGCTGCTACTGGACACGCACCTGCTGCTATGGGCAGCACAAGGCATTGAACATCTACCATCGGATGCCCAGATGCTGATGAGCGCACCTGAAAACGAATTATTCTTCAGCGTCGCCAGTCTGTGGGAAGTCGTTATCAAATGCGGTTTGGGCCGTGAAGATTTCAAGGTGGATCCACGCGTACTGCGACGTAGCCTGTTGGACAACGGCTACCTTGAACTGCCGATCCACAGTGAGCATGTGGTAGCCATCGGGGCCTTGCCGCCAATCCACAAAGATCCCTTTGATCGCCTTCTCGTCGCGCAGGCCATTGTCGAGGGCATAACGCTCCTGACGGCCGACATACAGGTAGCCAAATATCCCGGTCCGATACAACGCGTCTAACGAAGTCAACCGGCAAGCTTGCACGGCACTGGCTGACGGTCGACGATCTGGCTACGCGCATGCGCAGCCACTTCGGGATTCTCGACTTTGCCAGTGTCAAGCCGGACAACGCTTGGCGCTTGCCTGGGCTAAAGGCGTTTTCGCCAAACAGCAGCGCCTATCGCAACGGTCGATTGCCGAACGCCCGGCGGCCACTTTGTCGAAGCGGTTGCAGCCATACCTATTGATCTTGCCAAGCTCAAGGTAAAAGCAAAGCGGGTGAATATCACCATGCCTGAAAATTTACTGCATGAGATTGACCGCTACGCCGACAAGTACCACATGACCAGATCCGGCCTGTTGGCTCAAGCAGCAGGAAAATATATTCATCGTAAATCCGCCTGATTTTTTTGAGCCAATGGTTCTTTCTTGCGCTTGCGCCCAGTAATAAAGTTTGCACAGGCCTTATGTTAGCAAGGAGGATCTCTGATCCAATGCCACTAAAAAACTTGAAAATCACAATGTTAATGACTACATCTTGGTAACTATTCAGTTCATTTCAACCGTATGCACTTTGTCTGTTTGGTTTTTGGCTTCCCCTCCCTTGACGGGAGGGGATTGAGGGGTGGGTGTGTTTGGTACGAAGTCGCACCTTGCAGCTTCCCCCACCCCCTAACCCCCTCCCGCCAGGGGAGGGGGAACTTTGTAAATAGTGCTGAATAGATACACATCTTGTGGAGATTGATCTGGATGATCTGCAAAAGTATTATGAAACCGTGTTTGGTGTTCTGTCGGTAAGCTGAGGAGCTAAAATGACAGAGAGATATTTCGATTGGTTACGGCAAGCAGAAAATGATCTTGAATGGGCGCGGCATTCCATGAGCGGCGGTTTTTACTCACAAACCTGTTTTATTTCTCAGCAGGCAGGAGAAAAGGCACTCAAGGCGCTTTGTTATCGCAAAGGTTTTGATATCGTCAAAACACATTCGCAGCTGCAAATTATCCGTGCCCTCGGTATCACCGGAGAAATGGAGAAAATCGCTAAGGAGTTGGATCTCTACTCTATCAGTGGCAGATATCCCGATGCTTTTCCTGCAGGAGCACCTTTCGAAATGTTCACTCTTGAGCAAGCGGAAAGAGCACTTGCTGCTGCGGAAAGATTATATGTGCTGGTAAATGGAATGATACATGCTGCGTAAACAATCCGGCCAGGATATTCTTATTAAAAGCCGACCGAGCGTTTCCATTCTTGATTTTGATAGGCAGTATCTTGTCGATTGTATTCTGCAGAAACTTGAGAACAAAGACGTTGAGGCAGCCTATATCTTTGGCTCATTTGCCCGAGGCAAAGAACATCTCTGGTCTGATATAGATCTCATTATAGTTAAAGAATCTTCCTTACCGTTTATTGAAAGACCAAGGGAGTTTTTTGATCTTCTAGATATCGGCGTTCCTCTGGATATCCTGGTGTATACTCCAGGTGAATTTGCGAAGATGAAGGTTGAAGAAAAAGGTTTCTGGAAGGAAGTGCAATCTGCGATCATACGGATTTTATAAGCAACACCATCGATCTATATGATTTTGGCAAAAAGCTGTGCCGCAACCGGCAAATTAATTAACTACCATGCTTATTGGCGTCGGGTTTGCTGCATGATTAGGCACCTGCTCAGGAATGAGCGGTTTTTGCATGCAACTTTAGCCCGAGGGCACCAATGACCTTCAAAAACCGGCATCGCAATTTGCTTCTTCGAGGAAAGCCTCAAGATAAGCGGCCATTTCCTCTTGTGTTCTGAGATGTTCTGCAACGTCATAGCGTGTGGTAGCGAATGTATCCATGCGGCTACATATTGTCAATAGAAAGCAGTTTAGTAAAAATGTCTTTCTAAAAATATCAAACTTGAATGGCTTTCTTTAGGATGCCGGTCGCCCATTGGTTCAGGCTCATGTCCGCTGACTGGGAAGCAACGAGAGCGGCGTTGTGAATTTCCGACGGAATTCGCAGCATCAACTTGCCGCTGGTGCTGGCCGGTTTCTGTGGCTCCCGACCGTTTTTGGCACAAATTTCAAGGTAGTCGTCAACAGCCTCAACAAAAGCGGTATGCAGGTCGGTAACGGTTTCGGCGTGAAAGCCAATAATGGCCCTGATGCCCAAAATACGACCAACAAAAATATTGTCACGATCGTCAAACAAAAGGATTAACGATGAGCAATCGTCCTTCAATCGCCTGGCCGTTCTGCATATAAATATCTTACCTGGCATTGGCATCGTCCCGGCTAAATATATATCCGCTGGTATCAACATTAAAGCTTCGAAAGAAAGATTCAATTTCTTCAGCAGTCTTGGGTGTTATTGGCTCTGAATCAAGCTCAACCGGCACCTGCCTTGTTTTGAGAAAGGCGATGAAATCCAATATCTCAATTTGCTTTTCTAGAGGAAGTGTTTCAACTTCACGGGCAATGATGTCGGAATATCTCATGAATTCATTTCCTGTATTCGGCTTTTGTTTGCACTTCTTCTTTGCATCCTGCATCTTTTGCCTATTCCGCCATAATTTTCCAGAATCCCGTGCGATTATCTCCCAGGCGCTCAAGGGCACCTTCTTTTTTTAATTTAAGGATATGTTGCTTTACCCCATTGATTCCAATTCCTAACCGTTCGGACAACTTCTCTCTGGTAATGTGGTTGTTTTCAGAAATAAGTGTAAGGAGTCTGTCTCTAGTTTTTGGTGTAGTTTTTGAGGTAGTTTTAGGGGTAGTCTTTGAGATTGGGGTATCTGTATTTATGCCGGATGACCTGAAAATTGTGACCTTAAATTGGTTGCCATCCTTATCGTCGACAAAAGAAATATTTGGCCAATCAGTGAGTGCGCGGCGGATACCTGTGCCAAGTCCACGATATGGCAAAATCCCCTTAAACGCAAAGGATGCAAGAGTTGGGTTTCGGATGTTTGAATTGCCTGCCTCAATTTTCTGTATGGTTAAATGGTTTGGCAGATGACCGGGACTTATCAGCTCGATTCTGTCGCGATACACAAACAGGCGGATTGGAGCGCTGACAAAATAATCGCGGTGAATCAAGGCGTTGGCAATCAGTTCTTTGAATACAATTTTTGGAATCTCTGGCCTTCCAAGAGCATTAACACCTTATCCCGCCTGTCTTTTTTCAAGACTTCGCAGGACAAATGCCCTGGCACCTTTGAAATGCTCTTCAATTTTCCCTTCGAAGTCCTCACTATCTAGATAGTTATCAACAGATATGTCGTTTCCCGGAAAGTGAATAGCTTTGCATATAAAAGCAGGCTTGGTGAACTGCGGGGCCTTGGCAAACAACATCAGGCCTGCTAAGTTCAGAAGGTTTCCGACGGCCAGACCCATATTATTGAGCAGGTTTTTGAGTTGCTCTAAATCCTCTGGCAGATTTTGCTGATAATAGCTGGTCAGAAATCTTGTAAAATAGGCTGTATCCAGCTTAGAGATATCGGCATTGGTCGGCACCTCATCGGCGTGTATCAAGCCGGCAGCCTGGAATAATCGCTGCAATTCTTCTTTTGAGTTGATGCGTCGCTTATCCGCAACATTTTTTAGCCAAATTATTCCGTTTTTATCAAAATAGGGTTTATCCAACCCTTCCGGCACATGAATAATTATGACAATATTACCATTGTCTATTGGCACATTTACGGTCTGTACAGCAATTGGACTCTTGATGTGCTGGCTGGCAGCATTGCTGATAAGTTGATTGATACGTCTAATTTCATCTTTTGGGATGCCTGAAATGTACCCATTGTCCGCCACTCCCACATAAACAGTCCCTCCATGGAAATTTGAGAAGGCTACCATTTCAGCAGCCAGCGAGTCAACATTGGTTATATCTGATTTAAATTGTGTCTGGCTGTCTTCGCCGGCATGTATTTTTTCAAACAGTTCCTGTTGTGTCATTTTGATTGTGCCTCTATTCACTTTGCAATTTTTTCCACTTCACATTATTCAGATCAAATCCGTAAAGGTTTTTTCCATCTTTCGAAATTAAAGCGGATGATTCAAAAGCAGTTGAAAAGAGAGACCAGGGGAGCATGGCGGCAAAAACCAGCAAAGCGTAGGGAGTGTTTCCATCACTCGGGAGTTTGGCAATGCGGCTAAATTGACGGTGAAGACAACCATAGTCAGAAAAGGACGTATAATTGCCCAGAGAATTCCGATAAACAACCCTTGATGAAGCGATCAATAATACTCAGGAAGCGGCGGAATGTCATTATGTGGACGAATCAAAATTGCCGGCTGCCTCGTCCCTGGAACGGTTTGTAAACGATAGTGAATAACTCGACTTGCCGAGATGTCAGGTTAAGCATATCACCATTAACATACTGATTGTAAGTGATAAACATGCACTCGTTGCAACACCCTTTAAATGTATCTTAATATCAGAACCTTCTCTTATTCAGCGGCGTGGCGCTGTTCTTCTTATCTCTGCTCGGTGCTTTCGTGTACGGGTTTGAGTCCCAAACCAAACGATTTCATAACCTTGATAATCGTTGTTAAAGTAGGGTTTCCGTTTTCGCTTAACGATCTGTAAAGCTGACCTCTTGATAAATCCGCATCATTAGCAACACTTGTCATGCCCTTTGCTCTGGCAACGACCCCTAGAGCGTTTGCAATATAGGCCGCGTCTCCAGTTTGGAAGGCATCGTCGAGAAAAATATCAATAGCTTCTTGGCTATCAAGCGCTTTTGCTGGATCGTATGTTGTTATTTTCATAGTTATCATCAAACCTCCCTGGCTAGTTCTTTTGCTAGTTTAATATCCTGTTTTTGTGTGCTTTTGTCTCCACCACACAACAGCAAAATGATTGCTTTCCCAACCTTTTTGAAATATATTCGATAGCCTGCTCCGTAGTGAATCCTCAACTCGCCGATTCCTTCCCCAACGCTTTGAACATCCCCGGCTAAACCATTAGCCAGCCTGTACAAACGGGCTGCAATAATAGCCCTTACTTTTTTGTCACTTACGGTTGTTTCCCATTTTTCAAAGACCTCTGTCTGCTTCAGTTCCAATATTTCCCTCCACCTGGTAGTAGTGTAGTTTTTAGAAGACACTCTGTCAACTTCAAAGATGACTGTTTGCCGCCCGGCACTGGGAGCTGGCATCAATCATCTGATTTGATTCAAGATGATTTTGTTTAACCTGGTATCACTTATAATCTGAATTTTTGTGGATCTGAGCAGTCAAAGCCAGCTGCAGCCCCGATTCCTTCAATGCTGCTCTCACCTCGCCAAGCAAATCAGGGTGTCGGTCAAGCACCTTGAGCAGTTTTACCAACGCCAAAGGCGGTTTAGTCTTACCGTTTTCGTAGCGCGAGAACGCATTAACGCCGCCGCCAAAGATTTCAGCTGCTTCGCGTTGATCCAACTCAAGCTTTTTGCGCACCTTCGTGATGTACTTGGGGTCCACATAGGCAGCGTTTATTTCCTGCCGAAACAATCCAATCAATTCGCTATAGCGATCGCCTTGCACCCGATCCAGGGTAATTTCACCGCAAGCAGGGCAGTAATCACCGGTCACTTCCGAAATTGCAGTAGTCTCGCCCTTGTAAGTAAAGCATACGTCTCGGGTGTCGTGGATCAATTCAGCAGCTCCACAGCTTGAACATTTCATAATCACAGCTCCTCAAAGGAAACAATCAAAACGTCGTCAATGACGGTCAACTTCAAATATACATCGTTGTCGGCTATCTGGGCATGATACACGTCCTGCCAAATCCGGTGATCCGCATGAGTTGTCATGCTTTTGTAAAAATTGGTAGGACTATATTTCCCCACTGGATGAACTCAACACGCTGCTTCAGTAGTCAAGAGAAATCGAATCATCGTAAAGCGTTTCCGGAGCGATGTCGACATCGCCCGGCCACACTACTGTGCCATATTTTACGGATACAAGCTCGAATACAGAGGGAGAAGCTATGCGGATCCAAGGCTTCATGGAAAGCAATGGGCGAACATCGAAACGGCGATGTTCGTTATTTTGAAATTCAAGATCGAGTTGAAAGTCAGGCCGAGGCCGAACGGTGATGACGTCAAGCAACATAAGCCAACCTCATTGAAGGGGCGCAATTCGAAACGGATCTTCCCCACTGATGGCAATTGAAACTTCGAAAGCTAATCTTGATGGTTTCGCAAAATGCCTATTCCTGTCATTTCGAGGAGCAGAGCGACGAGAAATCTCATTAATAATCCGAAAGGTTTCTCGCTGCGTTCGAAATGACAAAACCGGCGATTTTCCTCTTGTTGCGAAACCCTCAACCTTCCAACCTCATAATAAATATCAAGATATCCCGTTTTCCCTCTTGATTCAAACCCATACGGCTTGACGCACCAATTTACTTAACGTACAATGCTCCTATACATCCGATCTTATAGGAGGAAGCAAAACAGATAAAGAAGGTGATTGCTCGGAATGGTCAAAAACCAAGGGATACATCAGGAAAACAATCAAGGTATCAGAATTCAAGGCAAAATGTTTACATATAATTGATGAAGTAAACCAGACCGGGAAACAAATTTTGATTACAAAGAATGGAAAACCGGTCTCCATACTCCAGCCATGTCGAACAGCTCCCGCCACGATATTTGGATTGCATAAGGGCAAAATACAGAGCAAAGACGATCTGATTTCGCCTTTGGATATTATTTAGAGTGCCGAACAACATGGTAATTCAAAATCATTAATAAAAGATTGTGATGAATTATCATCAAAATTGGTAGGTTATAAGAAATTTTGGGCAAAAAGAAATGGATGCACAGACGATAGTCAACCAGCTACGCCTTGAACTACCGCGTTTACGCAGGGAATATGCTGTGGCGTCTTTGGGGTTGTTCGGTTCTTATGTCCGCGGTGAACAGTGTAAAAGAAGTGATCTTGATGTTCTCGTCCAGTTTTCAAAAGTTCCCGGAATGTTAGGGATTCTTGCCTTGGAGAGGGATCTTTCGCAACTTCTCGGAGTTTCCGTTGACCTGGTACAAAAGGAGGCACTTAAGCCTTCCATTGGCAAACGGATACTGGAAGAGGTTGTATCCATATGAAAGATCCAAGGGTTGAATCGAAGTTGCAAAGGGTAGTCTAAGCCAGATAGGGGATAAATGCAAAGAAAAGCCTATCATCTTAACACCAATCAAAAAAAACAGATAAAGAAGGTAATTGCAGAAACCCTCAATTCGACAAAAGGCATCGATTTTGCTTATGTGTTCGGCAGTTTTAACGATGAGAGTCTTCCTTTTCATGATATTGATCTGGGTATTTATTTTAATATTAAAAACCCCGTGGAGATGCGTGAAGCAGCCAATGATTTAGCAATAGTCCTATTAAAGCAGGTAACATTTCCGCTGGATGTCCGGCCACTCAACGACGCCCCCGTCACCTTTCTCTACCATGTCATGAAAGGCGAATTGATCCTTGAAAAAAATGAAGAGATCAGGTGCCAGGTGATGGAAAGGACGGTCCGAGAGTATTTGGATTTGCAACCGATTCTCAATCTGGCAATGAAGGAGGCGTTTGCACCATGAATCTTAATCAAGATTTAATAAGCAATCGTTGCCGGGAAATCACTGAATCTGTAGAGCGCCTGGAAAAAATCGGCTTGATGTCGAAGGAAGCTTTTCTGCAAGATCAGGACGTTCGTGATATTGCAACGTATCGCTTACTTATCGCTATTGAAGCAGCACTTAATATTTGTTATCATATCTCCTCCAAACATCTGAAGAAAGTGCCGGAAAACTATGCAGACTGTTTTCAGCTTGTAGGGGAGGCAGGGATTATTCCTGCAGACCTTACAGTCAAGCTGCAGAGGATGGCCCGTTTTCGCAACATGCTTGTTAATGTTTATTGGCAAATTGATGAAGAGTCGTTGTATGCTGTAATAAAAGATCACTTGAATGACCTCCGCAAGTATTGTGAAATCGTGGTTGGTATCCTGTAGAAAGTCTCAAAGTCAGATTGGAGCAACTATTATCAACTCCAAATAAGTATGAAGTTTGACGGTTTCGCAAAAAGAGCAAAATCGCCGGTTTTGTCATTTCGAGCGCAGCGAGAAATCTCCGGAATAATTAAGAGATTTCTTGTCGTTCTGCTCCTCGAAATGACAGAAATTGACTTCCTGCGAAACCATCAAGTTTAACACGTTCATTAATCGCTGACCTTTACTAAACGAGAATTGAGGATCCCCACCCCGTGAAAGAATATAGCAATAAGCTCCCTGTGACAATCCTCATGCCTGCCTACAACGAAGAACTCAGCATCGGCAACACCATCACAAGACTCAAGGAACTCTATCCGGATTTTGAAATTCTGGTAGTAGATGACGGTTCAACCGACAACACCCTCCGCGTTGCCATGGACGCTGGCGCCAATGTCTGGCCCCATCCCTATAACATCGGCAACGGTGCGGCGATAAAATCAGGCTTGCGGATAGCAAAGGGTGAATGGGTTGTCATGATGGATGCAGACGGCCAGCATAACCCCGAAGATATAGGCCGAATGCTGGAATTTAAAGACACTTATGATATGGTGGTGGGGGCAAGGAGCAGTTCATCAGAGACAGAACTCCATAGGGATATAGCCAATAAGATTTATAATTGGTTTGCTTCGTATGTGACTCAATTTCGAGTGGAGGATCTTACTTCAGGGTTTAGAATGGTGCGTTTGGCAACTGCCAGGCAATTTATTTACTTGCTACCAAATACATTTTCCTACCCATCGACTCTGACAATGGCCTACCTTCGCAGTGGTCGCAGTATCAAGTATATACCTATTGAAACCAAATACCGAATAGGCAAAAGCAAAATAAAATTGCTTCAAGATGGAAGCCGTTTCTTACTTATTCTTGCCAAGGTGGCCACTCTTTTTTCACCTTTGCGTGTTTTTCTCCCGGTCAGCATTGCGTTTTTCCTAACAGCAGCAGGATATTATCTTTATTCATTCATAACATTAGGGAGATTTACTAATATGTCGGCACTTCTGTTTAATAGTTCGATTATAGTATTTCTGATTGGCCTAGTGGCTGAACAGATATCACAAATGCGATACGATCGGATAGAATAGGGTCATGATTCATATTGTGATTGGAACAAAAGCCCAACTGGTTAAAATGGCACCAATAATGATACGTTTAACTGCTTGGAAGATTCCATATAATTTCATTTTTACCGGTCAACATCAAGATACAATTGAGGAGATGATTAAAGATTTTGGCGTAAAACAGCCTGATAAAGTTCTATATAAAGGCTCTGATATAACTTCTGTTTCGGCTATGTTTTTTTGGGCTCTTCGAATTATTTGGGCTTCATTGATCCAAAAAAGTTATATTTTTGGTGGTGATAGAGAGGGAATTGTTCTTGTTCATGGTGACACTTTTTCAACCTTACTTGGTGCATTGATGGGAAAGCTAGCCCACTTGAAGATTGGTCACATTGAATCAGGCCTACGCTCTTACAATCTGTTCCACCCTTTTCCTGAAGAAATTACAAGAATACTGATATTTCACTTCAGCCATGTATTGTTTTGCCCAGGAGATTGGGCGATGAGGAATGTTATAAACTTTAAGAGAGAAAAAATTAATACACTTGAAAATACACTATATGATAGTCTCATTTCAACTTCAAAGTATCCAGATAGAGTTGATCATGTTCCTGATTATCCTTTTGTTATAATTAGTTTGCATCGCTATGAGAACATTTTCAAAAAATCAAAATTCCAAGAAATATTACATATTATAGATTGGATTGCCGACTATTACAAAATCATTTTCATTTTACATCCATCAACTGAAAAACAGCTGTGTCGGTTTGGCCTATATGAAAAGCTAAATGGGAATAAATTTATTTCGTTGAGACCAAGATACAACCATTCAGATTTTATTTCATTGTTACGAAAATGTGAATTTGTTGTCACCGATGGCGGAAGTCTTCAGGAAGAGACATATTATTTGGGTATCCCTTGCTTGTTACTTAGGAAAGTGACAGAAAGAAAAGAAGGAATTGGTAAAAATGTGGTTCTCTCTAATTATGACGAACAAGTAGTCAAAGAATTTAGTCAAAAATATTTGCAATACAAGTTTGAGCCTATTATTCTAGAAGATAGCCCTTCTGACCTGATTGTTCGCAAAATACGAAAATATTCATCTGATTCAATATCACTAACTCAATAATTGTAATGGAACTACACCATCGGGTTTCAAAATAATGGGAGAAAATATAAAGTCAAAAAATAGTGGAAATTCAAAATCACTGAAATGTTCAATCTGCATTGCCAACTACAACGGAGAGAAGCTGATTGGACAATGTATAGATTCAATAATCAAGCAAGAAAAGTTTCAAGGGACTTTGGAAATCATAGTTCATGATGATGCCTCAACAGATAATTCTATTCGTCTCATAAAAGAACAATACCCACAAATTCAATTAATAATTAGTAAACAAAACGTCGGATTTTGCATCAGCAACAATCGAATGGTCGCTGTTGCAAAAGGTGAATTTATTTTATTGCTTAATAATGACGCGATACTTCACACTGATGCTTTAAGAACATTGCACGATGCATTTGAAGTAAATGGAGATGGAATTTACGGATTGCCGCAATATGATGCATCAACTGGTGAATTAATTGATATTGGCAGTATTTTCGACCCGTTTCTCAATCCTATTCCTAATAAAAACTCAGAGAGAAGTGACGTTGGTATGGTTATTGGTGCGTGCTTATTTTTGCCAAGACATCTGTGGGATGCTCTTGGTGGGTTTCCTGAATGGTTTGGTTCGCTGGCCGAAGATATGTATCTTTGTTGTTACGCTCGGTTGAGAGGGCTTCCTGTCAAAGTTGTTGCATCATCGAAATTTTCTCATTGGGTAGGAAAAAGTATTGGTGGGGGAAAAGTTATTCAAAATAGACTTTCAACCACATTAACTAGAAGATCAATAAGTGAACGGAATAAGACATTTGTTATGTTGATTTGTTATCCTAAAATGCTTGTATGGTTTGTCATTCCCTTCCATTTTCTTCTACTTATTATTGAAGGTTTATTACTTACTGTAATCAAGAAGGATAAACGAATTTGGTTGCAGATCTACTGGTTTTGTCTGAGAGAAGTTTGGAATAAACGTAGTTTGTGGGTTGAACAAAGGCGTGTTGTTCAAAATGCTCGTTGTTGCAATATATTTACATTCCTATCGATTTTCACATTTATTCCACACAAATTAAGAATGTTGTTTATTTATGGAATACCGAATTTGCGGTGATTTTCAGTAGAATTGATGGATTTAAAAACATTGGACGATTGCATAGTTGCTAAACATAGCGAACCATTAGTCAGTATTATCACAGTAGTACTTAATGGAGTACAAACTCTGGAGAAGGTTATAGAGAGTGTACTCCATCAAAACATTACAAATTTTGAATATATCATTGTTGATGGAAAATCAATAGACGGCAGTATCGAAATAATAAGAAAATACGAATCAAGATTGACTTGTTGGATTAGTGAACCTGATAAAGGTATATACGATGCAATGAACAAAGCGGTGTCACTTACTCGCGGAAGGTGGATATACTTTTTGGGGGCAGACGATTATTTGCTAGATGGTTTTGGCACAGCAGTAGATTATCTTAGTAATGAAAAGACTCTCTATTATGGTAACGTTTATCGTCCCATCATTAACAGAATATATGATGGCAAATTCTCAGCGTATAAATTAGCATGCAGAAATATATGCCATCAAAGCATATTTTATCCGAGACATATATTGGAAAAATATTCTTATAATTTGAAATATCCGGTTCTTGCTGATTATGAATTAAATTTACGTTGTTTTGCTGATTCTGACGTAATATTTAAGTATATACCGGTGTCAATTGCTGTCTTCTCGGATGAAGGTGGTGTCAGTCCAACGCAAGGAGATATTACATTTGAAAAAGATAAGTTGGCACTGATAAAGAATACGTTTCCTTTTTGGATATACCTGCTTATTCTTATCCGATCATTTCTTTTAAGAACTTTGAATCAATTAAAACTCCAAAAAATAGCTGTTATGATATACCACTATCTTCTAAGATATAAAATCAAATAGATCTGCAATTAAACTATTACTGCTGCTTCAGATTGGTTAAAATATTACAAAAATCAATGCCAAATCTTTGAATAGCCTGGTCAATACGCGTTGAGTCGTATAAGCATTTAGCGGTCGATTTTACACTCAATGCCTTTCGCAACAGATGCGCTAACTCTTTAGGTTGGCAGGGGTCAAAGAATTGGCTGTTTGCTGGATTTTGTTCACGGTGTACTTCGATATCCGACAATATCATATTTTTACCTAAGGATTTGCACTCCTCAACGGTTGTGCTCCATCCTTCAAAAAGCGATGGATTGATAACAGCAACCGAGTTCATCATTAAATAAGTAACTTCGGCACAACTCACCAATCCAATAAATTTGATGTTTAATTGGTGATCATTTACAAAATTTTTGAGTTCACCAAAATAAGAACGGTTTCTGAAATCTCCTGCGAAACCACTACATATCACTTGAGGCGTTAGAGTTTCAGCTTTAAGAATTTTTAGGGCCTCGCACACTACAAGATGATTTTTATGTTTCCAAAATTGATTGGGGAGATAAAAAAAATGTTTTTCAATTGCGTGTTTTCGCAAAAAATAATCTTCATCAGGCATCGAAAGCTGCAGTTTACTTGGATACCCGACAAATTTTAAAATATGGATTTTGTCCGTATTTGGCGAAATCATTTTAAGAAGATCTTTACTGGCAGATTGACTGCTTACAATAATACCATCACTGTGTTTGGCCAAGTTTAAAAATAATTGATCGCGCCTTTTAATTTCTTTTTTTGAGAACATTTCTGGTAAATGTAGGTGTTGAAAATCGGGAATCCAATTTAAAGTTTTTACCCCTGGAATATTCACAACGCTTGAGTGAGAAAATATATCAATATTGTATTTTGCTAAAAATACATTTAGAATGAAATCAGAATTAAAAATGAATTTAGAAACTTTCCAAATAATCCAGGTTGGCGACCATTTGTCGAGGAATCTAACTTTTTGTATTTTAACAAATTCAGAGATCTCATTTGCAAAAGTTGGATCGCCCTGTGTACCTAAAAAAACAATAGGCTCGACCGTGCTTTTGTTAACTGCACTAAGTGCAAAAAGCAGATTTCGATAGTAGTTAAAACCACCGATCCATAAATGTGATGCTTTTAATAAAAACCCGACCCTAATCATTTGCTATTAAATCCTTAAACCAATGAACGTAACGATCTAATCCCGTGGCAAAATCCACTTTTGAAGACCACCCTAGGCTTTGAGCTTTTACGATATTTGCCTGATAAAAGCGAGGGTCGCCAGTTTTAACAAAACCATTAAAAGTCACATTTCCAGTGCCGGTATAAATGTGATGTAATGTTGTCAGGACGTTATTTACAGTTATCGATTTTCCAGTGCCGCCATTCACTATTCGAGGCAGGTTTTGAATAGTAGCTGCTTTGAAAATCAACGTTGCGGCATCGTCAACATGCAACCAGTCTCGGGTCTCAAGGCCGTCACCCCAAAATGGACCCTGGTCATTAGACGAAAATTTTTTGCAGGCATCCCAAAGCAACTGTTTTTTAAGACCTTCTCCGTAAATAGAAAATAGTCGAACTATTTTGGTTTCAAGTCCAAAGGCGTCAGAATACTCAAGGCATAACTGTTCACTCATGCTTTTGTGAAAACCGTATGGCGAAATAGGTCTTATTGGGGTTTCTTCCGCAATTGGCCCTTTATCACAAATCCCATGTACAGCAGGGCTCGAAAGGTGAATGACTCTCGCTTTTGAATTACTTTGACGTAAGAATTCTAAAAGGTTTAAAGTTCCCACTACGGTATCGAGAAAATCTTTTTGTGGTTCTTCGAAAGATCGGCCAACTGAGCTACCTCCGCTGCAATTCACTACAATTGAAAAAGACGACTCAACTTTACGCAATGTTAGCAAGTCTATATCACCTTCAATCCAGTGGTTGACACCCCAGTTTTTGTATTCTTGTGGTGCCCATTGACCGCGACCAATACCGATCACCTGATAGTCAGCTGAATAGAACTGTTTAGAAACGTGACGTCCTAGGAACCCATAAGCTCCTGCAATGAGAACTGTTTTCAATTCAGTCTCCTAATGGTAACCGCTGGATTGCCAGCAACCATAGTCCATGGCTCAACGTTTTTACGCACAACACTACGGGCACCAATAATCGCCCCTTCGCCAATAGTTACACCTGAAAGTATTACTGAATCAAAGCCAATCCACACATTGTCTGAAATAATAATCTCTCTAGATTTAACAACTTCCCAGTTTTTATTCTGGAGCATTGAGTGACCGTGTTTTAGATCTATAATTTGCTGAATAATATCCGCCTTCCGTTGAAAATGATCGAATGAGTGTGAGTTGTGGTCATAAAGTGTGCAACCCCACGCTATCGTTACATTACTGCCAAGAGTGATTCTACTACGAGTAATAAATTTAGAACCACCATTCACGAAACAATGATCGCCAATGAGCACTTCACCTTGATTAGATTCAAAGATTATTTGTCCGCCAAATATTGTGTTTTTGCCGATTTCAATGCGTCCTTTAAACTCTTTTTCACTTAATACAAAAGTAAATTGAGGTCCGATAAATGTTGTGGACGGGTCTTTATGTGCAAATGGCAGACGCCTAAAGTGATATTCAGGACTATAGAATATTTTCTTTAAAATATTTAGTAACAACTTCAAATTTCAATCCACGATGTTAACTGGCTTAAATATATATCAATATCAAATTGTTCTTTAAACATAAGCCTACAATTGTAGCTATATTTTGTAAAGTTATTCATCACTGTTTCAATGGCAACGCTTAAGCGGAGAATGGATTTGATTTGCACGCCCAATGAGTGTTGACTAACAAAAGATCCAAGTTCATTTTCGCCAAGAACTATTACCGGTTTACCGAGTCGTAAAAACTCTACAAACTGGCCAGAAGCATGTGCTATATAGAAAAAATTTAAGTTTTGCACATTATAACTTATAATTCCAATGTCACACTTTTCAATGACATGATGGACTTGGTCTGGCGGCAACTGGGTTTGGTTGCAGAGTGGGCAGAGGGTGGCATTTTTAATCTCTTGTTTCATTTCGGAATCAAAAAAACCATGAAACATCAGTTCATAATCAGCACTATGCGTCTGGTAGTGAGCCAAAAACATGTGGCTATTCGAACGCCACTTGTTGATGCCGCCAATTTGTAGAAGCTTAGGTTTTGCATTAGGTTCCGTTGGTTGAGGTGTGGTTTCTAAATCGAAAAGACTAACTGGAAAATAAAAGACACTTGCGTCGCCAGGCGTTAAGTGATGTGTATTAAAAAAGAGTTCTGCGCGAGAGGTGCTTTGTATCACGATTTTTTTATGGGCAAGTAGGTTTTTAGTGGTCCTTTGATTTAATTTTATTTGATAAAATGTGCATGAGCGCGCTTGATCTAAAGTGACAAAATCGTGACTCCAAAGTGTCACGTTCTTAAAAAACATACAGGCTATTGTGTAGGCTAAATTATCGACAGCAACTACATGCTCATACCGACTGTTGATTTTAAGCAATAATAGACGAGCGCAATCGATAAAGAATTTGCCAAATAAACGAACGACACGAAGTTTTAGTAAGTTTTCTCCAGTTATTTTAAAAGTATCGTCAGTAAAGTAGCCTCGTTCATGAAAATGAAAATATCGATATCGACCGGTGTCCGTGAAGTGCAGAACTGTTTGAAATAAATGAGGATAAGTGATTTTATTTTTTTTTTCGAAACCGATTATAAGATTCATACTGTGGTTAAACGCAAAACGTATTATCAAGCATAAACTACGAAATTCTACCCCAACGCCACCTTGAAGCTCAGTTGTACATATGTTGTCTGATGTGAGACGCTCTGGGAAATAGCAATATCAAAACGCTGCAAGAATTTTTTTAAATGAATAAATGACACGCTCGAGTTGCCTCTCGAGCAAGGCCATTCCGCTGGGAATATAAAACCCTCGACGAGACAATCGTTCGGCGACAGGATATGACTCACCCTCGAACAGGCCCATTTCCCTCAGTACCGGTTGTTGATGCATTGGATAAAAGAATGGGCGGGAGCCAACTCCTCTGGCCGCCAGGCGTTTCATAGCTTCCACAGCCTCGAAACCAATCTTGTCATCCAGTACAAGGCCATATACCCAGTAGATATTTTCGGCATATTCTGTTCGATCAAGAGGTAATTGCACACCCGGCAAATTAGACAGCAGTTCTGTATAGCGTCGGCCCATTATCCGTTTTTTTGCCACAAATTCGTCCAGACGTTCCAGTTGGGCCAGTCCCAAAGCGGCCTGCATGTTAGTCATGCGCAGGTTCCAGCCAAGTCGATTGTGTAAAAAGCGTTTTTTTGGCTGGAAGCAGAGGTTGCGGAGACTGCGGCAGTCTTCAGCGAGTTTGTCGTCATTGGTAACGATCATGCCGCCCTCCCCGGTGGTGATGTGCTTGTTGGGGTAAAAGCTGAACGTGCTGATGTCGCCAAAGCTCCCACACGGTCTACCCTTGTAGGTCTGACCGTGCATCTGTGCAGCATCTTCAAGAATCTTCAGTCCATAGCGCCTGGCAATGTCGAGGATGGGATCCATATCAACCGGCAGGCCGTAGATATGCACCACCATGATGGCTTTGGTGCGCAGCGTAATTTTTGCTTCTATCTGACTGACATCCATGTTCCAGCTGATCGGGTCGCTATCCACCAACACCGGCTTTGCACCGGATCTGATAATTTGACCAATGCAGGAGATGATAGTGAAGGTAGGCATGATGACCTCATCCCCGGACCCTATACCAAATGCCTCAATTGCAGCATCCAGAGCGGCCGTACCGTTACAAACCGCAATGCCGTGTTTGCGTCCGACGCGAAGAGCAAATTGTTTCTCAAACTTTGTGATGAACGGGCCTTCAGAGGAAATCCAGCCGGTGTCTATGCACTCATTCAGATATTTTTTTTCGTTGCCGGTGAGCAGGGGCTCGTTAACCGGGATGAAGTCGCTCATAAACTTAGATCCTCCGCATGACTAGGCAGGCACCCCAGGTTTGTTCACTCGGCTCTTCGCCCGTCAAAAATGCTTCAGCTGTCAGGCGCTCAAATCCACTCATCCCTGCCAATAAATCCAACTCCGGCAGCGAAAAATGCCGCATCGGATGCGTTTCACTAAACGTCTGATAGGCACCTGTGGCAAGATCGCGGACAAAAACTGTATACTGAACATCTATCCGGTTCTCATTGGTAAAAATTGTCGGTTCAGCTATGCGAGTGATCTCAACGTTCTTATCAATCCACCGCTTCACTCGAACTTCCGGGTGTAAGCTGTAGACGGCCGGGCTGTACCAGACATCAAAAACAAAAAGTCCGCCGGGCTTGAGATGTTCAGCCGCCCGGGCAAACACGTTGTACAGTGCATCATTACCCACCTGGTAACTTATAACATGAAACAGTGAAAGAATAGCGGCAAATGTCCGCCCCAGGCGTACAGTACAGATATCACCCTGCTGCCAATTGAAACCTTCGGTCATTGTGGCCTGCGCGAGCATCTCTGGGCTGCGTTCGATGCCGGTAACACTGTATCCTCGTTCTGCGAGTAATCGCCCATGTTTGCCGGTTCCCGAGCCAAACTCCAGCAGATCACGCCCGGCCAGACCGTATCGTTTTAGCAGATTGTCGATATACTCAACCTCCACAGCATAATCCTTGTCGCGATAGAGCAGATCGTAGTAGCGACTGTATGCGTCAAAAACAGGGGAAGTTGTCATGGATTTTCTCTGAATTTTAGTTTGGCGGGGAGGTTGGCCTCAAACCGGGTTTTATCCTGCTCTCCGGCATATGGCCCCTGTTTAACTTCGATCATTTCAGAGGGCTCGATCATCTCGAAACCATGGCCGCCAAAGGACAACAGGATTATATCACCTTTTTCGAGTATAGAGCTTTCCAAATAGTTCTGCTCATCGTCGAAAAAATCGATACGTACTTTGCCCGATTTTATGAACAATACCTCTTTGGTAAAATGCACCTCGCGCTGTACCGGGTTGTGCACATGTGGCGGAATAACGTACCCGGCCGGCCGGTTCATGTAACCGAGTTGTTGTGAGAATTCGTTTGGCGTGAAAAAGGAAATGCCCTCCGCGTTGTAATTGGTGCGGAGGATCAACGCGAGCATCTGGCCGTTGTGGAGGATGGATTCGATCATGGTGTATTTCCCAAAGTAACTCCCCGTTCCAAAGTTACTGTCCCTCTAAATCGTAGAGTTTTGATTACCAATCATTAAAAAATTAAGAATATCTTCTGCTTCCAGAATCAGCGTTTCAATACTGTAATTCTTTCTGATTAACTGCCAACTGTTTTCGGCGAGCCGTGCCCCAAAGTCTTTGTCCTGAATTATTTTGCAGATGCCACTGGCGAAAGACTCAGCGTCATCAGCAATAATAGCATGTACACAATTGGACACAGGAATACCTTCGGCCCCAAGTGTTGTCGAGACAACAGGGATTCGACATGCAGCTGCCTCAAGGATTTTGAATCTGGTGCCGGATTCAAATGCCAATGGAACTATTGAAACATTAACATTGCACAGATATGGTAATACAGAAACTAATTTACCGGTTATGGTAATATCAAAATCGGGAATATCTCGAAGAGTTGTATCAGAGTCTCTGCCCACAATGTAGAAATGTATATTAGGTATTTTTTCCCTTATAATCGGGAGCACTTCACTGATAACCCACCTTGCAGCCTTATCCATGGGACTTTTAGGGCCAAAAGTGCCGGCGAGGTAAATGCAGGGGGTTTTGAAGTCATCTGGAGGAAGGAAACATTTGGAATAAGTATCCAGATTAATGACGTTTGAGAATAGTTTAACCCTGCTAGGGTCGGAAGCGATATTACGATAGTATTGTGCATCGACCTCAGAGACAGCTGTTGTTATATCGCACAAATTTATCCATTCTTTTTCCTCGTCTTCCTTTAGCTTTCCGCTCTGCTCAATTTTCTTCTTCCGCCCCGGATCATCTTCGTAGGGGAGTTCACGTAAAACAAATCTCGACCAAACACTGTCTGTATCACAGACGACTTTGATTTTCGGTCGCTTAACTTTGATATTTTTTATAAGATCATAAGAGATGTTGCCATATCCAAACCAAACGACATCAATTTTGTTTCGATCAACGAAATCAAGTATGAAGTCTGCATCATCGGTTAAGAATAACTTGTTGATTAATCGTTGCATAACCCGCAGATAGCGGTTTTTTAACAGGCCATCAATTGACGGAAAATAAACAAACTCACAGCAATGCTGTTTGAAGAACTGTTCTGCCTCGTTACCTCCGAGCGTGTTTTTATCTACTCTCGATACGACAAACAGCTCAGATACCTTATTCAATGCTAGAATACTGTTTTCAATCCTCAACTGCGGTCCACCTGCTGCAGGGTGTTCTAGAATCGGCGTTGTAAATAAAATTTTCATGCTTTCCTTTCAAGGCGTTTACAATCTTCAACTACCATCTCTTTTACAATTTGCTTAAATGCTTTGGTAGGTTGCCATCCCAGCGAATGTCGCGCTTTATTCGGATCACCACAGAGGGGAACAACTTCGCCGGGCCGAAAATGATCTGGGTTAATGTATGTAAAAGGTTCATAATCAAGCCCAACAACCGAGAATGCTTGAATTAAAAAATCTTTTACAGAATGCAATGAACCTGTGGCGATTACAAAATCCTCAGGTTTATCCTGTTGAAGCATCGCATGCATGGCTACAACATAGTCAGGTGCATAACCCCAATCCCTAAGGGCATCTATATTTCCCAACTCCAAACGATCGGTTAGTCCAAGATGAATTTCCGCGACAGCAGCGCTGATTTTGCGGGTGACAAACTGATAGCCTCGGCGCGGAGATTCGTGATTGTAAAGAATACCAGCGGCAACAAACAATTTGTGATGCTCGCGATAGTTCCTCGCTAAGTGAAATGCTGCGAGTTTTGAAATGCCATATACAGATCTTGGATTAAAAGGTGTTGACTCATTTTGTGGTGTTGATTTGGCATCTCCAAACATTTCACTTGAGCCGGCGAAATAGACTCTACATTCGGGAGTAAGATCTTTTATCCCCGCTAACAAAGCGTGCGTTGCAATGAAATTGTTGGCAAGCAGCGACGACTCATCTTCAAAGTTATAACTTACAAAACTTGATGAAGCCAAATGATAACATTCGTCAGGCTTTATGGATGCTATTATTTTATAAATGCTAAGTTGATTATCAATTGAACCGACATGCAGTATCACATCGTTTCTGATATGATTGATATTAATCAGTCTATGCTGGGAATCCTCTAATGCCTCCCTACGCACAATACCATGGACTTCATATCCTTTACCGAGAAGTAGTTCAGCTAAATACGAGCCATCTTGGCCTGCAATCCCTGTAATAAGAGCTTTTTTCATGTGAATGAATGCTTTTTTCAATAATCTGGAATAGTGCTGAATCAAGATGAGGTTATTCGATTCACGGTATTTACGCAAGAATGAAGGGATGATCGGGCTATCTGCAGAATTTTCCCTAAAGTTAAGAAATAATATAATGCTAACTTCTTTATAAGAGGCAATTTTTCTCGATAAATTTCAATTGTGTGCTTAAATCTTTTTTCAGACAAATTACTTTTCATATCATTAAATGTTTTCGTTCCCTCTATGTAACGAAAATTACCGAAAGGTTTATCAACATAAAATGGCTTTTTATACATTGCTGCCTTGAGAATAAAATCAATATCCATGGTGTAATGTTCATTTATGTCAAAGTCGCCGATTTTCTCATGTAAGGATTTATTATAGAAATAAGCTGAAGGATTCACAGGGAAGGGGTATAGCAATTCACAGCCTGTCAATAGTTTAGTAATTTCAAGATTCTTTGGCTTATTTACCCATTGAATATCGCCGTTGTTATCCCATACCTTACAATTACCAACAAGCAGTGAGAAGTCCGGAAGGTCTTTAAATAAACGGAACACCTCATTTAATGCCTCCGGTTCGTAGTAATCATCCACATTGAGAAAACTCAGAATTTCGCCCCTGGCCATTGCGACACCCTTGTTCATGGCATCCGACTGGCCTTTGTCTTTCTCGGAGACCCACCTTATGTGCTCATAGTGTTCGGCGTAGCGCTCGATGCTTTCGATTGTGCCGTCGTTTGAGCAGCCATCGACTATGATGTGTTCCACGTCCAAACACTTCTGTTCAATGACATTCATCATACATGATTCGATGAAGCGTTTTCCATTATAAACAGGTGTTATGACACTAATCATTTTCAAGACAATTATTTTTAAACCTTACATATGTGAATATGTAAATCAGAATCAAAGTTCTATTTACGCCTCATCAATTTCTAAGGCCTTATGCTCCGAATTTGATGACTTTGAAGCAAAGAAAACAATTCTTCCACGTTCTGTTACCAAAACAACCTCAATTCGGCAAAAACCAGCATTACGTAATCGACTAAATTCAACATCAGTAGATTCATGTCCTTCATACAAGACCTCAGAGTGTTTACCAAGAAAAGCAAGAAATCGATCTCGGTTTGATAACCAATTAACCACAGAGAGTGCGATTACCAAATCAAATCCGCGCAACCTATCTTCCCAAATTTCATCTGCATCGAAATCCATTTGGTAAAACTCATTATGAACATGAAACGCCTCTGAAACTAAACGAGCTCCTTCAATAATTTCGCAGTCATGATCCACACCGACACATTCTCGCGCTCCACTCCTACGAGCAAAAGCGGAGAACATTCCAAGATTGCAACCAAGTTCTAGTACTCGTTTATCTCTGAAGTCGACTCTCTTGGAAATGGCATGCCACCTTAAAACCCAAGGGCGCTCACCGGGGAAGTGACAACCTGCCAGATTAAGACTATAATAGGCAACTCCCTGTCCCGGAGCATTTGCATCGGAAAGCATACCAATTTGCCATGCTTTCCGAAGAATTTCAATTTCAGGGGCATTGGTGGTGCGATGTTCTGAAAAAGTTTCTTCTTTTTGAGAAGAATTTTTTCCCACTAACTGGAGAAAGATATTAAGAGGTATCAGAATAGGTCGCAGACAACGAAAAAGTCCATTATTTGTTTGCCTAAACAGCCATTTAAAGCTGAAAAATCCCTGATGCACGTCGTTTGTGATCCCTATGATGTCGATTAGCATAGCGCGATAAGGAGATAGCTCGACAGCTTGATCAAAATCGAGGAGGTGCACCTTGCCATTTTCGTTTACAAGTATGTTTTTTAGATTTAGATCACGATGAGCAATGCCATGCTTGTTAATACATATAATTACTTTTAGAATATTCCACAAAACTTTAGCTTTGAGATTGGTGGAATTTTCATTAATCAAGTTTTCGAGTGCCCGGCCTGGCACATAATCATTTTTGAGAATTTCCCAACCCGCTTCTTGGTAGTAACTCGGATTTTGACATACACCATCCACGCCATTCAATTGAGTAAGTACTTTATATTCCCCTGCTAATTCCTGTGCTCTTATTTGTGATTCTATTTCGATCTTACGAATCTTTACAATGCTATTCCCTAAACGATAAACGCGTCGATTACTCGAATATTGACTAACAGATATTAACTGAGCCCGTTGACCAAGGGTGCGGTTAACAAACCGCTCCCACTCCTGATTTTCCTTCTGATACTCTTCGTAGATCATTATTTACGTCTCTACCTTTATCATAATTATTAAAAGTCTCTTTCGCGAGCGGCACTAAGCAATACCCAAAACAACAAGTATTATGAATATGTGAACTGATTTCATAGTGCTTTCAATTTCGATAAAATCATTATGGTATATTTAAATAACAATAATTTTAGTTCAAAATGCAGACCATGAAGATTTATATGGTCGGCCTACTCAGTATATTGTCGAGGTTCATTTGAGTAATATCCCCAGATACTTGGACATAAGCTTGAATAGAATATAAATGGAGCGTCTGAAAAAATTGTTTGGATTAGGAATGCGCGCTTGCTCATATAAGAAGTCGAAATACTCATTAGGTACTACATATGCTGGATGCCTAAGAGGAAAAACAAGAGGTTCTGTATTAAGGTAAACGTCTGGAGCAGGGTCAAAAGTGTGCGTAGCATCCTCTCCAAACCCAAGATTGGCGACTTGATTATGAGCAGGAATTATACAAAGCTGATTCTGCGCCGCTAATGACATATACCATTGCCAATCCCAAGCGCTAACTTCTCTTGTCAAAATAGATGTGATGTTATTTTCCCATACGGTTATACTTAAATTACTATATCCCATATTTGAGAGAATGGATTTGCGATATTGAGATGATTTCCATTTCATCTCGATGTCCATTTGTATCCATGCACGTCGCCATGTTGCCCACCCCCAGCAACCTTTGCTTTTTGCAAAGAAGTAGGAATCCGAATTGGGAACCACTCCGTAGTGGTTATTCCCGCTGATCATACCTATGCGTTGATCTGTTCGATATTTGTCCAGCAGTTCTTTGCAAAATAAGAAAAAACTCGGAATAGGAACGACATCGTCTTCAAGAATAATTCCTTCTTCTTCAAACTGGAAAAACCAATCGATAGATTGTATGACATTTGGACCACATCCTACATTTTTCTTTTGGAAAAGCTTTTTGACCTCGCAGGGCCAATCAATGAAATCGATAATTCGGCGGGCTTGTTCGCATCGGTCTGCTTCGCCTGGTTTGTCATTACGCGGACCGTCAGCTGCAACAAAAAGCCTCGACGGCTTAGCCTCACGGATACGTGCAAAGACTTGTTTCGTCAGTTCAGGACGATTAAAAATAATAAGCAACACAGGTGGGCAGCTATGACTGAGCAAATGAACAAACCCTCCAGGTTTGAGTGGTATCTTTAATTATGATTATGATGAAACAAGTTTGGATAAAAGTGGGTGAAACTGTGTTTCTGTAAAGTTTTCGGGATCAGGCTTGGTAAAACGATGGTCGAAGTTCAGCTTCATAACTGGATAAGTGTAGAGAAGCGACTTGATCATGAATGTCAGTTCTTTTATAGGCACGGAATCCGGTACAATACGGTATCGAAAAAGGGCCTCACGACAGTCCAAGTCAGGCATCAGAAGATCTTGAGCTATATTTCCCCATCGCTCAGATAGCATCAGTTCTATTGTCGCTCCTGCATGGGCGCTCGGCAGCAACATATTTGACCCATGTATGCCAATCACCACATGGCTCCGGCAATAGCGGTCGCACCAGGAATTTTCTACTGTTTCATCAATCGCCGTAGTTCTTAAATCCCCAATCCAGCGCGGCATGCCTCCAGGCTTCCCTAATCCCACAACGGCAAAATTGAGCATTGGAAGTGCCTTGCGCAAATAGGTTGCTAAAAGCACCACACGTTGATTCTGCGCACGAGGTGGCATGGAAAAACCATTCGACCCAATCTCAGTAGTTAATTTATTGGTCCAACGTTTTAAATATCCTTGGTTTCGTGCATCATCCCAAAGACGGTCTTCCCGCGAGATGAAGGTGACTGTGGGTGTTTCAAGCCGCTCCTGCCATTCATCGACTGGAAAGGGCTGCATCCTCGTAAATCGTTGTATGGCGAAATCTTTAGGGTGAGGATGGGAATAGGCAGCGCTTAGCCATACCTCGTCAAATTGTTTCAATCTGGCACTGATTTCCGTCGCCAGCCAATCGTTCCATTCAGTACCACGTGTTAACGGCAGATCAACTATCCAGATCGCCGCGACCCCATCTGGCACCATCCAACGCAAACATCTAGGTAAAAGAACCACAAGGTCAAGCTCAGGCCGCTTATCCAGGTAATACTGGGCGTTGAGCAGTTTTAGAAGGCAATGTCCGTAAAGCGTATCCAAACAATTTAACAGCAGAGGGGTTTGTAAGGGACGGAAATTCTCCGCCTCAAACTTTAACGGTTCATCGCTCCTATTCGCATACGAATGATGCAACCAATCTGCAAACCATTTAACATTTTGCGGATCGTATATATCGCCGTTTTTTTTCTCCAAGAGCATGGGGTAGTACAGACCATGCCCTGCTAGTAAATCGCCATAGAACTCCCGGCAACATTTTGGACATCGTAAATCGGCCAGATTGCGCATGCCAGGGATGTACCAGTCGACAATATCTAACTTGGCATGGTCGAAGGGACAATGATGAGTAACATCCGGTATTGGCTTCAGTTTGATCATGTCGTTTCAACTTTAGGAACTAAGGGCTTGTTTGAGTTTGATCCAAGCATCTCGCGCAACTATCCGAAGGCCTTGGTTAATCAGATCCACTCCGTTTGGCGCAGAACGCATCCCATAATTTTTCCATGCTTTAGTATTTGCTGTCTGACAATATTCGGCGATCAGGGATCGGGTATTGTCTGGGACAGCCATGATCACATCTTCAAATATGACTATGTAATACGCTTCACTTTTTAAACAGCTTAATTGAATGTTGCTGCATATCTGGTCGATGGTTGGCCACTGCCCAGTTTTGTTTGGGAGTGGCGGTGGTGATAAGAAAAGGCGAGCATCGTCAATAAAAATGCAATGCTTGATCCCAGAAGAGTGGATGATATTGATTTCATCAATGATCGGACATTGGTCGTTGGAACCATAGGAGTACATGCTACACCAGTGGGCGTCCAACCAAAATATTGCGGGATCGCGAAGTTTGTGCAAAACATTTTTCAGTACTGCACGAGAATCACCAAACAGGAATTTGATGTTTTGAAGATGTTTATAACTATTAGTTGCTTCATCAAAATAAATTTTTGAATTCTCGATGGTAATTACTCTTTCGAAGTGGTTTGAAGCCCACGCTGCTGTACCACCCTTGAATGTGCCCGTCTCGACAAATGTCGACACGTTTAGATTTTGTTTAAGAAGCAATACAAGTTCTTCGGGTGGCCCCATACGCACAATGCCCATCTATCACGTCTCCGATCGATGAAGATGATAACAGCCAATCCCAAAGCCAGTCACAGGCTGATGAATGAATCGATTGCCAAATATGTAACGTTTTTCTATAACCATTAATTGTTCAAATTGTTCAAAGAGATATGCCTCCTTGAAAGACCTGTGCGCATTGAAATAGGTTCGGTTTTCATCATCAATTGGGACTGAAAGGTACAAATCACCCCCCGGTGCTAAAACGCGCTTCAGTTCTGCAATTGCCTTTTTTGTGCCTTGTGGATCCAGTCGATCACCATAACGGCCGAGGCCTATATGTTCAACCACGCAGAGACAAGATAGGGAGAACACACTGCCATCATTAAATGGTAATTCCAAAATGGAACCCTGCCGAAATTGCAGTGACTCTAAAGGCAGTGAAAGAGGCCGGATATCCACCATGGTGACGGGTACCACCTTAGAGAGCAATGCGACGAACTTGTGATGGGAGCCAACATCGACGTGAGATGACGGCCTTCGCTGTACGATCCGTTCAAATGCCCAAGCGTCCTGATAAAAATAGATTGGTTCGATTGGTGTCACACCTGCATCATCGCCTAGACATGGGTGTAACCAATCTAGTGATGGTTGTATGTGTGGAGGGGCAAGACACTTATATTCTTCGTAACTGCGCCAGAATCTTCCCCACGAGGACACATCCTTCCGCCAGGCGGCAATGTGTTGTAGAAAAGCCACAAGTTGGTGGCGCAACATCCATTTAATTTCAGCAAACATAACTATCTCGGCTCAGCAACATGTATGGAGAATTTTGCAGACATTGCATTTTTGCGACCTGGAAAGCATGGATTTCCAGGCACGATATTTCGTATCCGATAACCGACCTGAGCCAGATAGCTCTCTATCATTGCAGGTGTATTTCCCATGTCAAAAGTTGTAGCACCAAACTCAAATACACAACATCTAATTTGTTTCTGTTCCAGCATGTGCCTTGCACCAAGCAGAGTCTGGTACTCCGCCCCCTCCACGTCAATCTTCAACAAGTCAATTTGCTTTATACCTTGTTCCTGACAGAATGTATCTATGGTAGCAGATCCAACCTGCTCACGCTTAACGGGTTTGACGTCAATCCCGTAGGACGCCAATGGTCGATTGGCAAGGGTGTTCCATCCTGAGTATTTCTCAGGATAAACGTAAAGATCTAAGGTTCCGTTAATATCCGATAAAGCCGTGTGATTCAACTCTACATTATCTCGTCCAGACAGCTTACACATGGCTGAGAGTTTTTCGAAAGTAGCCTCACAAGCCTCAAAGGAGAACACTTTTCCACTTGGCTGAACGAAACGTGAAAACAATAAAGTCAATTCTCCAATGTTGGCACCTACATCAAATACAATCATGCCTTCATTCAGATAATTGATATAAAAAATATGTTCTGCCCGTTCTACTGTGCGTGGGGGTGCCAAAACCATTTTATCAGCGAAAACTATAAGATATCTTTGCAGACATTCTGGAATTCTATTTTTAATGCTATTTACAGTATTTTGAAGAAGGATTTTCATTATTCTATACTCCAATCAGCTTGAACCAAGCAGAATCCATGACTGCTTGGAGGTATCACACCGGACTCGAAGAAATCTCCTGCTATGACATTCAACTCGGTTACGTCACTTATACTATCCAAATAATCGTAGCCCAGCATGATGCTGTAACCAATCCTGTAGGTTGAGGGTGTCAGGGGGCATTTGTGTATCCGGCACACAAATGCCCCCTGATTGGGCAATCCGCCAAACTCAATGCCGGTCATGCGGTTGTGATGTAAAAACACAGGTACATCCCATTGGGTTTTTACGGCAACACTTGCAATTACGTGATTGCTGCGAAAGCTGGATAAGGTCTCGAAATGGAGGACAATATCGAAATCCTGGCCGCAACCCACGTTGTCAATAGTGTGCCCTTCAATATCCCGAAACTTTATATTCACAATCCGCACTTCGCCGGACCCCTTGCGATCAGCTCGATCTTTAAGCGAAATCTGATTAGACGATAAACATCTCTGATACTCCGAAATTGCTGCTGTTTGCGGCCCTGCGAATCTTATTAGACCTTGGTTTAGTACCATGGCACGACGACATAAGTTTTCAATCGCGGCCATATTATGACTCACGAACAAAACCGTTCGCCCTTCTTTCGCCACATCCCCCATCTTTCCCAAACACTTTTTCTGAAACTGCGCATCACCCACCGCCAATACCTCATCCACAACCAAGATCTCAGGCTCAAGATGCGCCGCAACCGCAAAAGCCAAGCGGACATACATTCCGCTGGAGTACCGCTTAACAGGCGTATCTAGATATTTTTCCACCTCGGCAAAGGCGACAATCTCATCGAACTTCTTCTTAATTTCTGCTCGGGTCATACCAAGAATGGTGCCATTCAGATAGATATTCTCACGCCCGGACAATTCCGGGTGGAAACCTGTACCCACCTCAAGCAGGCTGGCAACGCGTCCTTTGATGGTAACTCGGCCAACCGATGGCTCGGTTATGCGGCTCAATATCTTCAACAGGGTGCTTTTCCCGGCCCCGTTGCGACCGATGATGCCCACGGCCTCACCACGACGGATCTCAAAATTCACATCTTTGAGCGCCCACACCTCCTCCAGCGTATCGCCCTGAATGATGGGCTTTCCGGTAGCCAGATCTTTGGTTTTGTTCCAGAGGGTTCGAGCATTTTGCATCAGCACATCGCGCAGAGCCGTATAGTTGCCCCTTTCTGCTTGGTGGCCGATGGTGTATTTTTTGCCGAGGTTCTCAGCCTTGATGACGATGTCGGACATAGGCGGTGAAAAGTAGTTGTGTGGAGATAAAAGGCGAAGCAACAAATAACGGAGCGGCAAGTTGTGCTTTGGTTGAGGTATGTCCGAGGGCGTAAATGATGATATTGGTATCAATAAATATCTTACCTGGCATTGGCACCGTCCCGGTTAAATATATATCCGCTGGTATCGACTTTAAAACTGCGAAAGAAAGATTCAATTTCTTCAGCAGTCTCGGGAGTTATTGGTTCTGAAGCAAGCTCAACCGGCAATTGTCTTGTTTTGAGGAAGGCAATGAAATCAAGTATCTCAACCGGCTTTTCAGGAGGCATTGTTGCAACTTCATGGGCAATAATGTCAGAATATCCCATATGTGTCTCCTGTATCCGTCTTTAGTTGGTGCTTAACTATGTTGCAATCGCGAACAATCTTTGAATTTTGATATTTATCAAAGCCAGCATGATCATAGGCAACTCTATTCGATGTTTCTGAGTGTCTATTGATATAGTATAACACAGAATGGTTGCCCATTCGAGCCCTGTAAAAAACCAGAAATTTGAAGTGTTGATTTGCTGGGCGCTTGTTATTTGGCAATTTGGGGGGTTCTGACCATCTGTCATTAAGCCAGATGACCTTGGTAGTCAGTTCTTCGAACACAATCTTTAGAATGTCTGGATTCCAAGAACATTTTTCTTTATAACTCTTTCGACTTCACATTATTCAGATCAAATCTGCAAAAGTTTTTTCCATCTTTCGAAATTGCGATAGACCAAGCCACAGGAAAAAGGACGAAATGGCAAGACTGAGCAGAAATCCGGGCAAATAAAGGGGACTTTCGCCGCCGAGGATGCACCAGCGAAATCCGTCGATCACCCCCACCATGGGATTGAGGCTGTACAGCAGACGCCATTGCTCCGGTACCACATTACTGCTGAATCCAACCGGGGAAACATACAGACCAAATTGTACCACAAACGGAATGATATAGCGAAAATCACGGTATTTGACATTGAGCGCTGTGATCCATAAACCGGGGCCCAGGCTGGCCATCAAAGCCAGGACGATGAAGATCGGTAGCAGCAGAAGCTGTGGAGCCGGGGCAAATTGATAATAGAACATCATGCCGGTGAGCATTATGAAACTGATAAGAAAATCGATAAAAGCCGTTACCAGAGTTGCCGCTGGGATGATCAGCCTGGGAAAGTACACCTTGCCGATCAGATTGGCATTGCTGATGAGGCTGTTGGAAGATTCGCTCAAAGCATTTGAAAAGAGGGACCAGGGGAGCATGGCGGCAAAAACCAGTAAAGCGTAGGGGGTGTTTCCATCACTAGGGAGTTTGGCGATGCGGCCAAAGATAACGGTGAAGACGACCATGGTAAGAAAAGGGCGTATAATTGCCCAGAGAATCCCGATAATTGTTTGTTTGTAACGAACGGAGATGTCCCGCCATGCCAATACTACAAAGAGTTCCCGGTAGCGCCAGAGATCGGCCCAGTAGTTTTTGTCGGTACGGCCGGGTTCGATTATGAGTACGGGTTCTTGTGCATGGTTCAGAAATGAGTTCGACATATATTTTGATTGTCAGAGGTCTAACAATAATTCTTTTTAGTCGGCAAAGCCAAACTTTAATAAGCAAATTATACCATCTCCGGTAAATAGCCACGAGCGATGAGTGTTGCTAATTGACTGTATTTCCAATTATGTTCAATTGTTTCATTATTGCTTGGCGTAGTAAATATGGGTCTACAGGCTGGAAAACACTGTCTCCTTCAAGGAGCTTTAAAGTACTGAAGACTGATTTTAATGGAAAATTTTCAATAATATAAGTTGAGTATTCATTGGTTTTTTCAAAATAATCAGCATTAATGCTATTTTCCAGCAAGAGAAAGTATATAAACAAATTCTTCGAGGGTTCTAGTGATAAACTCTTTTGCAGGTAATTTTCAGCTTTTATATATTCCTTCGTTTTGCTCAAGGCAAATCCTAGGTTTGGAAGTGTAATTTTTTGTTCGGATTCGTATTGAAGTGCCTCCCGACATGCATTTAATGCCATATCAGTTTTATTTTGTTTTAAAAAGATCAATGCTTGCAAATTTAAAAGATATGCACGTGTAATCGTTTCATGCTTCTGCAGTTTGTAGTCTACTCCTCTTTTTGCCAGCATAATATCTATTTGTTCTAAAGCATCATCGAGTTGTCCTGTTGCTATTAGGGAAATCGCCAGATCCATACGTGGTACCAGTGTCTCAGGTTTTACTTCTATTGCCTGTTTATAAAACTGAATTGCTGACTTGTAATCATTCTTAAAGATGACATAAATTTTGCTGATTTCTAATAGCGTTTGGTAGCGGTTATCAGATTTTCGTTCGCCCTGTTTTTGCAATGAAAGATTATAGAAGAACAACGCTTCGTCTATCGCTTGCTCTTTACGAAGCAGGTATGAAGCAAGTCCGTGATATGGACGTGACTTGTTCGGTGCTTTATCTATGGCGTCGGTCATTAACGATTTTTCTGTTAGCCACGCCAGGTTTCTGGTGTAGGTTCCTAGGCTTAAAATTAATACCACTAGCAGGAAGACAAGTGAAATTGGAATGAAATATGAACCGGGCTGCTTCGATTGGGCAAAGCGGCTGGTGATGTTCTTAATTCCCGCCATAAATGGAAAAAAGAGGAAAAAGGATGGGAGATAGTTACGGTGTTCGAAAACAAGCTCTAGTGGAAAGATTGTAGATTCAATAATGTGATTGTAGAAAAAGAAAATTATAGAGAAAGCGAGGATGGGGTATTTCTTGAAACAAAAAACAGAAAAGAGAAGAAGGGCAGCAATAAGAGAAATAGCCCCAAAAGTGGTCCAAGGTTGGAAGAGGGAGGTGGAGATAACAATATCGTGTTCTATAGAGAAGCGATCGGTGACGGGATAGAAAATTTGTGAAAGATAAAAAACAAGAATGCGTGGTTCTGTGAGTAACCTTTCTGTTAAAGAGAAAAAACGAGATTCATATCCATGAAACAGTGATGAAATATCAAAATGAAAAAGTGATAACACCAAATATCCGGCGACCCCGATCAAAAGACCGAATGTCAAGTAGATCAAACGATTATTGTATGCATTCTCTGTTGAAATTTTCTGAAGAAAGATAAACTCAATAAGCAAAAGTGAGCCGAGCAGAAGGATGGCATTTTCTTTTGAGCCAAAGGCTAATAAATAAATGACTAAAATTGAGAGATAGCTCAGCCATTTCATTTTTCCCTGGTTTAAACGTGCCTTGAGGTATACGTAAATGCCTATTATTGAAAACATAGCAGCCAAAATAGTCATTCTCTGAACTATATATGTCACTGCTTGTGTTTGAATCGGGTGGAGTGCCCAAAGAACGGTTGCACTAAAAGCGATATACTGTCTGACTGTTGTGTCTGGATATTTTGAAGAGAGGCGTGGCGACCCCAGAAGGGAGAGGATCACAAGATACAGGAAGCAAGCTGTAATAATGTGAAATATAATATTTACAAGATGATATCCAGTGACAATATCCCTGCCAACATACCAATTGAGAGCAAAACTTAGACACGCAACGGGTCTGTAGAGTGTCTCATAGTCCCAGTGGTAAAATGTTTTTGAGAGAGAAGCAGCATTTATTTCAGTAAGATGGATATTTTTATTTTCAAGAATATTATTGACATCATCAAAATGCCACGAGCTATTGAGACTATTGAAGTACACCCCGAAGATGAGAAGGGAGAGAAGAGCCAGGAAGTGGAAATTTTGAAGTTTGAAGATATTTTCTTGTATTTTCAATTTTTTGCACCAATATGGCGAGGTTGTGAATACGATAGCACAAACAAACTGTTGATATAGTAGAGACCTCTGGAAAAATATATGAGATCACTGCTGAATAGAAAGCGCTTGGAGAATATTTGATGTTCCTAGAAAAATCTGCTTTTTGCCACTCGAATCATCAATAATTAGAACTGGAATGGAGGAAATTTGCAAATTGGCAAGAAAGTTTAACGTATGTTTACTGCTCTCTCTGACAACTTTGGAGATTGCATAAGTAGGAATCGATTCGACTTTTATTTGCTTTAGAAGTCCGAATGGATTTTCAGATTTTGGTGCTTCCTGCAGAAACTTGCTCAGTTTACGTAATGATGCATCGTCAGTGTCAATGGACGCAAATTGCCATGTGTCGTTCCTTACATCTGTTGCTGCTAAGGTAGCAATAATTTCAAGACAGTGGGGACACTCCATGCTGAAAATGAAAGTCTTTATAATTTGATTCTGCGGTGATTCTGCCTGTGTTTTTTTTTGATAAAAAATCATTTGTTTTCCAGCAGCCGTAGGAGCAGGCATTTTCATGATGCTTTGAGATGCAAAACTGCCGATCCAAACAAAAACACAACAAAAAAGACACAAATATGATTTATATGCAAGGCAATATAGAATTGATATGACGAGCAGCGTTATTGCAACGGAGATACAGAGCAGGCAGTTTTGGTGTATAGTAAAGAACTGAAAGCCGATCAGAGCGCCATCAACAGCAAGGGCAGTTACCAGCACCAAGTAAGGGAGATGGCCAATCTTGCAGGGATAACGGCGTGCAAAAAAAAAGAGAGTCGTGATAATCCAGAAAAACCCAGCACCAAAGGTAATCAGTACTGTTTCACTGATCGAAAGATAACGGCTGACAATCTCACAGGCCGCAGTTGAGCATAAACTTTTTCCGTAAATTTTAAGATATGATTCAAACGAGAGGAGAGATGCTGCAATAAGTGAAAAAGCACTTGTGATGACGAGGTATATGCGGTTGCTCATAGAGCTACATAGAAACGTATCTCAGCTTTTGACGCCGATAGCTTTAAAAATATTGTCTTACTTATATGTTGCCGGAACATTTGGCACATTTCCACTTGGGGCACCTCTGCCTGTTTGAGGTGTCGCCCAAAAAGTTGCAGTTTCGTTGACTGTCCCGCTATTTGCTATTGAGATCGAATAATGATAGAGGATACCTTTATTTGCTGGGTAACTCTTACTTCTTGGTGCAAAATCGGTAAGGCCGGCTCCGCCGGTAGCTACTGATTGCCCAATAGTATTGGTTAAAAGTCCACCAGCGTCACTTTCCGTATATGTGTATGGTGCCCCAAGTCCAGCATTAGGAGGGAAAGATCCGTTTTCGGCTCTATATGTCTCAAGAAGAATTGGTATTTGCTCTATAATAGCCTCGGCGGATTTCATCTTTGAAGTGCTGATATAACCATTGTACGCCGGTATGGCGATAGCGCCAAGAATTGCGATAATGGCAACAACGATCATTACTTCAACCAAAGTGAAACCTTTCTGCAAGTATGGTCTTTGACTCGAACTCTGCATGATCGACATGTTACTCACCATAGACAAGGTCTTCGTTGTAAACCAACAAGCACTTGGCCGGAAAGAGTTTTTCCTTCCGGCCAAGTGCTAAAGGGTATTGTAAAAACAATTGGTTACTGATTATTCGTTTGTAACACCTGCTGAAACTATGTTGCCATTTTTATCCATACCGAAAACTGTGAATACTGGGGTGGTGGTAACTGTAGCTGTAAGAACTGCATCTGGCGCAATAACAGTCTGGCAAGCCGCATCTATCACGAGATCTGTACCAGCGACATAAGCTCCAGACTTAAATGCAGGGGTGCCTGCTCCGGCTTGGCGATAAGGATCACGTTTTCCTCCAGTATTGAGAGAGACAGCTGCATCTGCTGATGCAGCTGAGCCAGCAGCTTTCTTGGCAAGTTCTGATTTTACGAATGAGTGGGCAGTGTCAAAGTTGGCCCCACAGGCATTGCGCTTAGTAACAGCCATGTAGTTAAGGTATTGCGGAATGGCGATAGCTGCCAAGATACCGATAATAGCCACAACGATCATGAGCTCGACCAGGGTAAAACCTTTTTGATTTTTCATTTTTTTCTCCTCCTAAAAGAGATTGGTTTGAGGGTACTGCGTTTTAGTGAGACGATCACCATCTGATCTGTCCTAAACAGTCTTGTGCTCATTAATGCAATTGGTGTGCCATTGAAAAATTAGCGTAGAAAAACCTTTGCGGCAGGACGAATCGGCGAATGGTATGTTTACCATAATCGATTGTATGATCAAGGGAAATATGGGATTTTCGTACGTATGCATCGCGAGACACTGTTAATGAATCGTTCTAGAAATGTACATTGGGATCTTTTTAAGGTAAAGTGAATTTAAATGCTAAAATAATTTAAGCTTATGACGATTATAATATATAATACCAAATAGTTGATGAGACATTTGCGCCCATTGGTATCTGAATTGCAACAATTAAAGCATGCATTCACCAATACATTTTTTGACCAAAAATTGCCAATTGTGACAAAAAATGTCAGTTGACTTTTCGTCCAATAACAAAACTTCGCAGGATTGAAGATGGAGCTATTAAAGGAAGTGATAAATGTTCAGTGAACAGAGAAGGATGCTCGGGGGTATAGATCATAGATTATTAGTTATCTTTATGATTTTCATTTTATCTAGTGTGGCCTATGGCACTATCTTCACCCACCCGTTCATTGACTACGATGACCGTGCCGTTATAACCGATCGTATAGATACCTATGACGGAATCAACACAGAAAACATTACAAATATAATTTTACAAGATTTTCCAAGAGAAGAACCCCTCATACTCAGAGACTTGTCCTATTTGGTAAATGCGGAACTATTTGGCCCTTTAAATCCTTTTGGCTATCTTCTTGGCAATTTTCTTCTGCATCTGGTTGTATGTTACCTAGTGTATCTTCTCTGTTTGAAATTGTTTCCAGGTAGGTATTATCTTGCAATTTTATCAACCATTCTTTTTTGTCTGCACCCAATCCACGCCGAAAGTGTGGCATGGATTTCTTCGAGAAAAGAATCTCTATCTGCTGTTTTTTATTTATTAGCAGTTATCCAATATATGTCGTCTCTTAAGGCGTATAAAAAGAGCCATTTGGTCCTGAGTCTATTGTTTTTTTTATGTGCTTTGCTATCGAAAATCGGTGCAATATCATTTTTAATTACAATAGTTTTTTATCGGGCAATTGTCGAACGAGAGAAGCCTGTTACGTTTGTTGAGAGTTGCTATGGAATAATAGTCATATTAACTACTTTGGCATATACAAAGTGGTATACAGGGGTACTCAATGCATGGGGTGTATTAAACAAAAATATTGTGACGTTTAATCGTGACTGGATAGCATGGTTTCTAAGTAACTGTGAGTATTTTACATTTTATTGGTTGAAATTTCTCTTCCCTCTTGAACAATCAACATATTATGATTTTCCTGCAGCACCTTTGATTTATTCGGATATGTCCTATCTCGTTTTTTCACTTATATTCATTGCTTTATATTGTTTGACTATATTTTTTTTATTGAAAAAGAGGCAATCAAGTTTGGCTTTCATTTTTACTTTTTGCATTTGTACTTTGTTGCCTTATATGGGTTTAACGCAAATTCGTATTTATGTAGCTGATCGGTATGCATATCTAGCATCGATCGGATTTTGCATTATTGCAGCATATAGTATTTTTGCAATTCATGACAAGTTACCTTTTATTAAGCGATTCAAAGATCATTTTTTGGTTATATTCATCGTCTGTGTATCAACCTTTCTTTGTCTGAAAACTGTTAACGCAACCGGCAATTGGTCGAGTACTGTAGCATTTTGGCAAAATGCAATAAAAATCGCTCCAAATACCCCAGCAACATATTCTGGGCTAATGAAACATTACAAAATTATGTATAAATATTTAGAGGATCGAAACGCGGCCAATGGCTATTTACTCTTGGCTGAAAGTGTTGGTGAAAATGGCATTAAAAGACTTTGTCCAAACCTAAATAATTGCGCTACAACAATTTCGGATCTTACAGATTCAATGGCTTCAGTTAAATGGAGCCTCAATAAAAGTGAAGAAGCGGAATATTACTTTAAAGCTACTCTCTTTGCAGCCCCAAATTACTTTCAGAGTCGTTATGAATATTCTCTCTTTTTAATACAAGAAAAACGGTATGCTGAAGCACTTATACAAATTGAACTAATTGAAAATATCGGAATTCCATATAGTTATAATGGAATGTTGAAAGAAATCAAAGAGAAATTAAGACCTATGGCTGAGGCTGGTCTGGCTCAAACCACTAAACAGAAATTTGAGCAATAATATGGTGATGAAAAAATATCCTTTCATTGATGAGCGAAAGGCGGTCTGGAAAGAAATCGCGATGTATATCTATAAGAATGTGGGGGAACAAGGTATTGTTTTGGAATTGGGTGCAGGATTTTGTGATTTTATCAATCAGTTTCCCTCGAAAAAGAAGATTTGTATTGAACTTAATGAGGAGAGAAAAAAGTTTGCATCTTCCGAAGTTGATTTTCTTTGTGGTGATGTTCTGCAGGAGATCCAAAAATTAAAAACTGAAGTGAGCATGGTGTTTGCGAGTAATTTTTTAGAGCATTTTTCCGAAGAGCAACTCGGAGATTTATTGCCGAGAATTCATAATATTCTAAATGCGAACGGTAAGTTAGTGCTTATCCAACCGAATTATCGATTGTGCAAGAGTTCCTATTTTGATGATGAAACGCATCAAACCATTTTTTCCGATGAAAATATTGTTCCATTTCTAGAAAAATTTGATTTTAAAGTTATTCACCTTATTCCTGGTCTGTTGCCATTCTCCATGAAATCCCGGTTACCGAAATGGCCTTTGCTTGTCCGTTTCTATCTTAATTCACCGATGAGACCTCATGCTGCACAGATGTATGTCGTCGCCCAAAAGAAGAGATAGCGCATGTGGAATAATAAGAAAGTTTCTCTGATATTTCCTACCTACAATGAGATGAACTCAATCAAAAGTTCAATACTTGACTACCAGTACGAAGGGATTGTAGACGAAGTTATAGTTGTGAACAATAATGCCGTGCCAGGAACAAGTGAAGAAGTCGCCAAAACTTCAGCACGTGAGGTTTTTGAATCTGTTCAAGGATATGGTGCAGCAATTCGAAGAGGCTTTCAGGAAGCAAAAGGAGATTATATTATAATTTCCGAACCGGATGGTACATTCAGTGGGAAAGACATTGTAAAACTGCTCTCCTACATTGAAGATTTTGATGTTGTCTATGGCAGTAGAACTGTCAAAGAGTTGATCTGGCAAGGTGCAAATATGGGTTTGTTTCTCAAATGGGGAAATTATGCAGTTGCTAAAATGATGGAACTTCTTTTTAACACAACATCGCTAACTGACGTAGGTTGTACTGTGAGGTGCATAAATCGAGAGGCCCTTCGCCACATCGAGCCCTTTTTTACTGTGAATGGCAGCTTTTTCGGTCCTGAAATGATGGTACTTTCCATCCTAATGCGAATGAGGATAGTTCAGCTACCGGTTAATTACACAAAAAGAGTTGGTACATCTTCCGTTACAGGCAACAAAATAAGGGCTTTTTTTCTCGGGTTAAGGATGATTCAATTAATCCTATCCTATCGGGTAAAGGGGTGGCTCTTTCGTAACAAATACACTGTCTACCGCAATTCCCGCATTTGATCTCCTCTTGGAAGGAATAAAGTTCCTACATAGAGATTATTCGTCAATGAAAACAAAAAGCCTTAAATCCCAGATCGGCATTTTTCTCGCCATAATCCTCTTCCTGGCTATGTTTCTTGTGAGTCTAGTATGGGGAATGTTTTTGAAAAAAGATTTGGTCGAAAATGAGGTCGCCAGGCTTGAAGATTCTCTTAATAATATACAAGAAATAGTCCTTTCCGGGGTTCAACGAAGAGATGCAAATCTGCTTACCAAATCATCCGCTCTTCTTAAGAACAGTGGAATACATTGCTTTTCCCTAAAGCTGGAAGACGGGCGATCTGTAATAGAAGATAGCTGCGGTTGTTTTCCAGGTGGATTACTGGCTGAGATAGAAAGAGAAACAAGTAAGAAAAAAACCAGAACCATAGCATACCACGGAACCAGTTGGGCGGTATTTACTTTCAGCCATAAGCAGGTGTTTGTCGGTAAATCGCTCTTTGATGTGAATGGTAATATCTCCGGGGTTGCTGTTGTCGGGTCTTCCCTGGAGCCTCTTTATGCAAAGATACGAGAACAAAGCAAGGTAGTGTTGTTTTACATCATCATTAATACACTCATCTTTGCCGGCATCGGCCTGTTGCGGATGATGCAGATTGTTATGAAGCCGATAGAGCGACTAATCATGCTTTCCAAGCAGTATACGCCCGGCAACCCGAATTTTTTTCAGGTTGACAATAATAACGAGTTTGCCAATCTCTCAAATAGCCTTAACAACCTGTTCAGCAGGATACGCGAAGACAACGACAAACTGCGAAAGACCGTGGCTCTCCTGGAATCAGCAAATATGGAACTGCAACGCAATAAAAATGAGATGGTCCGCTCCGAGAAACTCGCCGCCATTGGTCGCCTTTCCGCAGGTCTTGCCCATGAAATTGGTAATCCACTGTCCATCATCCTCGGCTATGTCGATTTACTCCGTCGAGCCGATCTGAGCACTGAAGAGAGAGAAATATTTTCAAACAATTCGCAGCTGGAATTGGATCGAATCAAGACGCTTATTCGGCAACTTCTTGATTTTTCCAGGTCAGATAATCTCCAGGAACATCGTATCTCCGTTAATGACCTGATTAAACAGGTAATAGGTTTTGTCGGGATAGAAAAATCTTTTGACCGTTGCAATATTGTTCAGCAACTTGATGCTGAAAGGGATATGGTAATTACCCATGCCGATTCCTTACGCCAGGTATTGTTGAATTGTCTGCTCAATGCCGTCGATTCACTGGCAGGCGGTGAGGGGAGTGGGGAGATTGTTGTTTGCACCAGGAATTCGGAAGAGGGGGCAACGGGCTGTTCATTGGCCATCAGCATAAGAGATAATGGCACAGGCATCGCTGATGAACATCTAGAGAATGTCTTTGATCCCTTTTTCACCACCAAAGAACCGGGGCAGGGCACCGGACTTGGTCTGTTTGTCTGTCATACCATCATTGAGCGACTGGGTGGGTCCATTACCATAGGCAACAACCCAGGCGGTGAAAAGGGTTCTGAGGTTGTTATAACTCTTCCTCTTTCCGAAGATATCCAGATCTACTCGCATTGAACGCCTTTTCTTAAAAGATTCTATGCACAAGCAAACAACAAACAGGATACTGATTATAGACGACGAGAAGAACATGCTGCATATGCTGTCGGCGTTTCTCGGCAAAGAAGGCTATGAGGTGGTGACGACCTCGGATGCTCGGCAGGGTATTGCCCACGCATCGGAAAAGGCCTTTGACTATATTCTTTGTGATGTGAAAATGCCGGATATGGATGGCCTGCAGTTTCTCGACGCAGTCAAGGCCCAGGGAATTGCCGCCACCATTATTATGATGTCGGCCTTTGCTTCCGTCGATACGGCTGTAACGGCGATGAAAAACGGTGCCTACGATTTTATCACTAAACCGTTCAAGGTCGATGAGGTTCTATGTATTCTTAATAAGGCGGCCGAGCACGAAGGACTGCGACGAGAGAATCTCAGTCTGAAACAAGAAGTTTATGCGCTGCGCGGCAACAGGGGATTTAAGGATACCATCGGTGAAAGCCGGGGGCTTTGTGCGGTTCTTGAACTTGCCGGTAAGGTTGCGCAATATGATACCAATGTCCTCGTCATCGGTGAAAGCGGCACAGGCAAGGAGTTGATTGCCCGAGGCATTCATCAGGCCAGTAATCGTTCCGGTAAACCTCTGGTTGCCGTCAATTGCGGCAGCATTCCGGAAAACCTCCTGGAAAGTGAATTTTTTGGATACGTAAAAGGGGCCTATACCGGCGCAGATAGCAACAAAAAGGGGTTGTTTGAAGAGGCCGAAGGCGGGACCCTCTTCCTTGATGAAATCGGTGAACTGCCGCTGGCCTTGCAGGTGAAGTTGCTTCGGGCTTTGCAGGAACGCGAAATTCGACCTGTTGGTGCCGGCGGAACCAAAAAGATCGATGTGCGGGTCATTGCTGCGACCGCCAGAGACCTTGAGTTGGAAGTGGAAAGAGGGGCGTTTCGCAGGGATTTGCTGTTTCGCCTCAATGTGGTGGTGCTGGTTCTGCCGCCTCTGCGTGAACGAAAAGAAGACATTCCACTGCTCTGCACATCGTTTCTGGCAAACCTCAATGATCGATTCGGCAAACAATTAAAGCAGCTCTCTTCTGAAGCATTGACACACCTGCTTCGCCATGATTGGCCGGGTAATATCCGGGAGCTGCAGAATGTGATGGAGCGGGCGGTAATCTACGCCAACGGCGATGCAATTCTCGCCGAGCATCTTCCAGAAAAACTCGTCGGTCTGGAAGGGATATCGAAGCTGGCAACCTATGAGGAAACTTGTTCCTTAAAACAGGGGAAACGGTTGATGGAAGAGTATCTCATCAACAAAGCGCTTGCAGCCACCAATGGCAATAAAAGCCAGGCGGCAACACTTCTGGAAATCAGTTATCCAGCCTTGTTGGCAAAGATCAAAGAGTATGGTTGCATTGTTAAATAAGTTATTAATTCTTGCCTTTTTATTAACTTTTTTAATATAATCAAGAAATACAAGCTTGCGGTAACAGCCAGGCCCTTGTGAGTAACATGCTAAAAATAGCAGGGATATATCTTAAATGTTTCCCATTTTGTGTCGGCACATTTATTGCACAGCTAAACCTGTGATTCAATACGTGTAGTCTTTTCTAGTGATTTTTCCAACCAGTGGACAATTATGAATCATACGATGAATAAGGGGAAGACGATCATGCAAGCCGGCAAGAAGGTGGTCGACACCTCGCATGGTTTTACTTTGGTCGAGGTTATGACGGTTCTGGTTATTATCAGCATTCTCGCCTTGTTTGCCGCTCCCGAGGTGATGAACTGGCGGCCGAAGATGCGCTTGAAAAGGGCCGCGGACACCCTGTCGGAAAACCTGCAGCGGGCGAAGATGCATGCTATTAAAAATAATGTCGATGTGGTTTTTACCTTTAACCCCGGGGCCGGGGCACCTTGTAGAGGTGGCAATTATTTAATCACAGAGAGGCTTGTTGTTGCAAATGTTGTTGTACCGTTAGAGACGATGGTTGACAATGTATGTCTGCAGGCAACAACTTTTGTTGCAACCGATGGTTTTACCTCGCGTGGGCTGCCGATTAACCCTGCGACACAAACTGTCACACTCAGCAATGCTGATTTACAGGCCACAGGTGATCCAACATTCTTGATTACACAGTCTACTGCTGGTGGTCTCAAGCTCGACAAGGTGCCGCTATGATATCGCAAAAATTGCACATAAAAGAAAACAACCAGGGCTTCACCCTGGTCGAGCTCATGATCACACTGGCTATGTCCGGCATAATCGTTGCTGCCATCTATTCCGCCTATATCATCCAACAGAAATCCTACTACACTCAAGGGCAGGTTGTGGAGATGCAACAAAATATCAGGGCCGGCCTGGAAATGATGTCCAGTGAAATCCGTATGGCGGGCTATGATCCGGGCGGAAAGGCTGGTGCTGCAATTACCACGGCAACTCAGACACAACTAGCCTTTTCCCAGGATTTGAATGGAAATGGTAGTGTGGCCGCAGTACCGGCAAATCCCAACGAAAATATATGGTACAGCTTTGATACGGATGATACCGATGATAATGGAATTGCAAATGACACCACATCTGCCTTCCGCAGGCAAAGTAACGGTGCTGGAGGCTTCCAAGCCATTGCCGAAGGTATCCAAGCAATTGAGTTCTACTATACTTTAGATGATGGCGTTACCAAAACCTTGACTCCACCGCTTGATAAAATACAGTCGGTCGACATCACTATGTTGGCGGTAGCCAGCCAGAGAGACCCAAAATACACCAATACAGAAACCTATACTACTGCATCCGGTGCGCAATGGACTCCAACAATCCTCTCAGGTTCGGCAGCTGGCGATAATTTCCGCCGCCGTATCCTCACTTCTTCCGTCAATCTTCGTAATCATGGATTGAAATAATGAACAAACTAACAAAAAACAACAAAGGCTTTACCCTCATTGAAACAGTGATTTCCCTGGGCGTTCTCAGCATAGGAATTCTTGCTTTATTTGCCATGCAGACCCTTAGCATCAGGGCCAATGCCAGTGCCAGTCGGGTCACAACCATGGCCACCTGGGGAGGCGACGAAATCGAACAAATGCTCACGGTCAAGTATGCAAATGTTATCGATACAGATCCTATCAATGCCTCAGGCGATGGCAAATTCACCGTCGAAAAAACTATTACCCTTGATAAACCTGTGAAGAATATAAAGACGGTTGACGTTGTCATCACCAATGTAACGGATGGGAAGCAACTGACCTTACATTATCTCAAGGCCAATGAAGACTCGATGTAGTTGAAGATATGCGAATGTTGCAGTAATAAAAATAAATGCAGTAACTCGCTTAAACTGTTTTTGATAGAGATTTTCTGAAAGCATACAAAAGTTATATATCCTATTTTCGTCATGAGGTGATACTTAATCATGTTACGCTATTCACAAAAATTTAAAACCATCCTTCGGACGCAAATATTTTTTCCTCGAAACGAAGATGGATTTTTACTGGTTCTTACTATGTTCATTTTGGTCGTGTTGACCTTAATCGGCATATCGGCAACAAACCTCAGTCGCATTGAGTTGCAAATTGCCGGCAATGATCGTGTGCATAAAGAGACGTTTTATCAGGCTGATGGCGGTACCGAGGTGGGTACGCTTCTTCTTGAAGAAAATATTGCCTGTACAACCGGTTTTACCGGGGTCGGGACATTACCTTTACCGATTGGCACAGTAGAAATAACCAGAGATCTTCTTCCTTCCGGCGCTCGACTTAATTTCTGGGCAAACGAAACAGCACCCGCCACTCCTTATCCATCGGATACGAATCGCCATATTCGATTTCTTGCTGATGGTACAGCACCCATAGCAGGTGATGATACCAAACCTCACACCAACCTCCATTTTTTAGGAGACAGCAGCCTGTCAACGGGTAATGCCATCCAGATGATCGCGGGCTATGAAGGCACCGCCTACAGCGCCGCAACAGGAGGGGGGCAATTGGTTACCAATGTCGATTCGCAGCACATGGGAGTACTCAACAGCCTTTCGAAAATCAGGGTTATCTGGCGTCATATCATCGGTCACCAAGGGACATGTAAATACTGATGATAGCCGACTAGGATGCCTTTTGCTGAAACGCAATTATTAAAAATATACCTATAACCTGAAGAGTTAAATGGTTTTCAAGATTTTAAGGGAGATCTTAATATGAAAAAGTACGTGTCGCTGTTCCTCCCGTTATGCCTGTTATGGTCATATACATTGTTGCATCCTGCAACTGCTGTTTTTGCCGAAACAGCCGCAAATTATATTGCCGTGCCGCCTTTTATAACGTCAGGTGCTCCTCCCTTGGTTATGCTGGTTATGGGCCGAGATCACAAACTTTATTATGAGGCGTATAACGATGCCTCCGACCTGAACGATGATGGTGTATTGGATATCCGCTACAATCCGGCCATTGATTATTACGGATATTTCGATAGCCGTAAATGTTACACCTACAATAGCGCCCATTCACGTTTTGACCCAAGCTCGACTACTACAAATAAGAAATGCACCGGTGCCGCTGCTGACTGGAGCGGCGATTTTCTTAATTATCTCACTATGTCGCGTATGGACACCATGCGCAAAGTTCTTTATGGTGGCTATCGGTCGACAGATACTGCATCGGAAACTATCCTGCAGCGTGTATACATCCCCCAGGATGCCCATTCCTGGGGCAAAGAATATGAAAGCGAATCTAGGGACGGCTATGATATTCGCGATTATACATCCCTTAACCTGCCGGACGCAGGTACCAGGCACCTCTTTGCCTCAACAACTCTTTCCGATAACGGTAATCCTCTGCTGAGGGTTCTTCCTAACAACACGCATCGAATCTGGGAGTGGGTGGCAAAGGAGCGGCCGGTTGCCGACAATTCGTTGGCAACTACGGGTAATTATGATTCCTATCCGTTGAGCCACGCTGAGTATGAAACGCTGGTAAGTCAATTTGCCAATACTGGGCACCAGCAAGGGAGCGGTACACCTGCCAATGGCCGGATCGACGGCAGTGGTAACCCATATGGAGCAAGTGAATATTATCTCAATATATTCAAAGGAAAGATAAACGTTTCAACCGCCGGCACATATGAATTCGCCGTTGACGGTGATGACGCCGTGGAAGTGATGATTGATGGCAATCTGGTGGCCTACTATTATGGCGGTCATGGAGATTGTGGCTGCACAACCCATAGCGGATCAATCTATTTGGCCAGTGGTGATCACACCGTTGAATTTCGCCATCAGGAGCGCTCCGGCAGTGATAACTATTACCTGCATTGGAAGGGTGCTGATAGCACCAATCTTTGGGAAATAGTGCCGACTGCAAAATTTAATAATCTGATCCAGACGACATACAATGTGAATTCAGCGAGTTCAATCACTGATTATCAAGTCAGGGTGAAGGTCTGTGACTCTGCTATTGGCCTGGAACCGAATTGTCAGCAATATCCGGATGGTAATTATAAACCGGCAGGTTTACTGCAGCGACATGGAGAATCTCTTTGGGATGCAACGACGAGCAGCTATAAGCCCCCCAAGATGTATTTCGGTCTTATGACCGGATCATATGCTAATAACACCTCCGGCGGTGTGCTACGCAAGAAGATGGGTAATATCAGCGATGAAATCGAAACCAACAGTAATGGTGTATTCAAAACTTCGGTAGAAGGGATCATTCATACGATCAACAAACTGCGGATTTACGGCTTTAACTATGGCGATTACAGCTACAATTTAAACTGTGGCTGGATTGTCGACCAACCAATAACTGAAGGACAATGCCGTAACTGGGGAAATCCCATAGGGGAGATCATGTATGAAAGTCTCCGCTATTTTGGCGGGAATACTGGAGCGACAACGGGCTTTGATTATTCTGGAGCAACAGATGACAGCATCATCGATTTACCCCAAGATACATGGAACAATCCCTACAAGAAATCAGACGGAGGTTTTGATAGTTGCGCCAAGCCCTTTATGCTTGTTTTAAGTGATATCAATCCCTCCTATGATTCAGACAAATTGCCTGGCGTCGATTCCCATTTCGGGGGTGGCATTACCAGCGATCTGCCGGGACTCAATGTCAGCACCGAAGCGGCCGCCATATCCACTATGGAAGGGATCAGCGGCAATAAATACATCGGTCAGAGTGGCGCCACTACGGATAGCATGTGTTCCGTAAAAAGTGTCTCCGGACTGGACTCGATTCGTGGGCTTTGCCCGGAGGAACCGACCAAACTGGGGAGCTATTATTCGGCCTCGGTTGCCAAATATGGCCATACCACCGATATCAATACTACAGCTACTGCCGACGGTGATCAGAAGGTAACCACCTATAGCATTGGTTTGGCCTCGCCCCTGCCGCGGATTGAATTCAAACTGGGTCCGGGGCCGGATAAGGATAAAAAACTCATTACTTTGGTGCCGCTTGGAAAATCAGTTGGCGGCTATGGTATTACCTCGGATTTTTACCCAACAAACACTATTGTCGATTTTTTTGTTGAAACACTTACTCCGACTTATGGAAAGTTCAGAATCAATTATGAAGATGTGGAACAAGGTGCCGATCATGATATGGACGCCATTGTTCTCTATGAATACCAGCTGGTTAAAGATGATGGGGTCACTAATGCTGCTACTGTAGATGAAGCAGCCAAAGTGAAAATCACCTTGAACTCTATCTATGCAGCCGGCAGCATAATCCAGCATCTCGGATATATTATCTCGGGGACGACGGCCGATCAGCCATATCTGGAGGTCAGGGATCTTGATACTGCTGCCGGTTCCGATGTGCATGCATCCTTTGATACAGGGGGCACACCATTGCCACTCACGGCAACCAGGATCTTTACTCCATCTTCAACCGGCGGTGCCACCGCCGCGAATCTCCTGCCCAATCCTTTATGGTACGCGGCCAAATGGGGCGCTTATGAAGAAAAGGACCCCATTAAACCCTCTGATCCCCTTTACAACCCTGCCAAAGTTGGCCCTGATAAAAAGGAAGAATGGGATAAAGATAATGATGGCGTGCCCGACACCTACTTTTATGTAACTAATCCGCTTAAGCTTGAGGAACAACTCAGCAAGTCATTTGCCGACATTCTGCGCAGAACAACCTCCGGTACAGCCGCCTCGGTTATTTCCGGTTCCCGCTCCGGTGAAGGGGCTATCTACCAAAGTGTTTTCTATCCCGAGTACAGCGACTATTCCGTCTCCGACAATAAAGTGACCTGGGTTGGAAGTGTTCATGCCTCCTTCGTAGATTCTTTGGGCCGCATGCGGGAAGATACGCCGGTTTCAGGAGTCCAGAATCACATTCTCGATAACAACGACAAAGTCATTGTATTCAAAAAAGATAGTGCAACTAATACGTTGTTTGTTGAAAAATATAGCCTGGTTGATTCAAAGTCGGAGAAGACAACTGTCACTCTCACTGCCGCGAGTGCGACATTGGCAGGAAAACACTTTCAGCTCAATGCAGCGGGTAAGCAATTTTATGTCTGGTTCACCGTCGATGGTAGTGGCACCGACCCAAAACCACTCGGTATGACAGGCATACCTGTAGCCCTCGGGCTATCAGACAGCGCCAATGCCGTGGCGACCAAAACAGCTACTGCTCTTTCCCATTTAGGCCAGACCTTCACTGTTGCACGCACTACAAACCAAGTCACCATAACCAACGTGACTCCGGGGGAAACCACAGACGCATCAGCCGGCACATCCGGCTTTTCGATAACTGTGGTCACCCAAGGTGCCGGTGAAGAGGCCACTTTTTATTCATCTGGGACTGCTGAACAAATTGATTATTTGTGGAATTCAAGCACCTGGCTGAACAGCCCCAACATGGATACCAATATTATAACCAATAGAGGTTGTCCAGCGGCGGGTTGTACCAACACACCTGCGGCCTTAAAATCGGCATATAACACAGTTGAAAATCAGAGATGGATCTTTACCTTTGTCGATGCAAATAACAACAAAATTGCCGATGCTAACGAGCAAATTCCCTTTATTGCCGGTACGACTCTGCCAACTGTTGACGACCTTAAAGATCCCACCAAACTTTATCCATATATACCGGTGACCACTAACTCAAAGGCACTTCCTGCCTATCCGGTTGACGACAAGCTTTCTCCAGCAACCCCAAATATAATAAAAGCTGAATTTTTACAAAATCAGACGCAACGGGTTATTAATTATATCAGAGGTCAAGATCAGGAAGCGAAAGCAATAGCATACAACGATCCAACATTGGGTGCCAGCGTATATACACTTCCCGCTTTTAGATCAAGAAAACTCGATCTTGACCACGACACAGCCCATGTAAAGGAGACGACCTGGCGCTTAGGTGATATTGTCTACTCCAGTCCCACCGTTGTGAGTAAACCTCAGGAAGCATTGCACCTCCTTTATAAAGACGCTTCTTACGGAACCTTCGCAGAGAAGTATCAACATCGGAGAACGGTGGTTTATACCGGGGCCAATGACGGTATGCTGCATGCATTTAATGGTGGTTTTTATGAAGATCGGTTTGATGTTTACCAAAATACAGGAGATCCCGCAGTTCCAAATGGAATTGCAGATGCACAGTTTCTCCTTCAACCCAAAAAAATCGTATCAGCGACCGGTGTTCCCGTCGTATGGGGTCCCGATACCAGTTTCAGTAATCATCCTCTCGGTGCCGAACTCTGGGCGTATGTCCCCTATAATCTCCTTCCCCATCTTTACTGGCTGACTGAGCCGGATTATGCGCATGTATATTATGTGGACTTGAAGCCGCGCATCTTTGATGCGAAGATTTTCCCAGCAGATGCGGATCATCCAGGAGGTTGGGGTACTGTTCTTGTTGGCGGTATGCGGTTTGGTGGTGGCAAGATCAATGTTGACATGAACAAGCTTGATGGTGTGACGAACAATGATCGAACCATGAGCTCTGCCTACTTTATTCTCGATATCACTAATCCCGAGGTTCCGCCTAAGGTTCTTGGAGAAATTAATTTTCCAAATCTGGGATATACCACCTGTTATCCGACCGTTGCCACCATGAAGGATAAAGTTGAAAACATCAGCGGCAGCAGCCCGAATAGCTGGCTTTTAATTTTCGGCTCGGGGCCGGCTGAAGCAGATGGTTCACCAGGACCCGTCACCACATCCGGCAAACATTCTTTGACCGATGCTGTCAGCAACCAAAAGGCGAAGGTTTATGTGGTTGATCTTGTGGAGATGGCGCAAAATCAGATTCTCAAAACGCTTGACACTTCCGGCGCATTTACTAGCTCAATGCCAGGGTATTATAAGAGTTTTGATCATGATAACAATGCCTTCATTTCCGATCCGATCACCGTTGATTACGATCTTGATTACAAGGCGGATGCGGTATATTTCGGCACACAGAGCTACAATGCAACCCAAGTGGGAGAGGAATGGGGTGGTAAGCTGCGAAGAATTGTCGTGCAGAGTGAACTTGCAAATCCACTCAGCCCTCCGTCTTGGGATGGCGACAGCATTCTCATAGATTTAGAAAAAAGCACCGCCAACACTATCGGTATCTCCAACACTAGCGGTATCTATCAGCCAATTTCTGCAGCCCCGACCGTTGGTCTTGATCCTGACGGTAACAACTGGCTTTTCTTTGGCACAGGTCGTTATTTTATCCGAAATGATAAAGACATCGTTAATCAACAGTCGTTTTATGGCATCAAAGAACCCAGGGTTCTTGTAGATTCCAAACTTGTAAACAGTTATGCAGATGTCGATCCAGGTGTCGTTCGCTCTACTTTGTATGATTCAACCCACATTGAAGTTAATGCCAATAATAAACTTGTAAGTGGAGGTTTTATTTCAGGATCTATCACCTGGAAAGATTTTGTAACAGCTACAAAATCTCGCCCAGGGTGGTATTATAATTTTACCGAGAGTCTTGAGAGAAATGTAGGACAGGCGGCGTTGTTCGGCGATCTTACAACCTTTACCTCGTATAAACCTTCCAACGATATCTGCACATATGAGGGCTCTAGTAATCTCTACGCCCTCTACTATTTAACGGGTACTGCGCCAATTAGAAGCGTTCTGTACAGCATTCTCGAACCTTCTCCGACCAATAATCTCAAGAAAATATCTCTTGGAACAGGTCTTGTGTCAAAGCCCAGCATTCACGTCGGAACCAAGGACGGGTCAACAGCCTTTGTGCAATCCAGTGATGGCTCGATTATCCCGGTCGAGGAGCAAAATCCCGGCATGACTAAATCGGGCAGGACAGCCTGGAGCCAAAGGGATTAATACTTTTTCCTGCCTCATCAAAGGCAGGAAAAAGGGTCAGTTTAACACTTTGATCAACAGGCCGGCTGTTTGGTAATCCAAACGGCCGGCCTGTTTTTAGTTGGATTAACCATGTATGATTCGCTCAAGTGCCGCATTGACCAGAAACCCACTCCGTGTTTCTCCGTGCGCTGCCGCGTATCTGTCAATCCTCGACAAAATTCGCCGCGGCATGCTGATATTCACCCGCTCGGAATGGTCGTCAAGGAGAGCTCCGTCAACCTCAACCACTGCCCATAACCAGCCGGAGAATCCGGGATCTTTGATATGATCCGCTAAGAGCCCAGGGATTGGAATGGTGCCGTTGTCGTCAAGTACGGTTTCAATCCACAAGGTGATGGCTTCCTTGCTGTTTTCAACGGCCTCATCAAGAGTGTCACCGGCGGAAAAACAGCCGGGAAGATCTGGTACGACAATCCCGAAGGCATGGTTGTCGTCTCCCGGTTCTATGGCTATAGGGTATTTCAATTTCACGATATTTTCTCCTGTTTCTGCCGGGATTGTTTGCGGATTTTGTTGAGCAGCCCTACCCTATGTCTTTCTTAGGATGGGGTATGCTGATATGGCCAGGTATCGACGGATGGGTGAAAACGTGGTGCGAACCCTTAACACCACGGAGCACCCAGCCTTCGGCTTCAAGCCATTTGATAAGTTCCTTGCTGTTCATGTATTGTGTATTGTACACAACTAAATAATGATTGTCAAACTGCTCTTACGGGCTGTTTTTGAAAGTTCCCATACAGCGCATAGTTACCAGAAATTGAGCAAGGGAAATTCACTTTGTAAAAATAAATAATATAACTGCGCCCTCTGTCGGAAATATGTAAGATCCGCTTTGTATCCTCCCCTTAAGTTTGGCCAGCAACGTTCAAATTTAACTGAGGGAGAAAAAAATGAGAAATGAAAAAGGTATAACTCTTGTTGAGGTGGTGAGTTGTATGGTGATTTTGAGTGTGCTTGCCGGGATAGCCTTTCCAACGTTTGAAAACATGAAAGCCAAACTTGCGCTGCATGACGAAGTCGAAAAATTGGTGGGAGAGCTGCATAAGGCTAAACTATTTGCGATCAAAAGCAATACAAAGGTGGTTTTCAATTATACTGAACATGGCTACATGACCTTTGTCGATGACGGCAATAACGGTGGCAATAAAGAGGATAGGATTCATCAATCCGGCGAACAGGTTCTTAGTGATGTAACCTTGGGTAATCGAATAAAAATTGCCTTACCTGAAAGTACGTTTCCCTCTCAAAGAGCCTTATTTTCAGGAAAACCCGTTACCAGCGCAGGGGCGGTAGTGTTGCAGGGCAGTAATGGCAACAAAAGTAAGGTCTTTGTCAATATAATTGGCAGAGTGCGGGTAGAAAAACTTTGAGGATCGCAATAAAAGGAGAATCGATGGGCAAGATTTTTCCTCAAGCATGTATCACCGGGGCTGTGCAAATTGGCTCATTGCAAAATGATGACAAGCTCTTTTCTCTTGACTTTTAGGTGAATATTTTTATATATATTGGCCTGTAAATGAATTGCCGTTCAGTATGCTGTACATAGGTGTGTGCAGCTTGAAGTTTAATAATTATAAAACTTTAAAAAAAAGAGGAATTCTATGTCTAAATTAGTTGCACCTCATGGTGGAAAAGGTCTGGTTTGTGCCTTGCTTGAAGGCGCTGCACGTGACGCAGAAATCAAAAAAGCAGCCGGTCTCAAGCAGATTGAGATCTCCGCCCGCGCCAAAGGCGACCTGATTATGATGGGCATCGGCGGTTTTTCCCCATTGTCCGGTTTCATGACCAAAGCCGACTGGAAAGGCGTTTGTGATAATTTCCAAATGGCTGACGGCACCTTCTGGCCGGTACCCATCACCCTCGACGTCACCACTGCCGATGCAGCAGCTATTGCTGTTGGTCAAGAGATTGCTTTGGTTCGAAAAGGTGAAGTGTATGCAACTATGAAGGTCACTGAGAAATTTGCGATGACCGAAGCCGACAAGCGCTATGAGTGTGAGAAGGTATTCAAAGGCGAGGGCGAGGAGTCTGTAGGTGACAAATTCTGGCAGATCGCCCCGAAAGATCATCCAGGCGTCATCATGGTGTTTGAACAAAAAGAGGTTAACCTTGCCGGTCCTGTAAAAGTACTTTCCCAGGGCGAGTATCCTGTAGAGTATCCTGATGTCTACAAGACCCCGGCTCAGACCCGTGCCATGTTCGAAGAGCGTGGTTGGGCAAACGTTGCTGCTCTACAGCTGCGTAACCCGATGCATCGTTCCCATGAGTATCTTGCCAAGATCGCCGTTGAGGTATGTGACGGCGTACTGATCCATTCTCTCATTGGTAACCTCAAGCCGGGCGACATTCCTGCTCCGGTACGTGTTCACGCAATCGACGTTCTCATTGAGAAATTCTTCGTTAAGCAGAATGTAATTTCTGCAGGCTATCCTCTCGATATGCGTTATGCCGGTCCCCGCGAGGGCTTGTTGCATGCAACTTTCCGTCAGAACTACGGCGTCAACAATATGTTGATCGGTCGTGACCATGCCGGCGTAGGTGATTTCTACGGTCTCTTTGAGGCCCAGACCATTTTCGATCGTATTCCGCAAACCGGAAATCCAGCTAAAGATCTTCTCTGCAAACCGATGAAAATCGACTGGACCTTCTACTGCCATAAGTGCGACGGTATGGCTTCTCTGCGTACTTGCCCGCATACCAAAGATGATCGCGTCATCCTCTCCGGAACCAAACTTCGTAAAGCCCTCTCCGACGGCGCCGAGGTTGTTGACCATTTCGGTCGTGAAGAGGTTCTCGTTGTATTGCGCAAGTACTATGAGGGTTTGACCGAGAAAGTTGAAGTGAAAATGCAGGGTGCTGCCTCCGGCGCAGCTATGTAATTTCTGACTTCATCTTAGTAACACAAGGAGATACTGCCGTTTGGTGGTATCTCCTTTTTTTTTCAAATTCTTCTTCAAGTTAAATTTACAAGGGTGCATTCCATGCACCTTCCCTGTTTAAAATGGATTTGGAATGGTACAATGAAAATATATTTGGACAACTGTTGTTTCAACAGGCCATTCGATGACCAATCGCAACTCAGGATTCGCCTGGAATCGGAAGCAAAAATACAGGAGATCCAATAACGTTCATCAAAGAGGTATCGATATGATCACCGACACCGAAATAAAGACGAGGGGCATCCAGTTATTGGCCAAATATCTTGGGGACGTTGAAGCGGAACGTTTCATTGCACTCATTCAAAGAGAACCATTTGACTACACAAAGTGGCGACAAGAAATGTTTGATAATGTGAGTGTCGAAGAGATCAGCAGCACAGCGATGTCTCTGCGAAAAACAAAATCCGGACATTTGCATGCCTTGGATGGTCATAAACCCGAAGGCGGTGGCTCGTCGGTTTGAACGGGCAATGTTTTCTGCGGGGAGAAACCGCAGCCTGTGAAAAAGATGGGCTCCTCCTGAATGTCTTGTAAGTTTTTATTACCTTTAGAGGGCTACATGTCGGTATTACAGATTGATCTTGGCGATAGAAGCTATCCTATCATCATAAAGAATGGGTCTCTCATTGAGATTGGGAAGGATCTCCAGGAGAAAAAAATCGGCAATCGTTATGCGGTCATTGCCGACGACTATGTGGCCGGTCTCTACGGCGATGTGTTCATGGCCATGCTTGCATCGGCAGGTATTAGCGCAGAGCTGCTTTCCTTTCCGCGCGGCGAGGCAAGGAAAACCCTTGCGACCATCGGTGATCTTGCCGGTCGACTGTCCCGGTTGGGATTTGATCGCAAAGATGCACTGATCGGTTTTGGTGGCGGGGTGACCGGGGATCTCACCGGCTTTCTTGCCTCGGCATATATGCGCGGCATTCCCTTTGTCCAGGTGCCGACCACGCTTTTGGCACAGGTTGACAGCTCGGTAGGCGGCAAAACCGGAGTGGATATCCCGGAAGGGAAAAATCTCATCGGAACATTTTATCAACCGCGTGCGGTTTACATCGATATTGCCCTGCTCAAAACTCTGCCGAGCGATGAACTCCTCGGCGGACTCGCTGAGGTTATCAAGTATGGGGTGATTCGCGACGCCGGCTTTTTTCAATTTCTCTGCGACAATCGGCAGGGAATTCTCCGACTTGACGAAGAACTCATCGTGAAAACCGTTTATACTTGCTGCCAAATTAAGGCCGAGGTGGTCTCCCAGGATGAACGCGAAGGCGGAATGCGGCGAATTCTTAATTATGGTCATACTCTGGGGCATGCGGTGGAAGGGGCCTCGGATTACACTCTTATTCATGGCCTAGCGGTAGCCATAGGAATGGCTGCAGCGGCCAGGTTAGCTGTTCTGGCAGGTCTTTTAGAGCCGGGGGCGGCAAAGAAAATTTCCGACACATTGATAGCGTATGGTTTGCCGGTGGAAATTCCAAGAAATCTTGACCGAAAGAGAATGAAGAAATATCTGTTGGCGGATAAAAAAACCATCGGGGGAAAGGTGCATTATGTTTTGCCTACGGAAATCGGTAAAGCATGCATCGTTACCGATCTTGATGAACAACTACTTGAACAAGTTCTTGCTTGAAAAATAACAGGGAAAGAATATGCCGATTTATGAGTTTTATTGCGATAGGTGCAATGTCATTTTCAATTTTTTCTCCTCTCGGGTGAATACTGCCAAAAAGCCCGATTGTCCGCGCTGCGGCAAGAGTGAGCTGGCCCGACGCATTTCCACTTTCGCCACCATCGGCAAGGCCAAAGAAGATGGGGGTGACCAGTTGGCCGGTCTTGACGAAGCAAAGATGGAGCGCGCCTTTGAGTCATTGATGCGCGAGGCGGAGCATGCCAATGAGGCAGATCCGAAACAGATGGCGTCCCTGATGCGAAAGTTCACTTCGCAAACCGGCATCAACCTTGGCGGATCGATGGAAGAAGCCCTGTCGCGGATGGAAGCGGGAGAAGATCCGGAACAGGTTGAAAGTGAAATGGGCGACCTGTTGAATGAAGAAAATTTGAGTATTGAATTGATAAAGAAGAAGGCTCTACGGGAAAATCGGCGGCCCGTCCATGACGAAAAGCTTTATGAATTATAATAGCATAATCCCTAAAGCGGGCTGACGCCCGCAACCCAAAGGCTATAATCCCCTCCCACAACAGAGGGACTCTTTTTAGTACCCCCTTGAGGGGATAAGTACCTTGAGACAGATTGATTTCTTGTAAAAAAACAAGAAACCAATCCGTAAGGTACTAATGTACCGTCACGTTGCCGTCAGCAGCGAAAAAATGCAGTCCTTCCAATTCCGTTTCTTTTTGTCTGAGAAAATCCTGGACCTCAGCTTCGGTGATATTTAGGGATTTGGCTAAATCTTTAATATCGTAGCACGGCTGGCCGTCGGAAATATAATCAGTTGGTTTCAGCTCCGGAAATGAGGTGCCGGTGGCCAGGTTTGAGGCGTCGAGCAGCATTTTGCGTATTTCCACCGGGCCGTGCAGGATAAGCCATTTTACTGCTTCCGCCCAAACCTCGCTGGCCACCGTTTCATGGGCCAGTACTTTCAAGGCACTTTCCAGATCCCAGATATCTTTAAACTCCATTGCTGATTTTCTCCTGCGAAGATTGGATGTGACTGTGCTATATTATCGGTGACTACTATAAATGCTTTTGCAAACGGTGCAAGCCTTTGCAAATAAGAGGAAAAGAAAAGGGGAGACCATGAACCAATTTGATGGCGGCATATTTCTTGAAAATATTGAGTGGTTTGATGAAACCGGCAAGGAACTGGTGCGGCGCCTGCCCCATGAGGGTTCCGGAGAGATCAAGTTGGGGGCGCAATTGACGGTTCGGGAAAGCCAGGCGGCAGTTCTTTTTTACCAAGGCAAGGCCTGTGATTGTTTTGGGCCGGGCAGGCACACGTTGAAGACCGCCAATCTGCCTTTACTGACCAAGATTCTGTCCCTCCCCTGGCGCGGCGATAGTCCGCTCCGGGCGGAGATTTACATGGTTAATCTTAAATATTTTCCAGATCTTAAGTGGGGTACACAAAATCCGGTAGCCTTTCGGGACAAAGAGCTGGGCTTGATCCGCATTCGCGCCAATGGCATGTACACCATTCAGGTGGTGCAGCCGGTGTTGTTTATTAACTCACTTGTCGGGACCATGGGCAAGATGGATACGGACGGTATCGCCGGTTATCTGAAAATGGTCATTGTCTCAAGGTTTAACGATTATTTGGGACAGACACTTGATTCCATCTTCGACCTTCCCGGCAAATTCGATCAACTCTCCGATCAACTGCTGAAGCGTTTAGCTGAAGATTTTGCTTATTTCGGCCTGCGCCTCAGCCATCTGTATATCACTTCAATCACCCCACCGGATGAGGTGCAAACTGCCATAGACGATAGAAGCCGTATGGGCCTGATTCAAGATATGGATAAGCTCATAAAAATGAAGACCGCCATGGCCATGGAGAAGGCTGCAGCAACCCAAGGCGAGGCCGGGGCTGGTCTCGGCATGGGGCTGGGCCTGATGCTGCCGGGCATCTTCGGAATGCGGCAGGGGACATCAAGTACGGCAGTCGGGGGTGAAGCGCCTGTCGGCTACGATGTGGTGAACTGTCCCGATTGCAAGCAGGGTATCCCTGGAGATTCGAGATTCTGCCCCCTCTGTGGTCACCAACTGTTGCGTCTCGTCTGTTGTTCGAACTGTGGTAAAAATCTGACTCCCAAGGCCAAATTCTGTTCACAATGCGGGCAGTCGACCGATCTGAAAAAATCGCCGAAAATCTGCCCGCAATGCCGTATGGAAAATCTGCATAATGCCATTTTCTGCAATGATTGCGGCCTTAAATTGGGGTGACCTGCATGGATTTCACAATTGAACAAAGCTGTCCCTCCTGTGGGGCATCGATTGTTCTTTTGGAAGATGATCGACTCATCAAATGCACCTATTGCGATGTCAACAATTATCGCCTTGAAGGTTTGGGGGCAAGGTATATGCTTCCCAGTAAGCACCCGGAACATATCTCCCCGGCGCAACTTTTTTATATCCCCTATCTCCGGTTTAAAGGCACAATATTTTATGTTCGGGAGAACGAAGCAGGGCATAAGCTTATTGATACCACACGGTTAGGGATTGATGAAGAAAAACTGCCTGTGTCTCTTGGATTACGGCCTCAGGCCATGAAGCTTTTGCCTGTGGTTTCTTCTGTGGAGGGGGCCTTTGTCCACCAAACTGTACCGACCAAAACAGCCTTTAGCCATGCGGCCATGGTGACGGAGTTGTTCAGTGGTAAAAGTGACAAGGCGATTTACCATCGGGCCTTTATCGGAGAGACCCTCAGCCGCATATATCAGCCCTGCTATACCCACAACGGAATTATTTTTGATGCAGTGGTCGACAAACCTCTTGGAGCGGAAAAATGGCTTGACAGGCATCGGGACCAAAGCTGTTCCAGCAAGAGTTTCAGGGAACCGCAGTTCATCTCGACAATCTGTCCGGAATGTAGCGGGCTCCTCTCCGGCGAAAGCGACAGCCTGGTGCTGCATTGCCGGAACTGTGAATCGCTTTGGCAGGAAAACACCAATAAATTCCAAACATTGTCTTGGCAGGTGGTAGAATCAGGAAATCGTTCGGCGCAGTATCTGCCCTTTTGGCAGATCACTTTTTCCACCAAGGGCTTGGCTTTACAGAGTTTCGGCGATTATCTGCGCTTCACCAACCAGCCTGTAGTAATTGACACGCGGCTTGATGCTCTCCCTCTTGCATTTTGGATTCCAGCCTTCAAGTTGAATCCCAAGGCGTTTCTGCAGGTTGCCGCGCAACTCACGGTTTCTCAGCGGCGAATTCCTGCCGGTGATAAACGGCGGCTGGTAAATGACCATCCGGTGACTCTCGGCCAAAAGGAGGCAATACAGGCCATCAAAAGCGTCCTTGCCGCTACGACCTTAAGTAAAAGCAAAAAGCTGCCGCTTCTGTCGCAAATGACAATTGTTAATGCCCAATGTGCGCTTGTATACCTGCCCTTTATCAAACATCCGAACGATTATATTCAGGAACACACCTCGGCGACCATTCTTAGTGCTGCACTGCGCTTCGGCAGGAAGCTGTAGGCGTTTCGGGCAAAGCCAAAATATAAAGGAAATGCCATGACGAATCATGAAAAGTGCATGCATGCGGCCTTGCAGCAAGCCCGTAAAGCCTTGGCCACCGGAGATTTTCCTGTCGGCTGTGTTATCGAATATGGCGGTGAGATTGTTGCTTCCGGTCGGCGCAGTAACAGTTTTGGGCGAGTCAACGAGATGGACCATGCCGAGATTACCGCACTCCGAGAACTCTTGACTGCCGATATTCCAGTGACGATGGACAAGGTCACCGTCTATTCTACCATGGAACCCTGTCTGATGTGCTTTTCGACCTTATTGGTGAACGGGGTGCGGAGATTCGTCTACAGTTACGAGGATGCCATGGGCGGTGCGACCAACCTGCCTTTACCTCTGTTGTCGCCGCTTTACCGTGATCTGCAAGTGACAATCGTCGGATCCGTTCTGCGCCATGAAAGCCTTGAACTTTTCAAAACATTTTTTTCATCCCCCCAGTGTCAATATTTAACTAACACCATGTTGGCTACTTACACTTTACAGCAGGTGTAGCACAAAAACGACACATTCAACATTTCCTGGTTTTTTATACTGCATGAAGAAAATCGCCCGAACAGTTGGTTTTAAGTCCGGTGAACGGAACATCTTTTTCCATATCCTCACTGCCTGCAATCTGTCCTGCCGCCACTGCTATATTAATAAAGAGCAACACGGTGTGGAGACCTTATCCAAAGAAAAGATCGAGAAATGGCTGACTATTTTTGCCGATCCGGGAAAAAAGACCAATCTCATTTTCCTCGGTGGGGAGCCGACCCTGCACCCGGATTTACCCCTAATCATACAAAAAGCAAAAGATCTCGGGTTTTTTGTGACCGTTGATTCGAATGGATTTCTGTTTCATGATCTGCTGGAGAAAACCACCCCCGATCTTCTTGATTTCCTCAGTTTTAGCCTTGACGGTCCTGATGCGGCAACCAACGATCCGATACGCGGCAGCGGGGTCTTCGAGGTATGTGTTGCCAATGTTCAAAAGGCGGTGGAAAAGGGCTTCAATGTCAGTGTCATTTTTACCGTCAGTAGAAAAAATCTCCAGGCACTGGCAGGGATGGTGCCCCTCCTTAGTCGATTGAAGGTAAAAAAGTTGTTTATTCAGGTGATAGGCCTGCGCGGCAACTCGGCACAAAACGACAGTGATGCAACCATGCAGGTGAGTCGCGAGCAGTGGCTGGCAATTGTCCCCGAGGTGGCGCGCCAGGCGGCGGAACAAGGCATCCATGTGACGTATCCGCAGGTGTTTTTGCGACCGGATGAAAAATTTGAATGCGCCGGTAATGTCGCCGAGAATTTCTTTATTTTCCCCAATGGGCGGGTGTATCAGTGCCCCTTGTGCGAGGATCATCCGATCCATGCCTACCGTATTGAAAACGATCGACTCGTTAAAAATGAGGGCCTGACGGAAGAGAGATTTTTTCGACTGAATATCGTCGAAGGATGCGTGATGAATAAATTGCTTCAGGCGGACAATATTGAATACGCTAGTCAGGGAAAACCCAAGTATCAGATCTCTTGCTGTCTGCTTAAACGTGAGATCGGTTGAGAGGTTATTCCGTCTTTACTTTCGCCGTCTTGCGGGTGAAGAGGACCGTCAAAAAAATTCCTGCCTCATACAGCAGAAAGAGAGGGATGGCCAGAAGGGCTGTTGCCATGAAATCTCCGGCCGTGAGGAGGAAGGATAATACCAGGATGGCCATATAAAAATAAGTGCGTTTTCGGCGAAAATAGGCCGGCTTGACTAAGCCAGCCTTGCCTGCCATGACCATAAGGAAAGGTATCTGAAAAGAGATACCAAAGGCGAGAATGGTTCGGGCGATAAAAGTCAAGTACAAGCCGATTTTCGGAAGAGGCTCCAGGTGTTCATTGGCGTAACTCATGAAATATGTCAGCATCTTCGGCAAGACAACAAAAAAAGCAAAACATGCCCCACCGGTGAAAAGAAACATGGCCCAAAAGACCACGGTAATTGCCAGAACTTTTTCATTTTTTTTGAGGCCGGGGGCGACAAAAATCCAAAGTTGGTAGAGGGCGACCGGCATGCCGGCGATGAGCCCGACCAGGAAGGCAAGTTTGATGTAGGCCATAAAGGCTTCTGGCAGGTGGGTATAGACAAGTCGGTAAACGAGGGGACTGGCGGCAAAAAGCGGAGTTATAAAAAAGGCGGCAATTTTTTCGATAAAGATATATGCCACAACCGTGCAGCCGACAATGGCCAGAAGCACCTTTACCAGTCGCCGCCTAAGTTCCTGATGATGCGGGCGAAACAGGGCAAGGCTTCTTTCGAGCGCCGGAATTGAGCCTTGGAGATTATAGTTAGCCATTGTCGGTCAAGAGCTCGAATGTTCGTTTTTACCAGGCTCTAATCTGGTGGTGTCATCGGGTTTGTCCGGTCCGATTTGGGCTTCTATCTGACCTTCACTCGCCGTTTGAGCAGTATCGTGTTGCGGCTTATTGCCGGTCTGTTGCATCAATTCCTGGTAAGCCTCGGTTGCTTGAATCGCGGCAGTTGTCTCCACCGGGGGGGCGATGCTTTGTTCCAGTAACTGCAGTTGGGGATCCAACAGGTTGTTTTTCAGTGATTTTGCCGCCTCCTCAAGTTCCGGGCGGATTTCAGCAAGGGGGTTACCCTCCTCGGCAAAAGAAGTTTTCAGGCTTTCCGCGGTTTTTTTTAATTCCATCAATCCTTTGGCTAAGGATCTTGCCAGGTCAGGGAGTTTGTCGGGTCCGATGACGATAAGTGCCAGCGCCATGATGAGGAGCATTTCAGGCAGACCAATGCCAAACATAACGAGTACCTCAGAGTGTTGCCGACCGGACTTCGTGGCCTGGTTGACAAGCATATGTCAAAATTGTTCTGTAAATGAAGCAGGTGAGGGCAAGATTCATGCCCGGCCGAATTGGAAAACCGAGCGGAAACAAGGCCGAACGGCGTCCCAAATGTAAGGTATTTCACAGGGTGTGTCAATGCTTGAGGAATGCCGAGATCTTTGCAAAAGCCCCTGTTTTATCTTATAACATGCTGATATTGTGATATTCAACAAGAGTGAAGAGATCCTTGCTTGTGTTAAATAATATTGACAATAGTCTTTAGGTTTACTATATTTATCAACTTTGTCTTGCGCGTATTTGTCGAGAACTGTCATGCTTGATGCGTTCTTCACGGCGATTGTTTACAAACCTCTGAGAGGAGAAGGTGGATGTCCAGTGTTGTGGTAGTTGGAACTCAATGGGGCGATGAAGGGAAGGGGAAGATAGTCGATTTGCTGACCCGCTATGCCGATTATGTTGTGCGATTTCAAGGCGGCAACAACGCCGGCCATACCCTGGTGGTAGAAGGAAAAAAATTCATATTCCATATTATCCCCTCGGGGATTCTTTATAGAGAAAAGAAATGCATGATCGGCAATGGGGTTATTATCGATCCTGCCGTGCTGATTAGTGAAATGGACAAACTGCGGGATCAAGGGCTGGAGGTTGCCCCTGATCGACTTATGATCAGCGAGAGAGCGCATCTTATTATGCCATATCACGCCAGCCTCGACCAGGCCGGGGAAGCAGCACTTGCCGGTGAAAAAAAAATAGGCACCACCGGTCGCGGCATCGGACCCTGTTATATGGACAAGGTCGGTAGAGGCGGGATCAGGGCCTGTGATTTGCTGGACGATGTCCTCTTCCGTGAAAAACTTCAGACAGTCATTGAAGAAAAGAATTTTCTTTTGACCAAGAAATTTAAGTGTGCCCCTTTGGACTTTGAGTTCATCTATCGAGCATATAAGGGGTATGGCGAAAAGTTGATACCCTATTTCGGAAATGTATCGGTAGAACTGGACAACGCACGAAAAAATAACAAGAATATCCTCTTTGAGGGAGCACAGGGGACGCATTTGGATATAGATCACGGGACCTATCCTTTTGTGACGTCATCGAACACAATTGCCGGAAACGCCTGTAACGGATCCGGGTTTGGACCGGCGCATATTGATGCTGTTGTCGGTATTATGAAGGCGTATACCACCCGTGTTGGGGCCGGGCCGTTTCCCACCGAGCTGTTTGACGAAACCGGTAATCAATTGCAGGATAAGGGCCACGAGTTCGGTGCAACCACCGGCAGGCGGCGCAGGTGCGGTTGGCTTGATGGGGTAGTCGTCAGTGATGCTACCCGGCTGAATGGCTTGACAAGCCTGGCGATAACCAAACTGGATGTGTTAAGCGGGCAAAAGACCATTAAATTCGCCACTTCCTATGATCTGGCTGGGAAAAAACTCACAGCTATGCCTTCGAACATCAGGCAGGCCACCGAACTGAGCCCTGTGTATGAAAGTCTTGCAGGATGGCAGGAAGATATCGAAAAAGTGCGGGAATATGGTGATCTTCCCACCCAGGCCAAAGACTACATAAAACGTATTGAAGATTTTGTTGGAATTCCGACAGATATTGTATCGGTAGGACCGGACCGCGTTGAAACCCTGCTCCTCAGAAATCCTTTTGAAAAGCAATGACCGTAGCGGTGGTCAAAATACAGATCGTACACTTTGCATAATCGCACAATGGAACATAAAAGAGGTTGTTAATGGCAAGAATTACCTGTGAAGATTGTTTGGAAGCAGTTGGAAAACAAAATCGGTTCAAGTTGATCCATCTCGCCGTACAAAGGGTGCGGCAGCATCGCCAGGGCGAACCCTTTCTTGTTGAAGGAAAAAACAAGGAGATCGTCATGACTCTCAGAGAAATTGCGGCATCTAAGGTTACCTTCGAAAATATCGATAAGCTTCCTGATGGTTCCACTAACGCGAAGAAAAAACGAGAAATCGAGATTGAACCCGAAGAAATCCTTTCGTGATAATAACAGCCCTACCGGTATACTATGAGTAACGATTATTACGAGATATTATCCGTCGGCAGAAGTGCTTCGGCCGGGGATATTAAGAAGGCGTATCGAAAACTGGCGATGAAGTATCATCCGGATCGCAATCCCGATGACGCCGAGGCCGAGGAGAAGTTTAAATCCTGCACTGAGGCGTATGAAGTACTGAGTGATGAGAAAAAACGTAAAATATACGATACGTATGGTCATGATGGCCTGAAAAACAGTGGTTATCGTGGTCCCGGCAGTGCCGACGATATTTTCTCAAGCTTTGGAGACATCTTCGGCGACCTCTTTGGGTTTGGCGGCGGCAGCCGAGCCGGTGCCAGAAAAGACGGCCCTATCCCCGGTAATGATCTGCGTTATGATGTGGAGGTCACCTTTATGGAGGCCGTGCACGGGGTTTCCAAAGAGGTGCAGCTTACCCGCCGCGATACGTGTTGGACCTGCGAAGGGACGGGGAGCCGACCGGGTTATCAAAAGCAGACCTGCCCGAGTTGCAACGGTCGAGGTCAGGTCGTGCGGTCACAAGGGTTTTTTCAGATGAGTTCTACCTGTCCGCAGTGTCATGGTGAAGGATCAATGGTCACCAATCCCTGTAATGATTGCCATGGAACCGGGCTTGTCGAAAAAACGAAAAAGGTAGCCCTGAAGATTCCGGCAGGTGTCGATACCGGTGCCCGCATGCGATTACGGGGAGAGGGTGAAGGTGGACGTCGGGGAGGAGCCTCGGGTGATCTGTATGTCATAGTGCATGTCCGGGAGCATGAATTTTTCAAGAGGGAGGGTGATACCATTTATTGTCGGTATCCGGTCTCCATGGCCAAAGCAGCCCTTGGAACGAGTGTCGAAGTTCCAACCGTGCATGGCAAGAAAGCCCTGGATATTCCTGCGGGAAGCCAGTCCGGCGAGCTCTTTACCCTGCGTAATGAAGGGGTTCCCAGTCTACGAGGGCGAACCAGAGGGGATATGATAGTTGAGCTTCAGGTATTGACCCCCACCAATCTTTGTGAGGAGCAGAAGAAGGTGTTGCGCGAATTCGACACGCTTTGCATAAAACATGGCCAGCATCAGGAGGATGAAGGTTTTTTCAAAAAGCTTTTCAATGAAGTGCTGGGGAAAAACTAAGCCTTTTGGGATCAACAAATAATGGCAGACGAAAACAAGGCTGTCTTCAGCCACTTTGATCGAGAAGGCAATGCGCGGATGGTCGATGTCAGCGGCAAGGGTGAATCTGTACGCCTTGCTGAGGCCTGTGGCAACATTAAAATGACCGAACTGGCCTTTGGACTTGTAAAAAGCGGTTCAATGGCCAAAGGGGATGTCCTGGGAATTGCCAGGATTGCCGGTATTATGGCAGCTAAGAAAGTTGATGAACTTATTCCGTTGACCCATCCGTTGATGATTACCAAGGTCGATATTTCCTTTGAACTTTGTTCTGAGGATTTCTCCATCAATATCTTTGCAACAGTAGGAATTTGCGGTAAAACAGGTGTGGAAATGGAAGCACTCATGGCGGTTTCTATTGCAGCCTTGACCATTTATGATATGTGTAAAGCCGTTGATAAATCGATGGTTATCAGTAATATTCGGCTTCTCAAGAAGACCGGCGGTAAAAGTGGTACCTACGTTCGGGGGGTGTTGACTCCGAATGGTATTTGAGTCATATTTAAGAGTACGATGGAGGTAATTAATGGATAAAGCGCAACTCGAACTATTTCGCAAGCAACTCTTGCTGAAACAACAGGAAATCCTGACGGATGCTGGAAAGACCATGTCGGAGATGACCGACCAGACAACCAATGTTCCTGACCCAAACGACAGAGCCACCTTGGAATCGGGGCGAAGCTTCGAGCTAAGGATCCGTGACAGGGAGAGGCGACTCCTGACAAAAATCGACGAAGCTATCGTTCGGATAGATGACGGGAGTTATGGGGTTTGTGAAGACTGCGGTGAAGAAATCGGGCTAAAACGGCTGGAGGCCCGACCGGTAACCACATTGTGCATTGATTGCAAAACTCTCCAGGAAACCCGAGAGAAATCCGTGGGACAATAAATCCGCATGCCGGAACTACGCAAAGATCCTGTCCTTGGACGATGGATAATTATTTCCAAGGAAAGACAGAAGAGACCGACGGACTTCCCTGTTGAGGTCGCTACCGGAATTGGTGGCTTTTGTCCTCTTTGTCCGGGGAATGAATCCTTTACTCCGCCGGAGGTTCTGGCCTTCAGAGACGGCGGAAAGCCGGCTAACGGGGCTGAATGGTCCTTAAGGGTTGTGCCCAATAAGTTTCCAGCATTGATCATCGAAGGCGATCTCTCAAAAGAGGGGATAGGGCTCTACGATCGTATGAACGGGATCGGAGCCCATGAGGTGATCATTGAGAGTCCCAACCACAACCATAACTTTGCCGATTTTTCGCCGGCTGAAATTGCCTTGGTCTTCAAGGCCTATAAAGAGAGAATTATTGATCTCGAAAAAGATCTGCGGTTTCGATATGTTATGGTGTTCAAGAACCATGGCCGGGCGGCTGGTGCCTCGCTCGAACATTCTCATTCGCAACTTATAGCCTTGCCTATTCTGCCACGGATGATTGTCTCAGAACTTGAAGGGGCGCAATCACATTATAAGTATAAGGAACGCTGCATATTTTGTGACATTATCCGCCAGGAGATCCAGCAAAAAGAACGGATAGTTTGTCAGAATGATCGGTTTATCACCATTATGCCGTTCGCTCCTCGAACACCTTTCGAGATGTGGATCCTCCCGAAACGCCATTCTTCAGCATTTTATACGCAAAATGACAGCGAGCTTTATTCTTTGGCGGAACTCTTTTCCGAATCCCTGCAGCGCCTCTGTAAATGCATTCCCAATGTTCCTTACAACTATGTACTGCATACTGATCCGCTTCGTTCGGGTGGGCTTGAGTATTTCCACTGGCATTTTGAGATCGTTCCTAAACTGACATCAATAGCAGGCTTTGAGTGGGGTTCCGGGTTTTATATAAATCCTTTGCCGCCGGAAGAGGCTGCATTATTTTTGCGTGAAGCTCTGACGCTGCCTTGAAAAGGAGGAAACAGTGAAAAAACTGCTCCTGGTCGATGATGAAGAATCAATTCAGATGGTCTATCGCGAAGAGTTCGAAGGTGATGGTTATCAGGTAATATCTGCCCTTAACGGCCAAAGCGGTCTTGATAAATTCAAGGAAGAGTGTCCTGACTTAGTTATTCTCGATATTCAAATGCCCGGGCTGAACGGTGTTGAAGTGCTTCGCCAAATGAAGATGCTCAACCCTTCGGTGCCGGTTATTCTCAGCAGTGCCTATCAGGGATTCAAACGTGATCTCGGCACCTGGGCCTCTGATGAATACGTTGTCAAATCGGGCAACCTTGACGATCTTAAAGATACTGTTCGCAGGCTTTTGAAAGAAACATAGGAGAATTTGGTCCTTAGCCGATTCGCAATCGCCTCCCGGTTGTCGTTATCCCGGAGAAAAGCAGAATATTGTGGTTTGCATCGAATGAAAGATATCCAAAGTCAACGTGATAGCCGAAAAATCAATATCAAGAAGGTCGGCGTTAAAACCATCTCTTACCCCATCACTGTTCGTGACAAGGCGCAAAAAAGACAACAAACCGTTGCCACTGTGAATATGTATGTCAATTTGCCGCACAAGTTCAAAGGCACGCATATGAGCAGATTCGTAGAAATTCTCAATGAATTTCACGGGGAAATCGATATCAAAAGCTTCCACATGGTTCTTGGAAAAATGAAGACCCGCCTTGAGGCTGAAGCATCTCATCTGGAAATCGATTTCCCCTATTTCCTTCACAAGGCAAGGAATGGCGAATCCGGACATCTGGCGCATTATCGCTGCCAAATGCACGGCTCCCTGGAAAAGGACGATGATTTGAAGCTCAGTGTCGAGGTGCCGATCAGTCTGCCTATTGCCGACAAAACGCCGCATCGGTTGCCGGGATCTCTGGGGAGATGGGGAAAAGCCGAGGTGAGTCTACGATTTCGTCAGTTTTATTGGATTGAAGATATAATCCTCCTCATCGAAGACGCAGTGCAAGAAGAATTAGGAAGCCTTGCCGCAAAAGAACGAAAAGTGCTCTCAGTTGAAGCACTTACTCGGAGAGTGGGCGGGCTTCTTGAAAAAATTCAGGCTATCAAGTGGTTTTCAGTACGTATTCATAACTTCGGGGATGAGTGCTCTACCTTTGCAGCCATGGAATCCTGTTAAACCGTTAGCAAATATCAACCTTATATTAAAAACATATTCTCATGCGAGATCTACTCTTTGAAATTGGAATGGAAGAGATACCGGCAAGTTTTCTTGACCCGGCACTTGCGCAACTGCAAAGCCGATTTTCCGAGAAGGCATCGGAACTGAAGATTGGTTTCGGAACTTTGACGACCATGGGAACACCTCGGCGTCTCACCCTCATTGTTAAAGATGTTGCGGAAAAACAGGATGATATATCCGAAGAACTGCTTGGCCCGTCAAAGAGTGCCGGCTTTAGCATAGACGGAAAAGCCACCAGGGCGGCCGAAGGGTTTGCCAAATCCAAAGGTGCCGATGTTGCTGATTTGCATGTGGTATCCACCCCTAAGGGCGAATATCTTATGCTCATGCGGCAGCAGAAAGGTATGGCAACGGCAGCACTCTTGCCGGAAATTTTGCACGGCCTGCTTCTCGATCTGTCTTTTCCAAAATCGATGCGCTGGGGAATCAACCACCATGCTTTTGCCAGACCTATCCAGTGGCTGGTGGCGATTTTTGGCAGCGAGGTGATACGATTCAGCCATGAGGGGATCGAAGCCTCGAACAGCAGCGGCGGACACCGATTTCTTGCTAAAGAACGATTCCAAGTTGACTCTGCCGCATCCTATGAGCAACAATTAGCCGATCGATTCGTGCTGGTTGATCCGGTCAAGAGAAGAGCGCGAGTGGTATCTGAAATTAAACAGGCCGTGGCTCATGCTGGGGATTTGTCGGATGCCCATGTGGCTATTGATGAGACACTTGTTGATACCGTTACCAACCTCGTGGAAATGCCATACGGTATTTGTGGAGTATTTGACGAGAAATATTTACAACTTCCTGCAGAGGTGCTCATTACCTCCATGCGCGAACATCAGAAATACTTCCCGGTTGTTAATTCATCGGGGCAACTGCTCCCTGGATTTGTTGCCGTCAACAATACCAAAGTGAACGACGCCGCCATTACCCGAAAAGGCCATCAGCGTGTTCTCCGGGCAAGACTTGAAGACGCACTGTTTTTCTTTAACAGCGATCGAGAACTTCGACTGGAAGACCGCACCGCAAAATTGAACGGCATTATCTTTCAGGCAAAGCTCGGGACTATGCTGGACAAAAAAGACAGACTGGTCAAGCTTGTGAAAACCTTGGCTGATACGGTTGACCCGGCGCTTGCAAAGGACGGCTGTCGAGCGGCATTTCTTTGCAAAGCTGATCTTTTATCAAGTATGGTAGGCGAGTTTCCAACTTTGCAGGGAGTAATGGGGGGAGCCTATGCTCTCCATGACGGAGAGACCAAAGATGTTTCCATTGCTATAATGGAACATTACATGCCAAAGCGGGCTGGTGCCGACATCCCTTCGACCGATACCGGCGCGTTGCTTGCCCTGGCTGACCGACTCGATACCTTGGCCGGATGTTTCGGAATCGGCCAAGTGCCGACTGGAACCGCTGATCCCTTTGGCTTGAGGCGTATTTCCCTGGCAATTCTGCATATCATAGAAGGCAAGGGCTATATCCTGTCTCTGCACGAACTCGTGTATAAGGCCCTTGCTCTGTATGGCAACAAGGTGGCCGGAGGCAATGACACGGTTGCAACAATTATCAATTTCATTAAGGGCAGGTTCGCCAATGACTGCATCAGCCGCGGACTGGCAGCTGATGCAGTTGATGCAGCCGTTACTGTCGGCTTTGACGACGTGAATGATTGTCTGCTTCGCCTTCATGCAATCCTTCAGCTTCGCAAGGAGCCTGCTCTCAAGGTTCTCGCCGCTTCTTACAAAAGAGTGAAGAACATCATAAAAGAGAATCGGGATACGGCGGTAAACGTCAGTCTTTTTGAGCACCAAACGGAAAAAAATCTCTACAACTTTTATCTGGAAGTACAAGAAGAGATGGGAAAATGCATTGCCGACAAGGAATATGTAAAGGCTCTTGAGGTGATGTTGAGAATGAAGGGGCCCGTTGATGCCTTCTTTGAAGATGTGATGGTTATGGCGGAAGATGCGGCAATCCGACAGAATCGACTCAACCTTTTGACGGTACTGGGGCATCTCATCATCCAAATCGGCGATATCTCGCTTCTTCAAGAATCCTGATCTCCTGGTTTTGCATCTTTGAGCAAAAACAAAAAGGGTGTTCAAACTGAAGAACACCCTTTTTGTTTTTCAACCCGGGAGTACGGTATGATAATTACTTCTTGGGATGACAGGTTTCACACTTGTCAATCTTCTTATCTTTGATTGCCGGCTCATCTTTTTTTGCTTTGTGACATTCCAGGCAGTTGCCATGACCGGCACCTTTAAGGGTGTCGAGTGCCAGTTTGTCCTTCATTTTGCCGGCAAGAACGGTGGCATTATGGCACGCGCCACATTTTTTAACTTCCTGGCCTTCAACATAAGGAACCTGTTTGCCGTCGGCTGCCATTCCATGATGGCATTCTGCGCATTTGAAGGCGTCCTGATGTTTTTTATGTGAAAATTGCACTGGTTTTTTGCCTCCCTCGTCGAGGGTGATATCAGCTGGTCCGAGATTACCGGCAGCAGAAGTGAAAAAAACCGTTCCTAGCAACATACACAAAGATACAACACTGCAGGCGATAATCTTCTTCATCTTGTTCGCTCCTTTCTTGGTTAAATGAATTAAATTATGGCAATTCCTCATCGACTTGATCACCTTGTTTATACAAGTTTCATGTGACTTTGTCAAACAGGCTAACCACTTGTTAATAATAAAATAAAATAAAGGTGTGTCATGAAGGAGATCCGTAGCTGTGCAGCCCGGAGAGCAGAAAATTAACTCCGTAGTACGTAAACAATACAGAAACCATCCCCAATATGGCCAGCCAAGCGATTCTTTGGCCCGACCAACCTCTTGTATACTTTGCATGCAGGGTTATGGCATAAAAAAACCAGGTGATAAGAGACCAGGTTTCCTTTGGATCCCAACTCCAATACGTTCCCCAGGCAGAATTGGCCCAGATAGCACCGGAAATTATCCCTGCACTCAACCAGATAAAACCAAATATCAAAGTCTTATGGATCAAATCATCGATGAAGGACAAAGACGGAAGGTGGCTGGATGTGGCCGGCAAGGATTCAGAAGCGGATTTTGATCGGTTTTTCAGAAGATACATGATCCCCAGGGCAGCAGCCACAGCAAATGCGGCGTAGCCGACGAAACAGGTGATTACATGAGCTATGAGCCAGTTAGATTGCAGGGCCGGAACCAAGGGTGAGATGCTTTTACCGATATTACTGGAAAATGATGCATAGGCCATGGCGAGAAAGGCAAGCGGCACCGCAAAGGCCCCAATCATCCTGGTCTTGAAAATCCATTCCATAGCTAAATAAAGGGCAATAATGGTCCAGGCGAAGAATACCACCGATTCGTACATATTGGTAAGAGGGGCATGACCGATTCCCATCCGGTATGACTCGACCCAACGTAAACCGATGCCTGCGGTTTGAATGATAAATGCAGCAAGCGTAAAAAATGTGGCAAAGATGCCCAAGCGAGGCGTTTTAAACACCAGCAAAAAAACGTAGAGCAGTGTCGAGAATAAGTAAGTAAATGTTGTTATTCCAAGTAATTGAGAGCTATCCATATCTTTACTCCGTATGCTTTCTTATAGCCGATATTTTTGCTGGTATGAGTATGATTGAATTGTGCACCACTGCCCGTTCCCTTGCTGCTAACTTTCATGGTGACGAATTGTCTGCTCGATAAGATCTTCAAGTTTGCTGAACACCTTTGCGAAAGCCGGTTTATTCTTGTTCGACGAACCGGCCAGCGACACCAGCCCTTCCTTCGCGGTAATTTGCTGATACAACCAAATTCTTTTGTGAGATAAGAAAAAGGCCATATACAATCCAAGCAAGAGGAGCCCACAGCCGGAATAGACTATCCAAACGCCCGGGTCCTTGGAGACCTGAAGGCCTGTTGAATACAACTGTTTGACTCTCAGGGAATAGTTTTTCCCCTGGCTGCTGATCGGGATATTTTCGTTATTGGTGAGCCATTGGGTGATAGCCGGATCATCGCCCACTTTGAACCAGATTTTGGTGCGTACTGCTCTCTGTCCGTCAGCCTCGGCGTTGATAATCCCAATACGAATGTTTTTATCGTCCCAAGATATCTGTTGCTGAAACGGCAAAGAAAATTGTCGACTTTCTCCGTTGGCTGTTTCGGTGATCCAAACAAGAAATTCCTGGTGTCCCTGATAGCTGGATTGGTAAAATGTGATGCCTTTATGGGTGAGCGGACTGTTCACCTTAATATCCTTTCGCAAGATTTCCTTGCCATTTTCAAGGATCGTGAGACTACTCTTATACTCTTTTGGCATGCCGTTGTTATAGAACTCGATACTAAAAGCGTCATTACGAATTGAGAAACCAAGGTCAATCGGAATGGAATCGGGATTTGTATATATCTTCTCGGTGTTGCGCAATTCCGGAATCATGACACTGCCCTTAAAACCAAGGAAATGGCCGACCAGAGCGCCAATGAAAATAATCAAAATTGACGAATGGACGATATAAACTCCGACGCGGCTCCAGCGCCCCTTTTGACTGAAGAACAGTACGCCTTCACCAATGTTTTTCGTTTGGCAACGCCATCCGCAGGCAGTTAAAGCGGCCTGCCAGTCAATGCTCTTGAGCCTTTCGGACGATGTTGACCACTGTCGAAACGAATTCATTTTTTCAATCCGTTCCAGAGAAACCGCAAGATTGTCGGCGGTAATAATACGCCAAACTGCGGGAAAACGGTCGATGCTGCAAACTATGAGGTTGGTGCTGAGCAGTCCGAGGAGTCCGTAAAACCACCAGGAAGAATACATGGTGGAAATATCGAGAATCTGGAAAAACATCGCCGTTTTGGCACCAAATTTGGTGACATAGAAGGTTTGAGCCTCTCCTTGGGGAATAATAGTGCCAATAATAGATGTCATGGCAATTGAACTGAGGGTCAAGATTGCCAATTGCACGGAAGCGAAGAAAGTCCAAAGCTGGTTGATCAGTTTCATTCTGGAATGAGCGAGGTAAGAAAAAGTGAATGGTTGATAGCGAACCGGGAATAAAGATGCAATCTTCCGGCAGCACAAGAGTTATCTGATGATAACCATTTTTTTTGCAACTGTACCACAATTTTTGGTGATAAACCGCATTCAAAAAACAACATTGTTTCTGAAAAAGTTCTTTTTAATGCATGGCTATTGATGTAAAAGAACTTGCTAATCATCAGAAAAGAGGTTAATAAGCCAGATTCTGATTCATTATTTACTAACAAACCATTCATGCATTCCACCGTATGCCTGCGATTGGGCTGGGGAAGGGGATAGAAGGAGAAAAACATGGCGAAAGTATGCGAAATCTGTGGCAAGGGACCGGTAACGGGCAACAATGTATCCCATGCGCATAACAAGACTAAAAGACGTTGGCTTCCCAATTTAAAGACGGTACACATGGCAAGTGGGGGTGGGAACACCCAGAAAACCAGGGTGTGCACCAGATGCATCAGATCAGGAGCGGTTATAAAAGCAGCCTGAAAAGAAATACTGGATACTATCGAAGGCGAGAGGAAGACATTCCTGCTCGCCTTTTTGTGTTTAAAATGGTCGTAGTTGAACGTATCTATCCGGTTTTTTGAGATGAGGGATATTCCATGAGCGCAGAAGAAATTAAATTCATAAGTTACCAAGAGGCGGTAAAACTTGTAGAGGCAATCCAAGAAGAAGAGGATGTCGAAACACCGGAAAAACGTATCCTCATGGTTTACGGCATGGACGAAAAAGAGCTCTGTTGGTTTGACTTTGAAGAAGTGATGGCGGCTGTAGGCAAGGTTGAAGCAGGTCAAAAAAAAGAGGCTGTACAGAATTATATTCTCAATCGGATACCTGATTGGGTGCATGAACTGTAAGAAGGAATACCTGCATCCATGTTTGTCGAGAGGATTTTAATCGGTTGTTTTCAGCCACTCCCGCAACGGCATAGCGAACAGGTCGCATCGTGAGAAAGAATTGGCCTCACGGCTATTGCTCAATTCCTGTCCTTGGAGAAATATCGATGCCGGTCGGTCAGCAGACACCACTACCACAATGGTTTGCGGATGCTGGGAGGTAAAACGCAGAGCAGAATTGTAACGGGCGCCGCGCGATCTATCCTCATTCGCAACCCTGTGGCCATCAAGCAAACAAGCAAAGGCATACAGATGAAGATCGGCCCGGATGTGAAGCGCGCCGTCCACTTTTGAGAGGGCGGCGGCAAGAGCCAATTCGCGTGATTGCCGCAAGTCGATCGGTGGCGTTAATGCCTGCCCAGCTGTAGCGGTTGGTACCGGTGCCAGATCGATGACAAAGGTACAACCGAACTTTTTATCTTCGGCGTTATGCACAAGCGCTGCAATGACCTGAAACATATCGCTTCCGATGGACGGTTCGAGATCAAAGTCCAGCAAGGCTTCTTCAACCTCAAAGAGTTTGGCTTTATGGGTATGGGAGCTGTAGCTGCCGTCATGAAAACTGCAGAGAGTTTCATTTGCAACCGACAAAAAACCCAATTTTCCGTTGTAATCAGCGGTTACCTGAAAATGAGAGCTATGCCGGTCGGCAATGCCGACAATATTTTTCCCCTCAGAAATAAGGGTTCTATCTGAACATTCCACTGCTTGCAGTAATTTTCTTACATGTTTGAAGTTGCTGAGGACCGGCAGCTCGGACGTTTTGAATCTTGCGAGAAATTGAATATCCTTGAGAAAACGCGGTTCAATGAAAGTTAATGCACCGTAGGGACGTACTCCTTCTTCGTTGGTCTTTGAGATGCCGAGAATTGCCTCGAGAACCGGATAGATATTGATCTGAAAGTCAAGACCGAGATACATTTCAGCCTTATCGACAATGCAGTCATGGACGGCGTGGGTGGCGTATTCACGCAAGAAATTTCCTGAAATCCCGGTATAAAGAGCGCTATCATTGGCCATGTCGTGGGAAAATCGTAAAACGGCGTGCTCCAGCCAACACTCGGTCGGCATTACCGAGCATATGTTGGGATGATGCTCGGTGAACCACATTTGATAGTACACCGGACCGGAACTGCCTCCGTTGGAAATCAGGCCATCGAGTTGCAGATTGGCCTGCGGTTCAATATAATTGTACATGTTTGTGAAAAATGTCGTGTCAATAGGCTTACACCAATCCTTGCCATGGCAATAAAGCGAGTGCAATTTAAGCTCATGGCCACGCAACAGATTTTGAGGGTCATAGACCTTCAATTCATCGTTTTTTTTCAGAGAAAATATAATTGCTGAACGACTTGTCCCGGAAAATAGGGATAACCCGTCGCGAAGACCACTGAGGGTTTCTCGCAAACATCGGCTGACAAAAGGATTATAACTCAATGGAGGATTTGTCCTCTTCAAGGGGTAATCTTGAGTTCGGTAAAGGCACCGCCCTGTGGAGAGCGGTAGCGAACTATCGCCCTGACGTCGCCGCTTAGAGGCTTGCTGAGGCGAATAGAGAGAGACAAGATACCGCTTCTGGTATTCTTGAAAAGCCATTTAACATTCCCCTGGGAATTGTCGACTTTTTTTGCCTGTGGAGAGGTATCGATTATTTTATTTTCCGCTGCGAGATACTGTTCGACAATAAGATTGGCCGGGGCTGGATTCTGGATGGTGAGATTCAACACAATTTCCGTGCCGAAGGCGGATATGTATTTCCCCATCACCAGGCTGTCTGTTGCAGTGGCTTTATGGTGACAGAAAATAACCATCGCCATGACTGGAAAAATAATAAAAAGAGGGTAGTGGCAACGGTTGGTAGGTGCGCTTGACATAGGTTGTTCTCAATGTATAAAAAGGGACTGTTGGTACGTCACACTCGACAATTATTTGAGAATCTCCAGGGAATGGGTGTTGTTGTTCCACTTGTATCCCGAACTCAGCCAAATTTTTTCTATGGTAGCAATATCAACATCAATGCCGGCGATTTCATTGTATCGGTCATGGACAGCGAGGATTTCACTGTCGCTGATGGTATTGTCCTTATCTGCATCGGCCCAGTGATAATGTCCGATGCTCGTTGTGCTGCTCCCACCAATGGCTGGAGGCGAGCCTGAGTCGCTGCTGACGGCAGCCGTTCCATAAAAACCGACTTTATCATCTTCCCCCCCGCGAACACTGATGACGTAAGCAAAGGTTGTAGCTCCATTAATTTTTTTAAGCCATTTGATCGTATCTTTTTTCATGCCGCCTCCGGCAACTTCCGGTGCTACCTTTATAACAGTTGCGTTGGCTGGTAAATTTTCCCGGACAATGATCGCCGTTTGTTTGTCTTCGGGTGTTCCGGTAATTCGTATCATGACCGGAAATGGTTGCCCTGCAATACAATGTTCCGGGGCATTCCGTTCGGCGATAAGAGGCACCTCAATCGAAGAATAGAGAGAGTACCAAACAAAGGCTGCAACAATGCAAAAAAGAATCAGAGAGATAAGAAGGAAAAGCCGGATCTTTTTGAAACGGGATTTATTGTCGCCTGCTGTTGCTGCGGGGTCGGCAAAGGTCGGGGCTTGCGAGGATTGAGGTGCAACAACTGCATCCTCTTCGAGGAGATCTTCAAGCTCAACGTTCAATGCTTCAGCGAGCTTAATGCCATTTTCCTTTTTAATACTGGGGTAGCGCTTGTTTTCCCACCTTGAGATAGTGTCGGTGGTAACATGTACTGCGGTTGCCAAATAGAATTGGGTTAACCCTTGTTCTTCACGCAGGCGTTTAATTTTCGACCCGTCGACTTTCATCATACTCATTGGGCCAGGTAGAGAATTATCTGTCATCTGCAGTTCTGAATTGGGAGAAGAGGTTCTGGTAAAACCGCCCAACCTTGGTATTCTGCAAGATCACCAGGGTTGAGGCCTTTGGTGTTTATAGCAACTTTTGATCGTCGATTAAAGCCTTAATTCCCCGTGATGGGGGGAAAACGACTGCTCACCAATCAAAACGAACGATGTTATCCAGAGGATCTGATTTAACGATTTGCACTTTCACCAGATTGTTTGGAATCATATGTTTTCCTCCCTGTGGGGGGAGGTCAATATCCATGAGGATGTCGGTAAGCAGCAGATTTATTCGCTTTGGACCGGTCTGTATTACCAGTGCATCCATGTACTGGCCTTGTCGATCCGCCAGATATTTGAGCAGCCAGTAACGCTGGCGCTGTTGACGAACAATTTGTGCCGTCGTCAGGGTGCGAGCAAGGACCGAGGTGAAATCTTTGCACATTTCTTCGGTAAAGCAGGGTTCTTGGCGCCGGATGATGGAATTCAGTTGATGCTGCATGACCAGATCAAGCAAGCGACGTATCGGTGAAGTGACCGTAGTGTAATGCGAGACTCCCAGGCCGCTGTGTGATTTTGCGGTCGTTGAGAGTTCACCTCGAGGAATGTTTTTGCGTTGCAGGGTATTTTGGAAAAGGTCATCATCTTCTCCGAAAACGAGTCTCTTTTGCAGAATCGGCTGTGATCTGAACAAGCCGGGAACCATCCGATCAGCCACATATTTTGCGGCTTCGCTGTTGGCCAGGATCATCATTTCCGACACTATGGTTCTGGCGGGGGTGTCACTTTTGCTGAGATTAACGTGTACTTTGCCCTGATGATCAATAAAGACGTTTACATCGGGAAATGGCAAGAGGAGTGCACCGTTGTCCAGGCGTCGCGTCCGCAACTTGCGACGGAGCATGTCCAGGAGTCGTATTTCCGGATCGGTTTCCAGCATCCTGTCAACTTCTTCATAGGTGAGTCGTCTCTTCACCTTGATGATTGATGGGAATATCCTTACTTTCAGCACTTCAGCGTCGGCGGAGAGCAGCACCATAAAACTGAGAGTGGCACGGGTTTCATCCTGAATAAGGCTGCAAATCCCCTGTGAAAGATGGCGGGGCAGCATGGGGACTTGTCCCTCGGGGAAATAGATGGATGTGCCTCTGCGCATCGCTTCCAGAAACAGCGGATCGCCGGGTCTGACATAATGCGCTACGTCGGAGATGTGTATGCCGACCAGATAGTTGTCACCGTCTTCTTCAACGGTGAGGGCATCATCAAAGTCAAGGGTGGTGGGGCCGTCAATGGTGATGGGTAAAAGATGGGTGAGATTCGTTCTACCGGGATCATTAAACAGTTCATCCTGGCTACGCTGCAATATGAGTTCCGCCTGTTGCCTTGCCACCAGCGAAAAATTAACAGGAAGTTCATGGCGGAGAAGGGGGATATTCTCATTGGCTGACCAGATGCCGGATTTGACAAGGAGATGAAAAGGATCGTGAGGTTTGTGGAAGCCGGCTGTTTTTAATAATCTCTGGGCGAGATCAGCTTCGCCTGATTCACTGCCGAAGAGATAATAATTACCAAGAATCTTGAGAGTCTCTTCCTCTACGCACCCGAGTTTTTCGGAGGGAGAGTTGGAAGTGAGGGTTCTGACCATGAAAGCCACACCCTCTTCAACGAGTAGTTCTCGCTGTGCTTCCTTGGTCACTTGAACCTGAAGCTGTTCAACTTTCTCGGGACGATTGACCAGGATGAAACCTTCTTTATATTTGAAAAACAGTTTATCCTCGAAAACACAACGCAGGAATGCCGAGATAGAATCATCGTCGGCAACTTCACCAAAGATCAGTTCGGTAAGAAAGGCGGGTGTAAAAGAATGAGAACCGTCTTCAACGGTGAGTTCCCAGATCTCTTGCAAATTTATGGCCTTCATCAAGGAACAGCGTTTTTCGGTGGTCTCGCGGAGTTGTTTGGTGAGGATATCTCTTCCGGCACCGGTAGGGTGGGTTTGATTTGAACAATGGATAACACGCGATGTCGGGAGATTAACTTCCCTGCCGTTCTGATTGATAAGTCTGAGGCGTTTCGGCTGGCTCTCCAATACCAAAGCGCAGACAAATTTGCCGTTATCAAGATATTCTATGAGTTTTCCCGCAACAATCATCAAACCGCTAACCGTTCCCAGCCTTTTTGCCCAAAAGTATTATTTCTATTCCGCATATCTTGGATATGGTATAAGTAGTAACGCTAGGGCATAGTATATTTATATTTGAACGTTTTTGTCCGTGTTTATTGAATAAACGTCAGACAGTATAGTGTGGAATGAAATTTTGCCCACATTTATTATTCTCCTTCTCTCAGTATTATTAATTTTCTTCTATGAAGCTTTCAGATACACCGGTCAAATCAGGAATGGTTGCTATTGTCGGCCCGCCAAATGCCGGAAAATCAACCTTGATGAATCATTTTCTCGGCCAGAAAATCTCCATTGTGACCCCAAAACCGCAAACCACCCGTAACCGCATTGTTGGGATCGTAAATGAACTGGAATACCAGATAGTTTTTCTCGATACGCCGGGCTTGCATCAAGCACGCGAGCCGCTTAACATCGAAATGGTGAAGATCGCCATGGACAGTCTCATGGATGTCGATCTTGTCCTTTTTTTGGTCGATGTCTCTCTCCCCCTCCCCAACACCTTAAAAGAAGAGAAGCAGGCAGAGCTGGTTTCCTATTTTCAGCAAATCAAAGGACCGGCTATCATGGTTCTGAACAAAGTCGACCTCATAGACCGTAAGTTGCTCCTGCCGATGATTGAATCTTACAGCAGCTTGTTTCCGTTTAAGGCGATTATTCCGGTTTCCGCCCTGCGCGATGACGGCCTGGATGGCTTGCGAAAGGAAATTCTCGAACTGTTGCCTATGGGCCCACGACTCTTTCCTGAAGATATCCCAACGGATGCCACCGAGAGGTTTCTCTGTGCCGAAATCATCAGAGAAAAGGTCTTTCTCCTGACCGGACAGGAAATTCCTTACTCCACTGCGGTTCTCATTGAATCATTCAAAGAGGATGAAACAAAGCATCTGGTTACCATTCATGCCGCAATTGTTGTTGACAGGGATTCCCAGAAGGGCATGGTCATCGGTAAAGGGGGGCAAAAACTGAAAAGTATAGGGACGGCCGCTCGAAAAGACATCGAGTCACTCATCGGCGCAAAGGTTCTCTTAAAACTGTGGGTGAAGGTTCACAGGAACTGGTCACAGGATAAGTATTTTCTCAAGGAACTCGGATATTAGGCGCAGTTACGAAATAACTTGCCAACTATCGGAGCTTCGATACGGCTCCATAGACCGTTTTGAGAAGTTCTCCGGGTATATGATTTTGTGACAACGGTTTAATTCTCTGATTTGTTGTTGTCGGTGAAAAGGTTGAGGCTTTTTAGGATATTGTAAGCGGTTCGCAGTTGGTTGTCCTGCTGCAATCGCTCCTCCAATTTTGACGTTTCATTGTCTGCTATCTTACCCTTCTCCTGTTTCGCTCCCGGAAGATGATTGGCAAGATCTGCCTCTTTTATGGCTTTTTTCTCTGTTTTGGGTTTATCCGCCTGCACTAAGGATACGAAGGGTACTTCGACGTCAGGGGTGATCCCCAGTGCTTGGATTGAGCGATCATCGGGGGTGTAATAGGTCGCAGTGGTCATGCGCAGACCGGCTCCGTCCGGCAGGGGAATAATGGTTTGCACAGAGCCCTTGCCAAATGTTTGTGTACCGACGATGATACCTCGTTTATGCGCCTGAATTGCCCCGGCAACGATCTCTGCTGCACTCGCCGAACCTTCATTTACAAGAATCACTAAAGGATAGTGACGTTTTTCTCCGCTTGCATGGGCGGTAAACACGGTGTTTTGGTCAGGCTTTCGACCCTTGGTGTAGACAATTTTGCCCTTTTCAATAAATATATCGGCGACACTTACCGCTTGATGTAGCAAACCTCCGGGATTATTGCGGAGATCGAGGATAAGACCGTCGATTTGCCGTTGGCTTTTCAGTTGCTGGAGTTTGGTTTTAAATTCGCTGCCGGTATGACTTTGAAATTTGCTGATGCGAGCGTAAACAAGACCTTGCGAAAGAAATTCCGCCTTGACCGATTGAACCGGTATAACTTCTCTTTTTATGGTCATTTTCTTTAGCTCTTCCCACCCCTCTCTGTGGATTGAAAGGGTCACTGAGGAGCCGGCCGGTCCCCGAAGTTTTTCGATAGCCTCGTAAGAGCCCATATTTTTTGTTTTTTTACCGTCAATCTCGAGAATTACATCATTGGCCTTGAGACCGGCCTGGTCCGCCGGTGTGTCGGCAATGGGACTGACGATTGTCAAGAGATCATTTTTAATTGTCACCTCAATGCCGATACCTGAAAATGAGCCACGGGTCTCATCCTGAAGATCTTTAAAGCTTTCGGGGGCTAGATAGGAGGAGTGTGGGTCAAGGGAATAAAGGAGGCCGCGAATTGCCCCATTGAGGGCTTCTTTGGTATTTATTTCTTCTACATAGTTTTCTTGGAGAATGCTCAGTATATTGGAAAAAAGTTCGAGTTGTTTATAGGTAGCCTCCTTGTCGGCCTGGGAAATTTCAGCTAAAGCCGGACGGCTGAGAAATAAAGAAAATACCATGAGAACAGCGACAAGGAGTTGGAGTTGCTTTGTGGAGGTATTCATGAAATTCCTCGAATCCGTGAAACGTGTTATTGAGCGGAACTGCCATGAGCGGGCAATTCACCTGAATGTCCGTTTGAAATCCTTAGTCTGTTGGGATTCAACCAAATAAGTGGGTCCAATGATTGATTTCCATGACGAATTTCGAAATAAATGCCATCGTCAAAAAGGGTGGCGGTTCCTCCCATAATGCCTATGCCTTCCTCCCTTTTGACTTTTTGACCTTGGACAACCAAGATCTTTTCAATTCTTGAAGTCACTGTGTAATACTGAAAGCCGTGATGTATTATAACCGTATTTCCATAGCCACGTAAATAACCTGCAGAAATAACTTCGCCGTCACCAACAGCGACAATATTGGTTCCATCCGGGGCCTGCAGCTCGATGCCAAGAGACTTTCTGGATATCCCCAGTTTATTGACCTTTTCCTGTTGAAAAAGGGTGACGAGCTCTCCGTCTACCGGGGGTCGGAGGTTGCCTTTGTCGGCGAGAAAACCGCGGTCTTCACCCTGGTTTTTGCTCTTTATTGTGACAATTGACTTGGTCAGATCATCCGAGGCCTGCTGCATCTCCTCCATTGCCTGTTTATGTAATTTTGTCTGGGTGCGGACCTGGGTAAGAAGGACATTTTTTTCGGCCTTGGCGTTCTCAAGTATTTCTTGTTCCGCAACTGTCTGATTGATGAATTCCTGAAGAACTGATTGTTCTAAATCGAGTGCCGACTTTGCTCGCTCCAATTCCTTGATGGTTTCTCTATACACCTTGATAACATCCTGGTCGTACTTGATAAGGACATCGAAAGCGTCGTGGAAAGTCAGGAGTTCTGACAGGGTTTGCGTAGAAAAGGTCACATTTAACAGGCCGATATCACCCATAGTGTAATAGGCCGCCACCCTTTTTTTTAGGTGCTCTTCGACAACAGCCTTTTCCCCTTTAATTTTACTCAGGGCAGTTTCTTCTTTACTAATCAGTGTTTGTTGCTTTAGCATTTTTGCTTCAAGTTGTGAGAGTTTCTCTTGTTGCTGGGCAATCTTTCGATCAAAATCCTCCAACTCAGCGAGAATATTCTGTTCCTTGAATTCGGTTTCGGAGATCTGATTTTCTTTATTCAAGATGCCTTGTTGCAGGCGACTGATTTTTATTCTGAAACTGCTGATTTCTTTTCCTTCCGAATTGGTTCCGGCAGGTTCCGCGGCAAGAAAGGGGGAGGGAAAAAGACACTGCACGGTAAATATACCAAGGACAATAAGGGTGCGCAGAACGGATAGGTGTTTTCGCCGAATGGAGGGGGGGCAAATCATGTCCATGACCATGCAAAAAGTTCTGAGTCTCATAGTCCGAAGAGAAGTACGAAAAAATGGGATCAAATACGTAAAAACTTCTGCATGGTCGAATAACTACCAAGGGTGCAGAGGAGTATGGACACGCTGATAATGGTAATACTCACGACGGGTGAAAAGAAGGAAAACTCAAAAAGATTTAAGAAACCGGGTCCGGAAAATCTCAACTTGATCCATTCATACAGGGCATACAGGGAAATGATTCCTATGGATGATCCAACTATACCCTGGAGAAGGCCTTCAAGCAGGAAGGGAGTCCTGATGTAATTATTTGTTGCTCCCACAAGTTTAAGAAGCTCAAGTTCCGCCTGTCGGCCCAGGATAGTGAGACGAATGGTATAAGCAACCATGAAAATAGTTGTGAGAATAAGGAGTGTGCCGCTGAGCAGAACAATGATTGAAAGGAGTTTGGTAAAATAATAAAATCGTTCAACCCAGTCCTGGCCATATTGCACCTTGAGGGTTCCCGGAAGTCGCGATAAATATGCGGAAAACAGCTTCACCTGATTGAGGCTCCGCAGGTTTTTCAAGGGGACGACTTCAATGGAAGGCGGGAGAAAGTCTTTCGGCATGTCGTTGAGGACATCCTGATTTGGCCCGAGCTGACGGGCAAACCGTTGATATGCCTCGGTACGCGTAATGAAACGGATTTTTTCAACCTCGTCAAAGGTGGTAATTTTTTTGGTCAGCTGTTGCTGCAATTCAGGACCGGGTTCCTCTTCAAGATAAACAATAAGACTGAGATCATCCCCAAGTCTTTCTCCAAATGTCAGCATGTTGGCATAAATGAGGTAAAAAAAAGCAAAGATCAACACCGAGAGACTGACAGTCAGCAGGGTCATCAGCTGCGAGGCCCAGGTTTGCCGAATATTTCGACCAACCTGTCTGAAAACGGTAAACCAGAAACTCATTGGATACCTCCGGTCATCATGTGAAAGCGGCCTTTGCGAAGTTCCATGACCCTGTGCGAGGTATGACGATAAATTGAATCGTCGTGGGTGGCAATAACAATAGTCGCACCGGCTTTGTTGCACTTGTGTAACAGGTTCATCACCATTGCCGTGGTTATTGCATCAAGGTTGCCGGTCGGTTCATCAACTAAAATCATGGTTGGTGAGTTGGCTACAGCCCGTGCCAGTGTTACCCGTTGTTGTTCTCCGCGGGACAGTTCTCCGGTAATCGTATCGTGTTTGTCGGCAAGGCCGAGCTGATCAAGTAGATCGCGCACCCTCTTTTTTATTATTTGCGGTTTTTTGTAGGATACTTCCATGGAAATCGCGACGTTCTCGGCCGTGGTTCTATCGTTGAGCAATTTGAAGTCCTGATATGCCACCCCTATCCGTTGCCGAAGTTTGGCGAGATGGCAGCCCTTCAGTTGGTTGATCGGTCTTCCGGAAATTTCAATCAGGCCACTGCTGGGGATTTCCATACTGCAAAGGAGTTTCAGTAAGGTCGTCTTCCCCGCACCACTCATGCCGATGACGAAAAACATCTCACCACTGGCTACCGAAAAAGAAAGATCCTTCAGGGCAATAACGTCAGGAGGGTACTCTTTGGAGACTTTGATGAGTTCGATCATTGTCTCCAGGGAGCTGCTTGAGGTCATTTTCATGTGTTAACGTAGCAAACAAAAAATTGAAATCTTGCGGCCACCTCCAACTAGGCGGCGAATAACCAATAAATTGAGTGGCCGGTGCGATTGTTGCAGTGATATTGAAAAGTTTCGTATCACTCGGCAAAAACAGTAAAAATATAAAGTATTTCCCGGCTAAACGCAATCTATCAGATGTACGGCAAGCGAAAATAGGCGAACAAAAAACCTTTTGCCCAGGTTTGCGCAAAGCAAAAAGGACATTTCCAGAGTTTTCAGGTGGCTTGCGGACTGCCAGCCAATTTATTCTTGCAACTTGGCTAGCAGTTGTTATTCTTATCGGTTTCGCAGTTGCGACTGGTGACAATAGCTATGGTAAATGTGTCGGATCATGACCGCCGAGAGGCCTTGGTCCGATTAGAGAATTATTGGGAGGACAAAAATATGGATTATAGGGATACCCTTAATCTGCCGCAAACCGGGTTCAATATGAAGGCAAACCTTGCCCAGAAGGAACCCCAAGTCCTGAAACGATGGGAAAAGGAAAACCTTTATCATCGCATTCAGGAAAAGGCCAAGGGTAACCCCCTGTTTATCCTCCATGACGGCCCTCCTTATGCCAACGGTAATATCCACCTGGGTACTGCTTTTAATAAAATTCTCAAAGATATTATTCTGCGATCAAAAAGGATGGCCGGTTTCAATGCCCCTTATGTCCCAGGATGGGATTGCCACGGTTTGCCCATAGAGCATAATGTTGACAAAGAGCTCGGCGAAAAAAAGAATACTATTCCCAAACTTTCCAAACGCGGCGCCTGCCGGAAGTACGCCAATAAGTGGATAAAAATCCAGAAAGAGCAATTCAAGCGGCTCGGGGTCCTCGGCGACTGGGATAAACCGTATTTGACCATCGATTTTTCCTACGAAGCGGCAATTGCCAGGGAATTCAACAAGTTTCTTCTATCCGGTGCGGTTATCCGCAACCGTAAACCGGTCTATTGGTGCTCTACCTGCACCACCGCCTTGGCTGAGGCTGAAGTAGAGTATGCTGACCATACCTCGCCCTCCGTCTATGTGAAATTTGCAGCAGGCGAAGATTTCTCTGATATTCATCCGTCTCTCGGCGGCAGCAAGGTGTCCTTTGTTATCTGGACGACCACGCCCTGGACCCTGCCGGCAAACTTGGCTATCGCTCTGAATCCCGATTTTATCTATGCGGCCGTGGCTGTTGCCGACGAAATATGGATTGTTGCGCAGGCTCTCGTTGAAAACGTTATGGCTGCGACAGAGGCGAAGGACTACTCAATCCTCGGCACCTTTGCCGCAAGGCCCTTTGAAAACCGCAAATGTCGGCATCCTTTCATGGATCGGACATCCCTCGTGGTTCTGGCTGATTATGTCACCGCCGATGCCGGTACCGGTTGTGTGCATACCGCACCCGGCCATGGAGCCGATGACTACCAGACCGGACTGAAATACGGGTTGGATATCCTGTCGCCGGTCGACGACCGGGGCATATACACCAAAGAAGCCGGGCTCTATGCCGGTCAACGGATACCGCAGGTAAATAAGACGATAACCGCCGACATGGCTGCTTCCGGAGTCTTGCTTGCGGAAAGCTCCATCCGCCACAGTTATCCGCATTGCTGGAGATGCAAAGAACCGGTTATCTACCGGGCGACCCCGCAATGGTTTATCTCTATGGAGATAAATAACCTGCGAGCCAAGGCCCTAGCCGCCATCGAGACTGTACAATGGACACCGGCATGGGGCATGCAGCGCATTTACTCGATGATTGAGGGGAGACCCGACTGGTGTCTATCGCGTCAGCGGAGTTGGGGGGTGCCTCTTACGGTTGTGAGCTGTCGCTCTTGCGGGGAAATAGTCGCATCCAAGACGCTTATTGATAACATTGATGAACTTTTCAAACAAGAAGGGGCTGATGCCTGGTTTAGCCATCCTACCGAGGATTTCATCGGAACAGACACTGTCTGTCAAAAGTGTGGTGTCAAGGATTTCGTCAAAGAGGAAGACATCCTCGACGTATGGTTTGACTCCGGAGTAAGCCATGCCGCAGTACTTGAGGAGCGCGATGAACTCCGGTCACCGGCGGATCTTTATCTGGAAGGCAGCGACCAGCATCGGGGCTGGTTCCACAGCTCACTCCTGACATCCACCGGTACGAGGGGCCGAGCCCCCTTTAAAGGAGTATTGACCCATGGCTATGTAGTTGACGGCCAGGGTCGAAAGATGTCCAAGTCGGTGGGTAACGTTGTTGCCCCGGGCGAGGTGATTGAAAAATACGGTGCCGAAATCCTCCGGCTCTGGGTGGCAAGCGAGGATTATCGCGATGACATCAAAGTCTCCGACGAAATTCTCAAACAGGTCTCCGATGCCTATCGAAAAATTCGCAACACCATTCGCTATTTTCTCAGTAACCTGCATGATTTCCATCCTGAAAAGCATCGGGTTGAAGAAACTGAAATGACGGAAATCGACCGTTGGGCCTTGGCCAAATTCGAAGAACTGAAGAATAAAATCAGGCAAAACTATGAAACGTACGAATTTCATTCAATTTATCATAGTTTGAATTATTTTTGCGGCACCACCATGAGTGCCTTTTATCTTGATATACTGAAAGATCGACTTTATACCTCGGCCCCGGATTCCCACGCACGACGTTCGGCGCAGACGGCCCTGTATCAAATTCTTGACGGGTTGCTTCGTCTGATGAGTCCGATTCTCTGCTTCACGGCAGCAGAGGCGTGGAACGTCTTAAAAGGTCTTGGTGAATATGGGCCCATTGAGCAAGAGATACATTTTGCTGAGTTCACACCGGCAAATACTCTTGTCCTTGATGACCGGATGGTGGAGAAATGGACAAAACTCATCAGAATACGCTCGGAGATCACCAAGGCACTGGAAATTGCCCGGCGTGAAAAAGTTATAGGCCATCCTCTGGAGGCGGAAGTGCTGGTGACCGCAGGTGACGAACTGGGGAGTTTTATGGCCGGGGAATGGGACACCATTAAGTCGATATCGATTATTTCCGAATTGGCCGTTTTGCAAGGGGATTCGCCGATTGCCGGCATACGCTTTACCAGTGAAGAGATACCCGGCATGGTTATTCAAGTGCAGCCTGCTCGGGGTGAGAAGTGTGAGCGGTGCTGGATACGATCGACAAGGGTGGGAACTATTGCTGCTCATCCGGCAATCTGCGATCGGTGCGCCGGAGTGCTTGTGGAAATGAAGTTATAAATACGGAAGAAAATTGTGGTCTATTTCGCCGTCATACTCTGTACAATTGTCGCTGATCAACTGACCAAGTCGTGGATCGTTGATTCCTTGCGGCTCTATGAATCAATTGAGATTATTCCGAACTTTTTTAATTTAGTGTATGTCACAAACAGTGGCGCGGCCTTCAGCTTGCTCGCCGATGTCGACTCACCATGGCGCCACTACTTTTTTTTAGGGGTAGGGGGGCTGGCTATGGTTGGCCTTACCGTCGCTTACTGGAAACTAAGAGGGGTCAACAAATATTACCCGTTGGCCTTGGCCCTCATTGCCGGTGGGGCGGCGGGTAATCTCATCGACAGGATACGGTTCGGGGCGGTGATCGACTTCCTCGACCTGTATGTAGGCCGCTACCACTGGCCGGCGTTCAATGTTGCCGATTCGGCGATTTGTGTTGGAGCGGGCTTGTTTCTTATCTTAAATATCTTTGAAGTCAGAAATCAGGAAGTGAAGGAGCTTTAATGAAGATAGCGGTTCTGTTTCCCGGACAAGGGTCACAGTTTTTAGGGATGGGGCAGGAATTTGTCAAAGAAAATACCACAAGTGCTTCCCTCATGGCCATGGCCGAAGCGGCCTGTGAGATAGGTCTTGGTGTTCTTTGCGCCGAGGGTCCAATGGAAGAGCTGACCAGGGCGACCAACCTGCAGCCGGCTATAACCATCACAAATCTTATTTGCTGGCAAAGATTTCAGGAAGAGCTCGGAGATAAAGCTGCGGTAAGCTACCTGGCAGGCCACAGCCTTGGCGAGTACTCTGCACTCTGTGCCGCCGGCGTACTGAGCATCGAGGACACCATACGCCTAGTCAGTAAGCGTGGCGCCCTTATGGAACGCGAGGGAATTAAAAATCCCGGCGGAATGCGGGCGATTCTCGGTCTTGATATCAAAACTCTTGATGCGATCATTGACGGATATCTGGGCGGAGGCGTAGTTACCACCGCCAACCACAATACTCCGGAACAGATTGTCATTTCCGGCTCGCTGCAAGGCCTTGATGGAGTGAGTCGCTTAGCCGAAGCACAAGGGGCAAAGGTTATCCCCTTAAATGTCAGTGTCGCCAACCACAGCCCACTGGTGGCTGCGGCAATCCCTGATTTCACTAAGTTCATGGCCGATATTGATTTCAAGGTTCCATCCATTCCGGTTTATTTTAACGTTTCAGCCGGTCTCGAAGACGATCCTCGGAAAATCAAAGATATGATGGCCAGGCAAATTGGTTCGCGGGTTCGCTGGTGTGAGATCATCGAAGCCATGCTCGCCGACGGGGTCGATACTTTCATTGAAGTTGGTCCGAAGACGGTGTTGAAAGGGATGATGAAGAAAATCACCCCGAAGGGTACAAAGGTCACCGCCTTGCAGCTTGATTCACCTTCTTCCCTGGATAGTTGTCTTGAATATATCCATCAGGAACAATAAAGAGTCAAATCGCCGACCAAGAGAAATAATTTCATTGTCGGGCTGAAAAATAACTTCGTGGGTGGAACTGGGGTGATTAAAAAAGTTTTACAGCAAATATTGTCAGGAAAAAACCTCGGATTTGATCAAGCTTTGGCATTGGTGCAGCAATCCGATCCAACAGAGTTGTTTCAGGCAGCTGATGCGTTGCGCCGAAAACTGCATAACAACCGGCTGGATCTGTGTTCCATCGTCAACGCGAAATCCGGAAAATGCAGTGAAGATTGCCGATTTTGCGCCCAATCCTCGCATTACGATGTCGAGGTGGCCAGCTATGAGGTGGTCGACCGAGAAAAAGCCGTTTTTCTCGCCAAGGACAACGAACAGCACGGCGTTCAGCGATTTTCCCTGGTGACAGCCGGGAGAACGGTGGCCGAGAAAAATCTTCAAGAGTTTAGAATAATTTACCAACAGCTGCGGCAAGAAACCAATCTGTCGTTGTGCGCTTCGATGGGTCTTCTTACAGAAGATAAGGCCCGGCAATTGAAAGACATGGGTGTGACCAGGTATCATTGCAATCTTGAGACAGCGCGGAGTTACTTCCCCGAGGTATGCAGTACCCATACCTGGGACGAAAAGGTTGCAACTATCAGGATCGCCCAGCATGTCGGGTTGGAGGTCTGCTCCGGCGGCATTATCGGTATGGGTGAAAGCCTTGCCCAACGTCTTGAACTGGCCTTCGAATTGCGGGAACTTAATATTCTTTCCATCCCTTTGAATATCCTGACGCCCATCAAGGATACCCCCTTTGTCGGCCTTGCGCCGCTCAGTGTCGGCGAGATACTGACCTGTGTGGCAATGTTCAGATTCATCAATCCCAAGGCAATAATCCGCCTTGCCGGCGGCAGAAATCTTTTAGGTGACCAACAACACCGATGTTTTGCCTCCGGGGCCAATGGATCAACCGTTGGTAACTATTTGACCACCATCGGTAACAGCCTCACCGAAGATATCGCCATGTTCCGGTCGCTCGGTTTTGATCTGAATGGAGACAGCAAGGGTAAAGAGTAGGAACTGCGTGGACAAAAAACAAAATATTGCACGGCTGCTGCAGTTCGATCGGGAGCATATCTGGCATCCCTATACCTCCATCGACAATCCGCTGGAGGTATATTTTGTCGAGTCGGCCGAGGGGGTGAGAATTCGCCTGGGGGATGGCCGCCTGCTCATTGATGGTATGGCGTCCTGGTGGTCGGTTATTCACGGCTACAACAATCCACAGCTCACCCGCACTTTGCAGGAACAGGCGGGACGGCTTTCCCATGTGATGTTTGGCGGACTCACCCACGGACCGGCCATTGAGCTGGCGCAGTTATTGATTGATCTTGCCCCGGCCGGCCTGAACCGGGTGTTCTTTTGTGACTCGGGGTCGGTGGCGGTGGAGGTGGCAATGAAGATGGCCGTTCAACACGCCTTTGCCAGGGGACTATCCGGAAAGAATCGATTTCTGACCATCAAATCCGGGTATCACGGAGACACTTTTCATGCCATGTCGGTGTGCGATCCGCATGGGGGCATGCACCAGATCTATCAGGGTATCCTGCCGAAATCTCCCTGTCCATATACCAAGAGATTATTGTCGCTGAATATGATTGGGTCGTTCCTTCGGCAAACCAGAAACGCTTCTGGTCCGGAAGGCAGATAACCGAAATTGCCGGATTTCACTTCCTCTTCTATCTCTGGCAAAGCTGGGATCATCTGTTGTTGTTTGATGACTGTGCACCCAAAATATAAAATAATGAACACTGGAACTGTATTTTGGAAAAAGGCCATTTGAACTCTATTGATAAAGAACACGTCGCCGGCTGTTTCAGGGCCAGTGCTGCGACCAACGAGAAAAGCGCCATTGTCCAAAAAGAGATTAGTCGGCAACTCATCGCTATTCTTCAACAATTCAGCCATATTGACTATTCACGGGTACTCGAAGTCGGCTGCTGTGCCGGCAATCTTACCGAGATACCGATCCGAGAATAGTCGAGGATTCTCGAGAGGTATTCAGCAGCTATCTGAAAAAGCTTGGTTTTTCCGGGATGGTTATTGACCTGTTGCCTCTCAGCTCCTATGAAAAAACCGGGAGAATGGCGGATTTTCACAAGTATATTTCAACTGAAGAACAGTCACGAAGATTTCCACATACAATGGATGATTCAATATGAAGAATGCCAAGGGGTATTGTCTGAGTTGCAAATTTTATCGATTGGACAATATTGACTCAGGGGTTTGTCGCGTCGATAAGGAGTCTTCTGTAAATTATCCGACGAAACGTACTGACGACCAATGTCCTTTATGGCGGAACAGCGGTCAGCAATATTTCATCAGGGTCGGCTGGATAAAGGCGAAAAGAGCTGAACAGGGTGAGTAAACCTCAGCAGGAGTGAGAAAAGCTATGAGGAGTTGAACAGATAGAGCGACTTCTTCTTGGTCATCTCGGGAAGATGTGGTATGAAAGAAATCCTTTTCAACTGGTGTCATTTTTGTCGGCTAAAACATCGACTGCAGCTGGAAGAGGGAGAATTTACCGCGTTAATAATCAATTATTGGTATTATTGTAATAATCTTTCCTCGCCGTTTGGCTATAGTCGGTTCATATAAATACACTACATTGGAGACGTCACTGTGTTACTCTCAGTTGTTATTCCACTTTTTAATGAAGAGGAGAATATACCTCTCCTGTATGAAGAGCTGAAGGAAGTACTTGCCGCTCTTGATGATGAACACGAGATCCTCTTCATCGACGATGGCAGCACTGATCGGAGTCTTGAACTCTTATGCAATCTGCAGAAGAACGACAGCCATGTAGTGGTAGTCAATTTCCGTAAGAATTTTGGACAGACAGCAGCGATGGCGGCAGGCTTTGATTATGCCCAGGGCGATGTGATCATTACCATGGATGCCGATTTGCAAAATGATCCAAAAGACATTCCCCGACTGCTCGAGCAGATCAAGGCCGGCAATGATGTGGTCACCGGCTGGCGATTCGATCGCAAGGATGCATTCATAAACAGACGGTTGCCGTCGATTATTGCCAATAAAATTATTTCCAAAGTGACCGGCGTCAATCTTCATGATTACGGTTGCACTCTCAAGGCCTTCCGCAAGGAAGTTATTAAAAGTGTTAAACTCTACGGGGAAATGCATCGCTTTATTCCGGCAATTGCCAGCGGTATGGGCATTGATTTCACCGAGGTCAAGGTAAACCATCGGGCGAGGCGGTTTGGTTCATCAAAATACGGAATATCACGAACAATCAGGGTCATTCTCGACCTTATGACGGTTAAATTCCTGCTCAGTTACTCGACACGCCCAATACAGGTCTTCGGACTGATGGGTATGATCTCCGGTGGAATCGGCCTTTTCATTGCCTTAATCATGACTTTTCAGCGACAGTTCATGGGAGTTCCCTTATCCGATCGCCCTATGCTCTTTCTTGCTGTCCTGCTTATTTTTGTTGGGATTCAGTTTATCTCTCTTGGCTTGATAGCTGAGCTTCAGGCTCGAACGTATCACGAATCCCAGAACAAGCCGGTGTACCACATCAAAAAACTCTTTCGAACCGAGAATCCAGTACTAGAAGGCAGCGAGACCGATGGTCGGCCATGAGCCGCTGATTGAAATCATTATTCCCAATTGGAATGGCAAGTCAATGCTTGAACATTGTTTGTCGTCACTTAAGCGACAAACATTTTCCAATTTTCGGGTCATTGTTGTCGATAATGGTTCTTCGGATGGTTCCATAGAATTGCTGGAAACCTCCTTTCCAGAAGTCAGGCTTATCCGTCTTCATCATAACACCGGGTTTAGTGTTGCAGTGAATAAGGGTATTGCAAGCAGTGTCGGACCTTGGTTGTTGCTTCTCAATAATGACATGGAAGTAGCTGAAGATTGTCTGGAAAACCTCCGGCTGGCTGTTCTGCAATACCCGCAGTTTCATGTATTTGCCCTGAAAATGATGAGCTTTCATGAGCGTCAGGTCATCGACGGGGCTGGCGATGCGGTACTCAGGGGAGGAGTGGGGTATCGTATCGGGACAATGGAAGAGGATCGTGGGGAATTCCAGAAAGATCGGGAATCCTTTGGGGCATGTGCCGGGGCTGCGCTCTACAGTAAAAGTTTTTTTAACAAAGTGGGACATTTCGATGCCGATTTTTTCGCCTACCTTGAAGATGTCGATCTGAATATGCGGGCTAGGCGGCATGGCTTACGCTGCATGTTTATTGCCGGGGCGAGAGTCTATCATATCGGTAGTGCCAGCTCCGGTTCGAAGATAAACCCACTTACCGTCCGCCTGTCGACACGTAACAACATTTACGTCCTGGTTAAGAATTATCCCTTGCAGTTGTTTTTCATGTTTTTCCCGGCAATTTTCGTTTATCAGCTGTCCTGGTTTTTTTTCTGTGTGAAAAAGGGTATGCTCTTACCATACTTGGCTGGGTTATATGAAGGATTGCGAATGCTGCCCCATTATTACAAAAAGGGGCGGATTGTGCAAAAAAGCAGTGATTTGGTTTCTCCAGGTATCTTTGCCGCCATGATCAGGGCTGCGGAAAGGGAGGCCGTCGACTCCATTATGTCGAGAAGGACCGCTGCAGGGAAAAACAACTTTCTCTTATCCTGTTATTGTAAATTATTCTTTTTATAATCACGACTGCACAGCGAATGGCTATCCCGATATATGTAATAATAGTAACCCACAATTCCGCTGAGGAGCTGAAGATCTGCATTGCCCACCTAGAGAAACAGACCGTACCGATCAAGGGGGTGGCAATCGTCGATAGTGGTTCGACGGATTCGCACTTTCTCGATGATATACATCCCTTGCCGTCGATGAAAATCATCAAAACGGATAATGTCGGGTTTTCTCAGGCCAACAATATTGGTTTTAAAGAGGTAATCGCTGATCTGGAAGGGATGGTAGTCTTCTTGAATCCAGACACCTTTCTTCCCCCGGATTATATGGCGCAGGCGGTCAATGTATTATACGAAAACCCGGATGCGGCGATGGTTTCCGGGAAACTTCTCGGATATGACTTGAAAAACATGAAACCTTCGGGAGTCATCGACTCCACCGGTATTTTTAGGCGGTGGTATGGGCGCTGGTATGATAGGGGGCAGGGCCGGAAAGACCGGGGACAGTACGATCTTATTACTACTCCGCCTGCGCTTTGCGGGGCACTTATGTGTTGCCGCCTCAGAGCCCTGCATCAATTTAAGGGAAATGTTTTTGATCCGGACTTTTTTTTGTATAAAGAGGATATTGAACTCTGCCTTCGCTTAAGAGCAAGCGGCTGGACACTGGTGTACGATCCTCGGCTTATTGCCCACCATTGCCGTGGCTGGGTCGGAGATCGTCGGAAGATGAGCTACAAGCTACGTCTCATGGCGGCCAGAAATGAAGTGCTGCTGTACCGTAAACATCCGGGGCCGGCAATGGCGTGGGCCTTGTTGAAATTGTTTTTGGTGCAGGTCTGCCGTTTTTAAATTTTCCATTCAGTCAATTGCCTGCAGTCGGATCGCATGATGTATGAACAATAACAGTCCCCACCCGACCATCTCCGTTATTGTTCCAACCCTTAACGGGGCAGACACCCTGAGCGAGTTTTTTGCAGCACTGAAAAGACAATACCTGCAACCGGATGAGATCCTTGTTGTGGATTCTTCTTCAGAAGATCAAACTGTTGCCATATGCCGGGCAGCAGGTGCAAAGGTACGTATTGTCGATCGGGCGGCATTTGATCATGGTGGCACCAGAACGGACCTTGCAAAACAAGCTGCTGGGACGATTCTTGTTTTTTTTACCCAGGATGCAATTCTTGCCACGCGAGACGCTCTTGAGCGTCTGGTTGCACCGCTTCTTGGCAGTGACCGGGTGGCATGTGCATACGGTCGGCAGTTGCCAAGGAAAAATGCCAGTCCCGTTGCTGCACACCTGCGATTGTTTAATTATCCGGAGGAATCCTCGGTACGCGGCTATGCCGATCGTCACCAGTTCGGATTAAAAACGATCTTTATCTCCAATTCGTTTGCGGCATATAAAACGCATCGCTTATGTGAGTTTGGCTATTTTAAGAACGGTTTGATTTTTGGAGAAGATACCTGTACCTTGGGACGAATTCTTGCGGCTGGGCATGAGGTTGCCTATGTGGCTGAGGCGGCAGTCTACCACAGTCACAACTATTCTCTGGGCCAAGAATTGCGTCGATCTTTTGATATAGGTGTGCTGCACAGTACCGAAAAATGGCTCCTCGACACCTACGGTGCGGCCGAGGGTGTTGGCGCCCAGTATATCCGATCGGTATTTACCATGTTATTGGAGGAGAAAAAATACCTTCTGCTACCGGATTGCCTCCTGCGAAGTGGCTTAAAAATGATCGGCTACAAGCTTGGAAGATCCTACAAACAACTCCCTGCTTCCTGGCGGCCTGTGTTGAGTATGCACAGGCTGTGGTGGGGGAAACAACAATGAACGAAGGCACACTGCGGATTATTGCTACAATGAGCTGCCACAGCCATCGATTACCTTAAGTGAAATATGCTGTCGATCAATCTCCGGGAACAGAGTTCTCTCATTGCCAGATGCCTGCATCTATTTGATTGTCTCTTGGCCGTAGGCTATCTGTCGCTGTTGGTTTTCTGGTACAGGGTACCTTGGAGCTTCTATTACACGCGCCTGGTGCTGATTACTTTCGTCCTGTGCTTTATCACCTTTCAATCCTTCCAGCTTTATCGATCATGGCGGGGCTGGAAATATTTTCTCGAATTTTTGGTTATCCTTAAGGCTTGGGGTACGGTTGTCGGATTTTTACTCTTTTATTTTTTTATCTTTAAAATATCCGAGGGCTATTCCCGTGTGGTAATCTTGATCTGGTCGATAACCACTCCCCTACTCATTTTTTTAGTTCACATTATTGTCAGGAAAACACTGCGGACGATTCGAAAAAACGGCAAGAATGTGCGCAGAGCTGTTATAGTCGGCGCTGGTGACTTAGGGGTCAACCTGTTGAAACAGGTCAAAACCATGCCCTGGGCCGGAATTGAAGTGATTGGTTTTTTTGACGATAAGATCGACGACCAAAAAGTTACCGAAGTGAAAGGCAAACCGATTCTCGGCAATACCGCAGCTATCAATGGGTTCCTCGAAGTGCACGATATCGATTATGTCTATATCGCCCTGCCAATGCGCGCGGAAAAGAAAATATTCCGAATTCTCCGTGAGTGTCGTTCTCTTGGGGCTCGAATCTACCTGGTGCCGGATCTCTATGTGTATGGTTTGCACCATGCGGAAATTCAGTCGCTTGGGGATCTTCTCATTCTCAATTTCAATCCGAATACCGAGTGGAAACGAAGTTTTGATATAGCATTTTCCTTGGCAGTACTCCTTTGCACCCTGCCGATTACCCTGGTGGTGGCTTTGCTGGTAAAATTGAGTGACGGCGGGCCGGTCTTTTATCGGCATAAACGGATAACTGCCGCCGGCAAGACCTTCAATTGTTTGAAATTTCGAACCATGCGCGTGGGTGCGGACCTGGAATTACAAAAAATCCTTGCCGAGAATGACGATCTGCAGCAGGAATGGGCTCAGAGTTATAAATTAAAAAACGATCCTCGAATAACGCCCATCGGTCGTTTTTTACGAAGAACAAGTCTCGACGAATTTCCTCAGTTTATCAACGTCATCCGCGGCGACATGAGTGTCGTCGGTGCCCGACCGATTGTCGGTGACGAGTTGAATGAATTTTACAAGGACAGTGCCGGCAGATACTGCTCAATGAAACCTGGAATAACCGGTCCTTGGCAAGTTGGGCGTCGTTCTGATATCGATGAATATGAAGAAAGAGTGAAAATGGATGACTGGTATATTCTCAATTATTCTCTCTGGACCGACATCAAGATTATTGTCAAAACCGTTTACTGCATGCTTAAGGGGAATGGGGCATATTAAGTCCAAGGAATACAACCTTTTGTTGAGGGTAAAACAAAAGAGAGGTGGGAAATGGTGCAGAATGTCTTTGCCGGTAAGAAAATCGTCATCGGTGTATCGGGGTCGATAGCAGCTTTCAAGGTTGCCGGTTGGGTGAGTGATCTGGCCAAGGAAGAGGCCATTGTTTCAGTGATTATGACCACTGCGGCAGCAGAATTCGTAACGCCCCTTACCTTTGCAGCCCTGTCCGGCAACGATGTCTACACCGGAATGTTTAGCCGGGGCAAAGAAGACCCGATGGCCCACATCAACCTTGGCAGAGATGCCGACCTTGTAGTGATTGCCCCGGCAACGGCAAATATTATTGCCAAACTTGCTTGCGGGATAGCTGATGATCTTCTCACCACCACGGTGCTTGCGACCCGGGCAAAGGTTCTTATCTGTCCGGCCATGAACAGTCGGATGTATAGTCATCCGGCAACCCAGAAAAACCTCGAGATCTTAAAACAATATGGATACAGGGTCATCGATCCGGCCTGCGGCAAGATGGCGTGCAAGGAGGAAGGTGAGGGACGTCTCCCTGAGTGGGATGGACTAAAAGAGCAGCTGGCCCAGTGCCTGAGCCCCCAGGATTTTCACGGATTGAAGTTCATGGTTACCGCCGGACCAACCAGAGAATCCATTGACCCGGCGCGGTTTTTAAGTAATCGATCCTCAGGGAAAATGGGGTATGCCCTGGCCCAGGCAGCCTGTCGACGTGGTGCCCGGGTGCTTCTCATCAGTGGGCCGAGTTCACTTACCTGTCCTGCGGGAGTGACTCTTCTAAAAATTCAGACCGCCCAGGAAATGTATGATGCGGTTCTTGCCCATGCGGCAGACTCCTCAGTGATCATCAAAGCTGCGGCCGTTGCTGATTATCGTCCGGAAAGGGTGTGGAAACAGAAGGTGAAAAAGGAAAAAATCGAGAGAGAACTCATTTTAGAACGCAACCCGGATATTCTTCTAGAATTGGGGAAAAGGAAAAAGGCGGGACAAATACTTGTCGGCTTTGCTGCTGAAAGTATGAATCTCATGGAAGAAGGTCGAAGAAAACTTCTGAGCAAGAATCTCGATCTTATCGCTGTCAACGATATTAGCGGTGATTCCACCGGCTTTGAGGTGGAATCCAATCAGATTCTGGTAATATCCGCCATAGGGGCGGAAATGCTACCGCATACCAGCAAACTCCACTCCGCCGATCTCTTGTTAGACAGAGTGCACCTCCTTCTCGAAAGAAAGTCTTAGATTCATTGGCATGCATCTGACCAGGCACCCCCTATTGTCTTTTTGTATTCATTATTTTGCATCTATCTGCAGCAGGCAGCAACGTTTGAATTTTTTTCCAGAACCGCAGGGGCAGGGGCCATTGCGTTCGACTTTTTGTCGCTTCACATTGCACTCACCCCGCAGATAATACCAAAGACCATCCTCGCGAACGAACTGACTGTTTTCTCTGAGCGTGGAAATTTGGCCGTTTTCCAGGTAGGTCGAAGTAAAATCAACGTTGCCGGACATGTTATTCTCCAAACCATCACGAACCTCATGGATTTTTAGTCCCAGCCATATCACCGGATGATCGTCGAAGTTGAGTTTCTCCGGCCGGTTTTTTATATGCCAACTGGCGAGGATGTGTTGTTCATGCTTTTGTACAAAGGCTGTATACCGAGATCTCATCAGGGCCTCTGCTGTTTCGGCCCTATGGTGGTCTGTTAAAATCGGCAGACAACAATTTGTATAAAGGAGACTACTTCCGCATGGACATAAGGGGGAATTGATCATGGCTGCTTTCCTCGGAGGACAGGATAACCGAATGTTGTTTTTACTCCCAAGGACGTTCAACTTGAGGTCAATGCGCCAAAGCCTTTCTCTCCTTGCCGACAGTCATTCTCGCTTGGCGCTGGAAGGAGAAAGGCTGGGCGCGGATAAAACCCTTTGAAACAATGAGCAAACAAAGTAAAAACGTTGGTATTCATACAATGGATGAGAAACCGGTTCAATGAAAAAAAGGAAGAAATGGCTATAATTCGCCTCTTCATAAACCAGGTTCGTTGTTTATCCTTGCCTGGTTTCTTTCGTTATCTTTATTTGCGGATGACAGGTCGGTCCATCCTGGTGACTGGAAGTTGCCGCGGATGTGGGATGTGTTGTCGAAATATCTCTCTTGAGGGCTGCGATGGTTGGCTCCATTCCGAGAAAGCGTTTCAAGAAATTGTTACTAACTTGCCTGAATACGGAAGATTTGTAATCGTTGGCAGGGATTCGCACGGCTTTCTTCTCTTTAACTGTAGCTGGAACACGCCGCATGGTTCCTGTCTTGATTATGATAAAAGATTAACTCTTTGTCGAAAGTTTCCGGAAAACTCTCTGGTTTTTGCAGGAGGCCGATTACCGCCGAATTGCGGTTATAAATTCTCTACAGTGGTGCCATTCAAAAAGATACTCAATGCAGCAGTGCACAGGCAGAAATGAAACGTGTGCTCATCCTTGAACCCTATTATGGGGGATCGCACCGGTTTTTCCTTGAAGGGTTGCAGGTCCATGTTACCGCGGAATACACCATCTTCACAATGCCCGCACGCAAATGGAAGATGCGGATGCAACTTTCGGCCTTGTGGTGCATAGAGAGAATAAAAGGCCTTCCTCTTTGCGAACGCCGCTTTGATGCCGTTCTCTGTTCCTCCTTTGTCGATGTTGCCGTCCTTCGCGCACTGCTCGCAAAGGTGCAGGGCTGGGACCATGCAGCAAGGATTTGCACATATTTCCATGAAAACCAATTCCTTTATCCGGAAAGACATGCAGAATCAAAAAGTTTTCAGTTTGCGGCAATTAATTTTCATTCTGCTCTTGCCTCTGACAAAATTGCCTTTAATTCATCCTACAATGCTGAAACATTTTTTGCTGGATGTCGGAAATATCTGCAAAGTGCTTCGGAGATGGGACTCTCGGCAGCAGTTATTGAATTAAGGAAAAAAAGCAGTATTCTCTATCCGGGCATTGATTTTGATGCAATCGATCGGCAAATGAAAGTCTCAGGCCTGGGACCACCGGTCATTGTCTGGAACCATCGATGGGAACATGACAAAAATCCAGGGCGCTTTTTCCAGGTGTTAACGGAGATATCTTCTTCGGGTATCGATTTTCGCCTTATTCTTGTCGGCAAGAGCTTTCCCAACAGTCCGCAATGTTTTACCGATGCAAGGAATGTTTTTGATGAAAAAATAATCCATTTTGGCTATGCCCCTTCGTATGCTGACTATGTTGCCCTGCTTTGCCGGGGAGATGTGGTGGTGTCGACGGCTTCCCATGAATTTTTTGGCATTGCCATTATTGAAGCGGTTCGAGCCGGATGTTTGCCGGTTTTGCCGGACCGGTTGGCATATCCGGAGCTTTTTGCAAAAGCGTATCTTTACAGGGAAGCCGAGTTATGTGAAAAACTGGCGCAGGCAATACTCCACAGGTCCCGGCTAAGCCCCGAAAACGCCTATGCCGTTACCCGTAAGTTCAGCTGGCAATATCTTGCCCCTCACTACAGGCAATGGCTCCTGGAGGATGAGGGGGGAATTGTCGGTTGATTGTCCAAACCAGATCTATTAACGCGGCGATTGGTGTCGATCAAACGGCTGTTATTTTTTCATGTTTGCTGCGAAGTCCAACATCCGGCGAATAGGAATCCGAGCCTTGGCCGCCAGCTCAGGGCTGACAAATATCTCGTTTTTCCCGGTCTCCAAAACCTCCGCAAGGTTATGGAGGGAGTTCATGCCCATCCATGGACAGTTGGCACAGCTCTGACAGGTTGCCCCTTCACCGACGGTTGGTGCCTCAAGAAGGATTTTTCCCGGGGCAACCTGGCGCATTTTGTTAAAAATGCCTTTATCCGTGGCAACTATAAATTCCATGTTGGGCAAAGTGGCTACTGCATTGATCAGAGCAGTGGTGGAACCAACCACATCCGCTTGGACGATTACCGCTTCAGGGGATTCGGGGTGGACAAGGATGGCGGCGTCGGGGTGGAGTTTGCGTAAGCGTTCAAGGGCAACCGCTCGAAATTCCTCATGGACAACACAGGAGCCGGGCCAAAAAATCATTTCAGCACCTGTCAGTTTTTGCACATAATGGCCAAGATGTTTGTCCGGTGCCCAAAGGATTTTTTCGCCCCTGTCGGCGAGGTGGCGTATTATCGGTAAAGCAATTCCGGAGGTTACCACCCAGTCGGAACGAGCTTTGACCTTAGCACTGGTATTGGCATAAACCACCACCTTATGGTCGGCATGCTGATCGCAAAAAGATGCAAACAGCTCATATGGACAACCTTCATCTAAGGAACATGTGGCGCCGAGGTCGGGCATCAGCACTCGTTTCTCGTTATTGAGAATTTTTGCGGTCTCTCCCATAAAACGAACCCCTACAACAACGAGGGTGTCGGCAGGATGGGTTGTGCCGAAACGTGCCATTTCCAGACTGTCGGCAACACACCCTCCTGTTTCTTCGGCTAGATCCTGTAAGTCACCGTCCGTATAATAGTGGGCAACAAGCACTGCATTTCGTTTCTTTAAGAGCAGTTTAATCCTATCCTTCAAGGCCGCAAGCTTTTGCGGTGAAAGGTTTGGCCATTGGGGATGAGGAGGGACAATGACCTCGGGAATCGAAGGAATGATGAATGATTTTCTTGAATCGGTAATCATGGTTTTTCATTTCCTGATAAGAATCGTTTTGGTTGGCGAATGGACAAAATCTCCAGTCTTCTATAAGATCATAGTGGATTCTTGTTGAATGTGCAGCTCCTTCATGGCCCTGGTTAAGGAGATAAAGTCGGCTACAGTGAGTGTCTCCGGTCGGGCAGCTGGGGAAAGATTGACACTCTGTATTGCTGCTTCAGTCAGAGCCTTCCTTGCCGACAGGGTGCTTGCATCCGGGACATCGAACCAGCTGCAACCACTCAAGGTGTTGAGGATAGTTTTTCGCCTTTGATTGAATGTTGTCCTGACGATTTGTTTTAAAAGACCGAAATCATAGGGACATGCATCGGCGGCATCCCGCGTGGTATTGTGGGTGGAAAAATCAATGGTAACAACCACTGAATCGATTTTCGGACGAGGATGAAATTCCGCTGGTTTCAGGGTCATAAGCCTTTTCACCGAGGCACAACAGGCAAGTAGTACTGTCGGCACCCCATATTCTTTTGTCGATGGCTGCGCTGTCAGGCGGTCGGCAACCTCCTTTTGCAGCATAATGGTGGCGCTATCGATAATGTTGGCGTTATCGATTAATTTAAAGACAAAGGGATTGGAAATAGAGTAGGGCAGGTTGGCGAGAATTTTAAGAGACCCCCCGCACAAATCGGCAATACTTTGAAAATCCGCTGTAAGAATATCCTGGTGGATGAGTGTTACATTGTCCGGAAGGTCGCCTTCATCGTTGTGAAATCTGATAATGCCCCGATCGATTTCATATCCATAAACATGCCGTGCTGCAGCAGCAAGGGGAATGGTAAGCGCACCCAAGCCAACGCCAACTTCGAGAATAATGTCGGTTTTTGAGACACTTCCGGCCCGGACAATAGCTTCCGCTGTGTGTTTATTCACAAGAAAATTCTGCCCCAGACGTTTCTTTGGGGCAAGTTGGTGATTTTTGAGCGTGTTCAGAGTTTGCCGGCCGATTTTTGTCATTTGGACCTGGAAGAGAAGAATCAAAAGTGAATCAGCCGAGCTGTGAGCGGGAGTAAACATCTTCATCCCGTTCATGCGCTCCGAATTTACAGAACTTATGGTACCCGGCAAAAGCGATCATTGCTGCATTATCCGTACAGTATTGGAGCTCTGGAGCGTGGAAGTTAATTCCTTCTTCTTGGCATCGTTTGGCGAAAACCTGACGCAACCTTGTGTTTGCCGATACGCCACCACCAACCACCACGCTTTCTATATGATGAGTTTGCGCGGCAAGGATCGTTTTTTCTACCAGAACTTCAATTACTGCTTCTTGGAAAGACGCACAAATATCAGACAATTGCAGTCGTGCATCCTTCATTTTTTGTTGGTTTACATGATTCAGAACCGCCGTCTTTAAACCGCTGAAACTGAAATCAAAGGATTTCTCCTCCAGCCAGGCCCTGGGAAAACGTATATAACGGGGATTGCCGACCGTAGCCATGGCAGAAACATGGGGACCGCCAGGATAGGCAAGTCCCAACATCTTGGCAACTTTATCAAAGGCCTCACCTGCTGCATCATCTCGAGTACGACCAAGCAAACGATATTGATGAAATTCTTCGGCAAGAAAGAGAGAGGATGTTCCGCCGGAAACAATGAGTGCAATATAAGGAAAAGCCGGCTGTTCCTCACCGAGAAAAACCGACAGAATATGGCCGGCCATGTGGTCAACGCCTACCATAGGTATCGCCCGCACATGGGCGAGGGCTTTGGCATATGAAAATCCAACGAGTAGTGAGCCAATCAGCCCAGGCCCTTGGGTGGCGGCTATCAGATCGATGTCGGATAGCTGGACCTTGGCATCGATCAGGGCCTTTTGCACCACAGGGTTGATGGCTTGCAGGTGTTTTCTTGATGCAAGTTCCGGAACAATGCCGCCGAATTCAGCGTGTACGGAATCCTGGCAGTTGAGTACATTGGAGAGGATTCGATTATTATTGAGAACTGCAGCAGCAGTATCATCACAGGAGCTCTCAATACCAAGGACAAGCATAACGAAATGACTTTTTCAGGTTGTATGTAATGATGATTGTGTTAATAGTATTCTTCCGTGAAAGCGTTCGTCAGTATATAGATGGCGCGGTTGAAAGTCAATGTCTGGACAATTATAATAATTCTTCTGAAAGCAGTATCCAGTGACCAAGAATAACTCCCCAGCATCTCTGCTTGTTGATCAGTTTTCCAGGACAATTACCTATCTTCGACTGTCGCTGACGGATCGCTGCAACCTCCGATGCATGTATTGCATGCCTAAAGAGGAAGATGATCGAAACGGGCAGGTAAAAACCGGAAATTTTCTGCACCATGATGAGCTTCTCAGCTATGAAGAATTATTACGGGTGGTGCGTCTTGCCGTCTCTCTGGGGATGAACAAGCTGCGCCTGACCGGTGGGGAACCATTGATCCGGAGAGGGGTTCTTGAGTTTATTCAACAATTATTCCTTCTACAAGGCTTGACCGAGGTACGGTTGACCACAAACGGTGTACTGTTGGTCGACTATGCACAGAGGCTTTACAATGCAGGAATCCGCCAGCTCAATGTTTCATTGGACACGCTCATCCCCGAAAAATTCACAAAAATCACCGGGAAAGATTATTTCCCAAGGGTTTGGGCCGGCCTTCTAGAGGCCAAGCGTCTCGGCTTCAGGATTAAGATTAATGTGGTCGCCATGATGGGCGTAAATGATGATGAGTTTATCGACTTTGCTCGCTTGGCCATCGAACAACAGTTTCAGGTGCGCTTCATTGAGTTTATGCCTGTTGGCGATAAAAGTACATGGCAGAAAGACCAATTTATCAGTTCAGAAGAAATTAAAACCCTTATTTCCGGGGTTGGAACACTGACACCATTTCAAAAAAGTCACGGTGAGGGCCCGGCTCGGATGTATGACCTACAGACCATTGAAGGAAAAAAGGGTGCTGTCGGCTTTATCAGCCCAATAAGCAATCATTTTTGTGACCAGTGCAATCGACTCCGCTTGACTTCCGAGGGAAAACTGCGGTCGTGTCTGTTAAATGACAGAGAAACCAATCTGAAGGTCCTTCTTCGTGGTGGCGCTTCTGATGAGGCCCTTATAGCCAGCATAAGACAAACCATTATGGACAAACCACAAGGTCACGCTCTGCACCAAGGGCTTGAGGAGCGAGAGCGCCAATCTTGTGCCGGGCAAATGTCAAGAATCGGTGGTTAAATCTTCACTTTGCGGATAGGAACCCAACCATTCAAAATAGGAACACATGTCCTTCAGCCTGTCGCAGCCCCGTTGAATGTTAGCGTCCTCAATGTGTCCAAGCATATCAAGAAAGAATAAATATTTCCACTGTTTACCTTTAATTGGCCGGGACTCGATTTTCGCCAAATTGATATCTTCTTGCGAGAGAGCGGTGAGGATTTCGTTGAGGGATCCGGGCCGGTCCATGAGTCCTATCAATAAAGATGTCCGGTCCAATCCGCTTCTTGAAGGTGATTTCTTGCCGATAATCAAAAATCTGGTGGTGTTGCCGCGATAATCTTCAATCCCTTGGACAACAACCTGGAGCTGGTAAGTGGTAATGGCCAGCGAGGAGGCAATAGCGCCGATATTCGGGTTGTTGGCCGCCATTTGCGCTGCCGCACCGGTCGAGAATACCGGCAAGGTAGGAACGGCAGGGAGATGCTTCCGCAGCCACTCCCGACACTGGGCCAACGGTTGAGAATGCGATGCAACTGTCTGAATATCTTCTATGTTGCCGGACCGACAGACGAGATTGTGGCTGATTTCAAGCTGTACTTCACCACAAATCTGCACCTTGTATTTCATAAAACAATCGAGAGTCGAAAATACTGCACCTTCAATAGAGTTTTCGACCGGTACAATACCGTATCTGGTGCGTCCTTTATCAACCTCGGCGAAGACATCATCAATGGTCTCCATGGCCTTATAATCTGCCGAATGGCCGAAATATTTTACTCCAGCCAGATGGCTGAAGGTGGCCTCCGGTCCTAGAAAGGCGACCACAGCTTTTCTTTGCGACAATCTGCAGGTGGTGATGATTTCGTGAAAAATCGATTTGAGGGCATCGTTCGGGAAGACTTCGTTATTATCTCGCATCAAACGGTCATAAATTTGCCGTTCCCGAAGTGGATCCCATTTGGCACGGTTTTCTTCATCTTTCAGTTTGCCTATTTCTTTGGCATAGGTGAGTCGTTCCTTGAGCAGGGACAATATATTGGTATCAATCGCGTCAATTTTATCACGTCCTGATACGATTGCTTTTTTCTGCTCGGATTCCATGCTGCTCCTTGATATTTGTAATGTGTAAGTGTTTGAAATTGAACTATTGGACAAAGAGCAAACAAATTAGGCCTAAGAAATGGCTATGTCAAGGTGTAAAAGAGGGTTATATTCCATCGAACCGGGTAACGGTAACTGCCGATACAATACTACTATTTTGTAATTTAAAAAATAACGTGGGATTACATGATGAGTGAGAAGAAAATTCAAAAAACCTATGCCGAAATTAACGCCAGAATTAAAGCGGGCGAAGCAGTTGTCGTAACGGCAGAAGAAATGGTCGGAATTGTCAAAGAAAACGGCCCGGAAGGGGCGGCGAGAAAGGTGGACGTAGTTACCACCGGCACCTTTGCACCGATGTGTTCCTCCGGAATGTTTTTTAATTTCGGGCAAATGATACCGACCATCAAGGCGAGCAAAGTATGGATCAACAAGGTTCCCGCCTATGCCGGTCTGGCAGCCGTTGATGCCTATCTGGGGGCCACCGAACCGGCAGAAGACGATCCTCTCAATAAAATCTATCCTGGTGAATTCAGATATGGTGGAGGGCATGTCATTGAAGATCTGTTGCGGGGCAAAAAATTGTTACTTGAAGCCAAGGCCTGCGGCACCGATTGTTATGCCGGTAAAAAAATGAAAAAAGAAGTGGGATTGGACGATCTCCCCTATGCCTTGCTGTGCAATCCTCGGAACGGCTACCAGAACTATAACTGTGCGGTAAATCTTTCCGACAAGTCGGTCTATACCTATATGGGAATGCTGAAGCCAAACTGTCGAAATGCCAATTACTGTAGTGCCGGAGAGTTAAGCCCTCTGTTAAACGACCCGTATTACCGGACAATTGGTGTCGGAACAAGAATATTTCTTGGCGGCACAAACGGATATGTGACTTGGCGAGGAACCCAGCATAATCCCAATGCCCCTCGAGGTCAAAACGGGGTGCCGCGAAAACCCGCGGGGACAATCATGGTGCAAGGCGATTTGAAACGCATGTCACCGGAGTGGCTTCGTGGTGTGTCTATCCTTGGTTACGGAAACTCTCTGGCTCTGGGACTCGGCATTCCCATCCCGATTCTTGATGCTGAAATGGCGGCATATACCGGAGTATCCGACGCAGAGATTTTTACCCAAGTGGTCGACTATGGTTACGACTACACCAATGGAATAGCCCGAACCTATGGTGAAGTCAGTTACGCGCAACTCAAATCGGGAGAAATCGAAGTTAACGGCAAAAAGGTGCGTACTGCACCCCTTTCCAGTGTGGTCAAGGCTCGTGAAATTGCTGAGATATTGCAAAAAAGGATTACCGAAGGCAGATTCCTGCTCAACCCTCCGGCTGAACTCTTGCCGGATGGGCAAGAGTGATACGCATCGCATGCAACTGAGCGAAAACAAATTTGATCTGCTTCTCCACTCATTACGACCCCACCGGAGAATAGCAATTGCCTTTTCCGGGGGTGTTGATTCGACATTATTGCTGCATGCCGCATTAATCGCCTTAGGACCTTCAAATGTAATGGCTCTTTATGCTCGATCAACCTTGAATTCGGCTGCATCGATAGCAGGAAGCTATCTGGTGTTTGCAAGGAATTTCCCGCACGCATCGGCAATGAGAGAAATTCAAGTCGCACCATTATCCTGGCCGGAATTCATCGTAAACGACACTAACCGTTGTTACTACTGCAAGAAAAGGATGTACACCTTACTGCAGGAAGCCATGCAGGTTGCAGATTATACAACTCTTGCCGATGGTACCAATATCGGTGATCAACAAGATGGACGCCCAGGTCTGCGGGCCATCAACGAATTGCAGGTCATCACTCCTTTGGCGGATGTGGGATTGATAAAGTCCGAGGTCCGACGATTAGCCGAAAAATTCGGTCTATCGAACCATGACCTGCCGTCAAATTCCTGTCTCGCAACACGGATCTCTCACAATACTCCTATTGCCGAGAAGACCTTACGAGTCATTGAATTGGCGGAAGTGTTTCTGCATGACCATGGATTTGTTGGTTGTCGAGTCAGGGTGCAGGACTCCTGTACCCTTGTTGAGGTGCGGGAACAGGATGTTAGCGCTTTTGTGGAGCCGGCAAATAGGACACGAGTATATTCATATTTCCACAGTTTGCATTTGGCCCCCGTTGTCCTTAGCCTTAAAGGGCGATGAAATTCGCATAAAAAGAGAAAACTTATTAAAAATTGAGCGAATTATTACTTGATTCTGATTTCCGATTCAATTATGGTGCCTTGTTATGGATGTAATACCTTGAATATAAAGGGTTGTAGCATCCTGTTTTTTTCGTCGAAAAGCACTTTTGGAGAGTTTCTTTTTGACAATTGAGAAGAGTTTAGGTAAAGCATCATCTTCAGGGGAAAGGGGGCAGCACACGTTGTCCTGTTAGACTTGTAAAGAAAGATTAAGCAGGGAGGAATTCATGAACAAGAAGGAACTCATTGAAAGCATCGCAGGTGCAGCGGAAATCAGTAAAGCAGCTGCCGAAAAAGCACTGAACGGCACTCTTGCAGCGATTGCTGAAAGCTTGAACAAGGGTGGCAAAGTAACCTTGGTAGGCTTCGGCACGTTCTCTGTTTCCAAACGTGATGCTCGCCAGGGTAGAAACCCACAAACAGGAAAAGCTATTAAAATTCCTGCAAAAAAAGTTGTGAAGTTCAAAGCCGGCAGCAAATTGTCTGAGGCTATAAACTAATCCCTGTTTGGTCTTGTTATCATAAAGATACGGTAACTGTTAATGTGCTGGCGCAACAGAAACTTTCCAAAAGGTTACAGTGTCTGTTCGAATGCTTTCAAGGGTGAGATGGAATAGCTAAGGTGGAAATTTAGACAATGTAACAATGTTGCTAGGCGTAGTTTGATAGTTTGTATCGCTCAAAAAGGCCGTTCTCTTTATAGGAACGGCCTTTTTGTTTTTCCTCATAGAATTTATTGACACCTCGGTTTCTTAACGGGTAATCTGGCAAGAAAGTTACTCCATCGCGTTATGTAAGTAGGAAAGCAAGTCATTCTGTTGCTGAACAAAGCATGGTTGCAAAAAGGATGGGCTCAATGAACTCTTTTGAAGAGTTGTTGCAGGTATCGACACGTATTCATGGCCATATCTGCGCCGGACAAGTCATTGGTGTGCGTATGAGCATGTTGGCCTTGGCCCTCCTGGGTATACATGACCCCCAAGGTGTGGATCGAAAAAAGCTCTATGTCGTTGTTGAAATTGACCGCTGCGCGACCGATGCAATCCAGTCTGTAACCGGTTGCAGCCTTGGGAAAAGAACGATGAAATGGCTCGATCACGGGATTATGGCAGCAACTTTTGCAAATCTTCTGTCGGGTAAAGCCGTGCGCGTCACCGCCCTTGAGGAAGCCCGCGAGCTTGCCAAGAAATATTGTACCGAGATTACCGATAAGTATGCTCAACAACTCGAAGCGTACAAAATTATGCCGGAACATCAATTGTTTCGCGTTGAATCGGTGTCCCTTGTAATTCCGCCGGAGGATTTACCCGGCCGACCCTTGCGTCGCGTGCAATGCGAACGCTGTGCCGATTGGGTACAGGATAAGAGAGATGAAATTTCAGACGGCAAAGTTTTATGTCGCAACTGCACAGTTGGTCGTTATTATTCAAAGATTGATGAACAAGGTAACAAAGAATGCAGATAACTCTTTTAGATTATGGCGCCGGTAATGTGCGAAGCGTCCGAAATGCCATACGTAAGCTCGGCTATTCCGTGCACGATGTCCGGTCGCCTGAGGATATTTTAACCGCTGAAAAGTTGATCTTTCCTGGAGTCGGCAGCTTTGGCCTGGTTATGACTCGCTTGCAAGAAAAGGGCTATATCGAGCCACTGATAAAGAGGATATCGGAAAACAAGCCTTTTCTCGGTATTTGCGTGGCATTGCAGGCGCTCTATGAAGGGAGTCAAGAGTCACCGGGAATCTCCGGCTTAGGGGTTATTCCCGGCCAGGTAGTGAGGTTTTCCGACAAAGCGTATTCGGTGCCGCAGATCGGTTGGAATGGCATTAAACTCGGAAAAAAATCCGCGCTCTTCAATGGTTATGAGAACGAAAAATTGTACTTTGTCCATTCCTACCACGCAAAAGTTGAAAATACCGGCCCGGATTGGCTGCTGGCCACCACCAACTATGGCACTGACTTTGTGTCAGCCGTGGAAAGAGGCAATATCAGTGCTTGTCAATTTCATCCGGAAAAGAGTGGTAAGGCAGGGTTGAATATTCTTGGTAATTTTCTTGCGCTAGGGCAAGAAAATCCACTGATTGTGACACCTAGGTTCATTCAACAACACCAGGAAACAAAAATCACTAAAAGAATCATTGCCTGTCTTGATGTTCGCAGCAACGATCATGGCGACCTTGTAGTCACCAAAGGGGACCAGTACGATGTCCGCCATGAAGGTGAGGTGAGAAACCTCGGTAAGCCGGTCGATTTGGCACGAAGATACTACGAAGAGGGAGCCGACGAAATCACCTTTCTGAATATTACCGGGTTCAGGGATTATCCGCTTCAAGACCAACCCATGCTTGAGGTATTGGAAAAAACATCGGAGAATGTCTTCGTCCCCCTCACCATCGGTGGTGGGATAAGAGAATTCACAGACGCTGTCGGCAAGGTCTCGACTCCCCTTGATGTCGCTTCTACCTACTTTCGCTCCGGTGCCGACAAGGTATCGATCGGCAGCGATGCGGTGTATGCCGTGGAGGAATATCTGAGAACTGGGGAAAAGACGGGTAAAAGTGCAATTGAACAAATATCATTTGTCTATGGTGCACAGGCGGTTGTCATCTCGGTTGATCCACTGCGCGTGTATGTCCATTCCCCAAAGGAAACGGCTCATACAACCATAGCCACGGTATATCCAGGCCCCGAAGGCGAAGCATATTGCTGGTATCAGTGCACGGTCAAAGGTGGCAGGGAAGGACGGGATATTGATGTTGTTCAATTGGTCAAAAGCTGTGAGGAATTGGGAGCCGGTGAAGTGTTACTGAATTGTATAGACCGGGATGGCACCAACAGTGGTTTTGACCTGGAATTGATAAACCTGGTGAAACAGTCGGTATCTATTCCCGTTATTGCCTCAAGCGGCGCAGGCACAGCTTCGCACTTTGTTGATGTTTTTCAGGGAACCTCGACAGATGCGGCTTTAGCAGCGGGGATTTTTCACAGGCAAGAGGTGACTATTTCAGAAGTCAAAGACGCTATTCGGGCTGCTGGTATTGAGACAAGATAAAGGTGCTGATGGACGGCAATGCTATTCATTCTGGCACACCATATCGGGTTATGCTTTTCTCTTTTCAACCACCGATTGGATGGAATTTTAAGCTGCTCAAAAAAAACTCCCCTTCGTCTTTGTAGGATTTATCCTGCTGCACCGGTGATTGCCTGACACTCTCGACATAGAACATGTCCACTCCGTTTTTGGGAGTTTCCGGATGCATGCACACCAGACCTTTTTTTTGTACCCTGACAAACTCTTCTTTTTTCAAGTTTATTAAGCCGTGATCCTCATAGTCTTGAACATACCGAATACACAGAGGGGATAAGTCTTTGTCCTGGGTGTAACGAAATGAGATATTTCTGTAATCCCCCGATGCTGTAGTAAGCTTTTTTGCATCTTTCACATATTGTAAAAAATTGCCGGCCTCTAGTTCCTTGTTCTCCAGATGTATCTCTGTGGCCTTCGTGTAAATCGAATAGTCATTTGTCGGAATTTTCTTTAAATAATATAAACTGTCATTATTGAGCTTTTCATACCAGTCGATCCCCGAGGGTGGCATTATGGAAAAACCGAGACTACTGGCCCTTTGATCTCGATTTTTTACAGGAAAATAATGATTGGTTTGTGAGGCGCAGGAACAGAGAGAAATCGAGATGAGGAAAACAATAAAGAAGAGTACCGAGTATGAACGAGGAAGGGCTGTGTGTGAAGGAGTTTTCATGAATCGCCTATGTCTTTGAAAATAGTGTCCATCGTCTGTTTCTATGTAATTGATTTTTACTCATCCTTCAACAAGAACGTTCATAAACTGTTATTATAATTAAAGAGATATGCACCATGAGACTGATCGTGACGAAGAGGAAAAATGGAATTATCAGTTTTCTGGTATTTTGTATCCTCCTTATTCTCATAGTTAATGCGGTTTCAACCTGGACTTATTGGAGGGGTTTGGTGCAACTTAAAGTTCAGGGAAATATCCGACTTGAACTCTATATCAACTACCTGCAAGGAGTATTGGGTAAGTATGAAAGTCTTCCGGAATTGTTGGCAATTGACAGTAATCTGGTAAGCACACTTCTTGATCCCTTTGACGACCAGCGCCTGGAAACCCTCAATAAATATCTAGAAACCATTAACCGGGTGAGTGATGCTCTGGACACCTATCTGATGAACAAGGATGGTTTAACGATCGCTGCCAGCAACTGGCAAGAAAAGCACCCATTTATAGGTATAAATTTCAGTTATCGTCCTTATTTTCAAGAAGCGCTGAAGGGTAAACTTGGACGGTATTTTGCAATCGGCACAACGTCTTCCAAACGCGGCTATTATTTTGCCTACCCAGTCCGAAGTGATGAAGAGATCCTTGGCGCAGTGGCCATTAAAATCGATATTGATTCCATTGAGCAAAAATGGGCGGACCGGGACGAAAGTTTTCTGGTAAGCGATCCGGATGGAGTCGTTTTCATCACGACCAATCCGGAATGGCGATACAAGACCTTCCAACCCTTGGCCCCAGAGGTTTTGAAAACTATTGAGGAAAATAGAAGATATCCGGATACCGCCCTTGTGCCGCTTGCTGAATCGATTGTTCCCTATGAAAATGACATGCAGATTCTTACCCTTGACGGCGGGAAAGGTGCTGGGAAAAAGCTTATGTTGAAACAGTCGCAGTTGATGCCCCATGCCGGGTGGGATGTCCATATTTTATCGGATACCAAGCAATTACAGACGAGGGTCCTGCTGGTAAATATTCTGGTAACCCTGGGATTGACCATATTGTATATTATGACACTCCTCCTTGTGCAACGAAAACATCGTCTGACGGAGCTCGACATAATTGAGAAGGAAAGCAAGAAGGCTTTACGGGAAGCCAACGAGCGCCTGGAATCCAGGGTTCTTGACCGAACACAACAACTTACCGAAACCAATGAATTGTTGCGTCAAGAGATCCTCGACAGGCAGCAAACGGAAGTGAAGCTCAAGAGAACCCGCAAGGAACTTATCCATGCTGCCAAACTCGCAGTTCTTGGGCAGATGTCTGCGGGAATCAATCATGAACTCAATCAACCCCTGGCGGCTATTCGCAGTTATGCCGATAACGGCAAGCAATTTCTGAAAAAAGGCCGCATGGATGAGACCATGTGGAATCTTGAACAAATTGGCGAATTAACAGAACGGATGGCGCAAATCGGAGTTCAGCTGAAACTCTTTTCCAAAAAATCGAGCGGGCAGATCGTTGCCGTTCCTTTGCATGGGGTCATCGACGGCGCTTTGGAAATTTTAACCCCAAGCTTGAAAAAAGCTGATATTGTACCGACCATTAAGGTGCATCCTCCTGACCTTGAGGTTCGCGCCAATCATGTGCTCTTGCAGCAGGTACTGGTGAATCTTATTTCGAATGCCATGCAGGCAATGGAAGGGCAGGAAGTCAAAACAATAAAGGTAGAATGTGCCGGAGTAGAAGGAAAAGTGGTAGTCGCAGTTGAAGACAATGGACCGGGTGTTGCGGAAGAACATCTTCAAGACATCTTTGAGCCCTTTTTCACGACCAAAAAGTCGGGGCAGGGACTCGGTCTGGGATTAACCATAAGTGATCGAATCGTGAGGGATTTTGGTGGGCAGATACGTCTTGCTAGGAGCAAGGGTGGGGCTCGCTTTGAATTTATCTTAGAGAGAACAAAATAGTACTATGGCAGCACATGCAAGGGTCCTTTTTATTGATGACGAGAAGCACATACGACAAGCTAACAAACAGACACTTGAATTGGCAGATCTTGACGTTATCTGTGAAGAATATGCGGAACGTGGACTGGAAATTATCACCAATGAATGGCCCGGCATCATAGTTTGCGACATTCGTCTTCCAAATATGGATGGACTCCAGTTTCTCCTCGAGGTTCAGAAAATTGATCGGGATTTACCGGTTATTCTCATCACCGGCCACGGTGATATTACCACGGCTGTCAATGCAATGCGCGATGGTGCCTATGATTTCATTGAAAAACCTTATTCTGCCGAAAGGCTGGTAAAAACCGTACTGCGTGGTCTGGAAAAAAGGGCGTTGACCCTGGAAAATCGCAATCTCCGCCGAGAACTTGAATTGCACAGCGCCCCCGGGCCGAGACTTATCGGCCGAACACCGGCGATGGAAAAACTCCGAAGTACCATTGCCCAGGTTGCCGACTCCGGGGCAGACGTGCTGGTTCTTGGCGAAACCGGCACCGGCAAGGAATTGGTGGCAAGAGCTTTGCACGAGAACAGCAGGAGAAGAGAAAAAAACTTTGTAGCAATCAATTGCGGTGCGGTTGCCGAGTCAATTATGGAGAGTGAACTATTTGGTCATGAAGCGGGAGCCTTCACCGATGCCAGGTCGATGCGTATCGGCAAATTTGAACACGCCAACGGCGGCACCCTTCTTCTCGACGAAATTGAGTCGATGCCTTTGCGGGTGCAAATAAATCTGTTGCGCGTTTTGCAGGAACGCTCAATTGAACGGCTTGGATCGAACCGCATCATCCCCATTGATCTCCGAATTGTTGCCGCCTCGAAAGTTGACCTGCTGGATGCGGCGGCACAAGGCGCCTTCCGACAGGATTTGTATTACCGCCTCAATGTAGTAAGCCTACAAATCCCTCCCTTGCGAGAGAGGCGAGAAGATATTCCCCTCCTCTTTCATCATTTTTTGCTTGTTGCCGGCCATAGGTACCAGCAGGAGGTATCTATGCCAAGCAGATCGCAAATGAATGTACTCATGTCCTATGCATGGCCCGGTAATGTGCGGGAATTGAGAAACTTCGCTGAACGCTATGTCCTGTTGGGTCGTCAATTCGATTGGTCACTTGAGAAGATGCAGGCGGGAACCGAATCGACGCTGAGTCACTCTTTGCCGCAACAGGTCGACTGTTTTGAAAGGAGTCTTATCGAACAAGCCCTGGTGTCTTCCGGCGGAAGCATCAAGGATGTCATGACCATCCTTGATATTCCCAGAAAGACCCTCTACGACAAGATGCGTAAATATAGTTTGAAAAAGAGTGATTATAAATAGTTGACAACGTAGCAGACTCTGTCAGTCTGCTACGTTGGTGAAGGAACGCGTTACATCATCCCAAGTACACGTGGCAGCCAGGTAGACATAGTCGGCCAGTAGGTTACTCCAACCAAGAAAATTATCATAGTCAGCAGCCAAGGCCAGACGGCAACGGTAAGTTCAGTAATACCCATCTTGGTAATACCCGAAGCGACATAGAGATTCAGTCCCACCGGAGGATGGCACATACCGACCTCCATGTTGACCGTCATCATGATGCCGAAATGGACTGGATCGATCCCGAGCTTCATTGCCACCGGGAAGAGAATCGGGGCAAAGATCAAGACGATGGATGATGGTTCCATAAAATTGCCGGCCATGAGCAACAGTACATTGACTGCCAGCAAAAAGGCGATTTGCCCGAGTCCTTTTGAAAGAAGCCAGCTCGCCAGCTCCTGCGGGATGTTTTCGTTGGCCAGGATGAACGAGAACATGACGGCGTTGGTGATGATATAAAGCAACATAGCCGACATATTTGCCGAACTGAGCAAAACTTTCGGCACATCCTTCAGCCCCATGTCCTTGTAGACGAATACAGCAACGAAAAACGCATAGACTGCACTCATCGCGGCGGCTTCGGTCGGGGTAAAAATACCCGAATAAATACCGCCCATTACCACGATGATGAGCATCAGACCCCAGGCTGATGCGCGAAAAGTGCGGAGACGTTCACGCCATGAGGCTTTAGGCTGACGCGGGTAGTTGAATTTTCGCGCCCTATACCACGTTACTCCGCCAAGCATTGAGGCCAGTATCAATCCGGGCACCACGCCGGCCATAAAAAGGGCTCCCACCGAGGTATTGGTAGCCACCGAATACATAACCATAACGATGGATGGGGGGATTAAAATTCCCAAGGCGCCTGAGGTGGTAATGACGCCGGCGCCAAATTTCATTGGAAAACCGGCTTTGACCATACCGGGAAGAAGGATGGACCCAATGGCCACAACCGTTGCCGGAGAAGACCCCGATACGGCGGCAAACAGGGCACAGGCAAGAACACCGGCGAGGGCAAGACCACCATACCAGTGGCCGACCATCGAGGCGGCAAAGTTAATCATTCGACGGGCAACACCACCATGGGTGAGAAAGTTGCCGGCGAGTATGAAGAAGGGAATTGCCATGATCTCAAATTTCTCAATGCCGGTAAAGAGCTTGAGAGCCACTGCTTCAAGGGGCACTTGGGTCATGGTGAAGAGAAACGTTAGTACTGTGAGACCGAGAGAAATGGAGATCGGCATTCCAGTCAGCATCAGGACGAGCAAGAGAGTAAAAATTATAAGGGCACTCATTTTTTATCCTCCTGACCGTCTTGTCTTTTCTGGTCAATATCTTCGTCTTCAGGCAGTATTTTTTCTCTCAAAACAATTTGCGGTCCTTCTGCTGGAATAACCACTTCATCAATACCATCGACATGTCCGTGATCGTGGTGAGGCAGTTCCCCGGTTTTCACAAAGCTGACCAGAACCTGGAGAAAACGAAAGCACATGAGGGAGGAACCTAATGGTATTGCACTATATACTATCCATGTCGGCCATTCCAGATCGGGAGTGGTCGGTCCCTGCGGGATATTTCCAGTTGCCATTCCAAAGAGAGTAAAAACAGCATAGTGCATACCATTATCCCATATAAATAAACCACCGAGCGTGCCGACAATCGCCGTGAAGGTTGCACCGGCAAGCAAACCGAAGATGATGAATTTGCCGCGCATTGGTTTTTGCATTTGGTTTATCAGGACATCGACACCGACGTGGATACCGGTACGAACGCCATAGGCGGCACCAAATTTGGCCATCCAGACGAACATGATGATGCACAACTCCTGAGACCAACCAAAGTTTAACGAAAGCAGCCAGTCCTGTATGCCCGGTATCGCCAAACCGGCGGCGTATCGGTGCCCTACCGCCAGAAAGATGATCAGGGTCGCCCCTCCCATGAGAAAGGTGATGAACCATTCCTCAAAGTGATTTAAAAATTTCATTTTTACCATATCCTCCCGGGATGGAGGAGGGCGGCAACAGATGTCACCAGCCCTCTAACCTTCCGTCTATAAGTAATCGCTATTTGGTGAAACCAACTGCCTGGTATACAGAATCAATGGTTTCTTTGCCGATACGGCTGGCCATCTTCTCATGTACGGGAATTAGGACTTTTCTAAAGGCGGCCCGCTCTGCTTCGGTCAGTACCGTAACTTCGGTCTTGCCTGTGGCCTTGACTGCCGCGAGATCATCATCGTTTTTCTTCTGGGCGATTGAGTTGGCATAAACCGTCGCTTCTTTCATGGCAGTTTCAAGTTGACCACGAATATCGGCCGGAAGTTCTTCCCAGTATTTTTTGTTGACGATGACTGCATAGCCAAGATAACCGTGATTGGTTAAGGTGAGGTATTTCTGCACTTCTTGCATTTTTTGGGTATAGAAGTTAGAAATCGGGTTTTCAGTACCATCGACAACCCCGGTCTGCAGGGCTTGATATACCTCGGAAAACGCCATCACCTGCGGGATCGCTTTTAATTCACGCATCTGCTCTTCGAGGACCTTGGAAGATTGAATGCGGAGTTTTTTACCCTTCAGATCATCGGGGGTTTTGATGGGGGTATTGGCGGAAAAGGATTTAAAGCCATTATCCCAGTAAGCAAGGCCTTTGATTCCTTTTGGTTCGAGCTTTGCAAAGAGTGCTTGGCCAACCGGCCCGGTTGTTACTTTGTGGAGATCGGCGTCATTGTTGAAGATAAAAGGCAGGTCAAAGACCTCAAATTCTTTGGCACCAAGAGGACCGAATTTGGCAAGTGATGGGGCGAGCATCTGAACAGCACCAATCTGCAGTGCCTCCATTTCTTCCTTGTCTTTGTATAGCTGGCTGTTCGGATATAAATCGATCTTAACCTTACCCTGGGTCAACTCTTCCGCCTTCTTCTTGAAGAATTCAGCGGCCTGGCCTTTTGGGGTGTCAACCGCGACAACGTGGCTGAATTTAATGGAAATCGGTTCGGCAAACACTGGGGTGGCCAAAAGGGCCGCTGAAATACTCATTACCGTAAATGCCTTTGACACTGTCTGAAACATGATTTTCCTCCATTAGCTGTTGGGTTAAAATAGTGTGTCTTCGATGCAGCGAGGTTATCTTCTTCTGTCATCGTGAGGGTGCACTGAACCAAACTTCGGTTCAGGCGTGATTCTAGCAAAAATAGAACCAATGATGAAAATATAAGCGGATTTCAAAGAAATTGTATCACAGCGAGCGATCTTTTACCAATTCTGAATTATAGACTGGCGGATTCCGGCCAATTTTACTTCCCCCTGATGGGGAAATCCACCCAATACCTTCAGGATTAATCGATGCAAAACGTGCCTGGGCAGAAGAAACCACAATTGATGAGTTGTTTATTGAAGATTGGTTGCCAATTTTCCTCATACCCTTAAGCCGGGACTGCGTTCAACTCTTTGTTTGCAGAGCCAATTGCCGGTAGAAAACAAAATGGTCAAATTCCGCCAATTATACCCATGTAAATAACATTCTAATATAATTGAAAATATCAATAATTTGTTGACAATGGAGAATATTCGCGCATATTGGTTGTTCCATTTCATCGTTATTATAAATATCATATCATGAGCTGTTCATAGCGATAGTTGGCCTACAACTTGCTATCATCTTATAATTGTTCTTTCACATGATGATTCAAAACACTCATCTGTGTTTTTATTTCAGACAAAGTGGTTATGTTTTTCAGACCGAAATTTCAATACAGCCATTCAACGACAACACCTTGTTTAAATCATTTATCACCAGGAGATAACAATGAAAAATAACCCCAAAATATCAACAATTTTGTATGCAACCGACCTTGGTGAGCAAACCCGACCAGTGTTTCGTCATGCCCTTGCCTTGGCTAAATTGTATGATGCCAAAATAATCATGCTACATGTGGTTGAACCCGTGGGAGAGACTGCCAAGGCTGTCATAAGTGCATATATTTCGCAGGATTTTTCAGAGGCAATGCTCAAAGAGTCGATGAAGGATTTACTTGTCAGGATGAAAGACAGATTGCGGCGTTTTTTCGAAGAGGAATGTGAAGAAGAAAAGATTTGCTCTAGTGTTAAAGAACTCATGGTCGTAGCAGGTAAACCTAGTGAAGAAATTCTCCGTGTATCGGAAGAAGAGAAGGCAGATATGATCATCGTCGGCAAATCAACACGAAGAGTAAGGGGCTTAAGGGTCATGGGATCAACGGCAAGGAGGGTAAGTCGAATTGCTATGGTTCCGGTTTTAATAATTCCAAATTATTAAACCATTTTTATCGTCGAGATAACTCCATGGTTGAAGAATTCACCGTGTTTCTCGCCTCTCCACGCGGCTTCTGCGCCGGTGTGGAGAGGGCGATTGAAACCGTCAAACTCTGTTTGCGGCGATACGGCAATCCTGTGTATGTCCTGCACGAGATAGTTCACAACAAGCATGTGATCTCCGAATTGGAAGAATCGGGGGCTGTTTTTGTTGAGCATCTGGGAGACGTACCCCAAGGAGGAGTATGTATCTTCAGCGCCCATGGAGTCTCACGATCCATCGAACAAAAGGCTTTCCAACTGGGACTTCGCACTATTGATGCAACCTGTCCGCTGGTCACCAGTGTTCATGGCATGGCGGAGAAATATCATGCAATGGGCTATGACGTGGTCATTATCGGTCACCATAAACATCCCGAGGTCGAAGGGACTGCCGGGCGGGTGGCCGGCCGGGTGCACATTGTTGCCGATGAGCAAGAGGCGGAGGCGGTTGAGGTTGCCGATGTACGAAAAGTTGCCTATGTAACCCAAACGACCCTCAATAGCAATGATATCATCGGGATTGTAACGATTTTAAAAAATCGGTTTATCGACATTAAAGGCCCCAGGTCGAATATCTGTTTTGCCACCCAAAACCGTCAGGATGCCGTCAAACAATTGGCTCAAAAATCAGATCTTCTTTTCGTCGTCGGTTCTAAAAACAGCTCAAATTCCAACAGGTTGAGAGAGGTAGCCGCATTGTGCGGGGTTGAAGCCCATCTTATCGATGATTTTCAAGACATTGATCCGAGGTGGATTCTTGGTAAAAGAAGAATCGGCATAACCGCTGGGGCTTCTGCTCCGGAAAGACTTGTCGACGGCGTTATCCTCTGGCTACAGGGGTATGGCAATGTGAAGGTAATAGAGATGGAAGGCATCAAGGAAAAGATTCATTTCAAACCGGCAATACTTTCCTACTGACCGGATCATGCCTTCCTGCATCCCTGCAGTTTAGGAGCCGTCACGAAATAACATGTTCATTTTCTTTATTTCGCTACGGATCCTTATGCCGTTTCAGAGAATCCATTGACCAAGCTATTTCTGGGCGACGGCTTATTGCGGCGACAGCATGTCCGTTAATCTTTGCATGGCTTCCCGAACTTTTTCCTGATTGTTAAAGGCGGAAATTCTGATATAGCCGCTGCCGCATTTACCAAAACCCGCCCCCGGAGTACATACGACTCCCGCCTTATTGAGAAGCATATCAAAAAAAGCCCAGGAGTCCATTTTACCGTCAATCCAAATATACGGCGAATTTTTCCCTCCGACATACTCATATCCCAGTTTGTCCATGGTGGCGCACACCATGTCGGCATTGGCCATATAATAATCAATCAAGGCTTTTGTCTGAGCCTTGCCCTCATTACTGTACACTGCTTCTGCGGCGCGTTGCACCGGATAGGAGACACCGTTGAATTTAGTGCAATGGCGGCGATTCCACAGAGCATGGATAAAGTGCTTATTACCGGCTTTATCATATGCCCGGCACTGTTTTGGAACGACGGTGTATGCACACCTTGTACCGGTAAATCCGGCACTCTTTGAGTAGCTGCGAAACTCAATGGCTACTTCTTTTGCTCCTTCGATCTCAAAGATCGATTTCGGCAGGGATTCGTCACGAATGAAAGCTTCATAGGCGGCGTCAAACAAGATGAGTGCCTTGTGTTCGTGGGCATACTCAACCCATTTTGTCAACTCGGCTTTGGAGATAGTCGAACCGGTCGGGTTATTGGGAAAGCAGAGATATATCAGATCGACCTCTTGGCTTGGCAGGGAAGGCACGAAATTATTATCCTTGGTGCTTTCAAGATAGACGATTCCTGGAAATCTTCCGTCGGTGAAGTTGCCGGTTCGACCAGCCATAACATTGGTATCGAGATATACCGGATAGACGGGGTCGGAAATGGCAATCCTGATATCTTGGGTGAACAGTTCCTGGATATTACCGGTATCGCATTTGGCACCGTCGCTGACAAAAACCTCGTCGGCGGAGATATCGGCGCCACGGCTTCTAAAATCATTGACGGCGATGGCCTCCCGGAGAAACTCGTAACCCTGCTCGGGACCATAACCCTTGAAGCTTACGTCTTCGGCCATCTCATCGACGGCCTTATGCAAGGCTTTGATGCACGCAGAGGGCAATCCCTTGGTAACATCTCCGATCCCCAGTTTGATGATATCCCGGGTGGGATGCATTTTTTGAAAAGCGGCCACGCGTTTGGCGATATCAGAAAAGAGGTAGGAAGCTTGCAGTTTCAGGTAATGCTCATTAATAGTAATCATTTATAGGTTTCTCGGTTGTTTTATAAAGAAAAGGAGTTACGTTGGTAACAGGGAGTAAAGGCTTAACGAATTGTAAATATAATTAAAAGGTGAGTGCTGTCAACCAGCAACTCTTGCACCCTAAGGTTTACGGTCAAAAGGATTTACCGATGAAAGATGCGCAAAAGGTACCTATATATAGAAAGGATTACGCAGTTTTCGATTATACAATTGAACATCTGCATCTAAAATTCGAGCTCTTTGAAGAACAGACCATTGTCACGGCACATGCTGAGTATAAAAAAAATCCTCTTTCAAAAAATGACAACCCACCCTTGCTGCTGTTTGGGGAAAAACTCGAACTTGTGTCAGTCAGCATGGACGGGGCCGATTTATCCACCCATCGCTACCGCGTAGATGACAAGACTTTGCGTCTCAGCGATCCACCAGCCACCTTCACCTTGACTACGGTCACCAGAATTAATCCGGCAAAGAATACAGCTCTGGAAGGTTTGTATCGCTCCAGCGGCAACTATTGCACCCAATGTGAGGCTGAAGGGTTTCGGACGATAACCTATTATCCGGACCGACCTGATGTTTTAACCAGGTTCACAACCCGGATTGAGGCTGACCGGCAAACCTGCCCGATTCTGTTGTCAAACGGTAATTTGCAGGAAAGCGGAAAACTGGATGGCAACCGGCATTTTGCCGTCTGGCAGGATCCCTTTCCTAAGCCCTGTTATCTTTTTGCCCTGGTAGCCGGTCGATTTGTCAGTCTGGAAGATGAGTTTATAACAAGGTCCGGCAAAACAGTCTCCCTGAAGATCTTTGTTGAGGACCGAAACAAGGGAAAGTGTCGGCACGCCATGGATTCCCTCAAGAAGGCAATGCGCTGGGACGAGCAGGTGTATGGTCTGGAATACGACCTCGATACTTTCATGATCGTTGCCGTCGATGACTTCAATATGGGTGCTATGGAAAACAAAGGCTTGAACGTTTTTAACGCCAAATATGTCCTGTCTTCTCCGGAAACCGCCACCGATCAGGACTATTTGGGAATTGAAGGAGTCATTGCCCACGAATACTTCCATAATTGGACCGGTAACAGAGTAACTTGCCGGGACTGGTTTCAACTCAGTCTCAAGGAGGGCTTGACGGTGTTTCGTGACCAGGAGTTTTCCTCCGACATGAATTCATCAGCAGTTCAAAGAATCGACGATGTTCGCCAGCTGAAAAATTTTCAGTTTAAGGAGGATGCTGGGCCAATGGCCCACCCCGTTCGACCGGATTGCTATATGGAAATCAATAATTTTTACACCGCTACGGTCTACAACAAGGGGGCTGAAGTCATTCGCATGATGCACACTCTCCTGGGTAAAGAAAAATTTCGCCGGGGCATGGATCTCTATTTTGTAAGACACGACGGGCAGGCGGTAACCTGCGATGATTTCGTTGCTGCAATGCGTGATGCCTCAGGCATAGACCTTGGCCAATTCCAAAACTGGTACAGCCAGGCTGGCACTCCTTTTCTTCAGGTTCAAGGGTTGTGGCGAGAGAAAGAAGAAGAGTATCGACTGGTTGTAAAACAGAGCTTGACAGATACTCTCGGCCTGACGCCTCCTCAGCCCTTTCATATACCCCTCGCCGTCGGTCTTCTCGGAGCAAACGGTGCAAATTTGCTCGAAAAAGAGCATGAGGGAACCTCGACTCTCCAGCTTCGTGAAAGTGAGCAAACGTTTGTCTTTCGCGGGATCAAAGAACAACCAATCGTCTCGTTTTTACGAGATTTTTCTGCACCGGTCAGGGTGGCACCGTTTCAATCCCGGGAACAATTAGCCTTTCTCATGCGCCATGATTCCAACCTCTTTAATCGTTGGGATGCCTCAGCCCGGTTAGCCGGTGAGGTCATACTGGAAGTAGCGGGACAACTCCGCCAAAATCTTCAACCAAGCCTTGACGAGCACTATGCTGCTGCGGTTTTCCACAGCCTGAGACGCGAAGTCAAAGACCCGGCCCTCTTGGCACTCTCCCTGAGCCTGCCTCCGGAAACAACATTGGCACAGGATATGGAGATTATTGATCCAGATTCTCTGCACGGCGCCAGACAATTGGTGAAAAGTCAATTGGCCCGCCAAAATGTTCCGGCCTTTATGGAGATGTATTTAAACAATTGGGAGAAGGGGAGGTATTCTTTGAGCAGCCAGGCCATGGGTCGGAGAAGCCTGAAAAATGTGGCTCTAGCATACCTTATGGCTCTTGATCCGCTACCGGAGGAGCACCTCGCCTTGTGTGCTGAGCAATATCGATCGGCAACCAACATGACGGACTGTATAGCTGCCCTTGCAAATTTGATCAATGTCGACCATGCCATACGGCAGGAAGTGCTTGCCGATTTTTATAACAAATGGGTTGGCGACCCGCTGGTACTTGACAAGTGGTTTACCTTGCAGGCCCTCTCAACACTTCCGAATACTCTTAATAATGTTGCTCTGCTTACTGATAATCCGTCATTTTCAATAGAAAATCCCAACAAAGTACGCGCCCTCATCGGTGCCTTCTGCGCCAATAACCATGTCCGATTTCATGAAAAAACGGGAGCCGGATACACATTTCTTGCCGACAGAATCCTTGAACTGAACATAATTAATCCCCAAATTGCCGCTCGCCTGGTAGCTCCCCTGATTCATTGGAAGCGCTATGATATGGAGCGACAAAGATTGATGTGCGGTCAACTCGAAAGAATCGCCAACATGCAGAATCTTTCAAGGGATGTTTATGAAATAGTTGATAAAAGCAGATAATTTTCGAGAGCTCACAAAGAAATTAGGAGCTGTTAGGAAATAACTGGACCAATTTACAACCATTTCCTTACGGCTCCTTATGCCGTTCCAGGCATGCCATCGGCCATGTTGTTTCTTTACAACGGCTTAGCGGTTGCGCTTGTGACAAAACAGGCAGCGATACTTTGGTGGATGATTGTCCGGAAGCGGAGCTTCCTGGCCCTGGTCATGGCAGGAGAGGCAGGATTTCTCCGCCTCTTTTTTGCTTTCTATGGAAAAAAAAGGATTGTGAATATCATCATGGGGGAGGGGAGAAGTCGTTTCCTTTGGAGCCATGAAAAGAAAAACGAGAATTCCAGCACAGATGACGATGAATGCCGCATTTATCAGAAACAATTGTTTTCGACTTCTTTTCTGCATAACAAATCCGAGTTGGAGATATTTCGACCAGCTCTCAACGAGCCATTTCAATGTGGCTGAAATCGAGAAACTTAGTTTTCAGGCAGAAGGTTACGATCTCAGAGACTATTGTTGCAATGGTGTCGTTTCGTCCCGTCAAAGCTAGCATTTTTTTGTGAATTGCGTGATTTTTAATAAGATTTCGCAATGGTGTTATATCATACCGGGGATCGGCAATAAAATGGCCCACCGTTTCCCCCGAAATAATTGCCGGATAGATACCTTCTCCGGTAAGGCCGGAGGCCAGTCCGGCGGCATCACCAACGAGAAAGATATTGCCGAAACGCCAGCCACGATAATCAAAATTGATCAATTCCGCCGAGGCTTTATGCTGTCTCAAAGGATAACCGTGTTTATCTCCCCAGCGCAGGAGATTGGTCTTCAAAGTACCGGCCTTCATGCGTTTGGAGTCAACATACGCACCAATCGATGCGGTATCCCGATGGGGAAAGACCCAGGCATAGCCGTTGGCAAACAAGGAACTGTCCAAATGCCATTGCATCTCAGGATAGTCCCCGGGAATTTGATAGTTTATCCCTATTCCGATGTCGGTAATGGGTAATCCGAGTGATCTTCGCATCAGAGAGGAGGAACCGTCGGCGCCAACGAGGTAAGTAAAAGCCAGCCGTTCTTTTTTTCCGGTTGTTTTGTTTTCACAGAGGATATTTTGGGTGTCGATGGAAATCACCTGGTAACCGAGACGAATTTCCACTCCGGCCTGAATAGCCTGTTGGGCCATTTTTTGCCCTAGTGTCTCCCTATTCACCGTGGCGATTATCGGGGTCGGGGACGATACACAAATCTGCTGAAAACGGGTATAAACTTGTTGTTTTGCGAATTGTTTTTCAGAAATATCAAATGGAATCTTTTTAAGCAAGCCATTCCAGGTAATACCTCCGGCACATACCTTTCTACCAAGAGACCCTTTACGTTCTAAAACCAGGGTGGCTAAACCATGCGAAGCGGCTGCGGCAGCGCAAGCGAGTCCGCCTGGACCGGCTCCGATAATTATCACGTCATAATACATAATGGTGGAATAATAAAAAAACCTGTTTGGCGCCTAAAAAGGCATCAAACAGGTCGTTCTGTCCCTCGGAAGAATACCAGCTGGCTGCTAGCCTTCGATGAGTGCTGCTTTTAAAAATTCTTTATTCATTCGAGCAATATTGCGAATGGAAATCCCTTTCGGACACACAGCCTCACATTCACGGGCGTTGGTACAATTGCCGAAACCTTCTTCATCCATTTGGGCAACCATTGCCAGGGCGCGTTTTTTCCGTTCAACCTGACCTTGCGGCAGGAGGGCGAGTTGCGAAATCTTGGCGCTGGTAAAGAGCATGGCGGCCCCGTTGGGACAGCTGGCAACGCATGCGCCGCAACCGATGCAGGCTGCGGCATCCATGGCCAATTCAGCCTGCTGGGACGGGATGGGGATGCTGTTCCCATCTGGAGTTCCTCCAGTGTTGACGGACACATAGCCACCGGCCTGAATGATGCGGTCCAGAGCCGATCGATCGACCAGAAGATCTTTTTTGATCGGATAGGCTCGTGAGCGAAAGGGTTCAATGACCAGAGCATCGCCGCTTTGGAAATGACGCATATGTAACTGGCACAGTGTTACTTCCTTTTCCGGACCATGAGCTACTCCATTAACCACCGCACCGCACATGCCGCAGATACCCTCCCGGCAATCGTGATCGAAGGCTACCGGTTCTTTTCCTTCTTTGGTGAGTTTTTCATTCAGTACATCAAGCATTTCAAGAAAAGACATGTCGGTATGAATGCCGTCCAGGAGATACGTTTCGAACCCGCCTAATGCATCACTGTTCTGTTGTCGCCAGATTTTCAGCGTCAGGTTAATGCTGCTCATAATGTCTTTCTACCCTTAAGATTTCTTTATTAAGCCCGCTGTTACGACGTCGTATTCTTTATTTGTAACTGCGCTGGCTGGGAGTCACATATTCGAAAACCAGCGGTTCCTTATGCATGACAGGCGTTTTATCGTTACCTGCGTGTTCCCAAACCGAGACATGCGAATAGTTTACATCATCTCGTTTGGCTTCATTCTCTTCGGTCTGGCTCTCTTCTCGAAGGTGACAGCCACAGGATTCCTCCCTCGCCAGCGCATCACGGATCATGATTTCGCCAAATTCGAGGAAATCGGCAACTCTGCCTGCCCGCTCCAGAGATTGGTTTATCTCCTTATTGGTTCCGGGAAGATATACGGAATCCCAGAATTTTTTCCGTATTTTCGGGAGCTCTTCCAGGGCGGTTTCGAGGCCCGCTTTGTTTCTTGCCATCCCACAATTATCCCACATCAATCGGCCAAGCTCTTTATGGATTTCATCGACTGTAAATTTACCGGTCGAGCCGCCGACGCTATTTTTCAGCATCATGGAAATACGATCTTCAACCCAACGTCTAGAGTCGATGAACGAAGCACCATGTTCGCTTACTTTTTCTAATGTATTGGTACTAAGGTAGTGGGCAATCGAAGTTGCAATAATAAAGTAACCATCGGCCAAGCCCTGCATTAAGGCACTTGCCCCGAGACGATTGGCGCCATGATCGGAGAAGTTGCATTCGCCGATAGCAAAGAGGCCGGGAATAGTTGTCATCAAATCATAATCCACCCAGAGCCCGCCCATGGTATAGTGGACAGCAGGGTAGATCATCATAGGTTCAAGCATCGGATCACTGTCGGTGATCTTTTCGTACATCTGGAAGAGGTTACCATATTTTTTGTAAATGGTTTCCCTGCCATCACGCTTAATAGCATCGGCAAAATCTAAGTAGACGGCGAGGCCGGTGGTACCAACGCCCTTGCCGTAATCGCATTGTTCCTTGGCATTGCGTGAGGCAACGTCTCTCGGTACCAGGTTACCGAAACTCGGATATTTGTTTTCCAGATAATAATCCCTGTCACTTTCGGGAATGTCGGCGGCTTTGCGGGTATCGCCTTTGGTTTTTGACACCCAAACGCGGCCATCATTACGCAGGCTCTCACTCATCAGGGTGAGCTTCGATTGATAATCACCGTGCACCGGAATGCAGGTTGGATGAATCTGTACAAACGATGGATTGGCAAAGCCCGCACCACGTTTATGGGCACGCCAGGCGGCGGTAACATTCGAGGCCATGGCATTGGTGGAGAGAAAATAGACATTGCCGTAGCCACCGGTAGCGAGAATAACAACATCAGCGGCGTGACTTTCAATCTCCCCAGTCATGACATTACGGACGGTAATACCCCTGGCCCTTCCGTCGACGACTACTACATCCATCATTTCCCTTCGGGTATACATCGTTACCCGGCCGCTGTGAATCTGCCGCGACAATGCCCCATATGCACCAAGAAGGAGCTGCTGACCGGTCTGACCTCGGGCATAAAATGTTCTCGATACCTGGGCACCGCCAAAAGATCTGTTTGCCAGCGTTCCGCCATATTCTCTGGCAAAAGGAACACCCTGCGCCACGCATTGATCGATTATCTGGTTGCTCACCTCAGCCAGTCGATAAACGTTTGCCTCTCTGGCCCGAAAGTCGCCGCCTTTAATGGTATCGTAAAAAAGGCGATGGATGGAATCGCCGTCATTCTGATAGTTTTTTGCAGCGTTGATTCCTCCTTGGGCGGCAATGGAGTGGGCCCGTCTCGGGCTGTCCTGGATACAGAAGGTTTTAACCTGGTAGCCCTGTTCAGCAAGGGTCGCTGAAGCAGATGCGCCGGCAAGACCAGTGCCGACAACGATGACACTGAATTTTCTCCTGTTGGCAGGATTGACAAGCTTATTAGAAAAACGATGGTTGCTCCATTTATTTTCCAGGGGTCCGGATGGTGCACGAGAATTGAGTTCCATATTGCAAAGCCTTGTCTAGTTTCTTTTTGAGGATAATCCTGTGAATCAGATTGTCTGAAAATGAGTTTCCGGTCGTTGATCGGCAATCAGTAGGATGCCCCGAGACCGGTCATAAAATAGAAAGCAATACCCGCGAAGACTAAAAAGAAAAACAACGGAAGAATTATGGTAAGTCTGGTAATCAGGATATTATATTTAGGATGATTAATGCCGAAGGTCTGCAACATACTCCAGAAACCGTGGCTAAGGTGAATGAACAGAGCCGCAAACGCCAGGATATAAAACAGCGCATAGAAAAAATTGCTCAACAATTGCTTGACGGTGACTGAAATAAGGACGGTTTTCGGAGAGAAGGTGAAACCAAAGATATGGACAACAAGAAAGACTAGGAGAAACAAGCCGGTATAAGGCATGGTTTCAGAGGCGAATGAGTTCTTGACAACACGGGTGCAAACAGCGTATCTGGAGTTGCTCACCGCACGGTTCTGGTAGAAGAGATAAAGACCGACGAAAATGTGGACCAAAAAAACAGCAAGCAACCCTAAACTGAAATTGAGCACGATAAGTGGATGGCTGTGAAGTTCATCGGCATACGACTGAAAAACCTTGCTGCTCATGAAGATAGTCACGTTACCAGCAACATGCGTACATAAAAAAAGAAACAACAGCAACCCTGAGGTTGCCATAATGAGTTTCTTGCCGATCGAGGAAGTTAAGAATCTGACAAACCACATAAGCGCACCTTGGGAAAAAAATTATGAGTTGGCGTTATTGTTTTATTTGCACTGATAATATAAAAAAAAATGAAAAAAGAAAGGGAAAATTGGATTTTCTCTGGAACTTGATTCTTTAAGGTGTTTGAGTCTGCATGATTTGTTCGGTATATCTGCATAACATTTTGATATTTCATTTAAAATAACAATCAATGGACTATTCATCAATAATTTTTGATTTGGACGGAACTCTTCTTGATACGCTTTACGATATCGCCGAAACCGCTAATGCGGTTTTAACTCACCATGGTTTCTCAATCCATGCTCACCAGGAGTATAAACATTTTGTCGGAGATGGTTTAAATGTTTTGATGAAGAGAATCACCCCGATGGGTACAAATGAAACGATCCTCCACAGTTGTTGCCAATTGTTCATGCAATTGTATGTCGACACCTGGATTAACAATTGCCATCCATACGACGGCATAGAAGCTATGCTGACTGCCATTAAAATAAAAGGTCTCAGTATGGCGGTGTTATCCAATAAACCACACGCCTTCACAACGCTTTTCGTAGACAGATATTTCCCCCGGGAAACATTTATCTGTGTGTATGGGCAAAGGGAGGGGATTGCCAAAAAGCCCGATCCTGTGGCTGCCCTTGAAATAGCCAAAAAGCTAGGCGGGAATCCAAAAAAGATGTGTTTCGTCGGTGATACGCCGATTGATATTCAAACCGGCAAAGCCTCTGGAATGACGACCGTCGCAGTTACCTGGGGTTTTCGCAGTATACATGAATTACAGAAAGAAAATCCAGATATTATCATCAACAGCCCAATGGAACTTTTACAATATGTTTGATCTCTCACCCGAAATAGTAAATTTCGTAAAATACGCCGCACCCCCGATTACCGGTGCTTTCATCGGATATCTCACCAATCATGTGGCGATCAAAATGTTGTTTCGACCACTGAAACCTTGGATAATTGCCGGCATCAGGGTACCTATGACGCCCGGCGTCATTCCTTCCAAAAGGGAGGATTTTGCCAAGAATATGGGAGAGGTTGTCGGAGATCACCTCTTAACCAGTGCAGAGATCGGTAAGGGTTTGCAAAATGATGCATTCCAGCACCATTTGTTCGGCCTTATCAAAGAGAGAATAGAAAGGGTGTTGAAGCAAGATCTCGGTAATCTCGCTTCAATAGTTCCAGCAAAATTCCGGGTGTATTTTGATATCGGCAGCAAGACCGCCATTTATCAAGTCAAAGAAAAGATCCGAGTATTTATCAGTTCAGATGAATTTAAGCAAATCGCTGAACACGCTATTGAGCTGCGAATGGAACAATTTCTTGCAAGCGAGATAGGGATGATTCTTCCCGGCTCACAAAGGGAAATGGCTTACGGCTTCATTGAAAAAAATATCAGCCGAATGTTTTTGAGTGAGGCGATGGAGCAATGGGCGGAAGATTTTGTACATCAACACGTTTACAGTGTGTTGCAGCAGGGAAAGTCCTTGACCGATCTCCTTCCCGGCTCTCTGCTTGAATTACTGCAACTCACTTTAGAAAAACAGACCCCTGTGCTTCTTAAGCGTCTTGCAACAATCGTTTCTGAGCCTGAAGTGCGGGATAAAATCGTCAAAGGCGGTTGTGCCGGTGTGGACAGCTTTATTGAGTCAATGGGTCCGATGGCCGATATGGTTAGAGGATTCCTGCGCATGGAGACGGTAGAAGAAAAAATTCGTACGTATCTCATTGAAAAAAATGATGATATTGTTGCCTGGCTGGAATCTGAAGAGGTACAAGCCAAGGTTGTTCATATAATTCGTGAGAGGAGCGGGGAATTCTTACGTAAACCAATTATTCAATTCATAAAGGCCAATGATCAAGGGGTGGTCGAAGAGTTTTGCAGCCGTTGCACCCACCATATGATGCTGGTACTGAGGGGAAAAGACATCTCGGTGCTGCTCACCTCGATGATTAAATCGAATATGGAGAGCCATTTTGAATCGGGAGCCACCAGCCTGCAGCAGGTATGTACGATGTTGCTTGGGGAGGAATCGTTGACGGCAAAAAAGACCTGGCTGAAACAGGAACTCTGCACAATTCTCCAATCACAGGAAACCTTCGATACCATTGAGTCGCTTATCGACTCAATGGCCGCCGCACTGCTGCAGAAAAAAATCGGGAAAATGGCCAATATCATCCCTGTCGGTGTGCGAGAGGGGGTGGCCAAGTCTTTACAGAAAACGACCTCCGCCATGCTTGCAGCCGAGGTACCCGGTCTTGTCGAGTCACTGAATATTAAAAATATTGTAACCGAGAAGGTCAACTCACTCGATCTCTTAAAATTAGAAGGACTGCTCCTTTCGATTATGCAGGAACAATTTAAATACATCAATCTGTTCGGAGCCTTACTTGGATTTATAATCGGCTGCGGAAATCTGTTTTTTCTTTAGCAACCCGGTTCCTTCGAGAGTCAAGACTTGGTTGCAAGCTGCCCGCATGCAGCCGAGATATCGGATCCCCGGCTGTTTCTAATGAACACAGTAAAATGGGCATCAAGAAGGATCTTTTGAAAGGCCATGAGCCTTTCCAGGCCAGGGTTTTGGTAGGGCAAAGCCGGCGATTCATTGTAGGGGAGGAGGTTGATTTTGCAAGGGATCCCTTTTAATTTGCGTGCCAATTCACGAGCATCGTGGTTGCTGTCGTTAATGCCTTTCAGCAGGATATACTCAAACATGATTCGTTTTCTTTTCGGCATGGGAAAATCACGGCAGGCCGTTAGTAAATCATCGATTGAGTAGCGGTCGTTTATCGGCATGAGTTTTCGACGGGTGACATCATCGACAGCATGCAAGGAAATAGCCAGATTGACTGGTGATTTCTCCCCTAATTCCCTGAGTTTCGGCACGATTCCACAGGTTGAGACGGTGATTCTCCTGGGGGTCAAATCCAAACCTTTCTGTTCGGTAATTATCGACAGGGAAGCGAGAACGTTGTCGAGATTATTGAGCGGTTCTCCCATCCCCATATAAACAACGTTGGTGACTCTATCCGGACCAATGAGCTTTTCCTTGGGTTCTGCCAGCAGGTAATCCCTTACCGCGCAAATCTGGTTGACAATCTCGGACGGAGTGAGATTTCTTGTAAATCCCATGGTTCCGGTGAGACAAAAGGAGCAACCCATGGCGCAGCCAACCTGCGATGAAATGCACAGCGTGTTGCGATCCGGTTCCGGGATAAGGACGGCTTCAATGATATGTTGATCATGAAGGCGAAAACCGAACTTGACGCAACCATCGGCAGCCTTTTCAATGATGGGATCAATGAAATGCGAGATGAAGGTTTTATCCTCAAGTATTGTTCTGAAAATCTTGGCAATATCAGTCATCTGTGAAAACTCGGTTATCCCAGGACGATAGAGCCATCCCATAATCTGCTTGGCACGAAATACCGGTTGCCCGAGACTGACAACAAAGTCGATCAACTGCTCCTGGGTAAGATTTTTCAAGTCGGTTTTCATTGAGGTACTCATAAAGCTCTCCTATACTCGGGAACAATTGACACTGCACCCTTTCTTGCCAGCTCTATTGATGCGAGAAGTTTTTCCCGGTCTTTCGGCAGTCGTCCGGCGATGGGCAGATAGCTTGAGGCGTGATTGGCATGAAACTGGCAGCGGATGTTTTGTAGACGACTGATTATCAGGGAGAGCTCGACAAGAATTTCTTGCGGATTGGGAAGGACCAGTTTTCCTGAAAGCACATCCTGTCCAAGAAGGGTGTTTTCCAGGGGGATCAGTGTCAGTATGGCGATTTGGCTGGGTGCCATGGCGGTTAATGCTTTTGCTGTTTCCTCGGCATGACGCTTTGTCCAAACAACGCCACTAAGCCCAAGAAGTGCGGTGACAGAGAGAAAGATCCCGGACTCGCGTATTTTTTGGCCGGCAGATATCATTGTCTCTGCGGTTTCGCCTTTTTTGATGTGTAGCAATATTTCATCGCAACCACTTTCAAGTCCCATGTACACCCGATCAAGCCCTAGATGCTTTAATTCCAGCAAATTTTCCGGACTCTTACTGCGGATTGCTCTGGCATTGCCATAGAGAGAAATTCTTGAAATCCAGGGAAGATAATCGTGAATGAGTTGGAAAAGACGGACCAACTTTTTCTGGGAAAGTATAAGGACATCACCATCGGCAAGAAACAACCGTTTGTGATTACGACAATACTGATGAGCAAACTGAAGATCTCGCCTTATTGCCGCCTCGTCTTTGATGGTGAATGCTACATCTTTATAGGCACCGCAGAAGGTACATTTATTATAAGAACATCCGACCGTCACCTGGAGGATGATAGAATCTGCCTCACTGGGCGGTCGGATGACATTCCCTACATACTCCATTAGGCAACCGGATTCTTTGCTTCAAATTCCTGCATGAACTTGACAAGCTTCACGACACCTTCAAGGGGGAAAGCGTTGTAAATGGAAGCTCGGCAGCCACCAAGAGAACGATGTCCTTTGAGGCCATTCAGGCCTGCCGCCGTTGCCTCCGCGATAAACTTTGCTTCAAGCTCTCTGGACGGAAGATTGAAGGGGACATTCATGAGGGAGCGCGACTCTTTTTCGGCATGACCTCGGTAATAGTCGGTCCGATCAATGGCCGTGTAAAGAATTGCAGCTTTTTCTTTGTTGATTTTTTCGATTGCTGCAACTCCACCAATCTTCTTCAGCCATTTCAGGACTTCTCCCATTACATAAATAGAAAAACAGGGAGGCGTATTAAACATTGAGCCTTTATCGGCATGCGTTTTGTAAGCCAACATTGTCGGGGTGTTGGCCGGAGTTCGTGTCAACAGATCTTCCCTGATGATGACCACAGTGACGCCGGCCGGCCCGAGGTTCTTTTGTGCACCGGCAAAAATAAGGCCAAACTTGGAAACATCGATAGGCCGGGAAAGGATGTCCGAGCTCATGTCGCTGATCAACATTTTATCAGATACCGGCAGGTCGGGAAACTGGGTACCGTAGATAGTATTGTTGGAGACATAATAGAGATATTCCGAGTCAGCAGCAGTAGAATATTCTCCAGCCTTCGGGACTCTTTTGAAACCGCTTTCTTCACTGGAGAAGGGGACTTCAACCTCTCCGAATAATTTTGCTTCTTTGATGGCCTTTTTTGACCAGGCACCGGTGTTCAGATATGTGCCTTTTTTTCCGGGGCCCAAAAGGTTCATGGGGACCATGAAAAATTGACTTGAGGCACCACCTTGCAAGAATAATACTTTGTAATTGCTTGGTATTTCTATTAATTCGCGGAAATTGGCTTCAGTTTCGTCGGCAACGGCAATAAATTCTTTGGACCGGTGACTGATTTCAATAAGCCCGATTCCTGTTTGTTGAAAATTGACGACATCCTGCCCGGCTTTCTGCAATACTTCATAGGGAAGCGTTGCCGGACCGGGAGCGAAATTAAATACTCGATCAGCCATTGAATGATTCTCCTGTAATAAGTGTTAAGTGAGAAACGAGTTGAAATGCATTATTCTTGTAGGTTTTATGCTCCGGAATTGTCCTGAAGCATACCTTCAGGAGCGCATTGCCGCAAAGCTTCATATAAGACAATCCCGGCGGTCATGGCAAGGTTCAAACTGCGAATATGGGGATTTTGCATCGGCAAAGTATAACACCGGTCGTGGTATAATTGAATAATATCTTTCGATAATCCTTTTGTTTCTTTGCCAAAAATTAAAAAACATCCAGGTTTGAACCGGGCTGTGGTATATTTTCTTGTAACCTTGGTGGTAAAGAAAAAGAGCTGCCTTTCGTCCTGCGCCGCAAGAAAATCGTCAAGACTTGGCCAATGCCGGATGGCAACGTGTTGCCAATAATCGAGACCGGCCCTTTTAAGATGTTTGTCGTCTGTTGAAAATCCTAAGGGATGTACCAGATGCAGAATGGTGTTTGTTGCACCGCACAACCTGGCTATGGAGCCGGTATTGGGAGGAATCTCAGGTTCTACGAGAACGATGTTAAATGTTTGAGAAGTAGTCATGCTGGTTTTTGCTACAGAAGTGAAAAGAATTCAAAATGAAGGTATATACCCCCTAAAAAGCAGTGAAACAACGAAAAAAAATGAGGCCTTTAGGGGGTTGGCAAAAACATTGCATTTTTATCACCAATAAATAGAATTCCTAAATCTTCGTACATCATGTATTGCGCTTGTAAATCGCTTGATATAACGATAAAGCCATGTATTTTAATCCGTCCGAGACAGAAGAAGAGCAACTAAGAGATGGACGATTGACCATTGTTCTTTTAGTGTTTTTTTTGTTGCTGCTCTTACCTTTTCACCATATCCTCATTCACAAGAAACAATTATTTGTGCATAGGTGTATGCAGTTAGACGTTAGATATGATAAACAACTTTACCTTAGACAGGAAGAAATACTTATCCAACACTCTGAATCGTTGCCGCTCACTTATTATCCGTTTTTCTTTCTTCCTCTGCCGATCAACCGCGCTGACAAGGATTTGCTCATGACGATAAAAGGTGTCGGACCTACGCTGGCCGAAACCATAGTCTCGCATCGACAGGAATTCGGTCCGATTTTGAATATCGTCAACTTGCAGGCAATTCATGGAATTGGTCGGAAACGTGCAACCGCATTAGCAAACGAACTGGTTTTTGATAGAGCAGAATGAAAAGCACAATTATCAGCCAGCCGCTACTCGTTCTGGTTGGGCCAACGGCGATTGGAAAAACGGCCCTTTCGCTGATGCTTGCAAAACGATACGATTGCGAGATTGTCAGCCTTGATTCCATGCAAGTTTATCGACACATGGATATCGGTACGGCCAAGGCCAGTAAAGAGGAGAGGGGAGCTATCGCCCATCACCTGATTGACATTGTTGATCCGAACGAAAATTACGATGCGGCGCGCTTTACTGTTGATGCCTTAAAAGCAATCCGAGATATTCATGGCCGAGGAAAAACACCCCTTTTGACCGGCGGGACGGGTTTATACTTACGTGCCCTTCTCCACGGAATTTTTCCCGGTGTCCCTGTCAACGAAGAGATAAGACTGGCCCTGCAACAACGGTTAGCCTCAGAGGGTTGCTCGAAACTACATGAAGAACTTACTGTAATTGACCGTATTTCAGCAGAAAGAATCGGTACAAATGACTCTCAGAGATTGTTACGGGCTTTAGAGATTTTTTATATTTCAGGCATCCCGTGGTCAAAGCATCTGGAAGAACAACGCAAGCTTTCTCCGGAAGTCATTTTTACCCATCTCTTACAGATAGGCCTGACCTGTGATAGGAACCAACTCTATTCCCGGATCAACCGCCGTTGCCAAGATATGATTGACCTTGGCCTTGAGGGCGAAGTTCGAAAGCTCCTGGCAATGGGATATAACAGTTCAATGAAGTCTTTAGGCTCCATAGGATATCGCCACATGATTAACTACTTGGAAGGTGAGTGGACTTTACCGGAAATGATTGACCTCTTGGCGCGAGATACCAGGAGATATGCCAAAAGACAATATACATGGTTTTCAAAGATCCACGATTTGCAATGGTTCCCGGTAAATGAGCCGGCAAGAATTATCAAGTGTGTCGATGACTGGAAAGCGACCAATGAGCACTGGGAATCAAAATGACCGAAAATATTTCAAACAATCCGACAAATAGCAAACTGGAAATACCAATAATTTTCAGAGATTTTCTTGAAAAGCGAGGCGTTGAAGGAGACGAAGCCCTTGGACGATTCCTTTATCCACGTCTTGAGGATTTACCGAAACCAGAAAAAATGCGGAATCTCCTCGAGGCGGCTCGTCTTGTGGTCGAATACATGACTAGCGGAAAACAGATCGTCATCTGGGGGGATTACGATGTTGACGGCACAACAGGAACAGCTCTTCTTGTGAATTTCTTTCGAGAATTTGACATTGCGGTATCCTGGCATATCCCCAACAGGCTGCACGAAGGATATGGACTCAACGTTGCGTGGTTTGAGGATCATAGAGGTAAACTATTTTATAACGAATTCCTCTTGATTACTGTTGATTGTGGCATTTCTAACAAATCGGAAATTGCGCGAATTCAAGAAATAGGGGGTAAGGTTATTGTTACCGACCATCACAATCTCCCAGAACATGGCCTGCCTGGTTGTATAATTTTGAATCCTTCAATGGCGGATTGTGGTTTTCATGGGGAACAATTGGCGGGTGTTGGGGTAGCATTTTATTTGGCTGCGGGAATACGGGCCGAACTCGCAAACAAACAACAATTCGCTGCGGTTGCAAAATCGATAAACCTCAAGCAATACCTAGCTTTTGTTGCCCTTGGAACGATTGCTGATGTTGTGGACTTGACGTACACGAATCGAATTCTCGTTCGAGCAGGCTTAGAAGCTCTAAGCTGTACTCATTTTCCCGGACTCCAAGAACTTCTTGTTTCTTGCGATATCGGCGGAGGGGAAATAGTTTCCGAAGACATCGGTTACCTTATTGGCCCAAAGATCAATGCTGCCGGAAGATTAGGCGAAAGCGACCTTGTCGTCACGCTCCTAAAGCAAAGCGATCGAGACCAGGCAAAGAAACTCGCAACCAAACTGACCGCGCTGAATGAGGAGAGGAAAAGGGTAAGTTCTGACAATCTCGAAACTGCATTAAAGAAAATCTCAGCGACGCAGGTGCATCATGATAAATGTATAATTTCAAAGGGGATATTACATCAAGGAGTGGCGGGTATCGTAGCCTCAAGACTGGTTGAAATCTATTGCTTTCCAGCATTAGTGTTTGCCGAAAAAGAATTACCGGACAAATCTGTAGTTTATGTTGGGTCCGGAAGGTCTGTTCAGGGCATAGATATTGTGGAGATGCTCAGCTATTGCTCTCATTGGATTGAACGTTTTGGCGGCCATGGGATGGCGGCAGGTTTAACAGTTACCGCGGCGAATTTCGAGAAATTTTCAGAGAAATTCTCTGCTGTTGCAAGAGAAAAATGGAAAAACCATCGAATCATAAAAAAGATGCGTTACGATATTGAATGTTCAGTCGAAGACCTTATGTCTGATGAATATTTGGGATTCATGAAACTCTTGGAGCCATTTGGACCAGGAAATCAACAGCCGATATTTCAGGACAGCATGGCTCGGATAGTCGATTCGCGAGTGGTTGGTAAAGCGGCTGAACATCTTCAACTGACGATTCGCGGCAAGTATGCAAACCTCAAAGGTATAGGATTCAGTTTGGGGAATCGAATCAATGAAGTGCAAAGAGAATCGGAGAGGATTTTAATTTACGCTCCAACCATAAACCGTTTTCGAGGAAATGTCAGTTGGCAGGTGAGGGTGCTTGATGTATGAACGATGTTTTGTCTGTCAACGATTGTTTCCGTTTAACTATATAATATTGTTCATATTAATTATATATACATAATATACATTATGCGACATTTATGAAAGTGGGCAAAATCCTGCCGTTGAGGGGCTTTGGGGTACCAACTTGGTTTATTTCTCACAACAATAATGCTATAAATACGGCGACTCTGGTGATGCAGCCATCTATGGCCGTACAAAATAGTCCACCAATATCACACAAAAACAATACGTAACTAAATAAACATAATAGTATTTGGAGCTTTTATGTCCCGAGAAATTTATCAAGAACCACTTGTGAGTCGTTACACCAGCATCTCAATGCAACAAATTTTCTCTGAAAAAATGAGATTTTCTACATGGCGAAAATGTTGGCTTGCCTTGGCCGAAGCACAGCATGAACTTGGATTGAATGATCTCGTCACCGAAGAGATGTTGTGGGAGATGCGGGCAAATGTTGAGAATATTGACTATGAAATTGCCGAGAAAAAAGAAAAGGAAATTCGTCATGACGTCATGGCACATGTTTTTGAGTTTGGATTAAAATGCCCTAAAGCTGCCGGAATAATTCATCTTGGCGCAACCTCTCAATTTGTTGTGTGTAATACCGATCTGATTCTTCAGAAACTGGCCATGAAGCAGATTCGCGCTTCAGTGCTTCAAGTTATTAAAAACCTTTCAATCTTTTGTGAAAAATATAAAGACCTCGCAACCCTCGGTTTTACCCACTATCAACCTGCCCAACCAACTACGGTTGGAAAAAGAAATACCCTTTATATCCAAGATCTTATTATGGATTTAGAATATATCGACAGCTATCTCTTGCAGGTACGAGCACGAGGTGCCAAAGGAACAGTTGGCACGCAAGCGACGTTTTTGGATCTGTTCAAAGGCGATCATCAAAAGGTTCGAGAACTCGATCAACTGGTTGCAGAAAAGCTCGGATTTACTTCAACCTTTAACGTTACCGGCCAAACTTACACACGAAAACTCGACATGAAGCTTTCTGAAACCCTCGCCGGGATTGGGGCCACCGCCCATAAGTTTGCCGTTGATCTACGACTCCTTTCGAATCTCAAGGTACAGGAAGAGCCTTTTGAAAAGAATCAAACCGGCTCATCGGCTATGGCCTATAAAAGAAACCCAATGCGTTCTGAAAGAATGACCGGATTAGCGAGAAAATTAATGAACTTGCCGCAGAACTTTGCAGCTACCTACAGTAATCAATGGTTTGAGAGAACCTTGGATGATTCGGCAATTCGACGAATGGATATTCCCCAATGCTTTCTCTTGGCCGATGCAATATTAAAGTTATTTGCAAATATCACATCTGATATGGTTGTATTTCCAGAACAAATAAAGAAGCATCTTATTGCTGAACTGCCTTTCATGGCCACCGAAAAAATCCTCATGGGAGCGGTAGAAAAAGGTAAAAGTCGCCAGGATATGCATGAGGTCGTGAAAGAACATTCTGTGGCTGCTGGAATTGTAGTGAAAGAAGAAGGAAAAGACAACGACTTGCTTTTTAGGCTGGCTGCCGACGAACATGTCCCCTTCTCCATCGAGGAACTCACGGCAATGGTCAGTGACTACTCTCAATTTACCGGCAGAGCCAAGGAACAAACAGAGGAATATTTAAAAGAGGTGGTATATCCTCTCCTGAAAGAAAATTCTACAGAAATGCACGATATTGATTCAGCCATCTCGGTTTAGGTGGTGTCCATGGGAAAATTAGCCGAGGTTTATTTACGCATATTGCCTGGAAAATTCCACTACTTAAAATTTATCCTAGAGGGCTATGACAACCTGGCAATACTTTCTGCCTGCGACTCTCCCGCGGGAGTAGTTGTCGTCAGGTATCCACAAGAAATGACGGCTGAACTTTTCGGATTATTGTCCGCTATAGCTGTATCTTTGGTCGGATAAATCACATAACGCGTTGGAAGATAAATATAAAATGGAGCAAAAGGTTTTTTACATCAAGACGTTCGGTTGTCAAATGAACGAAAGAGATTCGGAGATTATGGCCCAGACCTTAGCGGGCCATGGTTACATCGAAAGCATGAATTATCATGAGGCGGATTTGGTCATCCTCAACACATGTTCGATTCGTGCCAAGGCTGAACAAAAAGTACTGAGTTTGTTGGGTTATCTCAGGAAAGCCAAGAAAAATAAGCCATCAATGACGATCTGTGTAGCCGGTTGCGTGGCCCAACAAGAAGGTTCGCGACTTATCGAAAGAATGCCCCACGTGGACTTGGTTATTGGTACGCAACAAATATATCATCTTGAAAAACATCTCCAGCGAGTAGCTCTTGAAGGCAGTATGGTCATTACTGATCTCCGCGATAATTATGAGATCCCTCAATTTCTCCCGATAATCTCGCAACTCGGAAATGTATCGGAAGTACATCCTTCCTCCCCTGCCCTGCTACCTTACAGGAGGTTTGTGACGATAATGCAAGGTTGCAATAATTATTGCACCTATTGTGTTGTCCCTTACACAAGAGGACGGGAAATATCCCGTAAAGTTGACGATATAATAGATGAAGTGAAGGTGTTAGTTGCTGAAGGTGTTAAGGAAATCACCCTTCTTGGTCAGAATGTTAATTCATACGGCACAACGAATCCTGTTGTGGAAACTGGCACGGCATACTCTTTCACCGATCTGCTCAAGGAAGTATCATGTGTTAAAGGAGTGGCGCGCCTGCGATTCACCACATCCAATCCAAAGGATCTCACTGATGAACTGATGCACAGCTTTCAAGAGATTGAAAATCTCTGTCCCCAGTTTCATCTTCCCGTGCAGGCGGGTTCGGATAGAGTATTGAAGAGGATGAACCGTAAATATACAATCAGCGAGTATGTTGAAAAAGTTAATAAACTCCACGAATATTGCCCCGGAATCGCATTAACTACAGACGTTATTGTCGGTTTTCCCGGTGAAGAGGACGAAGATTTTGAGGAAACCATGGCACTTCTTGAAAAAGTGCGCTTTCATGGATCTTTCTCTTTTAAATACTCCGACAGGTCCGGCACCAGAGCCAGCGCCTTTGTCGACAAAGTGGATGAAGGGGTGAAGGTAGCCAGGCTGAGCCGTTTCCAGAGCCGGCAGGACGAGATAAGCCTCGAAAGAAATAGAGAATATGTTGGTAGCGTCAAAGAGGTGATGATTGAGGAATGTCGCCCGGATGGGTTAAGGGGGCGAACCGATACCAACCACATTGTTCACCTGAACAACTGCACTACTGCATATGATCCAGGGGTTATCGTTGCGGTTGAAATTCTTTATGCCGGACAACACTCTCTGCAAGGAAAAATCTACACAAAAGATTAACTGTTGATTGTATATATTTGAATATCTGAAATATATTAGGTTTGTTCCTCGTCGTTATCGAGCACATGTTCATCAGTTTCTATCATCTCTTCCTTTCGTTGCGGCTCAAGACCAGGCAGTGGCAAATTGTGTTTTGCCGGTTCAACCCCGCTGCCTGCTGAAGGTATAATTTTTCTGACAGTACGACTTGAAAGCCTCTTGCCTTTGGCAGCAGCATTTTTTAATAAGAATTCACTTAAGGCAATCTCCATGCTGTTAGATTTTGCCCTTGATGAAGGTACAAGATAAATCTTTACGTATTTGTTTTCGCCGAAATCTAAGTGGAGAATTTTTGATCTTTTGTGTTCCGGAAACAGTCGGTATTCCTTCTCAAGGATAAAGCTTGGCGTTGTAAATCGCTTGACGTAGGCAAGATTCTCCGTCCCGTCCCTATAAATGACGTTAAAGATTATATCCTTCTCGACGACACCAAACCATAGTAATTCCTGGCCGACATACAGTTTTTCGACTACCGGAATGATTTTATAGAGTCCGTCGGTAAAAAGAAGAAAGAGCTTGTCATACTCGGAGCATGCAACAGTTATATCTTCTGTCGGGTCTTCTTCCTTGATATGGTGGCCGAGAAAACCGGTTTTTCGGTTATAAACCGTAACCAGATTGGAGATGGCCACCGTTCTGATGCTGACTTCCGAGAAGCTTGCGATTTCTGTTCGTCGAGGATAAAGGTGACCATATCTTTCTAATAATTGATCAATGAAAGAAATAGTAAAACCGACAATATCCGTTAAGGATTTGACGATTTCTTTCATTCTCTTGCGTATCTCTTTGATTTCTTTCAGCTGCTTGTTGATATCATAGCGAGAGATACGTTTAATTCTGATTTCTAGAAGCCGTTCAACATCTTCCTTGGTCACTGGGCGGAGCAGCTGTTCCCGGTATGACAAAAAAGATTTCAATACTGTCGTCACCACAGACGCATAACTGGTTTCCTCTTCGATATTTTTATACAGTCGTTCCTCGATAAAGATTTGTTCAAGGATTTTTGCGTGCAATTTTTCTTCGAGACGACCTTGCTCAATCTCAAGTTCTTTCTGGAGATCTCCCTTTAACCTGGCGGTATTGAGCCGTAAAACCTCTGTTACTGTTGAGGTTTCCGGGGTCATTCCGTTTATCAGAGTGAGGTTTGGGGTGATCGGTACTTCGCAATCTGTAAAGGCATAGAGGGCTGCGATTGTATCTTTTGCATATATCCCCCTGGCCAGTTTGATTTCGATTTCAACGCTTTCTGCCGTATAATCATTGATTGAAACAATCTTTATTTTTCCGGCTTTCGCGGCTTTTTCGATCGAATCGGTCAAGGATTGGGTTGTGGTTGTGTAGGGAATTTCTTTGATAATAATGGTTTTTTCATTCTGTTCCTCGATTCTTGCGCGAACTCTGACTTTTCCGTTACCATCTTCGTAATTGCTGACATCAATCAGGCCCCTTTGGGGAAAGTCTGGATAAAGAGAAAATTCTTCACCACGCAGAATGTTCTTTTGCGCCTCCAGGAGTTCACAAAAATTATGCGGCAGAATCTTTGTTGCCATGCCGACAGCTATACCTTCCGCCCCCATGAGGAGCAGCAGCGGTATTTTCGCCGGAAGCGTCACCGGTTCCATCATTCGGCCGTCATAGGATTCGATAAATGTTGTGAGGTCTTTGTTGAAGAGGATCTCCTTGCCTAGGGGAGACAGTCGGCACTCTATATATCTGGCGGCCGCGGCCCGATCTCCGGTGTAGATATTGCCGAAATTCCCCTGTTGTTCTATCAGGAAGCCCTTGTTGGAAAGGTTGACAAGTGCTGCAAAAATCGATTGATCGCCATGGGGATGGAGCTTCATGGTCTCCCCAACAAGATTGGCTACCTTGTGAAAACGGCCGTCTTCCATGTTGTGAAGAGTCTGCAGGAGACGACGCTGCACAGGTTTCAGGCCGTCTTCAACGGATGGAATGGCTCGTTCGCGGATAACATAGGAAGTGTATTCGAGGAAATTCTTGTCGAATAATTGATGCAGTTTGCCGGGATGTGATTCCATTATTTTCTCTGAGCGATCAGTAGGTTATTTCCATCAAACTCTGTGCAATGAGGTGATGATTTCGTAATTAATTGGTAAGGATCAGATGATCCATAATATACTTTCGGCGCATGGGGGTATTCTTGCCCATATAAAAAGTGAGTACCTTGGTTACCTCACTGAGAGAATCAAGTGTCACATTTTTAAGACGAATATCCGGGCCAATAAATTGTTTAAACTCTTTCGGGGAAATCTCTCCAAGTCCCTTGAAACGCGTTGTTTCAACCCCTGCCCCCTTACTGCCTGGGCCCTGCAATTTATGTGTTGCCGCCTGTTTCTCCTGCTCGGAATAACAGTAGATGGTTTCTTGTTTGTTGCGAACTCGGAAAATCGGTGTTTCCAGGATATAAACGTAACCAAGTTTGACTAATGGCTCGAAATAATGCAGAAAAAATGTAAGGAGCAGGTTCCTGATATGGAGACCATCAACATCGGCATCAGTTGCTAAAATCACCTTATCGTATCGTACGTCGGAAATCGAATCCTCGATATTGAGCGCCCGCATTAAGGCGTACATCTCTTCATTTTTGTAAAGCATGGCCATTTTTTGGCCATAAACGTTGAGCGGTTTTCCTTTCAACGAAAAGACCGCCTGAGTCATTGGATCTCTTGATGAAACAATGGAACCAGCTGCCGATTGCCCCTCGGTAATGAAGACCATGCTTTCTCTCCCCTCCTGCGAAGGCTTGTCCTTTGAGGGGTGGTGTTTGCAGTCTTTCAATTGGTCAATTTTCAGAGCGACTTTCTTGGCATTGGCACGAGCTTCAGAGCGGACACTCTGCAATTCTTTGCGTACGTCTTCGTTGCGGAGTATTTTTTCAATGAGTTTTTGTGCTGCTTCCGTGTCCTTGTAAAGGGCGCTGGAAACTGCGTCTCTGACCTTACCGGCGATCCACGAGCGAATTTCGGTGTTGCCGAGTTTGTTTTTTGTTTGTGATTCAAAGACCGGATCTTTGATCTTGATCGCCAAGGTTCCAACAATGCCGTCGCGGACATCGGTATTTATAAATTTTTTTCCGGAAAATTCGTTTATGCCCTTGAGTATACCTTCCCGAAATGCCGAGAGATGAGTGCCCCCTTCGCTGGTATATGTGCCGTTGACAAAGGTGAAGTAGCAGTCACTGAAGGTGTCGGTGTGGGAGAAGGCAAATTCTAGAGTGGCCTCCCGGTAATAGATGGGTTTGTAGAGTTGCGCTCCGTCCAGTTCCTTATCAAGGAGATCAAGCAAACCGTTGGCCGAATAAAAGACCTTTTTGTCAAAATGGATTTTCAGGCCGGCATTGAGATAGGCATATCGCCATAATCGTTTTTCAACAAAGGCCGGATCGAAGCTAAAATCGGGAAACATCTTGGTTGATGGCATGAATTCAATGAATGTGCCATTTTTTTCCTCAGTGTCTCCCTCCGTTTTGTCGATCAACTTGCCGTCGTTGAATTTCGCAGAGGAAAATTTGCCATCACGATAAGAAGTTACGGTGAATACTTCTGAAAGTGCATTAACTGCCTTTGTGCCGACGCCGTTGAGTCCTACCGAAAATTGAAAGACATCGGTGTTGTATTTTGCCCCGGTATTAATGGTTGAGACGCAATCAACTATCTTCCCGAGCGGTATCCCTCTGCCGAAGTCTCGTACGGATACATAGCCGGTCGGACTGATGTTAATGTTTACCCGCTTCCCTGCCCCCATGATGAATTCATCAATGGCGTTATCCACCACCTCTTTAAGGAGAATATAGATGCCGTCATCATGATGCGAGCCGTCACCAAGCCGGCCGATATACATCCCCGGACGCTTGCGGATATGATCCAGAGAGCTCAGGGTTTTTATCTTGCTTTCATCGTAATTAGCTGAAGATACGTTCATATTATGCTTACCCGCGGAAGAGAAGGAGTTGTTGATAGCACGGCATCTTATTGTATTTCAGGGCAAGACGCAACCCTGTTGAAAAGTGATTTCACATCATTCGGATACGTTCACAGTCCGGGCAGATCCACGTCGGGCCGTTGCTGATACCCCACTTGTTTTCTTCAAAGCATTCCTTGCAAATCATAAACCCGCACGGGCAACTCCAGCAGAACTCTTTTTTCTGCCGGCAGCAATGACAAATATATTCGCCGATTTTTCTTTTTCTATAGCCTTTTGGGCGGTTCTCCTGATTGTTCATAACACTTCCTGCTCCACCCAGTCTCTATAAGCATTGCTTACCAAGGGAATCTCTTGTCCTATTATCTCAGGGGTTTCGTAGGGGTGTTCCTGGAGCAATACCGCCTCAACCAAGGCGTAATGCTGCGACGTAGTTTTCACGCTGAGGGTCAGTTCGGTTGCTATGGTAACTTCCCCTCGCCATCGATAGACACTGGTAATTGGCGCCGAGATCTGCGCGCAGGCAACCAACCTACGCTCAAGCAGCAAGGCGGCAATACGCTCAGCATCTTCCTTACGTTCAAAGGTGGTTGTGATAAGAAGAAGAGTTTTCATGGTGTTGTTCCCTGATTGAGGTTGGTTTTGGATGCTTTTCTAAAGCCATCTATTATAATACCTGGTGGTCGCTGCCAACGAAAGAGAGTTGAGGGTTTAAAATTATGATTGGGTGTACAATGTTTTTAGTCGTCGATATCGGTAATTCACATACCGTAACGGGCATGTATGAAGATGATATACTTGTCGGGCAATGGCGCTTGAAGTCCGATGCCAAGAGCACCGCCGATGAACTGGCAATTTGGTATCACACTTTGTTCGTTATGGCCGGAATAGACAAAGAGAAGATTCGCGGGATAATTATTGCAAGCGTTGTTCCTACCCTGGAAACGGCATGGGTTGCCTGTTGTCGGAAACATTTCGCCGCCCACCTTGAGCATGATATAATTGTCATTGCCGTCGAGCGGCTGAAAAACCTCATCGCCGTGCAACTCGATAATCCGCAGGAGGTTGGCGCCGACCGGCTGGTTAATGCCATCGCCGCCTGGAATCTCAAACCCTGCAAACAGATTGTCATCGATTTCGGAACGGCCATCACTTTTGACTGTGTTACTGAAAAATGCGAGTATCAAGGCGGCGTCATTCTCCCGGGAATCGCCATTTCCCTTGAGGCGCTATCGAACAAAACCGCCAAACTGCCGCATATCGACGTCTCGGAAGCGCCCTCCCGGATCATTGGAAAATCGACGGTGCAGGCGATGAAAAGCGGCATCCTTTATGGCTACGGGGCGATGATCGACGGCCTGGTGAAGGGTATAAGAAAGGAAATGGTTCAATCGACCGACGAAGACTTTCGAGTGGTGGCCACCGGCGGTATGGCGGCGCTGATCTCTCCCTTTGCCACCACAATTGACTTGATCGACCCAATGCTGACCCTTATGGGCCTGGCGATTATTTATCGCAAGATAGTCCGCAAATGAAAACCCCACTTGCATCTCTGCCACTGAAAAAGGGCGACACCCTGGGGATAATCGCCCCCGCCGGCCAATTGTCCGATATCAACCGATTTCACAAAGGAATTGCAGTACTCCGGGAAATGGGCTTTAACGTCGCGTTTCCCAGGGATCTCTGGCCGGGTAATGAATACCTTGCCGACAGTGATGAAAATCGCGGCTCCGAATTCAACCGTTTGCTCGGTGATCCGGAGGTGGCGGCTCTCATTGCCTTGCGCGGTGGCTACGGTTGCCTGAGAATGCTCGACAAGATCGATCTTGCCCTCGTTGCCACCCACGCGAAAATGATAATCGGTTTTTCCGATCTTACGATATTGCAGAATTATCTATATCAAAAGGCAGGCTTGATTTCCTTGCACGGGCCGGTCGTAATATCACTTGGCGACGCCGCACCGCCTACGCTTGAACGTTTTTTTCTCTGTCTTACCGGGCGATGGGATGAACCTCTCGTTGTAAAGAAGATCGAAATTCTCCGGGACGGTCCGACCTTGACAGCGCCCTTAGTGGGAGGCAATCTGGCTAGCCTGACCAGTCTTCTCGGAACGCCCTACGACTTTTCCTGGGATGATAAAATCGTCTTCCTCGAAGATATCAACGAGCCGGCCTATCGGGTTGATAGGATGTTGACGCAACTCTCTCTGGCCGGCAAACTTGACAGGCTCGCCGGCCTTATTGTCGGTGATTTCTCCGGCCTTTACCCCGGCAACAGCCCACAGCAAATGAGCTACCTGGAAACTCTTTGGAAGAGGATCCTCGAGCTTTGCCGGAAAGGAGATTATCCGATTTGGGGTAACTTCCCTTCCGGCCACAGTCAACATAACCTGACTTTGCCTTTAGGTGCCCTGACACAGATGCAGAGTGGAAAGTCACGACTCCACTTTCCATCCGCCCGCACCCGATATGTGATATGATGTTTGACTTGCGCGCAAATCCATGCTATAGGAAGAACAAGAATGTCGGTTTCTGTCTGTAACATCCTTATTATCCTCAATAAAAATAAAAACATTGCACCTTTCACCCATGAAAAAACAATTTAAAAAGTCTGTGGTCTTGGGATTGCTCGGCACCCTTTTCTTTTCCTCAGTATATGCTGCCGAGTATTTAACGGTCACTGCCGACAATACCAATATCAAGACCGGTCCCGGGAAAAACCAACCGACCTCCATGGAGCTTTTCCAGGGATATCCGCTGAAGGTTGTCAAAAAAGATGGCGAATGGTATCAAGTAACCGATTTTGAAGGAGACACCGGCTTTGTGCATCAGGGCAGTGTGAAAAAATGCGACACAGTCATCGTCATATCTGAAAAAAGTATCAATATGCGCGCTGAGCCGGCCACGACCGCTGCCGTTGTCGCGGATGTTGAACGGGGGGTTGTGATGACTAAGGTGGCAACCAAGGAAAAGTGGACCCAGGTGCGTCACAGCAACGGCACCACAGGGTGGATTTTCAATACCCTTATTTGGCCCTGATTCAGCCGTTGCAACATAGAACATGGCCGGGATCTTGCCTAACGGCTCCTAAGAATATTCATGATTGTTTTCTCCAAAGCAAGGGGCAATCGCACCCTTTGTTTGGCCTTGTTGGCAAAGAGCAAAAAACCTTGCTCTAGGGCATGAAAAAGCAAATCCCTGGTAATCTCGACATCACTCCGACAATATTGCTGTATGAGATCAATCCTCCCTTCTTTGTACCATTGAAGAGCCTGCAGCCCATCTGCTGTTTTGGCCTTCCCCAGAGTATGTTCGGCAAGACTATTGAGACTCACCCGGTAACCCAGGTAGTTATGGGTTTCCTCCAACAGGTCAAGGGCTGGCAGACTATTGAGGTCAATGCCGGTGTATGCCGATAACACCATATTATCAAATCGTTTGTTATTGAATCCGACAACGAGTTCAAACGACTGAAGGTGTTTGACCAGGCGATCCATTTCATGCTCAAGATAGGTGACACAGCCATTGATTTCCGAATCATACACCACCCCGACAGAAACCCCCATCCTGTGTGCTTGATGCCACCCGCCAACCTCTTCTGCCGAACGTATAGTCTCAAGATCAAACACCCCGAATTTGTCCGGTAAAACTGCCAACCCCTGCGGTTCCTGCCGATGAACGACTCTCTGGCCGAGGCTCTTCGTGCCTGTACTTTTCCGCAGAGATGGTTTTTTTGCTTGTGTATCAGTGTCCTTTGCCGGTTGTTTTAAAAGTGTTTCGAGAAGGAAAAGGCAGGCACGTTTGTCGATGGGTCTGTTACCCGAGCCACATTTCGGCGAATGGACACAGGAAGGGCATCCGGTATCACAGCTGCAAGACAGGATCGTCTGCTGCGATTGCAGGAGAAGGTCATCGATTTTCTCGAAGGCCTCCTTGGTCAATCCTACCCCGCCGGCGTATCCGTCATAGATAAAAATTGACGCCTTTTCGGTCTGTTCATGCAAGGGACAGGAGATGCCACCGATATCATTTCTGTCACAGAGAACCAACAAAGGGAAAAGCGCAATCATGGCATGTTCCAGGGCATGAATCGCCCCCATGAAATGAAATTTTTCCTGCTCCAGAATCTCAACCACATCTGGAGGGATGTCCACCCACAAACCTTCGGTTTCGATAATCTGCTCCGGCAGATCGAGAGCCGTGGTGGCAATCAGTTTTTGGGTGTGATTGTTGCGTTTCTGGTAGCCGGTCACCTTCTCGGTGACGCGCACCCTGCCGAAGGAAACCTGAATGGCGAAACTGTTCTTTGTCTCCAGCACCTCCAGGATCTCCGTCCGTTTCTCGGTCATCGGTCGGGTAAAATATTTTGGTGTCTGGCGACATGCCAGAACTTCATTGCCCTGGAGATCGAGTTTCTCGACAACCCAGGTCGTCGATCGGTGCAAATATATCGCCCCTGGATGGCATTCCTTCAAACTGCGGCCGGCATCAATCTCCCCGATTATTTCACCATTCTCAGCATCGATTATGACCATTTGCGCCCCGCCACCACGCAGGCTGACATGACGATGCGGATATTTTCGCGAGGAAATCCACTGGTCGCCGGAAGCGGTTTGCAGCAGTGCCCCGGACTGTGAAAGGGTTGCAATGCTTTCCTCTATCGCTTGATTTTGCAGGAGATTTTCCGTAAATGACAAGGGCAGTTCGGCTGCGCAGCAATGCAGATGTTGCTCCATGATCGAAGTATTCATCGGATTTAAAACCGCTGCTTCCGGCGATCTGGCAAAAAAATCCTCCGGGTGGCGCATGAAGTGTTGATCCAAGGCATCTTCCTGGCCGATGAGAATAGTCGCCGAGTTTCTCGATCCCCTGCCCACCCGCCCTCCCCTTTGCCGGGTTGCCATGATGGAACCGGGATAGCCAACGAGGATACAAAGATCTAAGTCACCGATATCGATACCGAGTTCAAGAGCAGAAGTCGAAATGACGCCCAGCAGTTGGCCGGAAAAAAGCATTTTCTCAATATCGCGCCGCTCCTCAGGCAAGAAACCAGCCCGGTAGGCGCTGAGTTTTGCGGCGAGTTCGCCGAGTCGCGGTGCCGTCCACAGATTGATGAGTTCGGTCATTTTCCGCGACTGGGTATAGACAATGGTCCGTAGTCCCCGCTTTATCGCCGCTTCCAGTAACTGACTGGCAGTATAGGCTGCGCTATCCCAGGGATTGAGAAAGAGCATGCTCCTTTCGGCCCTGGGCGCTCCCGACCGGGATATAACCTCAACAGGTTTATCAAGCAATTGCCTCCCCAATTCCGCCGGATTGCCGATGGTTGCTGATAGGAGGATAAAGGTCGGGTTTGCTCCATAATGGGTGGCAAGGCGCAATAATCTGCGGATCACCCAGGCCATGTGGCTGCCAAGCACTCCACGATAGCTGTGAACTTCATCGATGACGATATAGCGTAGATTACCAAAAAATGATCGCCAGTTTCGGTGATAAGGCAGCATCGACAGGTGCAGCATCTCAGGGTTGGTGAGAAGGACCCGAGGGTGGTGGTCGCGAATCTTTCTTCTTCCGTAGCTCGAAGTATCGCCGTCAAAAAGAGCAGCAAAGGTTTTATACTTTTCTTGTATTTCCTCAGGGAGGTGGGAAAACAATTTCATCAGGGTATTGTACTGATCGTGAGCCAGGGCTTTCAGGGGGAAGAGATAGAGTGCGTGGCCGGGGTCGTCGCTGTACAGGTCGTTTAATACCGGCAGATTATAAATAATGCTCTTGCCGGAGGCGGTTGGCGTTGCTACGACAACGTCAATTCCGCGTAAAATGCGCTCAATTGCCTGACTTTGATGGCTGTAGAGCTGTTGTATTCCTAGACCCTTGAGACATTTTTTCAGAGATGGATCAAAAGGCGGCAATTCCAGGCCATATTCAGCCTCCGTTGCATTATAGGACTTGTGACATACAACCTGCGGGCCGAATTTCGGGGAATTTTTCAGAGAATCAACATATTCAGATACATCGAAAATCATGGTTGCAAATTGGTTACCACGCCCTGTGACGTACTGCTATAAAAGGTTGCTTAAAGAGAGGAGACTGTATATTTTGCACAGGCTGTCTCACTTTCCTCCGGTTCCTCTTGTCTTGCCAAAAATGACACGCAAGCGGCAACCACCAATCGTCAACCCTTTGATTTTTCTAAACTGCTATGATGTCCATTGCCACTCTGGGCCCTGTTGGTTCAGACAGTTATCAGGCCGCAAGCCTGTACTCGCCGGGTGCTCAGCTCCTGCTGTTTCAACGCATCGTCGATGTCCTTACCGCCTTTATTGAAGGCAAGGTCCAGCATGCCATCATCCCTGTGTATAACACGCGCGAGGGAGAGGTAAAGGACTATTTCAGACTGGTCGCCAAAATGGAGCACTGCTTTTGGATCGATAATGTAGTTCTGCCTATTCATCTTTCCTTAGGGGCTCTTGCTCACCCATCTCTTGAAGGGCCGGCAATTACCACAATTGTCAGCAGAAACTCAGTATTTCGGCAATGCGATGAATACATTGATGAACACTATCCGGCCGCCACTCTCATGGCTGTTCATGATATTGAAGCGGCCATGACCGCAATGCGTGTAGAAAAAAAACATGACCATGCCGTTATCGACTCAGAGGAAATTGTTCTGAGGCATGGTTTTACCTTAATCGACCGAGAAGTTGCGTCACACAACCGGACGAGATTTGCCGTCGTCGGCCGCACGCTGGCGCCTATCACCGGCTACGATGCAACGGCTGTTATAACTCGCCCTTTGCGCGACCGGGTGGGAATGCTTGCCGACATTATGGGCGAATTCACCCGGAGGGGCATCAATATTCTTGACCTGCAGTCGGAAAATGATATTAAAACCCAGAAGTTGCAGATCTATGTCGAGGTGGAAGGACACCTCCATGATCCCCTTTTAAAAGACGCTCTGCGGACCATAGAATCAGTGGTCATTCAAGAAGAAGGCTCACTTAAAGTCCTTGGATCCTTCCCCCGCGTGGAGATGCGGGTGAAGCAGATTAAGGCCTTTGGTTTTATCGGCAGCGGCGATATGAGCAAGTGGTTTGCCGAACGCTTGCAAAATGAGGGCTACAAAATCTTTTTGAGTGGCCGCACCACCGCGCTTGCTCCGGAAGAAATGATTCATAAAGTCGATGTTGTTATCGTTTGCGTCCCAATTTCGGTCACTTCCAAGACCATTAAAAAATATGGCCCGCTGCTTCGCGATGGCCAGGCAATGATTATTCTTGCCGGTGAATCGGAAAACACCATCAAGGCATCCCTTGAGGCAACCGGCCAAGGTGTTGAGGTAATGTTCGTACACAACCTTTGGGGGCCGCAGGCTCTGACCATGAAGGATAAAAACGCGGCAGTGGTCAGAACCCATCGGAGTGGCTCTTTCTGCAGTGAATTTGAAGCGTTTCTTTATAAACACGGCGCCGACATCTACCATGACAGTGCCACAAAACATGATCTCCTTATGGGTGTCGGGCAAAAGCTCCCCACCACCATCTCAGTTGCTTTAGCGAAAACTCTGCGGGAGTTCAATATTGACTGCGATGATATCGGCAGCCACTCGACGCTTACCTCCCTCTATGGCATCTTGGCAATGGCCCGTATCCACAACCAAAACCCGCGGACCTATGCGGAGATCATGGCGACAACCGGAGAGGGGCGAAAAATAGTCCAGGCCTTTGCTGCTAATATCCTGCACCTCATTTACCTTGCAGAAAAAGGCGATATCACGGAACTCACCGATATAATGGAAGAGAATAAAAAATTTATGCCCCCAGCCTTTCTTCAATCGCGAATGAAACAGGCTAAGGCTGTTGATGAAGTCATGAGCAGCCCAAGCATGAAGGCCTGAGATAACGGTTGTAATTTCATCGGTCGGAATTATAGTTGGCGTCTATGATCGAAGAAATCTAAGAGGTATCAATACCGCCAGCCCAGACCACTACATGGAGATTTGTGCGCCCGACGGTTAAAATATTTTGAAGGAGTTGCTGAATGGTTCGAGATTTAAGCTTTATTGATGAAGAAAAGTCATGCCCGCACTGCAAGAACAAATTGTCCTGCTGTGAAGCACCGCCAATTCATGTGGGTGATGGGTTGGGCTGGGGATCGGAGTTTATGTTTATCTGTTTAAATGATGGCTGTTCCCTGTTTTTAAAAGGTTGGGAGCAGATTGAAAGCAAATACGGGCACCATGCATCCTATCGCTACATGGAGTTACCGGGAAGCCCCGAAGGAAATTTAATGATGGTCGGCAATGCCGATGCATTTAAGGCCTGTGTTATTAATAAAGACGAACTTTTGGCGCAAAACCAGCGCTATTACAAGGAAAAAGAAGCGATTGAGGGGTTGAAGACCTGTTTGGAAAACAATGATCCCAAGCCGGTTATGACTCTTTTGCTTGATGAAGCGGCAACCAAAAGCGACCGAATGGTAGCCTTGGGGTATCTCCAGAAACTGAGCGATATACAATGTATAGATCCACTGAGAAATCATCGCTTCCGGGATCCGGCCATGGAGTTTGCCGTCAGACAGGTTCTTGAAGCCATACTGACGGCGAATTTTAAAAAAGAGTGCCCGCATTGTATGGAAATTATCAAGGCACAAGCGAAAAAATGCATGTTTTGCAAAGAAAACCTGTAAATATTTTGCGCTTGCAAAACATTCCCCAAACGGGTATACAGGACAGGCTTTTCAGCACAACACCCAGTTTATGTGGTGGGCGTAGCTCAATTGGTTAGAGCACCTGGTTGTGGCCCAGGAGGCCGTGGGTTCAAGTCCCATCGCTCACCCCACATATATTAAAAAGGGCGGCAATCATTGCCGCCCTTTTGTTTTTTCCACGCCACGGAACTCAGTTTTCTATGACATATAGTTATGGATATTCCCATCTTTCGCCCATGCACTCTTTAGCCACATTGGACCATCCGGAAATCCGTTCGCTCCTTCTACAGCCACCCCGTGATTATAAAGGCAGTCGTCCGGCAAACGCCGAAGACCTCAGTCTGACAATCTGTGCAGGCGTTCTCTTAGCCTGCAGGTTCTATTTTTCGGCACCTGAAGCCCCTACGATCATCTATTTTCATGGCGGAGGAGAGTCATCCGACTCCTTTGACACAGAGGCTGAAGCTTTTAACCAGGCCGGGATCAATGTATTCCTGGCCTCCCAGAGAGGCTTCGGCAAGAGTACCGGCACCCCTTCCCTGGCAAATTTGCTTGCCGATGCCGGTATGCAGTTTTCCCTGGCAGTTGAATGGCTTGCTGAAAGAAAATATTCCGGTGTGATAGTAATTATGGGACGGTCCCTCGGATCCGTTTGTGCGATCGATGTTGTGCATAACAACCCCGACACAATAAAGGCAATGATCCTCGAGAGTTCCTTTTGTGAAACTCTTCCCCTCCTCAAAGCTCTTGGTGCGGAAAAGGCAGCTGCAGGAATTATCGAGGACGAGGGCTTCAATAATTTACAGAAAATTGCCGCAATCAAGGTGCCGACCATCCTTTTCCACGGTTCCCGCGACGTTCTGGTACCGGTCGCCCAGGCCGAGAAGCTGCAGGCCGCTTCGGCTGCCAAAAACAAACAGTTTCTGATCATTCCCGGTGCGGAACATGAGAGTGTTTCACAGACCGGAGGTCATTTGTATTTCAGCACGATCAAAGGTTTTGTCGACACCATCAGCGGCGTTAACACCTGGCGCCAGCGCCGGAGAAAATTCAAGGTTGACCCGGATGGAGGAAATTCATGAAAAGAAAAAACTATCTTTCCTGGGACGAATATTTTATGGCAGTAGCCCTTTTGTCGGCGCAGAGAAGCAAAGACCCCAACACCCAGGTTGGCGCTTGTGTGGCAAACGATCAAAACAAAATTGTCGGTGTTGGTTACAACGGTTTCCCTTGGGGATGTTCGGATGATGAGTTGCCCTGGGAGAGACAAGGAAAGTTTCTCGATACCAAATACCCTTATGTTTGCCATGCGGAACTCAATGCCGTTTTGAATTCCATATCAACCGATTTACGAAATTGCCGAATTTATGTTGGACTCTTCCCGTGCAATGAGTGTACGAAGGTCATTATCCAGGCGGGTATCAGCGAAATAATCTATCTCTCCGACAAATACAGCAACACCGACCAAGTCAAGGCGGCAAAAATAATGCTGGATAAATGCCCGCGAATCACCTACAGGCGGTTGGAAACAAAACTTGAGAGCCTCCTGGTGAACTTTGTTGCCCCGGAACAATAAATTGACACACCAAAGATGAGATATTATGATTGGTGTTACCAAATAACACTTATTGTCACTCTATGGGGGGTACCTTATGTCTGCTATTACTGCAAAAACCGTTTCGGTGAAATTGGATCAAGAAACACGCGCTCGAATCGAGCACTTGGCCGAAACAAACCGCCGTACGGCACATTGGGTGATGCGTGAGGCTATCCAGCAATACCTTGAGCGCGAGGAAAAGCGGGAATCCTTCCGACAAGATGCCATCAATGCCTGGCGGGAATACCAGGAAACCGGCCTGCATGTGACCGGTGATGAAGTTTCCACGTGGCTTGATACGTGGGGCGAAGAAAACGTAAAATCTGCACCCATATGCCACAAGTGAGATTTGCCCCGCCGGCGTTACGCGACCTGGAAAGATTGCGCGAGTTCCTCCGCCCAAAAAGTCCAGACGTGGCAAAGCGCGCTGCAGCCACTATCAATAAAGCGGTGCAGCTACTTGGGCAGCACCCACAGGTTGGACGTCCTGCCGACAACTTGGAGCCGGAATACAGGGAATTGCTGATCGATTTTGGCGACAGCGGTTATATCGCGTTGTACCGCTACGACGGCGGCGATTTCGTTACCGTGCTGACGATTCGACACCAAAAAGAGGTGGGTTACTAACAGTAATTAATTGCCCTGCGCCTCCTGGTGAGCTTTGTTGCTCCGGAACAATGACGACGATTCCCCCAAGATGATTGTTGACTCGGGAGGCATCTTTATTTCACCCTCTTGAGCATTGAAATTTTCTTACCTGCAACGAGCGGAACTTCCTGTTTTTCTCCAAGATCAACGGCTTGCAAAAACCGCTCTTCACCTCCCATGGTGAAGATTTCCTGACCACTCATTTGTTCCGACCGCAGGGTCCAGGTAATCTTTTGCAGGGGAACTGAAAGAAGGGTGAGATGGAGATGCCACCACTCATCTTTCCTGCTGCTGTCTGGCTCGATTTTATTCACATAGGCATAAAAGAGCATTTTCGGCTCTTTCGCGGCGATAAGCACGACATCGCCAACGTTGGTGGTTTTTTTAAAGGCAACCAGCTGTTTCAGCTCTTCAACAATCTTCTTCATTTTTCGTTCCTTCTTTCTTCTATTGATCCGTTCTGCAGAATTGTACAGCCTCGGAGACGTGAATTGAGTGAATGGCCGGAGATTGATGCATGTCGGCAATGGTTCTGGCAATTTTCAGGATGCGATGATACGCCCTCGCTGAAAGACCTAATCTGGCCACACTTTTCTCAAGAATCTGCGCCGAGAGTGCATCCAAGATACAATGCTTCTCCATGAGTTTGGTGTTCATCTGGCTATTGCAGTATACACCCGGGTCTTCGGCAAACCTTTTTTCCTGGAGAGCCCGCGTGTGATCGACCCGGGCTTTGATTTCTTTCGAACTCTCGCCCTTGGTCGTACTGCTCATTTCCCCATAATCAAGGCCCGCAACCTCAAGGTGCATATCAATCCTGTCAATGAGCGGTCCGGAAATTTTCCCCGTGTAACGCTTGATCTCCGCTTCGTTGCAATTGCAGCTGTTACGGCTGTCGCCAAAGAAGCCGCAGGGGCAAGGATTCATTGCCGCAATGAGGGTGAATCGCGCCGGAAAGGTCAAGGTCATATTGGCCCTGGCAATAGTCACTTCGCCGTCTTCGAGGGGTTGACGCAGGACTTCCAGGACATGCTTTTTGAATTCCGGCAGTTCGTCGAGAAAGAGTACCCCGTTATGGGCAAGGGAAACCTCTCCCGGTTGCGGCATACTGCCACCACCGATGAGACCGGCATCGGAGATGGTATGGTGCGGAGCGCGAAATGGACGGGTGGTAAAAACCGTGTTTTTCTCGGAGTTTTGTACAGCGACACTATAAATTCTTGTGGTTTCAATTATTTCTTCAATGGTCATCGGTGGCAGGATAGTCGGAAATCGCCTTGCCAACATGGTTTTTCCCGAACCCGGTGGACCCTTGAGTAAAATATTATGGCCTCCTGAGGCAGCAACCTCCAGCGCCCGCTTGACATGCTGCTGACCCTTAATATCCGAAAAGTCGACATGATACGAGGTAGTATTGGCCATGGACCTGAGATCTGACCGTAGAAACGGCGCGGCACTCTCCATCCCTGCGAGAAACTCCACCGCCTGGGGTAAAGAGCTTATCGGAATCACATCGATTCCTTCCGGTGCTATGTGCGCCTCCTCAATGTTGTCCTGGGGAATGAGTATTCCGGTGAGGCCTTGCTCCTTTGCGGCGAGTATCATCGGCAGGATACCACTGACTCGGTGTACCCCACCATCAAGAGACAATTCGCCAACCACACAGTAATGCCCCAGCCGCTGCCTTTTCAGGGTTTCCGTTGCCTCAAGTATTCCTATGGCGATAGGCAGATCAAACCCGGCACCTTCTTTTTTGATATCCGCCGGGGCCAGGTTGACGGTTATGCGCTTATTAGGAAACTGATAGCCGCAATTTTTTATTGCCGCCTTGACCCGGTCTTTACTTTCGCGGACAGAACTGTCCGGCAGCCCTACCGTCGAAAAGGTTGGAAGGCCGGTTGCGACATCGACCTCCACCTGGATTAACCAGCCGTGAATACCGAGTACCGAGCAACTGGTAATAATTGCAAGCATGGCGACAATAATTTAATTGAACTCTTGGGTTAACACTGTAAGGAGATATTTTTCTTATAAAAATTCTGCATTTCTTCGGTAAAACCACCTTTTTTTTCAGAGTAGATATACAATGGTGCAAGAATATCGGCGCCGTATCCACCATTTTTGCTGCATTCGATAAGGACCAGTCGAGCCTTGTTATTCATCTGCGGGTAACTGTAGACAAATTGCAGCTTTTTTACCTCAAGTCGATGTTTGCCGAGCAATTCGATAAATGGAGCGATCTGTCCGGCCGGATAAATGAAATACACCGCCCCCTTATTTCTTACTGCCAAGGCTGAGGCGAAAAGAAAGTCATCCAGATTTGCAAGAATCTGGTGGCGGGCGAGGCGGGCCTCGTCGTTGGCGCTTTGTCGCCCCGATCCGTGGCCATAAAACGGGGGATTACAGACAACGGTATCAAACGATTCAGGAGTTACAAGAGATCCGAGGTTTTTGATATCCCCCTCAACAACGCGACCGCAAGTCTCAAATGAATTAGCCTGCAGATTTTTCCGTGCAAGACCGGCAAGATTTCCCTGAATTTCAACCCCGACCATATCATTGAGTCTCTTGCCCCATCGATAAAGAAGAATCAGCAGGATGATACCGCAACCGCAACCCAGATCAAGAATTCGGTCTTTTTCCCGGACACCGACAAAATGAGCAATAAGTACCGAATCAACCGAAAAACGATATCCTTTGCTTGCCTGAAAGCATTTCAAGTCACCATCAAAAAGACTGTCCTCTGATATCTGTTCCCCTGATTCGTCTTCTGCATTACAGAACGTTGCCAAAAACCACCCCACGTCAAGAAGGACAATGGCTTGTGCAAAAAACCAACAAGCTCTTTGTTTTATTGTTTGAAATTGAATGTATATCTCCTGGTGGAAATGTAAATCAATTTTTCTTAGTGAAGATTCTCAGGATAGCTGCTGAAAATCAAACGGTGATGACTATCGTTGCTGGAAACATTGACTTTCAATGCGGCCGCTTTCGTATCTTACCAGATGGCGACCGGCAAAAGTAGATGACTAATACGGCTGAAAGTATTAAGTTTACCGCGAAGTTGAGCCCGCCTTTCCGTGCAGAAGCATAGAGCTATCAATATTTTGAGAGGAGAGAAGGATGTTTGAAATTTTCATAAAGACCCACTTTGCCGGTGCGCACCACCTCAGAGATTATCCCGGTGATTGCGAAAAACCGCATGGCCATAACTGGAAAGTTGAAGTTGCTGTGCGTGCCACAGCCCTTGACCAGTGCGGGATGGGGATTGATTTCAAGGTGTTGAAAAAAATTGTCGGTGCAGTTGTCGATAAACTTGATCATAACGACCTCAACACCCTCCCCTATTTTCAGGACAAAAATCCATCGTCTGAACATATCGCTCGCTTTATCTATGATGAGGTCCAGCCCCAGCTAGCCGGCGACCGCTATGCTCTTTACAGTGTCACCGTTCTTGAAACCGACAGCCAAGGCTTGACCTATTATGGAAATCAGAATTGAGGAGTGTCAACACCGGCATGAATAATTTGTCCGATGTCAAGTTGTGTATTATTGGCCTGGGTTACGTCGGCCTGCCTCTGGCCGTCGAGTTCGGAAAAAAATTTCCGACGATAGGTTTTGATTTAAACGTTGCTCGGGTTGAAGCACTTCGCCGCGGCAGTGACGCCACCCTCGAAGTCTCGGACGAGGAACTTGCTGCAGTAAAGTTCCTCGAATTCACGGCTGATGCCAGGGAAATTGGCAACCGAAATGTTTTCATAGTCGCCGTTCCAACGCCGATCGACGCTGCAAAACGTCCTGATTTTCGGCCGCTTGAGGGGGCATCACGGACCGTTGCCGGCGTTCTGAAACCGGGCGATGTGGTAATCTTCGAGTCCACGGTATATCCGGGGGCAACCGAAGAAGTCTGTGTGCCTCTCCTCGAAAAAGGCTCGGGCCTCACCTATAATAAGGATTTTTTTTGCGGCTATAGCCCGGAACGAATAAACCCTGGGGACAAACAGCACCGATTGCCATCCATCGTCAAGATCACCTCCGGGTCGACCCCGGAAACCGCAAAATTTGTCGATGAATTGTATAAATCAATCATTACCGCCGGCACCTTCCCGGCGAGCAGTATAAAAGTTGCGGAAGCGGCCAAAGTTATAGAAAACACCCAGCGCGACGTCAATATTGCCCTGATCAACGAACTGGCCCTCATCTTCGACAAACTCGACATCAATACCAGTGAAGTGCTGGCGGCGGCCAGCACCAAATGGAATTTTCTGCCTTTTCGCCCGGGTCTGGTTGGCGGCCATTGTATCGGGGTCGACCCCTACTATCTCACCCACAAGGCGCAGGAGGTCGGCTATCATCCTAATATGATCCTTGCCGGCCGCAGGCTGAATGACAATATGGGCCACTACATTGCCGCTACGGTCATTAAAAAAATGGTGCAAAGAGGTATCGATACCGCCAACTCCCGCATTCTGGTGATGGGGCTCACTTTTAAGGAAAATTGTCCCGACCTGCGCAATACCAAGGTGACCGATATCATTTCCGAGTTCACAGAATATGGCATTTCCGTTGATGTATATGACCCTTGGGCCAATCCTCTTGAGGCCGAAAAAGAATATGGACTTGCTCTCGTCCAGGAACTTCGGCAAGACACCTACAGTGCTGTGGTTATAGCCGTTGCCCACAGACAATTCGCCGATATTTCCATCGCCGAGCTTCGAAGCTTTTGTAAAGAAAAATCGGTTATTTATGATGTGAAAAGCCTGTATCCACGCGATCAGGTTGATGGCTGTCTGTAACTGAAATGGTATTTGAGGGATTTTTATGTCGAAAATTGTTCCTGTTGAAGAGGCGGTGGGGATGGTTCTTCCCCACGACATTACTGAAATTGTCGGCAACGAAAAAAAGGGTGCCGCTTTTAAGAAAGGACACATTATTTGCCCCGAGGATATCGCCTATCTTAAGCGCTTGGGAAAAGATAATATCTTTGTCCTCAACCTTGATGCATCGGAGATACATGAAAATGAAGCCGCGGTTGTATTAGCCCGCGCCCTTGCCGGCAAAGGAATTGAGTATACCAATGTCCCGGTCGAAGGGAAGATTGCCTTAATCGCAGGGATTGACGGTCTTCTTCGGATCAACAAGGAATCGCTTCTGCAGTTTAACATGCTCGGCGAGGTTATGTGCGCAACTCTTCACGACAATACCCCGATAAAAAAAGGTGAAACCGTTGCCGCGACACGTCTTATTCCTCTCATCACCTCCCGTAAGCTTGTTGCTGAGGCGGAAAGAATTGCCATGTCCGGGGCTCCTGTGGTTGAGGTCCTTCCTCTTCAAAAAGCCAAAATCGGTCTGGTAATCACCGGCAATGAGGTCTTCTACGGCAGAATAAAGGATAGATTTGAAGAGGTATTACGAACAAAGGCCGAGGCATTGGGATCGAAAGTGCTGTTGGTACGATTTGCGCCCGACGATAAAGAGATCATCGCTCGGGAGATCCATCACTGTCTGCAACAGGGTGCAAACCTCATCGTAACCAGCGGAGGAATGTCGGTTGATCCTGACGACGTCACCCGGGAAGGGATAATGGCGGCTGGGGCAAAGGAAGTGGTATATGGCACTCCGGTTCTCCCCGGGGCGATGTTTCTCTCCGGCATCATTGGCAACCTGCCGATTCTAGGAATTCCCGCCTGCGGGATGTTTCACAAAATAACTGTCCTTGATTTGCTTCTGCCAAGAATCCTCTGCGGAGAAAAAATCAGCAGACTTGAAATCGCCGAAATGGGCCATGGCGGCCTGTGTCGCAATTGTCAGAGCTGCCAATATCCGGTTTGCAATTTCGGCAAGTGACTGACTCATCCAGCTTTTTTTTGATCCAAAAGAGCAACCACGACACCTGCTGCCTTTTCCGAGGCTCCAGCGCCGCCGAGCTTTTCTTTGACTTCCCCCAGGGCCTTTTTCATGGCTTGCCTTTTGCCCGGTTGCAAGAGAATTGCCATCAATTCATCGGCGATTCTTTGAGGTGTTACTTCCGCTTGCAGCAGTTCGGGTACGGCAGAGTAACCGGCGATCAAATTGACTAGAGAAAAATATTCGAGTTTTACCAGCAACCTGCCAAGAAAATAGCTGAGTGGCGACAGTTTGTAAGTAACGACCATCGGCACTTCCAGAATAGCCAGTTCGAGAGTTACTGTTCCGGATGCGGCGACAACCGCATCACAGGCGGCCATCAGATTGTAGCGTTCCTCTCGGACAATTCGAATCTCCAGGTGTTTTCCGGCATGAGCAATGCCCGCCTCCTCAAGATCATCGATGCTGATAGTGGAGGCCTGAGGAATGAGAAACACCAATTTTTCAGTAGTTGTACTCTGGAGAATGCGACCGGCCTCAAGAAAGATTGGGAGAAGTGATGCGACCTCACGTTTCCGGCTGCCGGGGAAGAGCCCGATGCACCTCGCATCTAAAGGAATTTGCTGCTGTGCGCAAAATTGTTCTTTGTCGGCTGAAGTCGCCACCGTATCAAGGAGAGGATGGCCGACATATTCAGCATCGACACCCCGCCGGCGGAAAAATTCTTCTTCAAAGGGCAGGATGACACCGATTTTATCGACACGGTCGCGGAGGGTTTTCACCCGACCCGACCGCCATGCCCACACCTGAGGACTGATGTAATAGAATACCGGAATGCCAAGCTGTTTGGCCTTTTTGGCCAGAAGCAAATTAAAGTCAGGGAGATCGATGAGGATGAGGAGATCCGGGCTGTGGGTCGCCAGTCTTCGCCGCAGAATCCTTTGGGCCGAGATGATATCTTTTAAATGCGAAAACACTTCAAAGATACCGACAACCGATACCTTGGCGGCATCATAGAGAATATCGACGCTAAGGGACGCCAGTTCGGCCCCCCCCATACCACAAACCTCCAGGTCGGCAACCTTTGCTTGCAAAGCCCGGAGAAGATTTGCGCCATGGAGGTCACCGGAGGCTTCGCCGGTGACCATCATGATACGGGTGGTCATGTCTTTTGGCTGCCCATCGCCTTTTTAAACAAATCAAGATTTTGCAGCTCTTTGATCTGCGCCATCACCTGCAGGGCAACCGCCAGGGCACGGCGGCCTTCAACCCCCGAAACTGCGGGTTTAGTCCGTTCCCGGACGTGGTAAATGAAGGAGATGATCTCGCTTTTCAGTGCATCGCCGTCGGCAAAGGTTTGCACCTTAACAACTTGTTTTGGCATACCGTTTTCACGGAGTTCGTCGGAAAGGTGAATAGTCATCACCCGCTTGTTGCCGAAATCGACATTGATGTAGGACCCCGGCTGGAAAATGCGCATTTTTCGAACATTGGTGCGGGAAATTCTGCTCACCGTGACATTGGCTGTGGCTCCATTTTCAAAGATCAATCGGGCATTGGCTATGTCGGTATTGGCCGTCACCACCGGAGCACCAACCGTATGGATGGTCTTGATGGGAGATTTGACGATATTAAGAATAATGTCGATATCATGAATCATCAGGTCGAGAACCACATCGACATCGACCCCTCTGTTCTTAAAAGTGGCTATCCTGTTACTTTCGATGAAAACGGGGGTGGTGAGAAACGGCTCCATGGCCTGTACTGCCGGGTTAAAGCGCTCGAGATGGCCTATTTGCAGAATCAATTTACGAGCCTCGGCCTTGGCGATCAATGTGTCGGCTTCCGCGAGGGTAACCGTCATCGGTTTTTCCAGAAGGACATCAATGCCAAGGTCAAGGCACTGTCCGGCAACCTGACAATGATAGGAGGTAGGAACCGCAATCGAAACCGCATCGATCTGGGGCAGCAGGTCATGGTAATCGACAAAGGCTTGGCAATTACATTCCCCCGCCACCATTTGCCCTTGGTGCACATCGAGGTCTGCGACTCCAACCAGGGTGACGTTCTCCAGGGCAGCATATTTCTGAGCATGGAAGCGGCCAAGATAGCCGACGCCAATTACACCAACCTTAATGTTTTTCATACCGTTGTCGTGTAAGAGTTAAGTGGTATTGCATTCAAAGAGTCCTAACCACAAAAGAAAGAACACTGAATACAAATTTTACATACCCAGGTACGCTTTCTGGATATCCTTATTGGCGAGGAGTTCTTGGGCTTTTCCGGTCAGGGTGATCGAACCGGTTTCCATCACGTAGCCCCTGTCGGCGATGTTCAGGGCTTGATTGGCATTTTGTTCAACCAAGAAAATGGTGGTGTTGTTTTCTTGGTTTATCTGTTTGATGATCTCGAAGATTTGCTTGATCACCAAAGGTGCAAGTCCCATGGATGGTTCGTCAAGTAACAGAAGTTGCGGACGGGCCATAAGAGCCCGCGACATGGCGAGCATCTGTTGCTCCCCGCCACTGAGATTGCCGCCGTCCTGGTTTCTTCTTTCAGCCAGAATCGGAAAAAGATCAAAGACATATTCCATGTCTTTTTTTATCCCATCCTTGTCTTTTCTTAGAAAAGCCCCCATATCAAGGTTTTCTTTGACGCTCAGTTGTGGAAAAATGTGCCGACCTTCAGGAACCTGGCAGATACCCATTTGCACTATTGTTTCCGGTGCTGTTTTGTGTATTTCTTTGTTTTGAAAGGTTATTTTTCCGGATCGGCAGGAAACAACCCCACAGATAGTCATCAGGGTGGTGCTTTTCCCGGCGCCATTGGCACCGATCAGAGTGATAATCTCCCCTTTCTGAATCTCCAGGGAGACGTTTCGAATGGCGAGCTTATTGCCATAACCTGATTGGACATTCTCTAACTTAAGCATCGACTTCCTCACCCAGGTATGCCTTGATAACAGCAGGATTTTCGCGAATCTCCGATGGCGTGCCCTGGGCAATTTTTTTGCCGTAATCCATGACAAAAATTCTATCCGACAAGCTCATAACCAGTTTCATGTCATGTTCGATAAGAAGAATGGCCTGTCCTTCCCTTGAGATCTCTTTAATCAAGTGCTCCAAGGCGATGGTTTCCTGCGGATTCATGCCCGCTGCCGGTTCATCAAGGAGCAACAATAAAGGCTCGGTTGCCAGCGCCCGGGCAATTTCCAGACGTCGCTGGGCACCGTAGGGAAGGTTGTCGGCAAACTCATCGGCGTAGTCTGCCAGTCCGACCTTTTCAAGTATCGCATAGCTGGTCTCCAAAATGCCTTGCTCCTCTTGCAAGGTCGCCTTATTTCGAAAGATTGCCCCAAAGATAAAGGCCTTAGTTCGACAATGCCTGCCGATCATGACATTTTCCAGAACGGTCATTTTGGAAAAAAGGCGAATATTCTGAAAGGTTCTGGCAAGACCTTTTTCTGTTACCTGATTGGGTTTCAGGCCATTGAGGGAGGTTTTCTTGGCGCTGCCCGGCGGCGTCAGCCAGATATTACCTTCAGTGGGTGTATATATCCCGGTTATGCAATTAAAAAAGGTGGTTTTTCCTGCACCGTTCGGGCCGATCAGGGCAACAATTTCTCCGTTCATGACATCAAGATCGAGGGCATTCAAGGCACGAATCCCGCCAAAATCCATGGTCAGGCCAATGACATCGAGGATCGCTTGTTTTATCATGTGCTCAATGAGTTATGTGGTTTTTTCTTAAAGGTATAGGTGCGGCGAATATTGGCAATCAACCCTTGGGGGCGAAAGATCATCATGCACACCAGGATTGCTCCGAATGCGAGCATCCGGTATTGGGATAAGGCCCGAAGATATTCAGGCATAAGGATGAGAATGAGGGCGCCGAAAAGGACACCAACAATAGAACCCATACCGCCAAGCACGACGATTGCCAAAATAATTGCCGATTCAAGAAAGGTAAAGCTGGCCGGATTGACAAAGGTGGTTTTGGCGGCAAACATAACCCCCATGATGCCGGCCCAAAAGGCTCCAAGGGAGAAGGCTACGAGCTTGGTTTTACGCTTGTCGATGCCCATCGCCTGGCAGGCAATCTCATCTTCTCTTAAGGCTATCCAGGCTCGGCCAAGGCGCGAATCCTGTAACCGATTAACGACGAAAATAGTAACAATAACCAAGATAACCATAAGGTAATAAGTATAGATTATCGACGATTGCAGATCAAAATCTATTCCAAAAAATCCGGGCCGGGAAATGTTGGAAATTCCACTTGGCCCCCTGGAGAATGTCCCCCAGTTTTCTAAAACCAGACGAATGATTTCGCCGAAACCCAAGGTAACGATTGCCAGATAATCGCCGCGAAGGCGAAGAACGGGAAAACCGAGGAGGATGCCAAAGGTTGCGGCAAGGAGGCCGCCAATAGGCAAGACGGTCCAGAAGCCAAGGCCGAAGTGAAGATTCAAGAGGGCATAGGTGTAGGCTCCCACTGCATAAAAGGCGACAAAGCCAAGATCAAGAAGGCCGGCAAGACCGACCACGATATTGAGTCCAAGGCCCAAGACCACATACATGAGTGCGGTGGTCATGACATTCGTCTGATAGGTAGATAAAAATTGCGGGAAAAGCACGGCAACGACAGCAAGGACAGCGAGAAGAATGATACGCTGTCGAGGATTTTGAAGAATTCTATGGATTATCGAGAGACTCTGTTCCTTGTTGTCATTCGTCTCTTTCTGATTCTCTTTTCTTTTCAGGAAAAATTGCGCGATATAATAGACAATGAAGGTGCCGACGGCCATATACAGGGCGTTCATCCAGCGCCAGGCTACTGTTCTGGCTATGGGATCAACCTTGATTACCATAACCGGAAAAGTAAGAAAGACGAACCAAAGGGAAATCAGCGCACCTTTTTTCAGCTCTTTAAGGAAGTCCATGATTATTTTACACTTTCTGGTTGCTTGCCTTTCCAAGAAGGCCGGAAGGTTTGAAGATGAGAATCAGGACGAGCAGCGAGAAGGCAAACACATCCTCATAGTCACTTGAGACATAGCCGGTCGCAAAGCTTTCGGTAAGGCCAAGTATCAGGCTGCCGAGGACAGCTCCGGGAATGGAACCGATACCACCGAGAACAGCGGCGGTAAATGCCTTGATTCCGGCAAGAAAGCCGATATAAAAATTAATCTGACCGATATGCGAAGCAATAAGCAGACCGCCGATAGCGGCAAGCCCTGAGCCAATAATAAACGTCGCGGAAATAACCCTGTTGACGTTAATGCCGACCAGGGTGGCCATGGTGCGATCCTGCGAGGTTGCCCGCATGGCTTTCCCGATCAACGTGAATTTTATAATAAAAGTAAGAGCCACCATGACAACCACTGTAGTTACCAGAATAACCAGATCGGTTGATCCAACGATATGGGCAATCGGTTCCATGAATGGAAAATCCGGTATCAGTCGTGGAAATGGCAAAAAATCCGAGGTTTGAGCCAGGAGAATATAATTCTGCAGAAACATCGACATGCCGATGGCGCTGATGAGCGGCGATAAGCGCGGCGCATAGCGCAGTGGCTTGTAGGCGATTTTTTCAATAGTATACCCATAGGAACTGGACCAAACGACTGCGGCTATTCCGGCGATGATGATGATCGCGGCGAGAGGAAAACCATAGATGGAGAGAACCGTTGCCACAATAAAGGCGGTGAACGCCCCTATCATATAAATTTCACCATGGGCAAAATTGATAAGGCCGATTATCCCATAAACCATCGTATAACCGAGGGCTATGAGTGCGTAAATGGAGCCTCTGGTTAAGCCGCTGAAAAGGAGTTCAATAAAATAATCCATGCCTGTATAAAAAAATATCTGAAGCAAACACAATGACTTGGGTTTGCTTCAGATATGGAAAGGATAATAAAAAATGTTATTTAACTACGATATACTTGCCTTTTTCAACAACATACATTGAAAAACCAACGCCAATCGCATCGCCTTTTTGATCAAAGCTGACAGCTCCAACCGGGGTATCAACCTTTTCGGTCTGCAGCACTTTTTTCAGGTCCTCAAGTTTGGTTGAACCCGCCTTTTCGATGGCATTGAGCATAACCACGGTCGCGGCATAGGCACCCTCATAGAAGGCACCGGGATCGCTGTTGAAAGCGGCTTTGTGTTCTTCTTTCGCTTTGAGTGCGAGAGGATTGGCCGAGTTGTCCTGCGGACCAGCTGCATACACACCCTCTGCATCAGCGCCTGCTACCTTGATAAAGGTATCATCCTTGACGCCGTCATCGGAAACAAATTTGGCTTTCAAACGTTTCTTGTTCATGATGGAAACGATTTTCGAGGCCTCGGGGTGGTAGCCACCGAAGACCACAACTTCAGCACCTGATTCCTTGATTTTCTGAACTATCGCTGAATAGTCCATGGCCCCGGGAGTGATACCTTCAAACAGAACTACCTTTCCTTTACCGGATTTCTCAACATAGAGCTTGGCACCTTCAGCAAGAGGTTTCCCATAGTCGCCCTTATCATGGACAATAGCAATCTTCTTGAAGCCAAGTTTATTTATGGCGAAATCGATCATCGCCGGTGACTGGGCGGCATTCGGCGCGATGGTGCGGAAAAAGTTAGGGTACTTACCACTGTAAGTCAGTTCATCGCTGGTGGCGGAAGGCGACATTACCAGAATTCCGGCATCTTTATAAATAGGCATGGCGGCGACGGTTGCACCGGAACAGATATGCCCAAGCACTACTTCAACACCGCTGGATACCAACTTGGTTGCGGTGTTGGTGGCGATTTCCGGTTTGCAGACATCGTCTTCCTTGAGGATTTCAATCTTTTTGCCTTTGATGCCGCCATTGGCATTGACCTTGTCAATGACCAGTTTTGCGGCAGCGGCGGAAGGCAATCCATAGGAGGCGAGGTCACCGCTATGCGGTCCGGCAATACCGAATTTGATGGTATCTCCCGCGGAGCTCAGTGCGGGGGCTGACAGGGCGAGCATCACACATGCGGCTGTTGAAAGAAATTTTCCACTTACAGTAAACTTCATTTTTTCCTCCCTTTTCAGTTATTGATCAGAATTTATGCCAAAGGTTTTTCACCATGGCGTAGTACAAAACACCTCGGAAAGGGCAAGCATATCCCCCGGAGAAATGATATTAGTCTGTTACATTGTATTTTGCAAAATCTAAAGTGAAGACTACCTTTCTCTCGAATCGATTTCTGCTTCGTTACCATGTTAAAAAGCTTACAATTATTGTTTTTTTTCGGTCGACCCTTGAGCCCTTTTTACAGCCTGGCGATGAAGATCAGGGCAAAGATGTACGAACAGGGACTTTTCCGGCAAAATTCTTTACCCGTCCCGGTTATCTCCGTCGGTAATCTGGTGTTGGGAGGCACCGGGAAAACGCCGACCGTCAGCCATCTGGCAAAAATTCTTTTACAACAAGGCTATCATCCGGCAATTATCAGCCGGGGCTATGGCGGAAACTCGCAACAGAAAGTCAATGTGGTTTCCGATGGCCGCAACATATTTCTTACGCCTGAACAGGCAGGCGATGAACCCTATATGCTCGCCGAGGCCCTGCCGGGGGTTCCCGTACTTACGGGGAGGCGTCGCCTCCATCCCTGTCGCAGGGCGATAGAAGATTATAATGCCGACGTGCTCATCCTTGATGACGGTTTTCAGCATTTGCCAGTCAGTCGGGATCTTGATTTCGTTCTCTTTGATGCAACCGTTCTTACCGGCAATAAAAGGGTATTCCCCGGAGGAATACTCAGGGAGCCGTTGTCGGCGCTTTATCGGTGCCACGCCTTTGTTATTACCGGCATCACCATAAAGAATAAGGGACAAGCTGAACAATTCGGCGAATTTTTGAAAACGCAATTCCCGGAAAAGCCGGTTTTTTTCGCTTCTCTTGGAGAGTTAAGCCTGCAATGTTCCGACTTTGACGCCGCAATGCTTTCTCCAGAAGAACCATTTTTCGCCTTCTGTGGTATCGCCAATCCCGAAAGATTTCAAGAATCGCTCAATAGCATGGCAATCAGGCAAAGTGGTTTCCTCGCCCTCCCCGACCATGTACGCTACAACCAGGCAATGATGACGGATATTTGCAGACAGGCCGTGGCCTCTGGAGCGCGACATCTGGTAACTACCCATAAAGACTTTGTGAAAATCAAGGATTTCGATTCTCCCCTGCTCCGCTATGTCGTGGACATCTGTTTGCAAGTAAAGGATGATTTTGATCATTTTGTAATAAAATCACTGCAAAAATTGTAACAATCGAGGTATTCGCACTCCACTCTCCGCAAGTGACAGGCCATGACTGTGTTAATCCCACCTGTTTTCCCAGCAACCGTGTCTTTTTAGCCACAAGGTCGAGCCGGCATATACACCAATTAATTTTGTAACAATTTGAAATAATAACATATAATACTCGAACTCGAAAGGCATTTGGGCGGCACCATAATTGCATATATGTGCAAAATGCAATTATAACCCCAAGGAAAATATCATGCCTTTGCCGATCGACCCTTTTCAATATACCTTGCGAAACCCGGTCAGTTGCTGCGGGGTTGGCTTGCATTCCGGAAGAACCGTCAATCTCTCCATCAAACCGGCGCCCATTAATAACGGTATCCGCTTTTTTCGCACCGATATGGCCTCGAACATGCATGTTCAGGCGCATATGGATAAAGTTGTCGATACCCAGCTGGCCACTACCCTCGGCAATGAATTTTTTCAGGTTTCAACCACCGAACACCTCCTGGCCGCCTTGCATGGTTTCGGCATCGACAACGCCGATGTGGAATTAGATTCGACCGAGGTTCCGATTATGGATGGCAGCGCTGAACCATTCTTTCTGATGCTGCAGGTAACCGGGAAATTGAAGCAGAACGGCCTCAGAAAGATTCTTCGCATTACCAAACCCATTTGTTACCGCGATGGCGACAAGCACCTTACCATTTCTCCGTACAACGGCCTGAAGGTAACGGGAGAGATCTGCTTCGACGATACCTTGATCAGGAAGCAACGCTACTCTTTTGATTTTGCTGCCGATTGCTTCGGCGACGAGATCGCCAGGGCCAGAACCTTTGGGTATGTTGAGCAGGTAGAAGAGCTTTGGGCCAACGGCTTGGCCTTGGGAGGGTCCCTTGCAAATGTTATCGCCATCCATTGGAACCGAAAATCGGTGCTCAATGAAGACGGCCTGCGTTACGATGATGAATTCATTCGCCACAAAGTATTGGATCTCGTTGGTGATCTTGCTCTTTTGGGGTGTCCGGTTCTTGGTCACGTCGAGACATATAAGGCTGGTCATGCCCAACATCTTGGCTTAATGCAAGCTATCGCCGCCTCGCCCGAGAGTTGGGAAATTGTCGAGATGAAAAAAAGAGGTACACATACAGTTCTTGATAAAGTTGCCGCAAAATCAAAAGCGGCAAGCGAAGCGCTTATGCCGTTCTTCAATTACAAGCCTCTTTCTCCCTCCATAGCCTCCTGATAGAAGCAAATTCTACCTATAAGCACGGCAATACTGCATATTTATGCAGTATTGCCGTGAGGTTCCTTCATCAAATCCGTGCAGCACTCTGCAAAGCCCGGCACATCTGCTGAAGTTTCTCCTCAGCCATTTTGATTGAAACCGGACACACCAGAGTACGTTCGAGAAGAGCAGCAGATTGCGGCAATGCCTTTGGGTCGTAAACGATTCTTTTATTGCCGCCGGGTTCATTAAATGGAAACCCGGAGCGGGTGAGGCTCTTGCCCCCCAGTAAATGCTCCCACTTGGGAAAATAGTGCCAGGTGTTCTCAGAAAAATTCACCGCCCCAAGGCCATCTTTCCGTAAAGATCCATTGACCCTTTGGCAGTGTTCCCGATCCTGCAGGATGAACGCCAGGTGGGTGGCGGAATCCCCTTGCGTATCAACAAGTTGCCTGAATGTCACCCCAGGAATTGCTGAGACTGCTTCTTTGAGAACTGTTTTGTTCTTTTGTTGGGCGACAATCATTGCATCGAGTTTAGCCAGTTGCGCCAAGCCTATTGCTCCCTGCAGTTCCATCATGCGGAAGTTGGAACCGATAAAACGTCTCCCCTCCCCGCCTCTGCCGCCGGGATTCACCTTATGATCATGGCCGTGATCGTGGTACTCGGACATCGAGCGCCACAGCTCTTCATCGTCGGTAATGACCATACCCCCTTCGCCGGTGGTCAGCGTCTTTACCGAATCAAACGAAAATGTTCCGCATTTACCAAAGGTTCCAAGATGTTTTCCCTGGATCCGGGCACCGGTAGCCTGGGCGGTATCTTCCAGGACCGGGATATTGAGCTTCGCGGCTATTGCAATGATCTCCGCTATTCTTGCCTGGGCTCCGAGCATATGCACAGGAATAATGCACTTGGTTTTGGCGGTTATTTTCTTTTGCAGATCGATGGGATCCATATTGAGGGTGGCATCGACCTCCGTAAAGACAGGGACCGCCCCAACTTCAAGAATCGCCTCCCAGGTGGCCACAAAGGTGAAGCCTTGGGTAATGACCTCGTCACCCGGTCCGATACCCAAGGCGGTAAGGGCAACCTTAAGGGCGGTGGTTCCGGAGGTAACCGCCTGGGCATGCCCGGCTCCGCAATACTTGGCAAAATTCTCTTCAAATTCACGGACCTTGAACACGCCTTTGCGTTGATCAATGAATTCGTAGCGAAAGAGAACGCCCGTGTCGAGGACGTCCATGATCTCTTTTTTTTCCTCTTCTCCGAATATTTCATATCCCGGCATAGCAAACTCCCTGAATTCTGCCTGTTCAACCTCGCAACGGGCAATTTTGTATTGAGCGGTCCTCCCGGGAAAGGGAGGACCGTATTTGATTATTTTACTGGTAACAGCTTAGCGTTATCAATAAGACGAACGACCCCGCCTATCTTTACGGCGATCGCCAAGACGCTGCTGCTGCCAACCAAGGTTTCCGGCTGCAGTGAATGTTCATTGACCACCACCGCGTACTCAAGCTTACCTCCGGCCTCGGCAACATTCTTCTTGGTTGCCTCGACAATTATATCGGCAGGAACAGCCTGTGCCGTGCGCCCTACGGTTTTCTGCGCGTTCTGAATTGATTTATATAAACAGAGGGCCTGGGAGCGCATTGCACCGACGAGGTATTTATTGCGGGAACTCATGGCCAAGCCATCATCTTCACGGACAATGGGTGCCCCAAGAATTTTCACGGGTAAAGCCAGATCCCGCACCATTTGCCTGATAATCGCCAACTGTTGAAAATCCTTTTCACCGAATATGGCCAGGTCCGGCATGGTGAGATGCAGGAGTTTACTCACCACCGTGGCGACGCCGTCAAAGTGGCCGGGCCTGTCGGCACCGCACATCCCCTGGGCAAGCGTTTTGACGCTGACCGTCGTTTGAAAGCCTTCAGGGTACATGTCTTTTGCTTCAGGACAAAAGATTACGTGAACCCCCTCTTGCGTGCAAAGATCGCAATCGGCCTGGAATTGCCTGGGATAGGCATCGAAATCCTCGTTTGGGCCAAATTGCCTGGGATTGACAAAGAGGCTGACAACAACCCTGTCGGCATTTTCAATTGCCTGCCGCATCAGAGAGAGATGCCCGGCATGCAGGCACCCCATGGTGGGAACGAGGGCGATTTTCAGGCCCTCATGTCTCCAGGCAAGCGCCTGGGCCTGCATTTCTGCAGGCGATTTTATGATTATCATCTCCATCCTCACCTTTCTCATTTACAGGCGGGCTTTTAGTCGAGCGATTTTTCCGTCGATTTGCTCCTTTGCCTGGGCAAAAGAAGGGTCATCGCCGATGCTCAGGAGAAAATTATTGTAGACGGCAATGGCCTTGTCAATATTACCCTGCACTTCCTCAAGTCTTCCCATACCGGTGTAGGCTATCTGCTCATAGCCCTTGAAGCCTTTCAGGGTGTCATATTCTTTTGTGGCATCCGGAAATTTTTTATCGGCTTCCAGCGCCTGGGCCAAAGCAAACAGTACCAAGGGATAGAGGGGATTGGTTTTATCGATCTCCGTTAGGATCTTCCGGTATTTGTCACCCGCATCGCTAAAGGAACCACTTTGCATAGCAAGATGGGCAATTTCGACCTTGGCCCAGAGTGCCGATGAGGTGCTGCCGTACTCCTCGGATACCTTGCGCAGTGCCTCGACCTGCCCGTCTTGGGTTTGCTTCATGGCTTTTGCCAGTGCCGAAGACGCCTCCTCCCTCTGCCTTTCCCGGTAGGAGCCATACAGCGAGGTAAAAACAATTGCCGCAACAACGACAGCGACGGCAATTTGAATAATTCTCAAATGCCCGCGGATAAAGCTGATGACCTTCGGGGGCAGATTGAAATGTTCCAACAATCCCTCGACCTTATCGATCGTGGTTTCGGCAGCAAGACGTTTATTGAACGCACTTTCACTGGCCATGCGATATTCCTCCTTGAACTCAAAACTTATTTTGTTAATAAATGACAGGACATAGACGGGACAATATAATATATACCGGTATGTCTGTCTATGCGTAATCAGCCGGTTCAGCCAAGCTGCAAATTCCTCCTGTGTCGATGATGAATACCCTAAATAAAGAGGCAATCCTTACGGTCAGCCAGTTCACCGCGGCCCTGAAAGATATCCTCGAAACCCAATACCGCTTTGTGAGAATCTGCGGCGAGATCTCCAACCTGAAAATCCCCTTCTCCGGCCACTGCTATTTTACCTTGAAGGATGCCGGCGCCCAGATCCGCGCCGTGCTTTTCAAGCAACAGAAAAGGTTCGTTGACCTTACTTTGCAGGATGGGCAACAGGTAGTTGTGTTCGGCAGAATCTCCGTGTATGAACCCCGCGGGGAATACCAGATCATGGTCGACAGCATTGAACTCTACGGCATCGGCAAATTATTGCGGGAATTTGAACAACTGAAACGAAAGCTTGCGGACAAGGGTTATTTTGCCGCCGAGTTTAAAAAGCCCTTACCCCCTTACCCCGGGAAAATAATCGTTATCTCATCGCCTACCGGCGCGGCCATTCAGGATTTTCTAAAGATCGTCGGCAACAGAAAGTCACCGGTGCATATTCAGATTTTGCCGGTGAAGGTTCAAGGAAAAACTGCGGCCGCCGAAATCGCCAAGGCCATAGACCTGGCCCAATGGATTGCCGGTGCCGATATTATCGTCCTCTGTCGGGGCGGCGGTTCCATCGAAGACCTGTGGGCCTTCAATGAGGAGATTGTCGCCGAGGCCATCCATCGGTCAAAATTGCCGGTGGTAACCGGCATAGGTCATGAAGTCGATTTCACCATTGCCGATTTCTGCGCCGATTTCCGCTGTCCAACCCCCACCGGGGCCGCGGAAAAACTGGTTCCCGACGCGGTGATGCTGCGCCAGCATATTCGTTCTTTGCGGGCCAGTTTGCAGCTGCGGATTGAGCGGAAACTCCGTTTTATCGAGCAGCAATTGGAACATCATAAAAAGATGCTCGGGGATATGCGCAATGTTTTCAACGGCTTCGAGTTCCGTTTACATCTCGGAAAATCGCATCTGCTGCAGGCGATGATCGGCTACCTTCAAGAAAGAGAACAAAAATATCAGTTGCTTAACCGTGCTTTGCAGAAAGAAATTCCCTCAACCCGCATCGAAGCACAGGGGCAACGCATTCATATGCTCGTCATGCAACTGAAAAATCATATGCAGCGCACCTTGGAAAAAAAGCAAGCGGCGCTGGCAGAGCAGGCTTCTCTTTTGCACGGCGTCAGCCCGCTGGCCACACTGGCGAGAGGCTATGCAATCGTTCGCAAAAAGCTTCCGGAGGATAGCGGCTGGCGCGTGGTGTCGCGGGCAAGAGACGCTCAGGTCGGGGAAGAACTTCATGTTCTTCTCCATGAAGGTCAGTTGGAGTGTGTGGTGACCAGAAACGAATAGGATATTGCAACAAACCGGGATTTAGACCGCTTAGCTACCGATTTTCACGCGTGTGCCACAATAGCAGCACATAGAGAGTGGATTCCTGAATCTCATATTGCATTTCATAATTCCCAACAAGAATCCTCCGTATCTCGCGCGGTTCCAATTCAAACAGTTGCTCCCCAATGCGTGGGTTAATTAACAATGCAGTCGGCGCCTTAGTCAGCGACTGCACTGCACGGGCAGCAGCAGGTTGATTTACTGATGCCAGAAACTCATACAGTCGCGCCAAATCGGAGAGAGCCTTACTGGTCCATTTCAGTTCCATCAGCGCGGTACAGGCAACGGATCGTCAGTACTGAGGCTATCGGCCCATGCCTGTACTGACTGATGGTCAATGACACGGCCTGCATCTACGTCAGCAAGCGCCTCCCGTGTCAGCCGATTTCGCTCTTCTTCTTGATCAATCCAGGCTGACAATGCCTGCTTCATTATCCAACCGCGCGACCGATCAAGCCGAGCGGCCATTTGATCGATCTTTTCAGCAAGCGGCAGGGGAATGTGCGCGGTTAATACTTTGGTTTCTGTTTGAGCCATAGTGATTACTCCTTTGGATACTTTTAAATCATAATTAATCATAATGATTATTCATGATTGCGTCAAACAGAATTCTCAAATGCAAAATTAGGGTCGTTCAATCAGTAGATCCCATGTCCAAAAAAAATTGTCAGGGCGTATAATCTTCTATTTGCTTTTCCCTCCATCGGTTATTCTCTTTTGGAATCTTCACGTTGTAAATCAGCCTCACCTAAAGTTGAAGATTGCCGTTAGCGGCAAAGCACCCGACAGGTTGCATTCGTTAACATTTCAAAATAGTTATATAATTTCAGAATATTGCTCAATTTTCACATTTATTGAGAGGAAAGATCTATGCAGGGCACAAGGGGCTCCAGTAATTCCAGCGTTATCATTTCCAAGGTCATGCTTCCCGGGGATGCCAACCCGGCGGGCATTGTACATGGTGGCGTCATTATGAAGGAAATCGATAACGCCGCCGGTGTGGTGGCCGTCCGGCATACCAGGAAGATCTGCGTCACTGCCTCCATCGATCGGCTTGACTTCCACAAACCGTCATTCATCGGCAACCTTGTGACAGTCAAGGCCAGCGTCAACATGGTTGGCACTACCTCAATGGAAATCGGGGTTAGAGTTGAAACCGAAGACCTGATGTCCGGTACTGTTACTCACCTCGCCTCGGCATATCTGACCTTCGTCGCCCTGGATGAGAACAAGCGTCCGGTGGCGGTGCTGCCGCTGGATCTGGTCACGGATGAGGATCGTCGGAGAAACCGGGAGGCAATGGCCCGCCGGGCTCTGCGACTGACAGAGAAGCGGAAAGAATCGGCTTGCCAAGAGTATCAAAGAAGGTGTTAGTCAGATACCCCGCTTGTGATGGTATGATTTGCGCAGTCCGAGGGACATGATACTTAAGTCCAACAAATCACACAGGACAAAATCCGTGAGTTGCATCGTTCCAAAGTCATGATATTTCCTATTGACCAGTCCAGAACGTTTGGAAATATATTGACTGCATTAAATAAACCTGTCTAGTTTTTACCCTGTGAGCCGTTTGCGCCAAGGCGTACGTTTTTAAATCAGGATAACTTGGCTATTTTTTAGAAATTATTGTAAATTGAATCGCTCAATCGTCTATAAATAATCAATATTTTCAAGGGTCAAGGCTCATAAAACTCGAGTTGCAAGGAAGCCAACATAGGACTGACAACTGATCAACAAAGGCAAGTAATATGATAACCCGCATAAAAATCAACGGCTTCAAATCGTTTCATGATTTCGAAATGACCTTTACACCACTGACGATTGTGGCTGGAGCAAATGCTTCCGGTAAAAGTAACCTATTTGATGCACTGCAATTGCTTTCACGTTTAGCCGAAACTGATCTGAAGACTGCTTTCAGTGAGCAACGCGGGAATCCTAGTGAACTGTTTACCCAGTACAGCGAGAACTTGTACGCTCTGGAAATGGATTTTACTGTAGAAATGTTGGTCAATCGCCATGTAAAAGATAATTGGGGGGGTAAAGCCAAGTTAAATAATACGCGTTTACAATACAGACTTTCAATTGTAAGGAGGCCAAATGAATTGGGTTTTGATGATTTGGTTGTAAAATATGAAAGTCTCGAGAAGATTAATTCCGAAGATGATAAATTGGTTAAAGGCATTTTGAAAAATGCTAAGCCTCTTTGGAAAACTCAAAGAGCAGGCGGTTCGAAAATACCTTTTATTCAAACCATAGAACAAAATGGAATTACAACAATTAAAATTCGGCAGGATGGCAAACAGGGTGGCAAAGCAACACCTGCAAATGCAGTTTCTCAAACTGTCTTAGGCGGTATCAATTCAGTAGATTTCCCCCATGCATTTGCAGCCAAGGAAGAGATGAGGAGCTGGAAGTTTTTACAATTGAGCCCTGAATCACTGCGGGAGCCAACTCGGCAAGATGTTGGGGCGCGCGACACAATCACGCCAAGCGGCAAGAACTTGGCAGCAGCGTTGTATCGGATCAAACAAGCTGATCAATATAACCTCAAAGAAATTTCGAGAAAGCTCAATAGCTTTTTGCCAAATTTCACAGAAGTAAATGTTTACGATGACAAAGTGAATCGCCAATTCATTATCAAAGTAAAGGAGGAAGATGGCAAAGAGTTTTCATCAAGAGTTCTCTCTGAGGGTACATTACGCCTGCTAGCGCTTTGTATCCTCCAATATGACGATAAGCATACTGGTTTACTGTGTTTTGAGGAGCCTGAAAATGGCATACACCCATTTCGCATGAAGGCCATGGCACAGTTGCTAACGGACTTGAGCATCGATTTCACATATCCTGATGATCCGTTACGACAAGTTATTGTCAATACTCACTCTCCTGTGTTGTTGAGCCAGTTGCTTCAATCGAAAAATAACCCTAATGTCAGTGTGTGGTTATCAAAACTTCACTCCCTTATAACTGACATTGAGAATAAGAGAATCAAAATAAAAATATCCAGGATGAGTCCAGTGACAGCAGCTGCGGACCCTAATCAAATGTCACTTTTCCCTGTTTCGAAACCAGAGCATAAGCTTACCTTATCAGAAGTGACTAAATATCTATCCACTGCCGACAGTGAAAACGCAATTAAAGCAGTCAATGAATAAACAAATCATAATAGGGTTTACCACAGAAGGTGCCACCGATGTTCGTTTCTTAGAAAGTATTATTCAGCGCTCTTTTGAGGCCGTTGCGTTTGAATGTGACGGTCAGATTGAAGTCTTACCAATCCAAAAAATTGAAAAAAAAAGTGGCGTGTTTGTTGAAGTGGTAAAACAATATGCAGAAGAAGCTGAAAAAAATGGGATTATGATTCTCTGCGTCCATTGCGATGCTGATGATCCAACGGATACAAACACTTTTAATAATAAAATCAATCCTGCGTTTTCGGTCGTTTATGGCACAGAAGGGAGCAAATTTTGCAAAACTCTGGTTGCAATAGTACCTGTAATGATGACCGAGGCATGGATGTTGTCAGATAAAGAACTTCTCAAAGCAGAAATTGGTACGGATAAAACCGATGCGGAGCTTGGTATTGATAGATTTGCCGAAGTCTACAATAACCCCAAAGAACGGATAGAAGATGCCATTAGAATAGCTAGGCAAGGTTTGCCTAGGCGTCGACGTCAGGATTTAGCCATTTCTGAGTTATATTCGCCTATTGGACAGAAAATTTCGTTGGACAGCTTGCAGATTTTGCCATCCTATCGAAAATTTAAAGACGCAGTAAGAAATGCATTCAGAGAACTGAACTATCTGCAATGACGTTTGACTCACTGATTAACATTTATAAGCAATTGGCGTACTGACGTGACAACCAAAAGTTGTTTAAATGCGATGGTTACACCATAGATCTCACAACCGCGGGTTGCATCAAACCGGTTTAGTCTCAAAAAATCGCTCATAGAAAAATCGGCAGTTTGGGCTTAACCCATCAGGATACTCGTTTCAGATACACAGTGCTTCGGCGCCTGAAACGAGTACTATTTAAAATTACAGCAGTTCCATCCCGGCAAAGAAATAGCCGATCTCGAACGCCGCCGTTTCCGCTGCGTCAGAGCCATGGGTAGCATTTTCGCCAAGGGATTTGCCGAATTCCTTGCGCAGGGTGCCTTCGGCGGCCTGGGCAGGATTGGTTGTCCCCATGAGATCCCGCCATTTCTGGATGGCATTGTCGGCCTCGAGGACCATGGCGATACAGGGGCCGCTGGACATAAACTCGGTCAATTCGCCGAAAAACGGTCTGATTTTATGCACATAATAAAAGCCTTCCGCCTCGACTTTGCTGAGATAGAGCTTTTTCAAGCCGACGATGGTGAAACCTTCCTGATAGATGCGGCTGATGATTTTTCCGCTGTTGCCATCGGCAAAGGCGTTGGGTTTGATAATTGCAAATGTCCGTTCCATATGGAGTTCTCCCTTGATGATTAAATGATGTTTTTTCTCGGCTCGTTATACAACCATGAGCCGTAATCCGACCAATAATACTACAAATATTGCTGTCCCAACCAGCATGAGACGATTTGTTTTTTGTATATCTTCGGCGACCGGTTCGCGCACACCGTCGCCAAGATACGGTTTTTCAACGATTTTACCGAAATAGGACGATGGTCCTCCTAATCGCAGCCCAAGTGCCCCGGCCGTTGCCGCCTCGGTATGACCGGCATTGGGGCTTGAATGGTTCAGCCGGTCACGGCAAAAAATCCTCGCCGCCCCCCTGTAATCCAATTTCAGAAAAAATGCAGCCACAATTACGCACAAACCACTGATTCGCGCAGGAAGAAAATTCACCGCATCGTCGAGTTTTGCGGCAGCTCTGCCAAACATCAGATATTTTTCATTTTTATAACCGATCATCGAATCCATGGTATTGACGGCCTTATATAAAAAGGCCCCGAGGGCCGAACAGCTGATCGGGCTCAAGCCGACAAATGGCGCAGCAAAGCTTGCTATGACGGCCCAAAAAAGCGGGGCGGTGACGCCATCGACCATATTTTCGGCAACCGTCTCGATGCAGGCTCGGGCGATCCCTGCCTGCGATAAATCCCTGGTGTCGCGCCCAACTATCATGGCGACAGCCTGTCTTGCTCCTTCAAGGGTACCGCTTGACCCAAGCTGTGCATATACCGCATTGCCATGGCGCAACAGATCTCTGGTGGCAATGGTGGTGTAGAGGAGAATTACCGCCATTGCTGCCCCAAGAAACGGCGCAATGGCGGTTGCAGCCTGCAACAGCAGCAAAACGCCGGCAGCGGTGCCTGTCTGTACTATAAAAACGGTTATCAATCCAGCAAGATAAAGGTTAGAAAAGAGAAATCGCGTGAGCTTTTCACTCCATCGGCATAATCTGCCAATGCCGCGCACCGGATGCGGCAGCCAGGCAGGATCTCCCAGCAGAAGGTCGAGAACAACTGCCGATAACACTTGCAAAAGATAGGTCATGATTTCAGGTTGTGGCGATCTGTAACAAAATCAAATTTTCAGAAGACGATACAAATGCTCCATATCGACACTTTGCCGTACCTGGCCAGCTAATCGTTCAAAGGCACTTTCGAGATCATAGGGGGCGAGAATTCTGCCGATCGGCTGTAAACCAGCCGATGTCCGCAACCGGTCGATAAACCAACGCCGGAATTCATCGCTGTCGAAGATCCCGTGCAGATAACTGCCCCAGATCTGCCCCCCTGGTCCGGCAAGACCGCAGGTTGTCCCGTCGGTAAACAAGAGTAAAGGATCAGAGGGGATGGAGGAAATCCCGTGATGAATCTCATAGCCGAAAACCGTCTTGCCGGACAGGGAATGTGTCCCCATTTTTCTGGTCAGGTTTTTATCCCGCTCGATGATCGTTTCCATCGGTAAATAGCCAAGACCTAGCAATTGGCCATCCGTCGATTCAATACCATAGGGGTCCTTGATGGCTTGGCCGAGCATCTGATAGCCGCCGCATATGCCGACAATTTCGCAGCCATTGCTGCGACACTCGGCAAGTTTTTCAACAAAACCCCCGGAGTTCAGAAAATGAAGATCGTGGATAACATTTTTTGATCCGGGCAGGATGATGGCCCGGGGATTCCCAATTTCTGTGACTTTGTCGACAATCCGAACAGATACATCAGGTTCATCAAGAAAAGGTTCAACATCGGTGAAATTGGAGATATGCGGCAGACTGATAACGACAATCTCCACGCCCTCCCCTGCCCGCTGCCGATTGAAACTGCCCTTTTTAAAGGAAACCGAATCTTCTTCCGGCAGACCGAGGTTATGCAGATAGGGAACCACACCGATAACAGCTTTTCCGGTATGCAGTTGCACATAGGAATGGGCGGCAGCCAGGAGCGAGGCCTGACCGCGGAACTTGTTTACCACAAAGCCCGCCACGAGCTGCCGTTCCCACTCGGCAAGGACCTCCATTATGCCGACAAACGACGCATACACCCCGCCGCGGTCGATGTCGCCGACGAGAATAACCGGCGCCTCGGCGTACCTGGCCATTTTCATATTGACGATATCGTCGGCCTTGAGATTCACTTCCCCGGGGGAGCCGGCACCTTCAAGGACCACGACATCATATTCGGAGGCAAGTGAATCATAGCTTTTGCAGACTGATTCCCACACCTGGGGTTTATAAGCGTTATACTCAAGAACCGACATGTTGCCGACCGGCTTGCCGCAGACAATAACCTGGCTGCCGGTATCGGAATTCGGTTTAAGGAGTACGGGATTCATCCGGCTGTCGGGATCAAGTCTTGCCGCCTGCGCCTGTACCACCTGGGCCCGGCCTATCTCGTGGCCCTGGCGGGTGACAAAGGAGTTGAGCGACATATTCTGCGCCTTGAAGGGGGCGACGCGCAGTCCGTCCTGATAAAGAATGCGACATAATGCGGCGGTAAGAATGGATTTTCCCGCATCGGAGCATGTTCCCTGGAACATGATCGATTTGGCCTTCTTTTTCGCGGTAATCTTGCCTTTTTTACCGGGGAAATAGGCATGGAATACCGCAAGAAGCTGCTCATTTTCTTTTCTGCTGCGCACGGCGATACGAAAAAAGGAATCCCCCAGGCCGGTATAGTTGGCACAGATGCGGATCATGATCCCGTGTTCCAGGCAGAACGTAGCGAGATCTGCGGCCTTGCCGCCGTCTAAAATTTTTACAAACAGATAATTGGCGGCAGCCGGATATATCTTCAACTGGGGAATTGCCGCAAGTTCTTGTTGCAATTCCTGCCGCAGCTCGCGGCACACCTCTCGGGTCTTTTTTTGATAGGCAGGATCCCTGAGGGCCATGGCCCCGAATTCCTGGGCAAGAGTGTTCACCGTCCAGGGTGGCAAATTATCCCGAACCATCCGGGCGAGCGACAAAGGGAGAATTGCATAGCCGATACGCAGTCCGGGAACCCCGTAAAACTTGGTCATGGAGTTAAGCGTCAGGACATTGGCCGCCGTATCGGCAAACGATTGTCCGCCTTCCTGGAAATCAAGAAAGGCCTCGTCGATGAGGAAATAACTTTCCGGGCAATCCTTGATAAGGGCCAGCAGGGTATCCCGGTCGACGACACTTCCCGTTGGATTATTGGGCGTGGCGATGATCACCAGATCGCCGGGGCGGATTTCCGCCGCAAGAGCTCCACAATCAAGGGCAAAATCAAGCGATTCCGGCATGGAAAAGGTGGTAACCGCCAAGCCCCCGAGCTTTGCCGCCCGGACATAATCAACATAAGAAGGAACCGGGATAAGTGCCCGCTGCGCTGGGAGTACCCGGGTAATAAGATACAACAGCTCGGTTGTCCCGTTTCCGACGACGATCCGCTCCCCGGCGACGCCGGTATGTTCGGAAATCGCCTTGATGAACTCGATATTCTCTGGGTCGGGATAGTGAATAAGGTTCTGTAAGTGACTGCTGATCAGCGGGCGAAACCATTCTGGGGGGCCGATCGGATTGATATTGGCGCTGAAATCAAGGATCTCTCCATGACCATTTGCCGCTTCTCGGAGCACCTTATGGATATTTCCACCATGTTCAAAACTTTGCATAATATTCAAGTCATTACTGGAAAAAGGGAGGAAAGGACGCAGTCAAGGAAACGGCCACAATCATTTCGGTGAGTTCGCAGACGGCGCCCAGGGTGTCGCCTGTTGCCCCTCCGAGTTTTGCCTTGCACCACCTATTGAACAAGTACGTAACAAGGAGAAAGCCGATAAGAACTGGCAAGACCTGGTCAGGTGCGAGGAAAAGAAGACAAAAGAGGAGAAGCGCAAAGCCGATGGCCGCCGCTTTTTTACTGTTGCCGGAATAGAACAGCTGGCCGAGTCCCCCTTCGGCTCTGGCATAGGGTAAACTCGCCATGGTCAGAAGGATGGCGCAACGACCGGCCAGAGGCATGAGAAAAAATGCCGGCAAAAGGGTTTCTTTCGGCATCGCGCTGAGTGCGGCATATTTCGTCAAAAGCACCAGGAGCACCACGACAATGCCCATCGCCCCGGCCCTGCTGTCCTTCATGATTTTCAAGCAGGCCTCTCTCGGCCGGGAACTGAGAAGGCCGTCGGCGCTGTCGGAGAGGCCGTCAAGATGGAGACAGCCGGAGATAAAGGCAAGGTAGGCAAGACCCATGGCGATGACCACCGGTTGCGGGAAGCCCTTGCTTAAAAAGAAAATACCGCAGGTGCCGATACCGCCGATAACCATGCCGACCGCGGCAAAAAACGCCAAGGACTTGGCGAAGTGGCGCGAATTTTCCTCGGCCCGCCAGGATATCGGGATAAGGGTGAGAAAGCGCATCGCCGTACAAAACCTGACTGCCAGGACCATAAAGGTGTTGCCGCCGGAGTTCATGGACACAATCCCCGACTGATCACTTGTCGGCCATTGCCACCGAGGCCTCGGCAAAGGTCGCCACTTGGGTGAGGATGGCCACTGCCCCGGCCACGAGATTCATGGCGACCGCCGCACCGGTGCCCTCTCCCAAACGGAAATTGAGATCAAGCAAAGGTTTCTTACAGCCGAGTGCTTCCTGCATTGCCTTGTGTCCCGGTTCGACCGAACGGTGCGAGAAAATCAGATAATCTTTAACAAAAGGCTCGATCTTGTAGGCGATCAGCGCCGCGGCGGTAGAGATGAAACCATCGACCAGCACCGGTTTTCGGTTGGCGGCGGCACCGAGGATCAGCCCGGCAATGCCGCCGATTTCAAAGCCACCGACCTTGGCGAGGATATCAATGCCATCTTTTGGATCAGGTTTATTTACCTCAAGTGCCCGTTTGATGACGGAAATTTTATGGCTCAGTTGCGCATCATCCAGGCCGGTGCCCCGGCCGGTCAATTCTTCAACACTTTTGCCGGTGCAAACGGCGGCAATGGCGGTTGACGGCGTGGTATTGCCGATGCCCATGTCGCCGGTGCCAAAAAGGTCAAAGCGTTGCGCCAGGTCATTGGCTATGTCGATACCCGATTCTATCGCCCGTTTGGCCATGGCCTTGCTCATCGCCGGACCAACGGCAATATTGTCGGTGCCGAGACCCACCTTTTTGTTGATAATTTTTTTGGCATCCGCCAGTTCCCGGAGATCGGCGGCAACGCCCATATCAACCACGAAGATCTCCGCCCCGGCCTGTCCGGCAAGAGCATTGATACCAGCGCCCCCTCGGACAAAGTTATAAACCATCTGCGGTGTCACTTCCTGCGGGTACTTGCTGACATTTTCGGCAACCACGCCGTGATCGCCGGCCATGGTGACGATGGCCTTGCGCTTTACCTCCGGGGTAATCGTCCCGGTCATTCCGGCGATGTCAATTGCCAGATCCATCAAATCACCGAGGGACCAGTGCGGTAGAGCCAGGTTGTCGAGACGATTTTTGGCGGCTTCGCGACTGGTACTGTCCTGCGGAAAGATTTTTTCAACTGTACGTTCTAAAAGACTCATAGGGTATTGTCCTGTTCCTTGTTCAAGAGGTGATTATTTCAGTTTTTTAAATAAAGAGGAATTCCACAACTGACGAGAATAACCTCATCCGCCCTTTTTCCGATGATCTGATTACAGGTACCAACCAGATCGCGATATTTACGTGCCAAGGCGTTATCCGGCACGATGCCAAGTCCCACCTCATTGGTGACGCAGACCACCGTCCCTGAATAATCTACTGTTTTATCAAGCCATTCCCTGCACAATTGGCCGATCAGACGGTCATCGATGATGGTCCCGAAACGGTCATGTTTATAGAGAATGTTGTTTACCCAAAGGGTGATACAATCCAGCAAAACCACATCAAATTCGCTTACCTGCTCAGGAAACAAGGTTGCCAACTCGGTCTCGCATTCGACGGTGGTCCAGCCTCTGCCCTGCCGCTCTTCCTTATGCCGCCTGACCCGCTCGGTCATTTCCCCGTCAATGCTTGGGCAGGTTGCAACAAAAAGCCGCTTGCTGCCAAGGTTTTCAGCAAGTTCCAGGGCATGCGAGCTCTTGCCGCTCCTTGCGCCCCCGGTTATGAGTATCAGCCTTGCCATCGCCTCAGCCTCGTAGGTTCATGCCGGTGAGAACACCGCCGTCGGGGTAGAGAAGTAGAGAGGAATAACTGCCCGGTTGCACATCAAATACAAGATATTTATCAAGAGGGATTCCCAGACAGAGGCAGAGAAGATGGCGGATAATGCCGCCGTGCGTTACCAGCAGGATATGTTTATTGTTTTCTTCATTAAGGATCTTCATAATCGCCGCTACTCTCTTGTGAAAATCGACCAAAGCCTCACCGCCCGGAAAACAAAAATGTGCCGGATCGTTGGTCCAGGCAGCCACGGCCTCGGCATCGTCTGCGACAATTTCGGCAAAGGTTTTTCCTTCCCAACGGCCGAAATCCACTTCTCGCAAGAGTTCATGCACCTGGTAAGGAATTGGCAAATCAAGCTGTGCATATGTTTGCCGGCAACGAAGCATGGGGCTGCAAAATATTTGCTCTATTTTTTTTCCCCGCAATGCCCTGGCGCTATCGCGAACCTGTTGTTGCCCGGTTGCCGATAGAGGCGCATCCGTACTGCCGATATAGCAGCCTTGCCTGCCGGTATCGCCATGGCGCAGCAGATAGATTTTTTTTTCCGACATGCAACCGACCTTTCTTAAACTCTCCGAGGTAAAAGATGCTCTTGTAGCACCACAGATCTCGCAGATTCAATACCTCAAATGTGCGGTATAATCAATAATCAAAGAAAGATTAGAGACCTCTCTGGGGGAGGTGGAAAGTACGAATTTCAGCCAACAACATTAGGAACAGCAACCTCAGCAAGGTTTGTGGCGCGTGGTGAAAATCGCTAGGGGATAATGGTTTTCATTAATTCTGCTGAATAGTTCTGCGCCGCAGCCAGTTCATTTTTCGACAGGATAGTTTCAAGATAATTCCTCGCTGCCTTGGCCGGCAGATGACCATTGGCAGCCGCAACATTGAGCCATGCATAGGATTTTTCCAGGTCGGTTGTCTTGACCCCTTTGCCGGTAAAGTACATTATTCCGACATTATACTGGGCAATGGCCATGCCGTTATACGCCGCTTTTATGAAAAATGTGCCGCCTTTTTCCACATCCTGTTCAACACCGTTGCCGACAAAATACATATATCCCAGTTCATTTTGCGCCTCCTTGTTACCGTTTTCAGCGGCGAGGTGGTACCATTGCAGGGCCTTTTCGTAATTTTTCGGCACTGCCGAGCCGAGCAGGAAGGCTTGGCCAAGAATTTGCTCTGATTCGGGGCTGCTCTTGCCGTTCTCCGCCGCCTCGTAGAGGAGTTTGAAGGCCTTCTTGAAATCCTTGTCAACACCGAGACCCTTAAGATACATGCCGCCGCTGATATATTGCGCCTCGGCATCCCCTGCTTCCGCCGCCCGCAGATAAAGCTGCAGGGCCTGGGTGTAATTCTGGTTGCCGTCAATCCCCCAGTAAAGTTTTTTCGCTCGTTCCTTTAGGTTCTGCGGCGAATCGGCTGCAAAACCGGTTGTGGTGACGCCAAAACAGAAAATGGCAATGACCAAGATCTTCCGAAGATATTTAGAGAGAAAGGCTTTGTCCATAGTCACAAAAGATCAATTCTTGGTAATCTCCGCTAGAAGATCAGCGGCAAAATCGAGGCTGGGATCAAGGGTCAAGGCGAGGGTGAGGAACTCAATGGCCGACTCCTTCTGACCGATTTTATGATAATTTACCCCAAGATTGGCATAATCAATACCGGAGGCAGGATTCAATTCAACCGCCCGGTGAAAATGGCTTATGGCTTTATCATATTGTCTGGTTTTAAAAAAACAGACGCCAAGGGTGTTGTGGATATCCGGTCGTTCCTCATCCGCTGCCAAGCCCTTGTACAGGGTCTCTAGGGCTTTCTCAAATCTCCCGAGATCTTTCAGGCAACTCCCCATATAGGAGAGGATATACGGCACATCCTCCGACTCAGGCTGCAATTCCAGGGCGCGACCAAAATGCTCCAGGGCCGACTCGGGAACACCCATTGCGGAAAAATTTCGACCTCGGTAAAACTCTAGATAATAGGCATTCGGCAACAAGGTGTTCATTTGCCGGAGTTTTTTCTCAAGAATATCTGAATCAGCAACCAGATCAACCAGGAGTTTTGCGGCAAAGAGCCCAACATCATTGATCATCGAACGCTCGCGGAAATGGGCTCCGGGAACAATGGTATATAAGGCTGGAATCAGTAATTCGTCATGGGTCACATCGATCATGAGCACTTCCATACCGATTTTCTTGAGGGCAGCAACGCAGTTGTCGATTTCCACCCGAATATTGTTATCAGCCAGATTGGCCATCTCGCCAACAGTCACCTTTACTGGAGAATCAGTAAGATACAGCACCTCTTCCATGGATCGGGGCTTCGGTAAGCCGGAGGCAACATAGTTCGAGTTGCTATTGAAATCCCCGGCCAGTTGCGCCACCTCGGTGATTGCCCGGATCAATGCTTTTTCCGGGTTGGGGGTTGTTCCCGCTGTGTAGACTATCTCGCTTTTGCTGGGAAATGTTGACCTGTCAATCGCCAGGGCCCCGACCGTGCAGATGCCGGTATCAAGGCTGAAATCATTGAGATATAATTCAATGTTCTGGGAATTAAATTTATGGAGCAATTCCCTGGCCACTTCATCCTGAATCGAAGATGTGTCAATCCGAGGGGTTGTCAGTTGTCGATTA
>JANNQF010000014.1:0-61558 GCA_031441605.1 Deltaproteobacteria bacterium
TTGTCGGTTTATCGGCTCTGCCACCGTCCTGGTCTGCGGCCAACGGCGTTCGGCGACCTCATCGGTCGAGTAATTACAGATCCCCCAATCTCGAAAGAATCTATCATGACACCAGTTCATCGACTAGTGCTTATTTGCATATCAGTACCTTACAGATTGGTTTCTTGTTTTTTTACAAGAAATCAATCTGTCTCAAGGTACTTATACCCCTCAAGGGGGTACTAAAAAGAGTCCCTCTGTTGTAGGAGGGGATCATAGCCCTTGGGTTGCGGGCGTCAGCCCGCTCTAATTCTTTACCTCTTCTTTCTTTTTTTGGGCATTCTGAAAAAGAGCCATAAAATTAACCGGTTCCATGAGAAACGGAATATACCCTCCATCAACAGAAACCTGGCTGACAATCTGCCTGGTAAAGGGGAACAGCAGCGTCGGGCAGTCGACACCGAGGAGCATCTGGATATGCTCTGCCGGTATGTTTCGCAGCATGAAGACGGCAGCATGTTCAATTTCCAGAATGAAGAGTACTTTGTTTTCATCTTTTGACGAAACTTTGGCGGTAATTTTCAGAACCACCTCCCAATGATCAGTATCAATCTGGTGATTATTGAGCTGTAAATTTACCTCAACGCTTGGATCCATTTTTTGCTGGGCTGTGAATATTTGAGGCGCATTCGGGTTTTCGAATGACAAATCTTTGATATACATTTTTTGCATGCGAAATTCGGGTCTTGGTGCGTTTTCTTCATGTGTTTTTTCAGTCATTTTATTCTCCAAAGTTATTGAAAAGGGGTTTATCGGTGATTCGAGTAAAATCAAGCGGCTATTAGAACGTACTTCCGTCTGGGAATCAAGTCCTGAACCTGTTATTGGCTTATCATTGTGATATTATAGCACCTGTCCCAGGAATTGCCCTGTATAGGATTCTCTGGAATTGGCTATTGACTCTGGTGTTCCAACGGCAACCAGCTGCCCGCCACCATCTCCTCCCTCTGGACCGATATCGATTATCCAGTCGGCAGTCTTGATTACGTCGAGATTATGCTCAATAATCACTGCGGTATTACCTTGATCTACAAGACGATTCAAAACATTGAGTAAATGCTGAATATCCGCCGGATGTAAACCGGTAGTTGGTTCATCGAGAATATAGATGGTTTTCCCGCTGCTCCTCGCGGAGAGTTCCTTGGCAAGCTTGACGCGCTGGGCTTCGCCGCCGGACAGCGTCACCGAAGACTGTCCAAGTGAGATATATGAAAGTCCAACGTCAAAAAGTGTCTGGAGCTTTGCATGTATAACCGGAACATTCTTGAAAAAGTTCAGTCCTTCCTCAACCGTCAGTGCAAGAATTTCATGAATGTTTTTCCCCCGATACTGAATTTCCAAAGTATCGCTGTTGTAACGCTTCCCTTTACAGGTGTCACACTCAACATAAATATCGGGCAGGAAGTGCATGACTATCTTGTTTACCCCTTCTCCTTCGCACGCTTCACACCGCCCTCCTTTTATGTTAAAGCTAAAACGCCCAAGTTTATATCCTCGGGAACGAGATTCCGGTAAACGCGCGAAAAGTTCACGAATTGGCGTAAAAACACCCGTATAGGTTGCAGGATTTGAGCGAGGCGTCCTGCCTATCGGACTTTGGTCGATATCAATGATTTTATCGATGCACTCCAAACCGGTCAACAATGCTCCATCTTGGCTATAGGTTGCGCACCTTTTATTCAATCCGCCTTTCACCAGCGTGTAGAGAGTTTCTATTACTAGAGAGCTCTTTCCTGATCCGGAAACCCCGGTAACAGAGGTAATAACTCCGAGGGGAAAGGAGACAGTTAAATTTTGCAAATTATTGATATTGCAATGTTGCAACTGCAACCATTTTCCGCTGTCTTCAAGGACAGGCCGTCTTACCTTTGGAGTTTCTATCGCTAAACGCCCGGAAAGATATGCCCCCGTGATCGAGCTCTCGCAGGCCAGCAAACCTCGAACCGATCCGTTAAAGACCACCTTCCCGCCATGAATACCCGCCCCTGGTCCCATATCAAGCACATGATCAGCCGCCAAAATTGTATCGGTATCATGTTCCACGACGATCACACTATTACCCAGATCGCGAAGTTCCAGCAGAGTATTGATCAGCTTCTGATTGTCGCGCTGATGCAGGCCGATACTTGGTTCATCAAGTATATATAATACCCCGGCTAACCGCGATCCGATCTGTGAAGCTAGTCTGATACGCTGCGCTTCTCCACCGGAGAGCGTCCCCGCTCTTCTTTCGAGAGAAAGATATCCCAAACCAACATCTTCGAGAAAGGAGAGACGGTCGACGATTTCCTTGAGAATAGGTTCACCAATTTTCCTTTCGCGAACTGACAATGGTATAAGCGGTAACTCTTCAAGAAGCTTTTCTATCGATAAGCAGGTTATTTCGTATATAGACCATTTTCCAATTCGCACGGCAAGGGCCTCAGGCTTGAGCCTTGCGCCGGAACAAAGGGTACATTTTTGTTCATTCATGTACTTGCCAAGCTCTTCACGAATCATGGACGACTGGGTTTCGTGGTATCGTCTATCCAGTTGAGGAATAACTCCTTCGAACCGATTGACAGCCGACAAAACCCTTTGACCTTTACGATAGTGAAAAGGTAATTCTTCAACTCCCGAACCATATAAGAAAATATCTTGAATCTTGAGAGGCAGCTTCTCAAAAGACGTGTCCAGCGAAACACCGTAATGTTTGGCAACCGACTCCAGCATATGCCCTGTATACGATTCCTCCTTACGCCAACCCCATGGAGCGATTGCCCCAGCACTGATCGATTTTAGTGGATCGGGGACAATTAGAACAGGATCAAAAAATTGTTTTACCCCAAGGCCACTGCATTCGGAACACGCTCCTTGCGGATTGTTAAATGAAAATAGTTGAGTGGAAAGGGGTGGCATAGAGATCCCGCATTTATGGCAGGCGGCAAATTCACTGAACAATTTTTCCGATTGCTTGTCAGGAAACTGGACTAAAAGGAGGCCTTCAGTAAGCTTCACGGCAGTGCTCACCGACTCGGCCAAGCGTCGACGAACAGATTCCTTGATCACCAGCCTATCAACAACGATCTCTATGGAATGTTTTTTGTTTTTATCAAGCGGTGTAATATCATCTGCGTGCAGGATGTCTCCATCAATACGCACCCGAACAAAACCTTCCTTGCGGACTCTCATGAGTAATTGTTCATGCCGCCCTTTCCTTTGGGTCACCAGTGGGGCTAGAAGGATGACCTTAGTCTCCTCCGGCATCGACATCAGAGCATTCACCATGTCTTCTGCTGACTGCGCCTGAATTTCACTTCCGCACTGATGACAATGAGGATGCCCACAACGAGCAAAAAGCAGGCGCAAATGATCATAAATTTCGGTAATCGTACCCACTGTCGAACGTGGATTTTTACTTGTGGTTTTCTGTTCGATGGAAACCGCCGGTGATAGCCCCTCCAGTGCATCAACATCGGGCTTATCCATCTGCCCAAGAAACTGTCGTGCGTAGGTCGAAAGCGATTCTACATAGCGCCGTTGGCCCTCAGCATACAGGGTGTCAAATGCCAAGGTTGATTTGCCGGATCCGGAAATCCCGGTAAATACCACCAAACTATTGCGTGGCAGGTCGACGTCAATGTTTTTCAAATTATGCATTCGTGCACCCCGAATGCTGAGTATCTTTGGTTCCATGATTAGATTAGGCCGGTGAGAAGAAAAGGGAATTGTTTCCGAGGGCGGCTGTCAACGAATGAAGTTTTCGTGGTCAATTTTTATACACCGATCCATAACCACCAGAATCCCCATGTTTCTTGCAAGTACAGCGGCTTCTTCATTGCTGATACCCTGCTGCATCCAGATAGCTTTTGGCTGAGGATGCAATGTAAGTGCTTCCTCGACAATTGGCAGAACTTCCTCGGATTTCCTAAAGATATTTATGATATCAATTGAAAAAGGCAAAACCCCAAGAGTCGGGTAACACTTCATGCCAAGAACTTCATTCTGCCCTGGATTAATGGGATACACCGTATATCCGGCAGTAATAAGGTAACGACAAACCATATTGCTCGGTCTATTTTCTTTTGGAGACAGGCCGACAAGGGCAATAATACTTGCCGTTTTTAGAAGTTGCGATATTTCCGAGGATTGCTGAAAACCAGTAAATGTCTGCATAAGATGAGATTGACGAACAATTATGTGGGCTGCGGTTTTTGAAATATTTAATGCCGATTCCACTCCCTCCAGGCCAACACAATGATGACCCCATAGACAAAAGTCAAGATACCAATTATATACTACGGAATCGTTGCAGGTCGGGAAACCATACCGCATTATTATATAAATATTTAACTATATTCTTTGGTCAAAAGCCTATCCTGGGGAATTTTTTATGAATTTTCAAAATATTATCTTTGAGTTGAGTCAATATTGGGCAGAACAGGGATGTGTTATCCAACAACCCTACGACATGGAAGTCGGTGCCGGAACTTTCCATCCCGCCACGTTGCTCCGGGCATTGGGGCCGGAGCCATGGAAATCGGCATATCCACAGCCTTCACGACGCCCCACCGATGGCAGATACGGCAACAATCCGAACCGTCTGCAACACTATTACCAATACCAGGTTATTATCAAACCATCTCCTCTGAACATCCAAGAATTGTATCTTGGAAGTCTCGAAAGATTCGGACTTAACCTGCTGGATCATGACATCCGCTTTGTTGAGGATGACTGGGAATCGCCGACCCTTGGAGCCTCCGGCCTTGGATGGGAAGTGTGGTTGGATGGAATGGAAATTACCCAATTTACATATTTTCAACAAGCCGGCTCAATTGAACTCTACCCGACAACGGTTGAGATAACCTATGGCCTTGAACGTATTGCCATGTACCTTCAAGGGGTTGAAAGCGTCTACGACATTGCCTGGAACGAGCATATTACCTATGGAGAGATCTTTCACCAAGCGGAAGTTGAATTTTCTACATTTAATTTTGAAGAGGCAAATGTCGACAAGCTCTTGATGTTTTTTGACACATACGAAGCAGAGGCCCAGAGGCTGATAGACAAAAAATTGATCCTTCCTGCTTATGATTATTGCCTTAAATGCTCACACACTTTCAATCTACTTGACGCCCGGAAGGCCATCAGTGTCAACGAACGAACCAGATATATAGGGCGCATCAGGAACATTGCACGAAAAGTTGCCGAAGCATATGTAGAACAGCGTCAAGACATGGGTCACCCACTGATAAAATGAGCTTAACAGGGCATACTCTCTTCCAACCGACTATCGCCTATTCTTGAAAATTTCGTCAAAGCCAATTTTTCAGATACCAATCTTCTCGCATTCGAGTACAATGCTCGTTCCGAGCTTTGAATAGAAGACACAAAAGGCAGGCAGCAGAGTGACAGATGGCGGAAGTGCATGGGAATCGAACCCACCTAACGAGCTATTAACCCGCTACACCGGATTTGAAGTCCGGGAGAGCCACCAGTGCCCTATCCACTTCCAAAGTTTGCAGTAAAAATCAGTGAGTATACTAATAAGTATTGACCTTGAAAACAACTATTTATTATACTATCCAGTTTTATTGTCGTTTTGACATGGTGTCAAAACGACATACACTTTTTTTAAAAAATTCAAGAAATTAGATCCTTACCCTACATGCAGTGCGAAAGATTAATTAAAATGATTAAGTCATGGTATCTCAGTGTTCGTGACGAGACCATGGCTCCGGCCCGCATGGTCTCATTCATGGAGCAACATGCCGCCACTTGTGAAGTTTGTCTTCAGGATTTGAGCCTGAAAGAAGAGGTTGCCAAAATCACAGAACTTGTCCTGCCGGAATCGAAAATTCCTAAAGCAATTCGACAGCAAACCAGCCTGGAAGATGACAACTCAGTGAGTGAAGACGATAGCTTTGTGGAAAGCGAAGAAATAAATGATGAAAGCCTGACCGAAGACGACGAAGTAGATACCGAGGAGATAGATCCGGAAGAAGACGAATTCCTTGAAGATGAGGATGACGACTAAGGCTGCCGCCATCTCCTACCACCATGAGAGAAGAAGAGTGAGTCGCCGTCAATTCCCCCGTTTGTAAAAATGGGGGAATCAAGCCTTGCAACCCTTCATTGCATATCGGGAATGCCCCATTTTTGCAGTGCCCCAGTAATATATGCATTGACTTCGATTTGCTCCTCATCACCTTTGCCCTCTACCTTTATTGGCGCACCAAAGGAATAATACGCCGTCTTGGAGGTATCAAGCCTGCCGAAATCCTTAATCCAATAGCCATTTTGCCAGCAATCGGTCTTCAAAGCCACAGGAATAACAGGGACCCCGGCTTTTTTAGCCAGCTTCACTCCGATCGAACTCATATGTTGCGGATCGAATGCATGTGATCGTGTTGTCTGAGGAAATACAATCACCGAAATCCCGTCTCGCAATCTATTGACCCCTTCGGACATGACAACTTTAAAATCCTGTCGAGGATTGGTTCTAGTGACGGCAACAGGATTACGTGAAAGCATTATATGCCTAAAAACAGGGTAAGTGAGCAGGCTTTGCTTGACAACGAAAGTTACCGGCATAATCGGCTGAATAATGGCGGGCAGAAGCATTGTCTCCATCATGCTCATATGATTGCCTATAAAAACTGCCGGCCCATCCTGACTCTCAATGTTTTCAATACCCGATATGTCTATTTTAACCCCTGCAAGTTCCAGCCGTCGCAACACATCCAGGCTACTGTCAATCCAATCATCATCCCCATATTTACCCCTTCTAGCCACGCTACTCGATCGCACGACAATACCTATGAGGTGCACATAAAAGAGCACAGAGGGAAACATCTTTGCCAGCAATGAAAGAGTGCGGTTCGGTGTTTTATACAGATGCTTAGTGTAGTGTAATCTATGCATGAGCCTCAAGTCACATGAATGAATTAAAAAGTGAATCACCCTCGCTTTTAGTGTTGAAAGTAGCACGAACTCATTACTGATATCAAGGACATTTATGATGCAATTAGGGATGATTATTCAGATTCAACCTGACTGAGCCTAATAGCTAAGCAATAAAAAAGGCTCGCTACAAGAAACCGTAGCGAGCCCTATATATAAAAGCCTTAAAAGGCCAGTGCAATTCTGGTGGCGATGCAGGGACTTGAACCCCGGACACTGCGGATATGAGCCGCATGCTCTGACCAACTGAGCTACATCGCCGTTGGATGAGGCGAAAATAAATACCTTATCGATGCTTCCATGTCAACACTTTTCAATGAAAACGGAGGGTTTTGCATAAAAAAATGGAAGGTCCCAGCAAATGCAGAACCTTCCAATATTTTCCTATACTTCGGCAATTATGGGAGCTGCCGATTGGACTTTACATCATTCCGCCCATTCCGCCCATTCCACCCATTCCCTGGGGCATTCCACCGCCGGCAGGAGCATTCTCTTCTGGAATCTCGGCAATCACACACTCGGTTGTGAGAAGCATACCGGCTACAGAGGCAGCATTTTGAAGTGCGGTTCTGGTGACCTTAGCGGGGTCAATAACACCAGCTGCGATAAGATTCTCATACTCTTCGGTGGCGGCATTGAAACCCATTGCGCCTTCGAGTCCCTTCACATGCTCAACGATGACAGAACCTTCACGACCGGCATTATTAGCGATCTGACGAATTGGCTCTTCAAGAGCCCTGAGGAGAATGTTTCTCCCAAGCGCTTGCTCACCTTTCATGTCCAGTGCGGCAAGGGCTTTGAGGCATCGGAGATACGCGACGCCACCACCAGGAACAACGCCTTCTTCGACAGCGGCACGAGTCGCATTCAAAGCATCTTCAACGCGGGCCTTCTTCTCTTTCATCTCAATCTCAGTTGCAGCACCAACATTGATGACAGCAACACCACCAATCAGTTTGGCAAGTCGCTCTTGCAATTTCTCACGATCATAGTCAGAAGTGGTGTCCTCAATCTGGGCACGGATCTGCTTGACACGCGAAGCAAGCTTTTCTTTATCACCAGCGCCATCAACAAGCGTAGTGTTGTCTTTGTCGACGACAATACGCTTACAGGTACCGAGATCATTGACGGTGACATTTTCAAGTTTAATACCAAGATCTTCAGTAATAACCTGACCACCGGTGAGAACGGCGATATCCTCGAGCATCGCCTTGCGACGGTCACCAAAACCAGGCGCTTTAACAGCAGCCACACTGAGGGTACCGCGAAGCTTATTGACAACCAGAGTGGCAAGAGCCTCACCGTCAACGTCTTCAGCAACGATAAAAAGACCTTTACCCATCTTGGCAACAGATTCAAGAACCGGCAGAAGATCCTTCATGCTGGAAACTTTCTTCTCCACCAAAAGGATGTAAGGCTCTTCCATGGTTACTTCCATCCGCTCAGGATCGGTGACAAAATAGGGCGAGAGGTAACCGCGGTCGAACTGCATGCCTTCCACAACATCAAGACTGGTGTCCATTGACTTTGCTTCTTCGACGGTAATAACGCCTTCTTTGCCAACCTTATCCATTGCTTCGGCGATGATATTGCCGATGGTCTCATCGTTGTTCGCAGAGATAGTGCCAACCTGAGCGATCTCTTTTTGTTCTTTGGTTGGAGTGGCGATCTTGGCCAATTCAGCAACAACACACGCGACTGCTTTATCGATACCGCGTTTGATTTCCATAGGATTGCCGCCGGCGGCAACAAGCTTTACACCTTCGGTATAAATCGACTGTGCAAGAACGGTTGCTGTTGTAGTGCCGTCGCCCGCAACATCGGAAGTTTTTGAAGCAACTTCCTTAACCATCTGTGCGCCCATATTCTCGAACTTGTCTTTCAGTTCGATTTCCTTGGCGACGGTTACGCCGTCCTTGGTGATGGTCGGGGCTCCGTATGATTTATCGATCAGTACATTACGGCCTTTTGGGCCGAGGGTCACTTTTACAGCATTAGCGAGTATATTAACGCCATTGAGGATCGACTCACGGGCTTTGACGCCATATCTTAATTCTTTTCCAGCCATAATTCTATTCTCCCTTTTTCAACGAGATGTTATAAATTATTAATTTTACAGTGAAAGCAAATCTCAGAAGTATATGAAATTACTTAATTACAACCCCGAGGATATCGTCTTCACGCATGATGAGAAAGTCATCGCCATCAATTTTCACTTCGGTCCCGCCGTATTTCGAAAACAATACTCTGTCTCCGGCAACAACCTGAAGGGCAACTCTTTCACCTTTGTCATTTAACTTTCCAGGTCCAACAGCAACGACCTCTCCCTCCGCCGGTTTCTCTTTGGCGCTATCAGGGATGATTATACCACCTGCTGTTTTTCCCTCTTCTGCAAGGCGTTTCACCAAAAGACGATCATTCAATGGACGAATCTTCATTACTACCTCCTAACTAGACAAATGATTTGTTACGGAAAAAGGGACTCGCAGGCTAACAAAAGGAGTCCCAAATTGATTTTTGCCCGATTTTCAGGGTGGTGTATCGAACTGGGCAAAATATAGGCTGTCATCTTTAAAAATCAAGGGGTGATTTTTAAAAAAAACAAGAGTTGATAGGCGACATCGGTGGCACGAAAGGCTGCCGCCTCGTTCTGAGAATCGCAGAAAATTATCCAACACGAACGACCCATTTGAAGGGATCATCTTGGAATCCTTTTTGGATGGCTTGCAGCTCAGTATAAAGCCTGGACGATAATTCTCCGGTCTGTCCGTCATGTATCTTGTGGCTGGTATCTTTAAAAAACAGTTCTCCAACAGGAGAGATAACAGCCGCTGTTCCGGTGCCGAAAACCTCTTGCAGTCTGCCCTCTCTATTCGCAATGAGCACCTCATCTATTGAGATTCTGCGCTCAACCACGTCCACCCCCCAACTGGAGGCAAGTTTAATAACCGAGTCCCTGGTAAGGCCTCCTAAAATTGAGCCTTCCAGCGGCGGAGTGAGTAGCTGGCCATCTATTTTGAAAAAGATATTGCTCGCCCCCACTTCTTCAACATATTTGTGCTCGCAGGCATCCAGCCACAAAACCTGCGTACATCCTTCCTTTTTGGCAATTTCAGACATATACAGGGATGCCGCATAATTTCCTGCGGTTTTTACATTACCGACTCCGCCCTTTGCCGCCCTGACATATTGATCACTAACATAGATCTTGGTAGGGTTGCAACCTTCCGCATAATACGCTCCAACAGGGGACATGATTATATAAAAAGAGTAGAGCGACGATGGTTTAATCCCAAGCCTCGGTTCGACGGCAATCATCGTCGGACGAATATACAGGCTTGCACCCTCGGCTCGCGGCACCCACTCTCTTTCTAGATAAACAAGCGATTTCAGGATATTGACTATCTTCTCCACGGGAATCCGCGGCATACACATGCGCACCGCCGAGTTGTTCATCCGTTCAAAATTATCCTTGGGACGAAAAAGAAACAATTGATCATCTTTGCCCCGATACGCCTTGAGTCCTTCAAATATTGCTTGACCGTAATGGAAAACCATAGCCGCCGGATCAAGTCGAAATTCTTCTTTGGGACAGATTTTTGCATCATGCCAGCCATGCTCCCGACTCCATTGCATAAGGAACATGTAATCTGAAAAGTGAACCCCAAATCCGAGCTTATCGGGCGACGGTTTTTTCTTTAAATTATCCCCTGGTACCTTTTTCAATGCAACTTCAAGATCTTCCCACATTCTACCAATCTCCTCGACAACACTTATTTTTCTTTGCTTAATCCACGAGAGGATCTATAATTTTTCAGCTAACATGAGGTGGTTCCATGCCTTGTCGGACAATGTGCATGCAAATATTGAGGATACCTCAGCAGTTGAAACAATTGCAATACTATTTCAATTAGCCCACCAACCTCGGACAGTTTCAGAAACCAACAAATGAGAGACACCCAGAAACCCTATCAGGCAAGCGGGCAACCGCAAAGCCCTGTGAGCACCAGATACTTTCTCCTGGTATTTGCCATATCGATTTTTTTCTTTGGACTGATTCTCTGGCCATTCTGGTCGATTTTGGTTTTGTCCTTCCTTTTAACTAACCTCTTTCGACCGACATATCTCTTTATCAACAAAAAACTCCCCTGTCAGCTGGCCTCGGTGCTCACCTGTCTGCTGATTATCGCCATTGTCTTTATCCCCCTCATTTTTTTCGTTTTTTCACTGGCTGATGAAGCACTCAATTTGTACAGCTGGGGCCGAGACAGTCGAATTGGTCTGAAATTCCAGGTATTCATTGAAAAAAGTCCGCTGATCCTGCAATTCCATGACCAATTAAAACAGGTCGGTTTCAAGTTCGAGCCGTCACAGATTTCCGATACCCTTTCCTACCTGGTTAAACAAAGTGGCTTGCTGCTCTATAACCAGGCCAGTGCCTGGGCGGCAAATGTCCTTCAGTTTCTTTTCATGTTTTTCCTCATGATCCTGGTCATTTTTTTCCTCCTTATCGATCAACCGAGGCTGATGGAGTATATTATCCGCATCTCGCCCCTGCCGGAAGATGAGAATCGCCTGCTGATCGATAAATTTCAAGAAATCGCCAACGCAATTCTCAAAGGAAATGGCATCTGCGGGCTTATACAGGGTGTCTTGGGTGGTGCCATCTTCTCAATACTCGGCCTCAATTCACCGATTCTTTGGGGCTGTGTCATGGCGGTCATTGCCTTTATGCCGATTTTCGGCATTGGCCTGGTAATGATTCCAGCCGCCCTGATATTGGCGATCAGTGATAGACTGAATGAAGGTATCTTTCTTCTTGGTTTCTATTTGATTCTCTCCCTTGGAGTTGAAAATTTTGTGAAACCGAAGATGGTCGGCACCCAAGTGCACATGCATACCTTACTTGTTTTCCTCTCTATTCTTGGAGGAATGATGGTATACGGGATTCTCGGGATCATCTACGGCCCCCTTATAATTACTGCCTTCCTGACTCTTTCGGAAATCTATTTGAAAAAATACGACCATCACATCCGGCAAAGATAAGGAAAACTGAGAGTACAATATATGGTGTTCAATTCGTATTCATTCATTGTGTTTTTTCTCCCTGTCACCCTGTTCGGTTTTTATTTCTTTTCTCGAAAAAGCAGGCAATGGGCGGCGGTTTGGCTGGTTATGGCGTCCCTGTTCTTCTATGGATCCTGGGATTACCGGTTTATCCCCATTCTCTTGACATCAATTTTTATTAACTACTCCGTCTGTAAACAGATACTCTCCGCGACCCAAACAAGCGGCAGGTGGTGGTTGATTGCATCAATCACTTTCAATTTGAGCCTTCTTGGTTTTTTTAAATACGTTAATTTTTTTATTGTATCTCTGAATGATGTCACCTCCGGCAATCTCCCTCTACTCAACATTATCCTGCCCATCGGTATTTCGTTTTTCACCTTCACCCAAATATCCTTTCTTGTTGATGCATATCATGGAAAAATCAAGGAATTGAATTTCACCCACTACCTGTTATTTGCATCTTATTTCCCCTATATTGTTGCCGGACCGATCCTCCATCACCAGGAAATGCTGCCGCAATTTTCCGACCCCGCCCATTACCAAGTAAAGGCTAATAATTTCGCTATCGGTATCTCGATTTTTGTGTTTGGCCTAGGCAAAAAACTCCTGATTGCCGACAATCTGGCCTCGGTGATTAATCCTCTTTTTGCCGCCGGCGACCCACATTTCTTTCAGGCATGGCTTGGAATGTTGGCCTATACCTTGCAATTATATTTTGATTTTTCCGGCTATTCCGATATGGCAATAGGGGTGTCACGACTCATGGGATTCCACATACCCATTAACTTTAATTCTCCCTACAAGGCGACCAGCGTCAGTGATTTTTGGCAACGATGGCACATTTCCCTGTCACGGTTTCTGCGGAATTATCTCTACATACCCCTCGGTGGCAACCGCCGCGGACAATTGCAGCGCTATCGCAATTTAATCTTAACCATGCTGCTGGGCGGTTTATGGCATGGCTCGCATTGGACGTTTGTCATATGGGGCGGATTGCATGGTTTGTATCTCTGTATCCAGCATGGATGGCAATATTCGATGCGAAACAAATACCGGCAGCCAACCGCGCTGTCAAACTCGTTTAATAGAATTATTACCTTCATTGCGGTCATGATCGCCTGGTGTTTTTTCCGTGCTCCGGACGTGGCCTCGGCATTTAAGGTATTAGCTGGTATGGTTGGAAATAATGGCATTTCTCCGGTTACCGAAATTGATGCCCTGGGTGCCGGCATGTTGCTCATAGGCGCATTTGTTGCTTTTTATATGCCCAATACCAATGAGTTGTTCCTTTTCGCAGGAAAAGAACAGGAGACAAAGCTCACTTCGTCTTCAGTCGTCGCAGTGAAATGGGCACCAAATATCTTATGGGGTCTTACTGTAGGCTGTATCTTTGCCCTCTGCGTTTTAAGCATAGAACGGACCAGTGATTTTATTTACGCTCAATTCTAGAAAGCCTGCCTCCATGAACTCTTCATCCGATAAAATCAACTTCTCCCTCTATTTTTTTACCATAAGTGTGTCGGCAATCGTGCTTCTGGCTGTCATTGTCACCCTGAACTATGCGGTTGATCCCTATTTCATCCATCAATGGGACAGCCCCTTGCTGCATCGGCTTAGTCCGGCACAACAAAAAATTATGCCCTGGGCCAAGACCTACGCTGCCTATCGCTACCAACCTGAGGTTGTTTTCCTTGGCAGTTCAAGAACTGAAATTGGCTTGCCGACGGATAGTCCCTTGTTCTTCGGGAAGCGTGTTTTCAATCTGGCAATCAGTGGCGCCTCCGTCGGCGATGCCGTCAACATGCTCAGGCACACAGCTTTTTTTCACCGCCCTGAGATTGTTGTCTGGGGCCTCGATTATGGCTGGCAATTCAGAGAAAAAACCGGCAACACCGATTTTGCTCAAGAGCTGGTTGCCGAAGGGCCATACTATGCAATCCTGCGAGCCTTTCTGAATATTAAACGTTCAGTCTCCATGGCGATGACGGGTGATGCGCTCAACATTGTGTTGGGAAAATCCGAGCAGAGCTGCCTATCACTTTTGGCGTATTATGGCCATAAGTCATCAGAATGCCTGGAAGTAATTATGCACAATGAAGGTGGCACGAAAAAAGCCTTCGAGGAGGTCCTGAAGAAAAAAGAACCTCTCGGAAATCCACCGGATGTTGCGGCCACCATCCAACTTCTTGATCGGGTGACCGGAAATTATTGCCAAAGCGGCACAGAGTTTCGGCTGTATATTCAGCCGATTCATGCCTTGGCCGAGCTATCATACTGGGCCACCCTGGAGGACGATGTTGATAACTGGAAAAGATCTCTAGTGAAGATGATTGACGACCGAAGACGTGGAGGCTGCAACATCCGGCTTTTTGATTTTTCCGGTTTTAACAGCATTACCAGCGAAGAAATTCCCCAGGCAACCGGCAAAGATACCATGCAGAACTACTGGGAACAGTCGCATTATCGCAGCGAGGTGGGCCTAAGGATTCTCGAAGAGTTGTTTGAAGCAGGTAAGCCGGCGGAAGACAACATCTTCGGCGTTGAGTTGCGTGGCGATACGATAGAGCAGCATCTCCTCAACTTTCGCACTTCGCGTCGGCAATATATTACCAATCATCCAAAGGACACAGTCAAAATCACGCAGTAAACAGCTAAGCCGTCGCTCAGATGAAATTCGTCGGCCTGTCCGGCGGGATACCAAAGGGATTATTGATGGTTTTTCATACTTTACATCTGCCGGAATATGGTAATAATTGCCAGTACCGTCCATATTATTAATTGCTTACAATCGCATTCTCTCAATTTTTTCTTTTTTGCAGGAGGTAGAAACGCATGAAAATTTTGGTTGGCTACAGAGGAACCAACGTCGGCAAGGATCTCCTTGAGCTTGCAGTGCAACATGCCAGGGCCTTTGCCGGCGAGGTACAGTTGGTCACCTCGCTTCCCGGTGGTGAAAAAACCACCAAGGAACAGGTTATGGAAGCTGAGGAGAAATTGGAAGAGGCTAAACGATTCCTGGCCGATCAGGGAATCAGACACGAAGCCCACCTTCTCGTCCGGGGCAAAACCCCTGGGGAAGATATCGTCACCTTTGCAGCGGAAAATAACTGCAGTGAAATCATGATCGGCGTGAAAAGCAGATCCAAGGTCGGCAAAATCCTTTTCGGTTCGACCGCCCAGTATGTCATTCTCAAAGCAGTTTGTCCGGTGGTTTCGGTAAAATAAGCCGTTTACGGACATCAGATACCTGGAGATATACCAGTAGGGCACTCCGTGCTTTGAACTATTATTCGATGGTTATTGCTTCATCTGGAATATATAAGAAAACCGCTTCGCCTATTAACGGCGGTTTTCTTACATATTCCGGCAAGGAGAGAAAGATATCAACTTGCACTCCGACGTCAATGGTGATTTTTACATGCCCATTTCCTCCTGCGATTTTCACCACCTTACCGGGCAGCAGATTTTCTTGAGCCGCTAATGCCTCGCCGCTTTGCAAAAGACTGATTTTGGCCGGATTGAGAAATATTCGCGCACTGCCGATGCCGGCGAAATGGCTGGCGACTGGCGCTGTTATCCGTACATCGTTGTGCAATCGGCAGATTACCCTGCCATCCTCTTGCCCCACTATGCTTGCCGGCAACACATTATCCCGCAAAAGATCAGAAAGCCGGCCAACTTTCAGTGTTACGGTTTGATCGGATAATCGCTGGGCCTGGGAGAGCGAATGGGTGGCAAATATAATCGAAATCTTTTCTCTGCCGTTGGCGCGCTCCAGGATACTTTGGATTATCTCTTGATTTTCGTAATCGACGTTGGCAGTCGGTTCATCACAAAGCAGTACTTCCGGCTTGATGACAAGGGCTCTTGCCAGGGCAACGCGCTTGGTCTCACCGCCTGAGAGTTTATGCGCTTCGGCATTCATAAAATCCTGCATGCCGACCATCTCCAAAGCCTCTTGTATCAGGTGATTTCGTTCCTTTTTTTCGATTTTTCGCACCTTCAGACCGAATTCCAGGTTCTTATAAACCGAACCGGTAAAGAGAATGGGATACTGCTCAACTAAAACTACCTTCTGCCGCAGGAGGTGCAAATCCTTTGCGACAAAGCGAACAGGGCTTGCGCGAAAACTGATTGTGCCGCTGCTCGGAGTATCGAGAAAAGCGAGAAGATGCAGCAGAGTCGTCTTCCCCGCCCCATTCGGACCAATAAGGCTGGTAATTTTTCCGGCGGGGATGACAAGATCAGGGATATCAAGGATGGTCCGCCCCTGATGCACCCTGGTCAACCTGCTTATTTCATACAGCATCGGCCCCGACCCTACCCTGAAAGAGTTGGAATACCATGTTGATGGCAAAGGCAAGACCCATCAGGATTATCCCCAGTGCCACCGCCAGGATAAACTCGCCCTTGTCATATTCAAGGGCCATGGCGGTGGTCATCGTCCGGGTAAACCCCTTGGCATTGCCGCCGAGCATCATGGAAATACCGATCTCAGCAATCACCCGACCAAAGGCAGCAATGGCGGCAGCAATTATCCCGTAGCGAGCCTCAATGAAGATTACCCAAGCGACCTGATAAGAATTTGCGCCCAAAGTCTGGGCGGTTGTCCGGTAGCGTTTATCGATTCTGCTGATCGCCGCAATAGTCATCGTGGCTATCACCGGGACAATGAGGATAATCTGGCCGATGATCATCGCCTTCTGGGTATACAACAAGTCGAGGGAGCCTAGAATTCCCCGCCGGGAGATCAGGGTATACACCAAGAGACCAATGACCACCGTCGGCAGGGCGAGCAAGGTATTGAGACACGTCAGGGTCAGGCGTTTTCCGGGAAAGGCGGTGAAGGCTATAAGAAAACCAAGCGGCAACCCGACCACGGCGGCAAACACCGTCGCCAGGCCGCTTACCTTCAGTGAACAGCCGACTATAACCAAGAGTTCGTGATCCCAGGCTAATATAAGCAGTATGGCTGCTTTGAAACTGTCGATTATCAGATCCATGGGACGCAGACGGTTGTTCTTTTAATCTTAATTTTGCACTGCATCGGGAAAAAAGAGCTGTTTCCCTTCCAACCGGAAACCGGCGATTACCGCCTGCCCTTTCGCCGAAGTCAGCCACTTGGCAAAGGTCATTGCCAGGTCATGCTGTACATGCGGGTGTTTTTCGGGATTGACGGGAATAAGACCGTAAGGGTTGGCGAGCAGCGCATCACCTTCAAAGAGGATCTCCAGATCAACCGCCGGCTTCTTGCCGTATTTATAAGAAATATACGTACCACGGTCGGCAAGGGTGTAGGCCTTTTTTTCATCGGCATAGGTAATGGTCTTGCCCATGCCCTGGCCGATTGAGATATACCAAAGGTCGGAGCCGGCAGGTTTTTTCGCAGGCACCGTAGTCTCTTTGCCATCCTTGGTGATTTTCAGGCCATGGTCGGCGAGCGGCAGTCCTGTGGCGATCCACATCTCCTGTTCCTTGGTATGGGTACCGCTGTCATCACCGCGGGAGATGAACGGGACCTGCGCAGCGGCGATCTTCTTCAGGGCTTCGGCCGAGTCCTTCAGACCCTTGATAGAGGCAGGATCGGTAGCCGGACCGATAATTATGAAATCATTATGCATCACGGCAAAGCGCTTGGTACCGAAGCCTTTGTCGACGAACTCCTTTTCCCGGTCGATGGCATGAACAAAAATAACATCGACATTTCCGTCAATGCCGTCACGGATGGCCGCCCCGGTGCCCTTGGCTATTACCTTGACCTTGATCCCCTCATCCTTTTCAAAGGCCGGAAGCAGCACATCAAGAAGCCCGGAGGATTCAGTACTGGTGGTGGTCGACATCTTCAATATCTTCTCATCCGCCGCAACCGGGCCGGCAAAACCCACTGCCAGCACAAACAAACCCGCCACTGCCAAAACGACTCTTTTCATGTTGTTATTCTCCATTGGTTAAAATATCAGGATAAACCATCGTACCGCAAAGTGAAAGATCGTAGCCGACAAAAGCATCCGCTAGTTTACGAAATGCCGAATCATGCAAAAGCCCGAGAAACTGTTGAACCCCCTGATCAAAGAAGTGCTCCCTCGCGACCAGCAGATCAAACCGCTCCCAACGGAGCGGCAGGAAATCAAGATCGAGGAGCCCAGCAACCGGGCGAATTGCCGGACCGGCATCGGCCAGACCGGCAAGAATCGCCAAGCCCACGTCCAAATGCCGTGAAACTTCAATCTGATAGCCATCGATATCCGAGGAAGAAACAGACGATTTTGCTATCTCATAGTCGAGCAAGAGTCGGGTGCCGGTACCCACGGGTCGATTGACAATTCGCACTCCGGGTCGGGCGAGATCGGCAACGGATTTGATGTTTTTCGGATTGCCCTTCCGGAGCAGGATGCCTTGCTCGCGTTTGCTGAAATTGACAAAGACCGGCAGGCGGTCCAGTTCTTTTTCGGCAAAATCGAAATTGTACTCGTTGTTATCGTCCTGGAGCAGATGGCAAACGCCAATATGGCACAGGCCCCGGCGCAGACACTTGATCCCGCCCATGCTGCCGAGATTGGCAAAAAAGGCGACAATACCGTGGGCCTTTTTGTGAAAAAGGGTCAGGGTCTGTCCGAAAAGCAGATCGTCGCTGCCGGCAAGCAGAAGCCTGCCGGAATCGGCTGATTTTTCGACCCCATTCCGGTTGAAGTTGAGGACATTCATCTCCAGCCATTCTTCGACCAATCGGCGGGGAAACATCCATTTACCGGTGATCTTGGTTGCCGGCAAACCCTTTTCATTCACCAGGGAATACACCATCTTCTCGTTGACCTTGAGGAGCAGTGCCACCTCCTTTGTGGTCAGAAATTTCGTTTCGTAAGATTGACTCATTATTGCATTCCGGTTGCTCGTATCGAATTATGCGGAACGTTTACGATTCGAGCGGGTAGCTTGATTGCTTGTCTGCATAGTTTGTCAACGACTTAGCCCGCCGCGAAGCAACTGTCAATATCTGCCGCCCCGTTTCTTTAAAATGACTCAAACGAACCCAAACATACACATGTTCCCACGCACTCGACAAGAATTCCATCATTGCCTGGTATAGCGCACGACATCTTTCCGGAGCCAGCTGCTGCATATTGAGAAAGTCATGCATCATATCGTCGAAACGGAGCTGTGAATATATCCTTCCCCTGGCCGGAATCATACGGTAATATGGTGCATTCATAATTTTGTCATTTTACGTTAACTGTCATCTCTATTCAGGAGAAAATCATGGAACGAGTTGTGATTGTCAGTGGAGCACGAAGCGCCGTAGGCAATTTCGGTGGCGCACTGAAGGATATTCCGGCGATAGAGCTGGGTGCCGCAGTCATCAAAGAGGTTTTGAAACGAAAGAATATCCGTCCGGTACTGAATAATGCGATGGAAGCAGGCATACCCGAGACACTCAAGGATCAAGGTCCGATTCCTCTTGAGACCGCTGCCGCCACCTGGGATCAGAGTGCTATTCCCCTGACTATCGATGAAGTCATCATGGGTAATGTCCTGCAAACCGGCCAAGGACAAAATCCGGCCCGCCAGGCGATGATCCGCGCCGGCATCCCCAAGGAAACTGCGGCCTTCACCATCAACAAGGTGTGCGGCTCCGGCCTCAAGGCCATAACTCTGGCGGCCACCGCCATCATGGCCGGACAGGCCGAGGCGATCATCGCCGGCGGCATGGAAAATATGTCGATGGTGCCGATGGCCCTGCCGAAAGCCCGCTGGGGCTATCGCATGGAGGTTACCGGCAAAGGCGATATTACCGACCTCCTGGTTTTTGACGGCCTCTATGAGATTTTTTACGGCTACCACATGGGCATTACCGCCGAGAATATCGTCGCTAAATACGGCATCAGCCGCCAAGAACAGGACGAACTGAGTGTCCTCAGCCACGAACGCGCCCGCAGGGCCATCCAGGAAGACCATTTTAAGAAAGAAATCGTACCGATTATCATCAAAACCCGGCAGGGTGAAATGATTGTCGATACCGATGAAAGGCCGATGGAAACAAATATGGAAAAAATGGGTCGACTGCGTCCGGTCTTCAAAAAAGACGGCTCGGTCACCGCCGGCAACGCCTCCGGCATCAATGACGCAGCCGCGGCGGTGCTGCTGATGTCCGCCACAAAAGCCAAGGAACTGGGGCTTAAACCGATCCTTGAGATCAAGGGCTTTGCCTCCGGAGGGCTCGATCCGGCCTATATGGGTTTAGGGCCGGTGCCGGCCATTCGCGCCGCCCTTAAAAAGACCGGCATGACCATGAAGGACATCGACATGATCGAACTCAATGAGGCCTTTGCCGCCCAAGCCATAGGCTGCATGCGCGAGCTGGACATCGCCATCGACCTTCCCAACCAGGTCGGCAGCGCCATATCCATCGGCCATCCGATAGGCTGCACCGGCGCTCGCCAGGTGGTAACCGGCATGCACATGATGCAGCGGCTAGGAAAACAACACGGCCTGTTCAGCATGTGTATCGGCGGCGGCATGGGTATGGCCATGATCGCCGAGCGCGTTGACTGAGCCGCACCGCGAACTTACCCCATAACTAAAAAAGCCCCCTTCCGAACGTATTCCGGAAGGGGGCTTTTACACTATTTGCTCAAACTTTCAATATTTATACGCCGACTCACCATGGCTTATGGTATCCAGACCTTGGCGTTCCTCGTCCTCCGTCACCCTCAGACCGATCACCAGATCCACCAGTTTATAGGCAATTATGGAGACTAAACCGGACCAGAGAAGAGTCGTGCCGATAGCCCAGAGCTGACTTATCACCTGATCAATTGTTGAATAATCGGCAACCTTATTGGCGACATAATCATACACGCCGACGCCGCCGAGATCGGGATTGGCGAAAACGCCGGTCAAAAGTGCCCCAAGCATCCCACCTACTCCGTGCACACCGAAGACATCGAGGGCATCATCGGCACCGAGCATGCGCTTCAGACCGTTCACACCCCAGAGACAGATCACCCCGGCCAGAAGACCCATCACCAGGGCGCCACCAATTCCCACAAAGCCACAGGCCGGGGTAATGGCGACAAGACCGGCAACAGCACCCGATGCAGCACCAAGCATTGACGGTTTCCCTTTGAGCATCCACTCGGCAAAGAGCCAGGAAAGCGCTGCAGCGGCGGTTGCGGTCATGGTGTTGCCGAAGGCCAATGCAGCCATACCGGTAGCCTCAAGATTGGAACCGGCATTAAACCCGAACCAACCAACCCAAAGGAGGGATGCACCGATCATGGTCATGGTCAAACTGTGCGGCGCCATGGATTCTTTTCCGTAACCAACGCGTTTTCCAACCATAAAGGCACCGATCAAACCGGCGATGGCGGCGTTGATATGCACGACGGTTCCACCGGCGAAGTCGATCGCCCCTTTCTGAAAGAGAAAACCGGCGGTTGCCCCGGCTTTGACGGCCGCGTCGGCATCGGTATAAGCGTCGGGGCCCGCCCAAAACCACACCATATGGGCGATCGGCAGGTAGGCAAAGGTAAACCACAGGGCGATAAAGGCGAGCACCGCCGAGAATTTCATGCGCTCGGCAAAGGCCCCGAGAATCAGGGCCGGGGTAATGGCCGCAAAGGTTGCCTGAAAGAATACATAGATCAATTCGGGAATAACCACCCCTTTACTGAAGGTCGCAGCAACCGAATCAACCGTAATACCTTTCAACAAGATTCTACCGAAGCCGCCGAAGAAGGCATTGCCTTCGGTAAAGGCCAGGCTGTAGCCGAAGATGACCCAAAGAACCATGCACAGGGAAAATACGGTAAACACCTGCATCAGCAGCGAAAGCATGTTTTTGGTACGCACCAGGCCGCCATAGAACAGAGCCAATCCGGGGATGGTCATCAGCGATACCAGCACGGTAGCGACGATCATCCAGGCGGTATCGCCTTTATTGGGTACTGGCGCATCGGCGGCAAAAGCTGTGCCGGCAAGATTGTCGACGAGCAGCATCACAAACAGGGCAAAAAGAAAGACAGGTAACTTTTTCATGAAATCACTCCCTCTGGTGTCAGATTGCTTCGTTACCGGTTTCGCCGGTACGAATTCGCATTATTTGTTCAAGATCGAAGACGAAGATTTTTCCATCACCAATCTGGCCGGTTTGTGCCGCCTTCTTAATTGCCTCGATAGTTTTGTCGAGCAGCTCATCGGCGATGGCCGCTTCAACCTTCAATTTGGGTAAAAATTCAACGACGTACTCCGCCCCGCGATAGATCTCGGTATGGCCTTTTTGACGACCAAATCCTTTTACCTCAGTGACCGTTACACCGGTGACTCCAACGGCGGTAAGGGCTTCCCGCACATCGTTGAGTTTGTAGGGCTTAATTATTGCTGTTACGAATTTCATTGCTCATTCCTCCAATCAGACACTTTGTTTTGTTGTAGGCTGGATTCTCAACCTCATGCTTCCTTGCAGGGACTACAGCAAAAGAAATGCCATACCCACATTCATATTTTTTAATTATTAAATTCCAATATGTTACAGACATACTTTGACAAAAATACCGAAAAACAGCCGGAAGATACAACAACATTTATGTCGTAAATTATAAATTAATATTACAATTATGTATGATAGTGTCGTAAATGCAACGATGAAGGAGAAGTTCGGAAACGAGGGAAGGACACCAGGGTTCACCAAAAGATAGTTTCAACCTGATACTGAAGCTTTAACGCGGGAGAAGATTACCCAACCTGGCGAACAGGCGGGATAGATAAGAGCTTTGAATCAACAGCAAGGGCAACAACTGCCGGACTCAGCCCTTGGCAAAAATAGTTTTGATGGGATTTTTACGATACAACGTGCTCAGTTCCCCGTTAATATAGATACCCTCAAGGTAAGAAAGCTTGCGCGGCAGGAGAGACGGAGCTCCCCGGGCCACCAGAAAGGTTGCCGCCTTGCCTTTGACCATCAGGCCGAAATCGTCAAGACCCAGCAACCGCGCCCCATTACTGGTGGCACAGCGGACCGTCTCGGCAAGGCTGTAGCCGGCCTTCTGAAAGAGCTTCATTTCCTCAACCATCGACTCACCGTGCAGCACCCCGAGGCTGCCGGCATCGGTGCCCATGGCGACATTCACTCCAAGCTGCCGCGCCAAAGCCAGCTGCCCGAGTTGATGGTGCAGGTTTTTTTCGATTACCTGCAGGTCGGCATGGACACCGGCATGGGCAAAATTTGTGATAAAGGCCTTCATGGTAAAAACCGTCGGCACCCAAAAGGTACCCTTCTCCGCCATCAGTTCGAGGTTTTCCCGACCCATGAAAAAGCCGTGCTCGATCGAGTGGCACCCGGCAAGTATGGCACGTCGTACCGGCTCCTTGCCATTGGCATGCACCATTACCTTTTTGCCGGTTTTTTCTGCTGCCGTGACAACTTCAGCCAGTTCCTCCGTTGCGAACTGCGGCTCGGTTTCCTGGGCAAAGGCCTTCAGGCTGTTAAAGCCTGAATTGACCAGCTTCACCTGGTCAATCGCATCTTTCTCCCGGCTATAGGCGTCGACAAGACGCTCGCCATCGCCTGGGAATCTGCCGATCAAACCGCCATAACGGCCCTCTTTGTGCCAGGCACGGCCGACAACCTTGAGAATCACCTCCGGATGCATTGCCTTTGTTTGTCTATAAGCGAGCGCATAGCCGCCTTTGTCCCCACCATCGCGCACGGCAAGCACCCCGTGGGAAAAAAGGTAATGCAGATGCCGGGCAATAACCGGGTATAACTCCGCATAGTCGGCGATCAGCTGGTGCTCCCGCGTGCGTTTATCGGTTGCCCCGGACATGAACAGATGGACATGGCTGTCAACCAGTGGCGGCAGGATGCTGCAATGTGACAAATCGATGACCTGCGCAAGATCGAGCCCGCCTCCGGGGACATATTGTTCAATCGCCGCAAACCTGCCGTCAACGATTTCCAGCAATACTTTTTCCCGGATCGGACCGCCGCTGCCGTCGATCAGCCAGCCGGCGAGGAGGTATGTCGTCGCGCTCATAATTACCCCTGCTGCGTAAAGTGAGGAAAGAACTGCGTGCCGGAAACAGCCTCTCCGGCCCACGCTTCAAGAATCTAAGGGCAAGCCGCCGGAAAGTCAATTCAGCACCAAGCTATACCCGAGGCCCCGTTTACGCCACAATTCAGGTTTCAGACCGTGCGAAAAGCACTTGATGCTGGTATAAGAGTCACCTGAACTTTTCCCGCACCTCCGACCACTACCCTACACACAACCAATGGAAGCCACCTTCATCCCGCCACTTATCCTGCGCAACACCCATATCCAGACCATCCTGACGAGTCTGAAACTCAGAAAGATGGTCGCCAGGGCTCGGGCGGCGGAGTTGCTTGCCAAGAGCAGCGAACATATCCTGCCCTGCGGCGACGGCGTGCGCCTGCTCGGCGCCTTCAGTGGCAAGGACGGCCGCAGGCGGGGCCTTGTCACTCTCATCCATGGCTGGGAGGGCAGCATCGATTCCGCCTACATCCTCTCCGCCGGTGCCACGCTGTTTCACCACGGATACGACGTGTTCCGCTTGAATTTGCGGGATCACGGCAACAGCCACCATCTCAACCGGGGTCTCTTTAATTCGACCAGGCTGGCCGAGGTGGTCAATGCAGTAGCGGAAATCCACCGTCTTTTCCCCCACGACCGAACCTTTCTGGCGGGTTTTTCCCTGGGCGGCAATTTTGCCCTGCGCATAGGACTGCAGGCCCCGGCCGCAGGTATCAAGCTGAACGCCATAGCCGTCGTTTGCCCCCTGATAAACCCCGTTGAAGCGACCAGAAATCTGCAGGATAATCTCCCACTCTACCACCGCTATTTCGTGAAGAAGTGGCAAAAGTCACTGCGAAAAAAGCTCGCCCTCTATCCGGATTTGGGATACGGCGACACCTTACTGCAGCTCAACTCCCTGACCGCTATGCACGACTATTTCGTGCCGCGCCACACCGACTTCCACACCACCTACGCATATCTGTCCGCCTACCGGTTGACCGGCGGGATGCTTGCCAAAATGCAGATCCCCACGCATATCATTGCCTCCGACGATGACCCCATCACCAAAAAAATCGATGTTGATCTGCTTGGCCAAGAAGCCGCAGGGTTGACCTTCACCAGAACACAATATGGAGGCCACTGTGGTTACCTGAAAGACCTGCAACTGAACAGTTGGGCCGACGAGCAGCTGGTCCGGATATTCGATCAGGCCGTCGACTAAAAACCGCGAAGACCGAGAGGATGTGCTTCCTTATTTGATCTTATAAGAATCAAGAGATTGTCCGCCTCCATTTTTTCCACCCTCTTCGCCTTTCACCTTCGATTCTTTGTTGCTTGCTTCGGCTTTTTCCAATATTGTACTTGCCATCAAAGTTCGGTGGCTGCCTTTTTGCCGTCCGCCGCTTTTTATGCCACAGGGGCTCTTACAATTCACAGACATTCAGACAAACTTCATGGGAATTACCCTCATTATCGCTTGCACATGAACATGACAATCAAAACCATTGCCTTTTATACACAGTTTTTTCTATTCCTTCTCCTGTGCACGTCCTGTGCCCCCCATGTGACGCAAAACAGCGACGCCCTGCGCATACCAAAGGCACCCGCCGAATTTGGCATAGACCGATTCACCACCGCCCAAAAACACAATGCCCATTACGTTGAGGTCGGCAAAGGCCCTCCAGCCATCCTTATCCCCGGGCTTTTCGGAACCTACCGCGGCTTTTCCCTTATGCTTCCTCTCCTTGCGCCACATTTCAGCCTGATCGCTCTGGACAATTTCGGCACAGGCGACTCCGACACACCGGCCGCAGACTTTGGCTATACCGTCCCCGAACAGGCCGATATGATCGTCAAGTTGATGGATGAGCTGAAGATCCCACGCTGCACTCTCATCGGGGTTTCCTATGGGGGCATGATCGCCCTGAACATTGCCGCTCGATACCCGGACCGAGTCACTGCCGTGGTTTGTATCGAAGGTGCCGTCATCATGCCGAAACCGTCCCCCTACCACCGCATGGAACAGGGGCTCGATACCCCGATCATCGGTGATGCGATCATCGGGCTGATTCGCTCGGGACTGCTCAATGAGGTTATCGCCAAGGATGTCATGGGTTATGCCTGGCCCACTATGGATGCCGAGAACAGAGCTGAGGTGAAAGAAATCATCTCCCATTACACCGACGCCGCTACCCGCCAAACATGGCTGAGCCTCGCGCGCGCCCTGCGAACCTCCAAGGATTTCACCGAAGAAGCCAAGGTTATAAAGGCCCCTGTCCTGTATCTCTCGGGGGACAAATCCTCCTTCCGCGAGATGACGGAAACGAATATCGACTATTTCAAAACCCATCTGCCCAATGTCAGCCTGGTGTCCTTTGAAGATGGTATCCACGACCTGGAATTGCAGAAACCCCGAGAAACAGCGTCGATGATTGTCAATTTTATTGCCCCGGAACGGGCCCGCGCCCTGGCCTCGACGGCAACGGCTCAGGATAGCCAAGAACCACAGCCCAAATTGCCAAGCACCTCGCCAAATGACCGACATGAAAGCGCTTATCAATAAATCCGAGCGGCTAAAAACTTGAACGGGCGATTGCTATAGCGGATATCTGCGACCAACGGCAGCTAGCTGTTTTCGCTAAGCCGTGCCGCAAGAAACTTCTGAAACCTGCCGCGGCCGGCGACTTCGCCGACACCGCGCAGGACACTGAGGGTTACACCGAGAAGCCCTGGGGCAATGGCGTTTTGGCCGACGAGGTACAGAGCCCGGACCGGCATGCGGGTCAGCACGGCATATTGCAGATCATTGGTGACCGACCGCATCAGACCGTAGATCGACCCTTCCGGGCTTGCCGCCCAGTCGCGCATCGAGAGCGGCGTGGAAACATCAAGAATGGTGTAATTCCCAAGGGGCCCGAGTACGCTGCCGGCAATCTCAATCAATGACCGTGCCGCAGCCATCTTCACCTGTTGGTAGTCGCCGCCTCGCTTTCCTGTATGCGTCTCATGCCACTGCTTCCAGTCCGAATATTTTGAGCCGCGAATTATGGTGAGAAGATTATATCCAATCCGCTCGCTTGGCCGCACCTGGAGAAATGTGCCGTCAATATTGACACCATCGATCTTGTGAATGCGAAACATATTATAGCCGCGGCCTTCCTGCTGTTTCTCCTCAACCAGCAGATGCACGCAGACCGCACTGCCCGTTTCCCCAAGCTTTAATAGTCCCTCTTTATACGCAGCCGGAAGAGCCTCATCAGGGAGCATGGGCAGCACAAGCTTGGGGTGAATTGCGGCGAGAATTTTCTTGCTGGAAAAACTGCGGCCGGACTTCAGGTGGACGCCGCAGGCGCGGCCGTCTTCGACAAGAATATGCTGCACCGGATCGCCCAGTATCAGGTCGGCCCCTGACTCCCGGGCGCGCTCGGCATAGACATCAGCCATCTGCCTGCCGGTACAACCAAGTTCCCAGGCCGACAGCAGAAGGGCGCCCAGCGTATAGAGAAGAAGATAAGCCGGACATTTATCCATCGGCAGACCGGTCCAGAACCCGTGCACAGTAAGGATATCGTGGAGCTTTTTTGAGCAGCCGGAGTCCGCCAGAAACTCCTCCATGCTCTGGTCAAGTCCTGCAAAGGAGAAAGGACTCGACTGCAAATTGCCACCCGCGTCAAGGCGCAGCCCCTGCGACATGGTTTGCAGAGCGTTGATAATGAAATCTATCGGTTCTTTTTCAGTCGGAAACAAGCCCAGCAACACCTCTTTAAATGCGGGCAGAGTTGCCGGAAGATTGAAAGTAAGGTCGTCAAAAATGTAACGTTCGAGCACCCCCTGTGTCCCCAGACGACGAAGTTTGAGCCTATCGGTCACCCCGAGTATGTCGAACATCTGACGAAGGAGCTCATCTTTTCCTGCAGGGCCGAAATAGTGAAGACCGACGGCACAATCAACGCCTTGCCGCGCATAACTGCGCAACAGCCCGCCGGGAAAGGGGCTACGCTCAATGATGGTTGTCTTGATACCCATCTCTCCAAGCAGGATGGCGCTGGTTAGACCGCCCAAACCTGCACCGATTATGACAACTTCCGTATCGACTGCTCTCATGCAATGCATACCCTTGGTAAGTTATATACACCCTTTAGAACCGTGCGGGCTTGAGGTCGGGTTTGATTAGTTCGGTGTCGCATTTCAGCCCTTCATATGTTTTTTGGCAGATTTGAGGAAGCGTCCGAAGGCTTTATCCTTCTTCCTTTTATCCAAGTACGACAACTCATGGTACTCCGACTCATTCCTGAGTTTTATATAGCTTGAATAGCGATCTTCCGTCAATGCTCCGCTTGTTACTGCGGCTCGGATCGCACAACCGGGTTCCTGCGCGTGACCACAATTGGGAAAGCGACAGTTCAGGGAAAGCCGGACGATGTCTTCAAAGCCTTGGCTGACCCCTTCGCTGACCCCGAGCAGGCCCAGTTCCCGCATTCCAGGCGTATCAATCAACATGGCACCTTGGTCAAGAACAATAAGCTGGCGGCGCGTGGTTGTATGTATACCCTCTCCCGTTGCACTCACGGCCTTGGTGGCTAAAATATCTTGCCCGATCAGGCGGTTGAGAAGTGTGGTTTTGCCAACCCCCGATGAACCGAGGAGACAATATGTTTTGCCCGGAACCAACGCCTGCTGGAATTGGTCAAATCCGGCGCCGGTGATATTACTGAGAGCTATGACTCCGGCGGTAACGGTACTCGCCGTTACCGCGGCAAGTTTCTCGTCCAGTTCTTCCGGGGCGATCAAGTCCGTTTTGGTGAGAACAACAATCGGTTCAACACCCCCATCCGCCGCCATCACCAAATAGCGCTCCATTCTCCGCACATTGAAGTCAAAGTGGCACGACTGAACAATAAAAGCGACGTCAATGTTGGCGGCAATCATCTGCAAATCCACCTTCTCTCCTGCGGATTTTCTGCGGAGAAAGGTCCTTCGCGGAAAGACCTCATAAATTATTGCTTCAGTGTCGTTATTGTGATATTGGACTGTTACCCAATCGCCGACACACGGCAGGTCAATCGACGATTTCACCTGGAAATAGAACTTCCCGGCGAGTTCAGCCGGGACTTCCCTGGTTGGGCTTCTGATAAGGTATGAGTCGCGGTCAACTGCTGAGATGCGGGCAATGTCCCGGCCCTCTTGCCGCAAGTCACCGGCATGCGATTGAAACCATTGGTCGAAACCCATCTCACTCAATTTCATCATATCCAGTCACCGAACGTCAAATCGAACTCAGTGCCCTTGCATGCAGCGCATGCGACCTGCTGATAGTGCGCAAAGAACGTATCGAGTCTCCTGATCCATCCTTCTTTAATACTTTCATCCACCAAACTGGCTTGAAAACTGTTGCGCGCAAGTTGGTAAGCCTCTTTTGCGCCAAGCTCGGGCAGTGCTGCGAATGTAGCGGTGTAATTCCGGTTCAGATATCCGCCGAAATAGGCTGGATCGTCGGAATTGATAGTCGCAACAATGCCGGCAGCCAGCAATTTGCCAATATTATGTTCTGAAAGACTTGAAAACACGCAAAGTTTTACATTGGAAAGGGGGGATATTGTCAAAGGTATTTGTTGCTGGGCCAGCCGTTACTCCTGGTCTTTTTTTGAATCCCCAGGGGTTCCCCGGATAAAACTGTAACAGCCCCGGAAGTCATGCTATTGCAATTTGCTTTTCTACACACAACGAATACCTCGCGCGGCGAGAGCCACAATACAACGGGAAACGTGCCGCCGCTTCACCGCGTCCGCCTCGAAGCGCTTGTTAGAAATTATGTCGCTTCAATGCTCTCAATCTTCTTCTTTACCGACATTGGATCATCTATCTGTTCAAATACCAGATCGCTAATTCCACGGCCGGTGACTTTGACCGTCCCAAAGCCAAAAATTCGCCCAATGACTCCTTGAACTATTTCAACAGTCTCAATTGAGGAAATTTTCATTTCTTCAGTTTTTCGGCTAATGATTCCTTTCTTTAGGATTACTCGCTTGTTCGTCGCGCCCTGTTCGATAGTTCGTAATTTCAGCCACTCCCAGATTGCAAGAATCAGAGTGATGCCCAAAGTAAAAGGCGCCAAAATAATCCAAAAAACCATAGGCACCTTCGAAAACCAATGGAGCTTAAACTGCTCTCGGACTTCTTCCCCAACGGACAAGGAATCACGAATGTATCCCATACATACCTCCTTGTTGAGTTCTAACGCCAATGGTGAGGGGCGCGGCCAATGACCTTGCAGGAAACTGAACCGAGCTTTCCCGCGTCACCTCGACCCTTTTGTTAGCTCTTTATGTATTTTTCAAAAAATTGACGATCTACTTCATATGACGTTATCGGCTTCAGCCCAAGTTCTGAATTTTCGAACATTTCTATAAGCCTATCGCAATCTACAAGTTCAATTTGAGTTGCACCCTCTCGGGTTGCTTCTCTTTCAGAATCTGCACTAAAATATCCCGTTGTTATAAAAATGCCCTTTTCTGCCCTGCCCATCATTGCATTTCTGAAATCCCCTATTTGTTCCCGCTTAATAGAATTTTTATTATTGTAGCGTTTGCACTGAAAAAGAACCTTAAAGCTAACTACTGGATTGATTCGCAAGGTTCCGATTCCGTCTATTCCTCCATCCCGGCCTTGTTTGGTCAATTTAAGATTTTCAATGCCGTTTTCTCGCAACAATAATAGGCATAATTCCTCAAACCCCCTTGGGGTTAGTGATCGCAACATTTCGATAAGATCATCTTTATAGTTGCTAGATCTCTGAGTAGTTTCGTAGAATACTTCCTCAGTTTCAGAAGGTTCGGATTCTGGGATATTTTGTTTTTTTGCTTTTCTTTTTTTTGAGAAGATATCAACCCACTTAAGAAATAATTTCCTTGCCTCTTCGTCAGTGATGTGTTTTTTTGCGCCCGTCAAACTGAGCTTCCAAATGCCCCTCTTTGAACTTTCAATATACCCCTCCCAGACGAGGTACTGTCGAGCCCAACATACTTGGTTGTGAAATCTTTGAATACCTGTTGCCGTCAATTCTTCTCTCTTTTCATCGGGCAGTTTAAATTCGTCAGCAATTGAAGCTGAAACCTCTTGAGGTGTTCCAGAGCCTCCAAGTTTTCTCAATGCGTCAAGACATGGCCCCATCCATTTCAAGAATTCAGCTTGTTTTTGTTTTGCCATTTTTGCCTTTATGTATTTTGAAGCTAACGTTTAGTAGGCCGCTTCGTCTTTTCGGGAACATTCCCAACCAGTCAGACTGATTCCTTCCTCGACACTGAAATTCTCATCACAGCTTTTTTTGCGGCTTTATTTTCAAATTTTTCTATTCAATTCGCCAATGTAGCAGAAATGTAAGAATTTTATGTCACAATAGCCTGGCTGGCGTTCCATTACAAGAAAAACAGTTAGGAATACTGTTTCGGCATTTTGGGGCTATAGCTCTGATATACTGCGTCGGCCCATCAGGGATAAATGAATGTTGCCTAAGAAACGTCGCCATTTCGAGCTGCCCGACCGCGCCGATCGACCCATGTTGCTTCTACTGAAGCAAAGTATTTTTCAACGATCTCGGCCGCCTCTTCAGCGGTTTCCACAAATTTAAAAATATCCAGGTCCTCGGGTGAGATTACGCCTTCGTCAACGAGAAAATCAAAATTTATCAGCTTTTGCCAAAATTCGCGACCAAAGAGGAGGACCGGCAGGGGTTTGATCTTTTTGGTTTGGATAAGGGTCAGGGTCTCAAACAGTTCGTCAAGGGTCCCAAAGCCGCCGGGAAAGGCGATGAGGGCCTGGGCGCGCATGAGAAAGTGCATCTTACGGATGGAAAAATAGTGGAACTGGAAACAGAGTTCCGGAGTGATATAGGGGTTCGGCGCCTGTTCGTGGGGCAGGACGATATTCAACCCCATGGTCTTTGCTCCGACATCCTGGGCGCCGCGGTTTGCCGCTTCCATGATGCCCGGCCCGCCACCGGTGATGACCACCAGGTTGCGGCCGGAGTGTTGATGATAGATTTTCGACAGCAGACCACCAAGTTTACGAGCCTCTTCATAATAATGGCTCTTCGCCAGCACCCGCCGGGCGATGGAAACCTTGCGCATGCTGTCGGCATTGCCGGGATCGGCTGCGGCCGCCTGCTCGGCCCGGGCAACATTCTCGGCGGCAACCGGTTTTTCGGGAATCCGGCTGCCGCCGAAGACCACCACCGTTGCATCGATGCCATGCTCCTGCTGGAGCATTTCCGGCTTCAATAATTCCAGTTGCAGACGAACCGGACGCAGTTCTTCCCTGGTGAGAAATTCAATATCGGTGTACGACAGACGATAACTGGCGGATACCGTTTGCGGGGTATCCACACCGCGCAGGGCCTCGATTGCATCCTCTTTCGATGAACGAGAACTGCGCAGGGACGATCTTAGGGTCATTCCACTACTCCTTATACATACAGTTGAGCATAAAACGATAATGCCTGGGAGTGCCCTCCGGCACTCCCAGGCATTATCGTCGAACTTTGCGGGAATCGGTATGAAAAATATATGTGTTGGTGAATTATGCCATGGCTTTCGCCGCCGCCTCAACACCCTTGCTGTAATCGGTGGGCACCGTAGTTAGCCTGGCGGCAAGCTCGCGGTCGAGCATGAGCAGGGCGTGCGGATCATCGCCGATGAGTTTTAATTCGAGAATAATGTCGTTGTCGTTTTCCTCTTCCTCCACCTGCTCGGTAATATACCACTCAAGAAAAATCTTTGTTGCATGATCCTTCTTGCTGATAGCCAGCTCCATGAGTTCATTGAGAGAACTGGTAATATACTGCTCATGGGCGAGGGTCTGGGTGAACATGTCGAGCTGCGAAGAAAATTCTGCGGGCGGGGCCTTAATCGCATCAAGCTTGACCTCTTCACCCTGACGCTGAACATATTCGTACAGCTTCATGGCGTGGAACATCTCTTCGTGGTATTGCACCATAAACCAGTTGGCAAAACCTTTCAGCCCGACCTTGTTGGAAGCGGCGGACATGGACATATAAAGATAGGCGGAATACATCTCTTTGTTAATCTGTTCGGTCAAGGCCTGGGCCATTTTCTTGTGCAGCATGGAAGTCTCCTCTCTATTTTGTATAAAGACTTTTCCCCCGAAAGAGGGCGGTATAAAGAATCCCTTTTATTGGGGAAGTTGGGTAAATCACCTCTGACTGTCGATAACATTATGGCCGGAAGAAGCGAAGTCAAGCAAGAGAAACACAGCTTTCGGGAACTGCGGCGATTTTTCAATGGCCCTCCTCATTGTTTCCTTTTACCAAGTTTCTCAAGATCGCTCAGATATTCCTCGAACCGGTCCAGATAAAAGGACAGGGCCTTGGAAAAATTCCGCCCCACCAAACCATCGACAAAGACCTGACTGATCTCCCGGTAGCGTTTCAACACCAGTTGCGAGCGATAAAAAATCAGCCACTCCTCTTTGGTCATCTCTTCGAAGATGATCTCCAGCGCCCGCTCGGCCCGTGGCTGATACATCCAGAAATACATGAGATCGAGAGCGTTGACGATGATCATCTTTTCCTGATCGCGGGCCTCATAATCGAGGGTCTCCATGATCATCTTCGGCGACTGCAGAATCTCCAGGACATCCTCTTCCGGAAACAACAGTTCCATGCGGGAAAAGACCGAGAACAGCTGGGAAATCTTGGCCTGGTAAGCGACAAGCCGGGCGCGGATATTGGTCTGCCGATCGGCCAGCCCTTCAATGACTCCGGCAACGCAGTCGGAGGCGAACTTGGAAATGACCGCCGCCCATTTCTGTAAGCCGCCCGCCACATCCGGAACGCCGGATACCTGCAGCGTAAGACCGATGACCGAGTTGAGCAAAACAGCCAAGGGAATCGCCAGAATAGAGCGGAAAAAATTGCCTGTAGCGGCGGCGCGCGGCAGCCCCCGGAAGATATTATGGCTGCTGATATAGATGCCGTTGGCCAGTCCCATGACCGCGTAGAGGAGAATGGGGTTGGTGCTGGTAGTGATGCCGAAGGTCCGGTCGAGAAGCAGGGTCTTAACGAGAAAATCAAGGAGCGGCACGGAAAAGCCGGTATACAGCAGGGAGTCGGAGATGCGGCTCCAGCTGACCAGCGAGTTCCACGGCAACAGAGGGGAACGGCGCAGACCACCCCCACCAAGCACCGATTGAATGATATTGCGAAAACCGGTAATGCCGAACCAGATAAAGGCCCCGAGATAGGCCAGCAACCACCAGTCCTTAGTGAGACTGAAAGTCAGGAAGGCCGGGATAAACCCAAACAGCACCTTCAGGGTGTTCTTCACATTGGTGTTCAGGTAGGTCCACGGTTCTTCGATTTTTTCTTCGACCGTTGTGCGTCTGAAGCGTTTTTCGCCGGCACCATTTTTGTGAATACCGCCCAAGGTGGCGACGTTTCCCGGTTTTCCAGGATGCACCAATAACCCGTCGAGGCTCCAGTCGAAAAATGGTTTATCGACCCTTGCCTTTACCAGCCGAAGTTTTTCCCAAAAACTCCTTTTCCCTTGTCCCTCAGAAGATGCATGGCGACGACTGTGGGAATGTTTGGTGAGGTAGGCACTGACCGGTAGAAGCAGCCTCTTCCCCCTGGAGATTTCTTCTTTTATGGATTTCTGTGCCCTGGTCGGCAGGGTGTCGAGGACCACCAGCCCCATACCGTATTGATTATCGGATTGCCCGGTCGAACCGGAACCGATGCGCGAGCCGAGGATGCGTTTCTTGTAGTAGCCGTGAAACTTCTCAAGATTATAGAGAATATCCAGTAACTGTTCCTTCCGGTCGAGCATCTGTCCATGCTCATCCTCCTGCCTTGCCTTCTTCTGTTTATCGGCGGGCAGCAGTTCAATATAATTTTTCAGCTGAATCCGCTGTTCCTCAAAATCCCAGATAATGGCGCGGATTGCCCGTTTAAGGGTGATAACGTTATCCTCATTGAGGGCCTGCTGCAAATCGCTCGCCAGGCGATAATGCTGCTCGGGACTTTTCAGATCGACCGCATCGCCGGCGAACGCTGCGCCGCCACGACAGGCGGTCACCCCGTGCGCTGCCGTCTTGAGGTTATACGTCTCAATATGGCTGATCATCCCCTCGCAGGTGTACAGCAACTCCAGGGTGTCATGAATGGTGAGGTTACTGAGGTTGAGGGTGAATCGGGAGCTGGAATGGAGAGAAAGCAGCTTGGCCAACAAGGCCTTGGGGTCAAGCCGCAGCAACTCGGGAAGATCGACACCGTCGGCAGGATTTGCAGGGTCATGAACCTCCGGATTGCGGGATGGTAACAGAAACTGCTCGACAAGAGTTTCGAGGGTATAGGCTGTAAAGCGCTCAAAACGCCCTTGCAACCGGATTTGCCCTTCCTCTGCGGCCCCCGCCTGTTCATTCAGTAAGGTTCGAACTTCCTTATCTATTTTCGCAGCGAGGTCGTTGTAAATAAACCTCGCTAGGTGCAGCACCGAGGGTTGCCCGGCACCGACAAAGCGGAGAAATTGCTCGCGTTCCAGCGGTTCCAGGGTCAATTCCAGGTCACGACCGATATCCAGGCGATGGCGATTGTTATAAACCTCCAAAACATCAAAAACATATCTCTGCTGATACTGCGACACCTGATGTCCCGCTTCGAGAAGCCTTTTGACCGAATCCTGTTCGAGGAATTTAAGAAATGATCTATTGGCGATAAAACCATGCGGTTCCCAGGTAAAACGAACATACTTGTCGCGGAAGCGGGCCGACATTTCAATGCCGACCTGGACCTGGATTTCAAGAATCCTGCCGGCCTCAATCAACTCCTCGACCACCTCGGTACTGACAAAATTGTAATAAACCACGGTGAGGTGACGAATCCCCTTGATCCAGGCATCCATAAGGAGGTGGGTGGGAGATTTCCGCCCTTTGGTGTTGGCATCGTGGACATGATCATCGAAGGTGAATTGATTGGATTCCTCGGGCATCTCAAGGAGATGATATTTGGCAAGCTGCCTGCGCACAATCCGGGGATTACCGGTTGAAACCATGCGGAAATCATGGGCCAGTTTCAGCTGGCGTATTTCGCTATCGCCGCTGCGCAGCAGCTCCTTCATAATCTGCAGCAATGCCCTTGCGGTATTTACCTGATGAAAGGTGGCGGAAGAGAGAAAGACCTCGTCGCGAAGTGAACGAAGGGATTTGATCCGACCGCCGGCCTTACCCTCATTAAAAGAGCCGAGCAGATTGGCAATGGCGTAGGCGATTCGCAAGCCCCTGGCCGCCGCCATCTCCTTGATACCATTCGGGTGCATGTGTTCGACCAGCAGGGAGTGCAGGTTCTTGGAAAGATTCTTGCCACCCATAACATCGTTGACGATGCGGAGCAACTCGTAGTCGTTTTTATCAAAAAAGAGGGCGGCTGGTTTTATGTGCATGGATATCTTGGATTGCGCAAAAGTTTATTTGATGACCGACCTTTTCAACCTGTCGCCATGGAGTGATCTGTGTAGCACCGGAAATGATCGGACGCTCCCCGCCGTAAATCAACCATGAGATTTGTTCAGGGTTGCCACTGAGCAAAGACCATTTTTTCATGTTATCCAAAAAGTCGGCGGCAAGGGTCGTCCCCGATTTAATTTCGATCGGCGTCAGCATCTCGCCCTGTTCGAGAAGGAGATCAATCTCCAAGCCCTTGCTGTCACGCCAAAAAAACAGATTGGAGGGCATCCCGTCATTCCAGCATCGTTTGAGGAATTCCGAAACGATCAGGGTTTCAAAAAGATTACCCCGCTGGGCATGAAAGGCCACATCCTCCACCTTGCGAATTCCCAGCAGCCAGGCAGCAAGACCGACATCACAAAAATACAATTTGGGCGTTTTCACCAGCCGCTTATTAAAATTACCGAAGTGCGGACGCAGCAGGTGGATAATGTAGCTTGCCTCAAGGACCGATATCCAGGATGCCGCGGTGTTATGGGTAATCCCGCAATCACTCGCCAGTGATGACAGATTCAACAACTGCCCGGTCCGGGCCGCACACATCTTGAGAAAACGCTGGAAGGCCCCTAGATCTCGCACATTGATCAACTGGCGGACATCCCGTTCCACATAGGTGGAGACATACCCGGCAAACCAGTCGCCGGGCGACAAAGTGCGATCATACAGCGCTGGATAGCTGCCTTGATAAACCAGGATATCGGAGTTTTCGGGAAGGACGGCGGCACCTGCAAGTTCCTCAATGGAAAGGGGGAGCAATTGAATGAGGCCTACCCGCCCCGCCAAGGTCTGACTGATCCCCGACAGCAGGCCGAACTGCTGCGAACCGGTCAGAACGTACATACCGGAACGGTGAGCAGCGTCAACGTAGGTTTGCAGATACGAAAAAAGTTGGGGTGCGCGCTGCACCTCATCAAGAATAGCGCCGTCCGGATAACTTGCCAGCAGATGGCGCGGGTCAGTCTCGGCAATGGCCCGGATATCGGGGTCTTCCAGCGACAGATAGGGTTTGTCGGGGAAGGTCAACCTGGCAAGGGTAGTCTTTCCCGACTGTCGCGGACCGGTAATGGCAACAACGGGGAATCCCCGGGCCAGGCGCAACAGTGCGGCGTGTGCTTTTCTTGGAATCATGTCGGCAGCTTAATTGTATTCGCACAAATTGTCAATTCAATTTACAAAATACACGATCGCAGCAACTCTCTTTCTCAATAGCGATTGTTCTTGACATACTTCAATTATTTTTCTTTCAATGACGGATGAGTGGTCTATGGAATTTCATAAAGGACTTCTGAACCACAAAATATGACTGTGCACATTGGCATGACGGGTGTTTCAACACCCTCATTTCGTCTACGGCAACTCTTTTCATCGGGTGTATAAGCAATGCAAGACCATACCAAAATCATCGCCGAAAACTGGCAGAAAAGAGATACGACCCAGGCAAAAACCATCAATCCGCCATGCTATAAAGGCTCGACCGTACTCTTCGATTGTTACGCCGATATGCTTAAATCACAGCACAACGACTATGCGGGCATCAGCTACGGCACCGACCGGCTGCCGACCCAGCGGCAGTTCGAGGAGGCGATGCGGCAACTTGAGGGTGGTGCCGTCACCAGGGTGTTCCAGTCGGGCATTGCCGCCATCCAGACCGCCCTTATGGCCTTTAGCGAAAGCGGTGACCATATCCTGGTGGTCGACAACGCCTACAGCCCCGGCCAGCGCTTCTGCCGCAAGGTTCTCAAAAGAAAATACCATGTGCAGTACACCCTGGTGCCGCCCAATGTCGGCGCCGATATCGAGGGCTATGTCCAGCCGAACACCAGGCTCATCCTCATGGAGTCGCCCGGCTCGATCACCTTCGAACTCCAGGACATTCCGGCGATCACCGCAGTCGCCCGGCAGAAAAATATCGTCACCCTGCTCGACGCCACCTGGGCCACGCCGCTCTATCTGAAACCCTTTGAGCTGGGGGTCGATGCCACCATCCATTCGGTAACCAAATACATCTCCGGCTACTCCGACGTGTTGGCCGGAACGGTGACCGTCGGTGAAAAGTACGCCGAGCGCTTCGAAGAATTTTATAAACTCCTGGAGATTTATACCCCGGCCGAGGAATGCTATCTTGCCCTGCGCGGCCTGCACTCGCTTGCCGTAAGGCTCAGGCAGCACGAGCAATCGGCCCTGACCTTGGCCAAATGGCTACAGACCGTACCACTGGTTGATGAGGTTCTTCATCCGGCTCTGCCCTGCCATCCCGAGCATCATATCTGGCAAAGGGATTTTACCGGTTCCTCCGGCCTCTTTGCCTTTACCTTTACAAAAGATTATCCGGAAACCGAACTTGCCGCCTTCATCGACTCCCTGTCTCTCTTCCGGCTCGGCTTCAGTTGGGGCGGCTTTCAGAGTTTGATGACCGCCGCCAAGGTCATTCGCTCCACCCCGTCGAGATATAAGGACCAAACCATCATCCGCCTGAATATCGGCCTTGAGGACTGCGAAGATCTGCGGTCAGACCTTGAAAAAGGGTTCGCTATGCTTACATAAAGGTGGACATGCCGAACAAATTCAATCAAGACCTTCGGAGGACAGCGTGAGTACCCAGCTCCAACAACACATAATGCCCCTGCAACCCGTAGCACCCCCTTACCAAATGCCCACGGAAGTTCCCGACAGTCCCTGCTGAGGCCCGAAACCACCGCCACGGTCCAGTGGCAACGAACGGGCAGGCTATGTCATTCTTCCCTTTGTCGAGGGTTTTGTCGACACCCTCGTCGGTCCGGTGCCACGGGTGGCCGCAGCTCTAACCTTGCGTGACGGTCTCGGCACGATCGGCGCCAGGACCGGCTTTACCCGTAACAACTATAAAATTACCCCAGGGCTGTATTGCCTTGGGGAGGCGGATAAAGATTCGCCGGTACTGGTTACCGCCAACTATAAATTAAGCTTCGACGCCCTGCGCCGGGAACTGGCGGGACAGAATGTCTGGATACTCGTTATTGACACCCGCGGCATCAACGTCTGGTGTGCAGCCGGCAAGGGCACATTTTCCGCCGAGGAGATCGCCTATCAGGTGCAAAGAGCCCAACTGAGCCAGGTTGTCAGCCACCGAGAACTGCTCTTGCCGCAACTCTCGGCGAACGGTGTCGCCGCCCATGAACTAAAAAAGCTCTGCGGCTTCAGGGGTCGTTTCGGGCCGATTTTAGCCGCCGATCTGCCGGAATTCCTGCGGACCGGCGAAACCAGCGAAAAGATGCGCACGGTGACTTTTACCCTGCGCGAGCGGGCAGTCCTGGTGCCGCTTGAGCTTTGTATAATCTGGAAACAGCTGGCCATTGCTGCGGTGTTTTTCTTCATCCTTTCCGGTATTTCACCCGGTTTCTTTTCGCCGGCCCTTGCCTTCAGCCGTGGCACCGAGCTGGTTTTCGCAACGCTTGCGGCGATACTCGCAGGGGCGGTGGCCACACCGCTTTTATTGCCATGGTTGCCGTTTCGCCAATTTTGGCTGAAGGGAGCGGTTACCGGGGGATTTGCCGCCCTGCTGCTGTTTGTCGGCCTGCCGCCAACCAGCGGTCTAGAGATGCTGGCCCTCTTTTTGTGGATCAGCGGTTGTTCGGCCTTCCTGGCGATGAATTTCACCGGCTCGACGCCGTTTACCTCGCTGTCCGGGGTAGCCAAGGAGATGCGCCACGGCCTGGCGTTTCAGATAAGCTCAACGATTCTCGCCCTGCTCTTTTGGGTTGCCGGACCATTTGTATAAATTGGGAGAATTTCGTGAAAGGATTCAGATATCTTGATGACACCGCCATCCTGCATTTGACTATTGAAAAATGCATCGGCTGCGGCAACTGCCAACTGGTCTGCCCGCACCGCATCTTCCGGGTGCAGGACGGCAAGGCCAAAATCGTCGACCGCAACGCCTGCATGGAATGCGGTGCCTGTGCAAAAAACTGTCCGACTGCGGCCATCTACGTTAATCCCGACGACGGCTGCGGTTGTGCCGCCTATATCATCAACAGCTGGGTTGCGAGAATTCGCGGCAAGGCCCCATCCGGCTGCGGCTGCTGAGAAGCAATCGCCCCACCGCCGAAGTTAACGCTTGATTTAGAAATGGGATTACAGGTTGGAAAAGGGTTTGCCCCCGTCATCCGACGGTTTTTCTTCAGCCTCTGACAGAGTGCCAAGATTGTATTTGTCAATTTTTGCATGCAGGGTCGGCCGGGAAATTCCCAGCAATTTAGCAGCCCGCGAGCGATTACCGCCGGTGAGATGCAACGCCTCGTGAAGTAACAGAGCCGCCACCTGATCGAGACAGACGTCAAACAGTCGTTCTTGCTTTTCAGCCCGGATCATTGTCTTGATCCATGGCCTGATGGCCTCGGAGGCCGGGAGAGTGCTGTCGCTCGGGCGAGCCTCTTGAACCGGTTCGGCAAGGGAAATCTCCTCCGGCTGCAGCGGGGCACCGCGGTTAAAGATCAAAGCCTTCTTCAGGGTATTCTGCAGCTCGCGAATATTGCCGGGCCAATCGTAGAGTTTGATCTTGGTAAGCGCCGGAGCACTGATGCCCGGATTGGTAATAGCCAGTTCCACCGACAACCTTTTCAGAAGATAGTCAACCAGAACATCAAGATCAACCATGCGCGCTCTGAGCGTCGGCATGGCCAGGGTCACTACCCGCAGGCGGTAGTACAGATCCTCCCGGAATTTTCCTTGCGCCACCGCCGCCTCAAGATCGCGGTTGGTGGCGGCAATGATCCGTACATCGACGTTTATCGGTTCCTTGCCGCCCAGTCTTTCGATGCTGTTTTCCTGGAGAAGACGGAGAAATTTCGCCTGAATGGAGAGCGGCATATCGCCAATCTCATCAAGGAATACCGTGCCGCCCCTGGCCTGCTCGATCTTGCCGACACGGCGGTGTACCGCTCCGGTGAAGGTGCCCTTTTCGTAGCCGAAGAGTTCGCTTTCAAGCAAAGTCTCGGGGATGGCCACACAGTTGATGACGACAAAGGGCTGCTCGGCGCGGCGTGAATGGTTGTAGATGGCCCGTGCCGCCAGCTCCTTGCCGGTTCCCGACTCACCCCTGATGAGCACCGTGGCATCGGTGCCGGATACCCGGCCGATGGCCTTGTACACCTCAAGCATCTGGCTGCTGCCGCCGACCAAGGCCTCCCGTCCGGCTAGCGGCTCACCGTCCGGATTGACCTCCACCGGCGACGACATGCAGCGCCCGGCAACCAGGGCCTTTTCGATGAGGAGGAGCATCTCCGGGATATCGAAAGGCTTATAAATATAATCGTAGGCCCCCTTCTGAATGGTGCCTATCGCCGTATCGGTGGTGCCGAAGGCGGTGATGATGATGACCGGCAGCTTGGGGAAAAGCTGATGAATGACGGCAAAGACCTCAAGACCGCTGATATCCGGCAGGCGGATATCGAGAATGACCAGCTCCGGCCCGAAGGTCTTGGCCGTCTCAATGCCTTCCCGTCCGGAAAAGGCATTGGCGGTTGTATACCCTTCCTGCAGCAGGATCTTGGCAAAACTCAGGCCGAGCTGCCGATCATCGTCAATTATCAGGATGCGATTCATGATTTGCTCCATTTACCGGCAGTTGCAGTGTACATTCGGCCCCTCGACCCGGCGCCGTTGCGATGATGAATCTGCCGCGATGTTCCCGGGCAATCCGCGATACGATACTCAGGCCGAGACCAGAACCTTCTTCTTTCGTAGTAAAAAACGGGGTGACGACCTTGTCGATGATCGCCGGGGGAATTCCCGGCCCGCTATCGCTGACAATTATAGTCGCTATCTCACCCAACGCAGGATCGGTGCCGCGCGACTCGACTATGGAGATGTGGCCGCCTCCTTCCATGGCCTCACAGGCGTTGATCAGAAGGTTTACCAGCGCTTCTTTGATGCGGTCGGCATCGACCCTGACCGACGGCAGTTCCGGCCGGTAGGTGTAGCTCACCTCGACATTATAGGCCTTCAGTCGGTATTCGAGAAGGGCCAGCACCGAATGGATGACATCAGCCAAGCAGCATTTCTCCAGCCGCAACTTGGGAGGCCTGGCAAATTCAAGAAAATTCTGGACAATTCTGTCTATTCGGGTGATTTCGTCGGAGATTACCTGCATATCCTCGTTTTGCACGGCGTTCAAATGCAGGGAGCGGGTCAAGGAAAACATCCGCATCTTGATGGAGGTAAAGGGATTTCTGATGGTGTGCGCCACCCCGGCCGCCAGCTCGCCGACAATGGCCATCCGTTCCGCCTGGAGAAGATGCCGACGGCTTTTTGCCAGTTCGTCACTGGTCTGATCAAACTCACGCATTATGCCCTTCAGGGAGTGGGCCAGGGAATCAACCTCATCCCAATAGCTTTCCCGGGGAGCCCCGCCGGTTTTTATGGCCAGGCCGCGAATCGGTCTGAGAATATATTTGTAAAGGATGAGCATAAAGAGCATGCAGAGGACCGCAAAGATGGCAATGGCGCCGAGCTGGACCATGCGCATTTTCTTGGCAAGAATACTCCCGGCATTTTGCGTTTCGTCAATACGTCGCCATTGCTCCTGACTGAATTCGCGGCACTTTTCCAGGAGACTGAAAAATATTTCCCGTTGTTTTTCATGCAGGTTGGATATTGAGCCGAGCTTGGTTGCACTCTGGTAATTTTCGATGGCATCGTCTTTGGCGGCGGCATATTCGGCAAATTTCCGAGCAATGAGATGTATCATTTCCTGCTGCTCGGCTTGCAGCTCCATGGCCCGTGCCTGTTCCAGATAACGGTTGAAGATCTCGCGCTGCTGGCCGAGAGCTTTCAGCCACTTGGCGTCGCCATCTACCAGATAGTAAGTGAGTAAACCTTTCTGATTGGCAAGGGTCAGCTCCATATCCTGCGCTGTCCGGTAGAGAAGAAATTCCTTTTCCACCATGGTGGAAACCATGCTATCCATGCGATAGGTGTACCAGAGCATCCCGCCTTCGCCGACCAATACTATGGCGATCATGGCAATGAAGATAGCAATGATTTTTGCCCTGAGACTGAGCGCATTCAGCATAAAAACCCCAGATTATCGACCCCGAAACGCGACGATGTCAGCGCCGCCCCAGCAGCTCCAAAATACCCTGCAGCAGTTGCAGCGGACTCGGAGGGCATCCACGAATAATCGCATCGACGGGAATGACATTGGCAACAGCGCCGCAACTGGCATAGGAAACGCCGAATTCTCCACCATCCGCGGCGCAATCGCCCATGGCGAGCACCAGTTTCGGGTCGGGCGTGGCATCATAGGTGCTTTTAAGGGCTGCCTGCATATGCCGTGCGACCGGACCGGTGACCAGGAGAAGATCGGCATGGCGCGGTGAAGCGACAAAATGCATACCGAAGCGCTCGATATCGTAAAAACTGTTGTTCAAGGCATGCATTTCCAATTCGCAGCCGTTGCAGGAACCGGCATCGACCATCCTGATCGCCAGGCTTTTGCCGAAGATGCGGGCAATCTCCTTTTGGCAGTCATAGCCGAGTTGCAGCACCGCCTGGTCGTGCACCGGCAATTTCTCCGTCAAACAGCCTGTTGTGAAGATTCTCCCAAGAACTCCGAACATACTCTTCCCCTAAAAAACGGCGGACAACCTTGCCGATTACAAATCATGGCCGGAATACGACCCGTTTACCGATTTGTTGCACAATGGAAAATCAGGAACGATGACGCCATCCATCATAGCCTCAAGCGCCGGCCAAGCAAGCCAGCTGGGATCGCGGGGGAAATACCTGTCCACCCTGCCGCCCTCGTCGAGATGCACATAGGCGAGAATTTCGCCGCGCCAGCCCTCAACAAATCCGAGACCGCGGCAATCCCTGTGGACAGAAGGAAACTCCAGCGCAATCTCGCCAGCCAGCAGTTTTTTCAGCATTTCCTCAAGCAGATCAAGGGCCACGAGAATTTCATCGCCGCGTATCCGCAAGCGACCCGAGGCGTCTCCCTCCAAACAGTGCGGCACGGCGACGACCATATCATTATAGGGGGCATAGGGTGCATCACGCCGCAAATCCCAACATTCGCCGCTGGCCCTGGCAAGAAAGCCAAGAACACCAAGGGACCGGGCCTTTTTAAGAGAGAGCACGCCGGTTGTGCGCAAACGGTCCTGGAGGGACGGATACTCATAAAGAAGCGGCAGGAATTCGCGCAGCTCGGAGCGTAACTGCTCAAGATCTTTGTTCAGCAATTCGACCTGCCCGGAGTCAAGGTCACGACTCACCCCACCGGGTACAATGACGTCCATCAACAAGCGATGACCGAAGACGGCGCTGTTCTGTCGTTGCCAGATCTCCCGTAAGCGACTGCACTGCACCTGGGCGAAGGTAAAGCCGACATCGTTACAACAGGCGCCGATATCACCAAGGTGATTGGCAACCCGTTCCCGTTCGGCAAGAATCGCCCGCAGCACCAGCGCCCGCCGCGGCAGGGTCAGACCGACGGCCGCCTCACAGGCCTGGCAGGCCGCCCAGGTGTGCGCCACCGTGCTGTCCCCGGAAACACGGCCGGCAAGACGGGCAAGCCCCCAAACATCACGCCCCTCTGCACACTTCTCAATGCCTTTATGCACATAGCCAAGATGTTCTTCAAGGCTGAGGATATCTTCGCCCATGGCCTGAAAACGGAAATGGCCGGGTTCAATAATGCCGGCATGCACCGGACCGACCGGGATCTCGTAAACCCCTTCGCCTTCGACCGGAACAAAGGGATATTGACAATCGGGCGGGGTCATCTCCTCCGGCGTTCCGGCGAGCGGGAAGGTTTTCAGCAAGGGATATTGCCCCTCCTGCCAGGCCTGATGGCGCATCCAGCGGCGCTGGTCCGGATGGTCAAAAAAGCGAACGCCGAACATGTCGCGGAGATATCTTTCCGGTCGATTGGCGGCCGAATAGTAAGGCGTCTGTGAGGGCAGCTCTCCTTGCCGATCGGCTACGATTGTATGCAGGAGAAGATGGCCATCCCTGCCGGCAAGGGCGGCATAGATGTCGATCTCCAACGGGCGGTGTTCGCCCCATACGGCGCACCAGCGCACATGCTTAGCAGCAGCAACGGCTGCGGCCTTGCCCCAAAAACTAGGGTCGATGGTCACAACCCTGGCCGGGCCTTGAAGAACGGTTTGCACCTTTGTCGCTATCCCGGCCTCTTCAAGCAATTGCACAAGGGACTGGGTGTCCGGGGAAAGGCGTTGCCAGCCGATATCCGCCTGACTGATCATAGAACCCCCTTACCGACCAACATAATGGTTGCCTGGTTGAGCCACTGTGCCAGTACCGTTGGAATGGCGATACCGAGCCAGAGCACCAAGCCGAGATGAATGAAAACCGGCCACATATTGGCAACAATGGGTTCTTGCCCTGCCGGCGGATCACCGAAGACCATGGGCTGAAGATTGCGAAACAGGCCGGCAAAAGCCACCGCCAGACCCAAAACCAGGGGTGGCGCCAGCCACGGGTAGCTTTTAATGGTGGCGGTAAAGAGGAGAAATTCGCTGGTAAAGACCCCAAACGGCGGAAAACCGGCAATGGCGCAGGTACCGATGAGCAGGCCCCAGCCGACAAAGGGCTGGGTACGGATCAGGCCGCGTATTTGCGACATCTTCTGGGTCCCGGCAATGTGCGTGGCGTGGCCGACCGTGATAAAAATTGCCGATTTGGTCAGCGAATGGACAATCATATGCAACAGAGCGCCAAAGGTGGCCAAGGGACCACCGATGCCGAAGGCAAAGGTCATAAGACCCATATGTTCAATGGAGGAATAGCTGAACATGCGTTTGATATCATATTGCCGGTGCAGCAAAAGCCCGGCGACGGAGAAGGAAAGCATGCCGAATGCCATCATCAGGTTGCCGGCCAGATGACTGCCCAGGGCCGGATCGACCAGCATCTTAAAACGGACAATGGCATAGAGAGCAATATTCAGCAGCAAGCCCGAGAGAATCGCCGACATCGGTGTCGGCCCTTCGGAGTGGGCATCGGGCAGCCAGTTATGCAAAGGCACCAACCCAACCTTGGTGCCGTAACCGACAAGGAGAAAGACGAATGCCAAAGCCAGAACGCCACCATCCATCTGTGCCGCATGTTGTTGTAGCACCGTCCAAAGCAGGCCATCTTCAGCACTGGGGATTATCCGTACCGCCGCAAAATAGACGAGGATGGTGCCGAACAGCGCCTGGGAAATACCGACGCCGCAGATAATAAAATACTTCCACCCGGCCTCAATCGATTCATGGGTGCGATACAGACTGACCAAGAGCACCGTCGCCAGCGTCGCACCTTCCACCGACACCCAGAGAATCCCGAGATTGTTGGTCGACAAGGCCATGAGCATGGTAAAGAGAAAGCCCTGATACATTGAGTAGTAGAGCCGCATTCTCCCGTCACCGACCCGGCCGATGGCAACTTCATGTTCCATGTAGGGACCGGAAAAAACGGCGGTGCTCATGCCGACAAAGGCATTCAGCAAGATGAGATAAACATTGAAGCCGTCTATGTAAAACAGCTTGTTTACGGAAAGGATCGGCCCCTGTTGGAAAATCTGTATAGCCAGCAGCAGGGCGGTGACAAAGGTTGCCGTACAGATAAGCAGATTGACGGTTTTAGCTGCTCGCCTATGGCCGATAAAGGCCAGAATGATGATACCAGCAAGCGGAAAGAATAAGGTCGCGCCGAGGGCATTCATTTTTCCACCTCGGTGAGATGGTTGAGACGATCGGTATCGAGACTGCCGATCTCCGAGCGAATATGAAAGAAGAACACCCCGAACAAAATGGCGGCAACCAACACATCAAAGGCGATGCCCAACTCAACCACCATCGGCATACCATGGGTGGACACCACTGCCGCAAAAAACAAACCGTTTTCCATGGACATGAAACCGACAACCTGGGCAACCGCCTTACGGCGGGAAATGATCATCAACATCCCTATCAACACCACAGCCAGCGATATGGCGATGGTGTTGCGGGTCGAAAGCAGGGACAACTCGCGAATCGGCAGGGCCACATAGTAACTAAAGAGCACCAGGCCCGCAGCAAAAAGCATAACCAGTGATGGATTGCCGATAACCTCCACCTCGCGCCGGATATTTAAGCGAATAACCAGCTTTCGCAATTGCCCCGGGATAAAATACACCTTGAGAAAAAGAGTCAAGGCTGCGGAGATAAGCAGGTGATATTTGCCGGCGATAAAGGCCATGAGTACGGTTGCCAAAAATATCAGCAATCCCTGCAGGGCAAAGGTATTGATGAGGCTATCAAGACGAACCTGGGCCAGCAGGAGGAAGGAAGACAACAAAATCAAAGCCGCAAGCGTCAGAACCACCTGCTCAGGGAGGGACAAGGAGGCTATCAGCATCTCACTGCACCTCAAGAATTATATGACTCATCATGCCAAGGAGACTGAGGATAAAAGCCAATCCCAGATATTGCGGTGCCCGGAACAGCCGCATCTTCGCCTGGATGGTCTCGGAAACGGCCAGAATCAAGCCCCAAAGAAGGAGTTTACCGGTAACAATCAGGGCAGCAAAGGCAAGATCACTGGGGACAAGGGTCAAAGCCACCCCCCATGGAACAATGAGATTGACAATAAGGAGGGAATAAAGGGTGAGCTTCAGCATCGAGGCCCATTCCATCAGAGCAAGATGGCGACCGCTGTATTCAAGAATCATTGCCTCATGGATCATGGTCAGCTCAAGGTGCGTTGCCGGATTGTCGATGGGGATACGCCCGGTTTCGGCAATTGCCACGAGGATCAGGCCCATCGACGAGAAGATAAGCGAGGGATACAGTGTGAAATCCCGCTGGGCAAGATTGGCTATGACCGTCGACAGGTTGGTGCTTGATACATTCATGGCGAGGGTGAAAAAGGCCATGAGCAAGGCCGGTTCGGCAAGGGAAGAGATCGTCACTTCACGGGAAGATCCCATGCCGCCGAAGGCTGTGCCGACATCCATGCCGGCAAGAGCGAGAAAAAATCGACCAAGCGCCAAAAAGCCGACCAGGGCAATCACGTCGGCCAGCGCCGCAACCGGCAACTGCACGGTGATTACCGGAACAATCGAAACCGCGAGGATGGTGACACTAAAGATAATATACGGGGCGATGCGAAAGATCGGCGACGCCGTATCCGCCAGGACCACATGTTTTCGGGATAGCCGCAGCAGATCCTGATAAGGTTGCCAGGGAGGCGGCCCCTGCCTGTTCTGCAATCGGCATTTCAACCATTTGACCCATCCGGCGAGGAGGGGTGCAACCAGGACCACAATAAGCGTTTTCACAATCGCCCAGAACCAGCCGGTCATACGATCACCCAGAGAAGAAACAAAAGGGTAAAAAAAGAGTAACAGAGATAGACACGAAGGTTCCCGCCTTGGATATGCGAAGTCCTTTCGGCGATTTTCAGCATGAGTTTGCCGATGGGAACGTAGAGCAGGAGCCACAGCCGGTCGTCTATTCTGAGAATGTAGCGTGCTCCTTTGCCATGGCCGGCCGGTTCGACCTTTTCAACGATCAACCAAACAAAGGAAAAGATACGGCGGATCGGCATGGCAAAGGCCGATGCGGTATATTGCATACGCGAATTGAGGGGCCCGAAACCGCAATCCCAAGCAGGGGCAATACGGATACGATTGTCACGCCGGGGCGGATGGAGAAACACAAAGACAATCAACCAACAAACAAGAATGCCGAAGAAAACCGCAGGGGCACCATAGGAGGCGGTCTCGGCGCTCACCGGGGTCAGCCACAACCAACCCTTGTCGGTGGCACTCGACAAACCGACACCGATGAGGCCTTCCGGAATGGTGTTCAGGGCGCGAACGGTCCAGGCCGGAAATATGCCAAAACCAAGACAGCAGACGGCAAGGAGTATCTGACCAAGTTGCATGCCGAAGGAGGGATCTGTCGCACCTTCAATTTCCGGGGTGCGGGGGCGCCCGAGAAAAACGATGCCGTATACCTTGACGAAACAGGCAGCCGCCAGCGCGCCGGTCAGGGCCAGCATGGCCGCGGCCACAGGAATCATCGCCCCGAGAATGCCGCTTTTGAGGATCGGTCCCTGCAAGGCGGCCTGAAAGGTCAGCCACTCCGAGACGAAGCCGTTAAATGGCGGCAGGGCGGAGATACTGATGCAACCGATCAAAAAGCAGGTGGCGGTGACCGGCATTTTTTTGATCAGTCCGCCCATCTTTTCCATGTCATGCTGCCGACTCTGCTGCAGGATGGCACCGGCACCAAAAAACAGCAGGCTCTTGAAAAGGGCATGGTTCAAACAATGGTACAGGGCGGCGATGAGAGCCAAGGCGGCAATTTCCAGGTGCTGGGTGGCATAAAAAATCATCGACAGACCAAGGCCTATGTAAATGATGCCGATATTTTCGACACTGTGATAGGCCAAAAGACGTTTGAGATCATGCTGCATCAGGGCGTACAATACCCCGAGAACAGCTGAGGCCGAGCCGACCAGAAGGACAACAACCCCCCACTGCCAGGTAATGCCACCCAACAGGCCAAAGACAAAACGAATAAACCCATAAACGGCAACCTTGAGCATGACCCCGGACATGAGGGCCGAAATGTGGGACGGGGCCACCGGATGGGCAAGTGGCAGCCAGACATGCAGGGGGACAATACCGGCCTTTAAGCCAAAACCAAGAAAGGCAAAGGTAAAGGCAATGGTCGCCCAGGTCGGGCTGAGTACCGCAGCCTTCATAGCAGCAAAACTAAAACCGTCGGAAAAGCCGGCGAGAACACCGTAGGCAAGAAACAAAAATGCCCCGCCTACAACTGCCATCAACAGGTAGATAAAGGCCGCATGGCGATTCTCCGGGCGCTGATGTTGAAAAACGACCAGGAAGTAACTGGCGACGGACATCAGCTCCCAGGAAAGCATAAAGGAGAAGGCATCGGCGGCCAACAGCACGAGATACATGCCTCCGACAAACAGTCCTGTGAACACTGTCAGGGGGCCGATAGCCATTTGCCCGTCGATATATTCGCGAATATAGGCCGGGCCATAACAGGCAGCGACAAAGGTCACAAATCCGACAATCAAGAGGAAAAAACCGGCAAGCGGATCAAGGCATAAAGTGACATGCAGCCAAGGCAGGCCAAAGGGCAGGACCACCTGCTCGCTTGTCCGCAACAGTAAAGCTGATCCTCCAACCCAGGAAGCCGTCAGGCCGGAAATCCCGAGCAAAAGAAAAGACAACCAGCTCTGGAAGTGCGGTAGGCGATAAAAAAACAACGGCACGACTGCCGACAGTAATGCCGCCAGCACCGCCGTTTCGGCAAAAATCATGATCATGGCACTATCCATCATAATTCATCGGAAGGTTACGCTGAGAGATCTGACCCAGGGCAAAAAACTCTCGATTTTCTCCAATTACTGAGGATTTTCGTAGAAAATATAGGATGTCGAATAATCGCTGAACTCAAAATAGACCTTTTTTTCACCTGGGTCGGCCACCCCGTTCAGATTATTATCGAGAATACCGTAGCCGAAACGGTACGGCCTCTCGCCCTTGCCTTCGGTGGAGGTGGCGGTGGTCAGCTTATCGATTTTTATAAAGCGTTTCACCAGCTTGTCGCCGGCATATACCTCGAGAATACCGTCAGTACCGGTCCAATTCTGTACGGCACGGCCGAATTTATTTTGGGTTTCCTGGGTACATCCACCAAGGAGCAGGGCGATTACCGTTATAAGGAGCAATGGTCTCATTTCTTCTCTCTTTCCTCTTCAATTATTCGATGCCTGACTCACAGCAAACTGATGTGAAACTCCGGCGGGTTGTGGATATGTTCTTTAACCACACACTGATCCATGGCGCGGAGAATTGCCTCTTTATATTTGACTGGAAAATCCTGAGGCAAGGTCAGCTGGAGTATCATCTTCGGATAGCGTTTTTTGTCTTTATCCCAGTCGTAGGTCATATTAAGCTTCATCCCCCCGGTGTCAATGTCGCGGGTTCGGCAGAATTTGACTGCGAAAAACCCGGCACAGGTGGCAATAGATGCGGCAAAAAGGGCAAATGGAGTCGGAGCTGAGCCTTCTCCGCCCGATTTTTCAGGCTGATCCGTGGCGATGATAAACTCGCCGACCTTGGCCTCAACCCGCAGATTTCCGGGAAAACTCACCTCTATTTCAGTACTCATTTCCCACCCCGCTTTGTGAAAAGATTAGCAAAGAGTCGCTCGTAGAAAAGACGGTATCTTAGCATAGTGGCATAACCAACGGCAAGCCTATACGCTATTTCAAACTAAGGATATTCCATGATCGCCCAACGGATGACCTGTTTGGCAGAAAAATGGCGAGAGATGCTCTATCCTGAGCTGCTCACAACACAATTTTTCCACCCATTAATTGTGTGCAAATCCATCAGCCAATATGCTACACTTCGGGAAATCATCATTCCAACTTCATTTTAAGAGAGAAACAGATGCAAACCATGAAGGCACTGGTCAAGGCGAAAAGGGAAGAGGGTCTGTGGCTGGAAGAAGTAGAAGTCCCGACTCCCGGCAAGAATGAGGTGGTGATCAAGATCCTCCGTACCGCCATCTGCGGCACCGATGTGCATATCTTTAATTGGGACGCCTGGGCGCAGCAGACTATCCCGGTGCCGATGCCGATCGGCCACGAATTTGTTGGAGTCATAGACTCGGTCGGCGACAATGTCCACGATTTCAAACCGGGTGACCTGGTCTCCGGCGAGGGTCATCTGGTCTGCGGTCATTGCCGCAACTGCCTTGCCGGTCGCCGCCACCTGTGCATGCATACCAGCGGCGTCGGCGTAAATCGCCAGGGGGCTTATGCTGAGTATCTTGCTATTCCGGTCAGTAATGTCTGGGTCTGCGATCCGGCCATCCCCCTCGATATCTTGGCCTGCTTCGACCCCCTCGGCAATGCTGTGCATACTGCTCTCTCGTTTGATATCCTCGGCGAAGACGTCCTTATCACCGGCGCCGGACCTATCGGCTGCATGGCCGTGGCCATCGCCAAACACGGCGGGGCTCGGCATGTGGTGATTACCGACGTCAACCCGTATCGCCTGAGTTTGGCGGCAAAAGTCGGTGCCACAAGGGTCGTCGATGTCAGCCGCGAGAAGCTGGCTGATGTGCAAAAAGAACTGGGAATGAAGGAAGGGTTTGACGTGGCCATGGAGATGTCCGGCACCCCGGCCGCCCTGCACGCAATCCTCGACAACCTGTGCCACGGCGGCAAAATCGCCATGCTCGGTATCATGCCCGGCACAACCGCCATCGACTGGAACAAGGTGATCTTCAACGGGCTGACAATGAAGGGCGTCTATGGCCGGGAGATGTACGAAACCTGGTACAAGATGACCGCAATGATCCAGACCGGCCTCGACATCAGCCCGCTTATCACCCACCACTTCCACTACACCGATTTTGCCGAGGCCTTTAGTGTCATGCGTTCCGGCCAATCGGGCAAGGTCATTCTCAACTGGGCCGAAAGGGCATAAGATGACACAGACACGACTCGACCGCGCACTGCAGACAGAGCTGAAGATCTTACAGGATGAAGGCCGCGCCAAACCACCGGAGCGGGTCATTACCGCCTATCACCCGCCGAAAAACGGTCTGGGTCCCCGCTATTCCCTGAAGGGCGAGGAGCAACGTTTTCTGCGTATGAACTCCAACTCCTACCTGTCGCTCTCGAACCACCCGCAGTTGATCGCTGCCGCCGACCACGCCACCCGCGCCTGCGGCGTCGGCCCCGGCGCGGTGCGTTTTATCGACGGCACCTTCAGTTATCATGTCGCCCTGGAAGAACGGATCGCCCGCTTTGTCGGTAAGGAGGCGGCGAAGATCTTCAACTCCGCCTACACCGCCAACTGCGGCCTGGCGCTGACCATTGGCGGCAAAACGACACACTGGATCGGCGACCAACTCAACCACAACTCGATCATCCGCGGCATGCGTATTGCCGGAGTACCGAGCAGTAACAAAGGCATCTATGCCCATAACGACATGGACGACCTGCAAAAGTGCCTGGAATCAGTCGGAGAGGGTATTGAACGGGTCGTGGTGATCTTCGACGGCATCTTCAGTATGCGCGGCGATTATGCGCCCATAAACAAGATCCTGGAAATTACCGACCGATACAGCGAAAAATTTGTAAGCGGGGTCATCACCGTCGTCGACGATTCACACGGCATCGGCGCCTATGGTGCCACCGGCCGGGGCACCCCGGAATTTTGCGGCAGGACCCCGGACATCATCATCGGCACCTTCGGCAAGGCCTTCGGGGTGAACGGCGGTTTTATCGCCGGCAGCGGCACGGTCGTCGAGGCTGTCAGGCAAAGGGCTGACACCTATATCTACACTAATCCGCTGAGCGTTGCCGACTGTGCTGCGGCGACTACGGCACTTGATATCTGCGACAGCGCCGAAGGCCTGCAGCGGCTGAACAACCTGCAACAACGCACCCGACAATTCCGCGAAGGGATGGAAAGGCTGGGCTTTGAAACAATCCCCGGCCCCCACCCGGTGGTGCCGCTCCTGGTCCGGGACACGGCAAAAACCCATGCCCTGGTTAAACGACTTTTTGCGGCCGGTATTCTGGTGGTGGGACTGACCTTCCCGGTGGTGCCAAAGGGTGATGAAACCATCCGCTTCCAGGTCAACGCCGCCCATACCGAGGCCGACATAAACTTGGTGTTGGAGATCCTGACCCAGGCTAAGTGACCGGCTGCATCCCAATAATCAGCAAATGTATAGGAGGAAAACCCATGACAAAGACCCGCTCGATTGCCGACACCGTCACCAGCATTGCCACCCGAGAAGGGGCCGGGGTGCACCTGAAAAGGGCCTTTGGTTTTCATAAGCCCGATAAAAACGACCCCTTCCTCCTCTTCGACGACTTTCGCTCCGACACCCCGGCCCACTATCTCCAGGGCTTCCCCTGGCATCCGCACCGCGGCATTGAGACCATCACCTATATGCTCAAGGGCGAGGTCGAGCACGGCGACAGCCTGGGTAACAGCGGGGTTATTTCCGGCGGTGACGTGCAGTGGATGACGGCGGGCGGCGGCATCATCCACCAGGAAATGCCGAAGGGCGACAAAAACGGCGCGATGCACGGCTTTCAGCTGTGGCTCAACCTCCCTGCCAGGGAAAAGATGTGCCCTCCCCGCTACCGCGGCATCACCCCAAAAGAAATCCCTGAGATAAAAACGGCATCCGGGGCAATCATCAAGGTCATCTGCGGCCGGATCGGCGATACTGTCGGCCCGGTCACCGGCATCAGCACCGACCCCGAATATCTCGACATCACCCTGCCCGTCGGCAGCAACCTCACCCACCCGACTCGCCCCGGTTATACCGCCATGGCCTATGTAATCGGCGGCTCCGGCCGCTTTGCCCCGGATGCGACTGCGGAGTGCGGCAACACTACGCTTATCATGTTCTCCGATGGTGATGGAGTCACCATCACCGCCGGCAGCCAGGACCTGCGATTTCTCTTCATGGCCGGAAAACCCCTGCGCGAACCCATTGCCTGGCAGGGACCGATCGTCATGAATAGTGAAGAGGAACTGGCTCAAGCCTTTCAGGAATACCGGAATGGTACCTTTCTTGGTTCCCGATAGAGTGCGCTTGGGGTAACTACTCAGGATCAAATTTAAAGTGAATACGTTTCAAAAATAAAAGCTGGACTCGCAGACCGTTTTCTGGCATCATAGCTTCATGCCAGAATCTTTTGTATGCCAAAACCGGGAAGTTCAGCCTTCCGATATTTTGTGGCTCCAATCATGGATTGATGACCATCCTTCATGGAGCCGCTATCGCCTTGCCTGTGAACTTTGCAAACTTTGGGCTTGGTCTACCCCAACCGGTCAGCTCAAAGACTTCGCAGCACGCAGCTTCCTTCTCAAGCTTATGGGGCGTGGCCTCATCACCTTGCCTCCGATCAGAACCGAAAAACAAAGAGTGCGAGGGTATTCCAGTCCGATCCCGCCCCCTGTCGTAGAACTCAAACAGCCACAGGCCATTGATTCAAGTCTTACGGACATTACCCCCCTTACGCTGATCATCCCAGAATCAGGCTCTACCGAAGAATATTTGCTCCATCACTACCTGGCAACCCATCATTACCTGGGCTTTACGCGTACGGTTGGGGAAAACCTAAAATATGTGATCAAAGATCGTCACGGACGCCATCTTGCCTGCATGCTCTTTGGTGCTGCTGCCTGGAAAACTAAGCCCCGAGATCAATTCATAGGCTGGACCGATCCCATTCGGCCCCGTCGTCTTCAATGGGTGGCGAACAACACTCGTTTCCTCATATTGCCATGGGTCAGGGTTCCTCATCTGGCAAGCCACCTGCTGGCCCGTGTACTGAAAAGAATCAGCGAGGATTGGCTACACAAATACGGGCATCCACTGCACCTGATAGAAACTTTTGTCGAGCGTGACCGCTTCCGGGGCATTTGTTACCAGGCCGCCAATTGGAAGTTGGTTGGGCAGACAGCAGGGCGCAGTCGCCAGGATCGATACTCCTCCATGAGTGTACCGGTCAAAGATATCTATCTCTACCCATTGACCCCCAGGTTCAAGGAGCTTCTCTGCCATGAAGACAGCCACTGAACTTTTAGACTGGGGCCAACGGGATCTTGACGGTCTGTCTCATATTGTCTTGCCCTGCAGGAAAGACTTGCCATCACCAGTCGCAACAGCAGCAAGCCTCCCTCTCAAGACGGCTATCTCAAACCTCAACCCAAAAGCCTGCGTGGCAAAACCGGCAAAAAATCCGGCGGTCAGCCGGGACATCCTGGAACCACTCTCAAACCGGTCGACTAACCAGACCACATCAAGGTTCATCCCCTGTCGATCTGCCCGTGTGGGTGTGGCTGCGATCTCAGTGCACAACCGGTTCTCAGCCACGAATCACGCCAGGTGTTCGACCTGCCACCACAAAAACTCGTTGTCACTGAACACCGGGTCGAAGTCAAGCTCTGCCCAGTTTCCAGAGAGTTGGTCTGCACCCCATGGCCGGGAGGTATCACCACCCCGGTCCAATACGGGCCTGCCTTTCTCGCCTGGCTGGTCTATATGAACACCCAGCACTTCATACTTTTAGACAGAATCGGTCAAATGAGTTTTGATCAATTCGGACACTATGTCAGCGACAATACCACTCTCACCGCCATGCAGACCACCGGCCGGCAACTCGCCCCTTTCACCCAAGCAGTAGAGGAACAGCTCGCGCAAGAGCCCGTACTCAATGCCGATGAATCAGGACTGCGGGTTGCAGGAAAGCTCCACTGGCTTCATATCCTTTCGACACCAAAATTGACCTGGTATGGAGTACACGGCAAACGCGGTGGGGAAGCGTTGGACGCCTTTGCCATCCTGTCCAAATTCATGGGTCGCCTCGTCCATGATTGCTGGCAACCCTATTTTGAACTTCTCTGCTTGCATGCCCTGTGCCTGTCCCATATCCTCCGGGAACTCATCTTCATTCATGAAGAGTGTGGTCAAGTCTGAGCCAAGAAGTTGACCGATCTTCTCCTCGTTATGAATCAAAAACGGGAGGAGCAAAAATTGCACGATTCCAACTTCCCACCAGAACTATTATACGAGTGGCATCAACAGTACCAAAAGGTTCTTCAAGAGGGTCGGACGGTCAATCCACCCATCATCCCCATGCCCAATGCTCCGAAAAAACGCGGCCGCAAAAAACAGACCAAGGCCCAAAACCTACTTGATCGCATGGAAAAACACGAAAACTGGATCCTTGCTTTTCTCCACGACTTCCAAATCCCCTTCACAAACAATCAGGCTGAACAGGATGCCAGGATGATCAAAGTGAAACAAAAAATCTCTGGTTCTTTCCGAACTTTCGAGGGTGCAAAACTTTTCACCACTATCCGCAGCTACATATCCACCGCACGCAAGCAGGAGCGCTCAGTTTTTCAGGACCTAAAGTCGGCCATCGTCGGCAATCCCTTCATTCCAGGTGTGGTAGAATCTGAGTAACATTTCTGCCTTACTCCCTTCGTTCAGCCCCCTCACAACTTATCTGCCAATGGCAGTATGTCCCCTTTGGAACCTAAGCAGCTGCTATTATTTTATATAAAGAGCCTCTTGCAAAATGACCGGCTCTTTGTTCGGCGAAGAAAAGCAAAGTAACATATTAAAATAATTGAGCTTCACAGCATTTCCTGGTATAGTTTTGTATCCAGCAAAACAAAAACAGGGAGGATGAAATGAAGCTCACAGATAAGATATCATGGTTGATGGGTCGTGTCCAAAAAAGTTTGTTTCCCCATCTCAACCAGTGCTTCAAAGCTCCACTTACCACACAGGAAGAACACCTGATATCAATTCTGGAGGTTCTCAAGGTTGAACAGTATGTTCCAAGGATCGTGACAAACCATCGTTGGCCGGGGCGCAATCCTCTTGATCGTAAGGCAATGGCCCGAGCATTCGTGGCCAAGGCTCTGTATCGCCATCCGACGACAAGTGATCTGATCCGTGCTTTGAATTCGGCGGAGAACTTACGGCGTATATGCGGATTCGTTACTTCCGGTGACATTCCCTCGGAGTCGACATTTTCGCGTGCCTTCGGCGAATTTGCCGCAAGCGAGCTTGGCAACCGGGTACACGATGCATTGGTGGAGCAATATCTTGGCGAGGAGCTTGTCGGGCATATAAGTCGGGATTCCACAGCCATTGTCGGACGAGAGAAACCGGCGAAGAAGCCGCCAGTGGAGCCAAAGAAACCCGGCAAGCGTGGCAAGCCAGCAAAGGGTGAACAACGGGAACCTGCCGTCGAAAAGCGACTTGACCGCCAGGTCCACCAGTCAGCAACGGAGGCCATCCTGGAATTGCCGGTTGCCTGTGACCGTGGAACCAAGAAGAATGCCAAAGGCTACAAGGTGTCATGGAATGGCTATAAGCTGCATCTGGATACAAACGATACCGGCCTGCCGATCAGTGCTTTGGTCACCTCTGCTTCATTGCATGACAGTCAGGCCGCGATTCCGTTGATCAAGATGACCAGCGGGAAAGTGACGTACCTCTATGACCTGATGGACGCCGCTTACGATGCGAAGCGGATTGACGAGACCAGCCGGAAACTGGGGCATGTGCCACTCACGGATAGAAATGGTCGTGGCCAGGAGATTATACCCATGGCGCCTCACGAAGCAGAGCGCTATAAAATCAGGTCTGGCGCTGAACGAGCGAACAGTCGGTTGAAAGAGGATTTCGGCGCCAATAATGTAATGGTGAAGGGGCATAGCAAGGTAACTCAGCATCTGATGTTTGGCATCATCACACTGTTTGCGGACCAGCTTTTGCGTCTGATCGGATAGTTTGTCAAAGAGCAGAAAGCGCACTACCAGGGAATACTCGCGTTCAATATGCTGAATTATTTGATAAAAATATGATTTATACTTAAACCAAGACCGCTATTCCAGAAACTGAGCTATGATGTTGCTAGGCAATTGCTCAAAGCTGACGCATGCTGCTCATTTTGCAATAGGCTCTAAAGTGATACAATTAAATTGTTAATCGTCCAATTAATAATTCATTTTTTGTCCTTGAATGATTGTTCAATTTTCTGGCAAACCAAGGCAAACACAGGCTTCGCGGGAGGTTGTTCCACCTCGATTTACGAGGTCTGGATGTAATCAAACTTGTCGCTTACCGGACCGAGACAGCCATGGTAAATATCGCCCGGCAAACCATGCGTCACCAAAATGAGGCCAGGAGTTTATTGCGTAGCCTGTATGCCACAGACGCGGATATCTTGCCTGACTATGAAAGTGGAAAACTCACTGTTCGTCTGCATCAGCCCGCCAATAATTGCAGCGCCGTTGTCATAGACGATATCCGTATATGCCGGGAATTAAACTCTACAACCACAGAATTTCCTGGCACGAATTTGAGGCTGGTTTATAAGTTGGTGTCATGATAAATTCTTCCGAGATCGGGAGTTCTGAAGATAACGAACTTCTGGAAACCCAGCCGAACTCCCTTGCCGGTCTTATGGGTTTGGCAACCGCCTATGAAAGCATCAATCGGATTGCAGATGCTAAAGCAAAATATCAACGGGTACTGGAACTCCAGCCGAACCTCCCGGCGGCGTCCAATAATCTCGCCTGGCTTATTGCCTCAGAGGAAAATGGCGATCTTGGTGAAGCCCTTCGCCTTGCCATGCAGGCTAAACAGGCACTGCCGGACCAACCGAATGTCACCGACACCCTTGGCTGGGTTCACTACAAACGCGGCTCTTATTCCTTGGCAATAAGCCAATTCAAACAAGCTTTAGAGCATCGCCCTGAGGATGCAACGATCCGTTTCCATCTGGCCCTCGCCCAATACGCGCATGGCGAGAAAGAAGAGGCTATCGCTTTACTGGAAAAGGTGCTTACCGGCGAAGGTCAATTCAAGGAGAAGAAAGAGGCGGCAACAACGCTGCAGAGTTGGAAAAAGTAACAACTGGAAGACAGTGGGCGTGTAAACCTTTGGCTAAACAGTTGTACAAACTGCCAACGTTGCTTGATGGGTGGTTTGCATACCGATCTCCTGCCGATTACTTGCCCAGACAGAATTCAGCGAAGATGACATCGAGAATGTCATCGGTGGTGGTTTCCCCGACTATTTCCGCCAGCTGATCAAGACAATCCTGGAGATCGACGGCGATAAGGTCGTTGGTAAAATGCATTTGCAAGGATGCGACAATCCGCTCACACGACTGCTGTGCAGCCATGAGTGCCTGCTTGTGTCGAAAATTGGGGGCACATCCGCCCTCCTCCCACTGCTCGCTTCCCGAGGTAACAGCTTTAAATAAAGCCTGTTTCAGTTGATCAATACCCGATTGCTTTTTGGCGGATATCGCAAGGCAAGGGCCGATACCGTTGAGCATGGAAAGATCCGGGCGATTCTGTCCGCAGATATCAGTCTTGTTAATGACCGGCAAAAGCGGTTTATGGCGGACCTGCTGATAAAGCTGTAGGTCGCCTTCGCTCACTTCCCTTGAGCCATCGATGAGGAAAATTACCAAATCAGCCTTGTTGATAAGCTCCCTAGCCCGTTTTATGCCGAGTTCCTCAACCTCCTCAGCATTATCACGGATACCGGCGGTGTCAACAATCCTGACCGGAACGCCGAAAATATCGACAATTTCTTCGATTGAATCCCTGGTGGTACCGGGAATTGCAGTAACCAGCGCCCGTTCCTCCTGGAGAATGGCATTGAGAAGGCTTGATTTGCCGACATTTGGCAGGCCGGCGATAACAATAACAACACCTTCACGATATAATTTACCGCGATCAGCGTTGCCGAGGAGATTTTTCAGCGGAGCAGCAACCTCAAGTACCACTTGTTCGATGAGCCGGAGATGATCAACGATCTCCACATCCTCGTCAGGGAAATCGATCGCCACCTCAACCAAGGCGCGCATGTGGAGGAGACTTTGGCGAATCGGTTCGATCTTCCGGTACAGCGCGCCGGACAGTTGTTCCTGCGCCAGATCGACACCTTTTCTGGTTTTCGCAGATAAGATGTCGATGACCGCCTCAGCCTGGGTCAGGTCAATACGACCGTTAAGGAAGGCACGCTTGGTAAATTCGCCGGGGGCGGCAAGAACGGCGCCGCCGGCCAAAATGAGCTCAAGGACATTTTGCAGAACGAGAAAGCTGCCATGGCAATGAATTTCCACGACATCTTCGCGTGTATAGGTACGGGGTGCTGCCATATACACAGCCAGGACTTCGTCGACGATTTTGCCACCCTGCGGATGACAAATATGCCCGTAATAAAGACGATGACTGACGAAAAAGCAGGTCTGATCTTTCGGGCGAAAGAGATTTTTTAGAATTTGCAGAGCCAGCTTGCCGCTCATGCGAATTATGCCGATGCCGCCGGCACCGGGCGGTGTAGAGATGGCGGCAATGGTTTCTTCGCTGG
>JANNQF010000015.1:0-41465 GCA_031441605.1 Deltaproteobacteria bacterium
GGCGAACAAGGTTTCCGAGGCGGTTGATGCCCGGCTCATTCCCGTTGTCTGTGTTGATGGATCGAACGCCCTGGGAAAAGGCGAGACATCTTGAACGGCCAAAGCGACATTTTCAAGCCCCAGACAATGAACATGGGCCGCCAGATTTTCGAGACTGAGCATGGAAGGTGCAACGACTATCTGCACCTCGGGATGCGGTTTATAAAGAACGGCAAAGCGGTCAAACCAACGTCGCCCCTCATCTCCCGTCTTATGACATTTCCAATTTGCGACAATATACCTTTTCATCTTCCCCCTCTGCCCGTTTCACGGCTTGACGGCGAGTTGCAGTGAAAGCTTACGGCGCACCTCATCCACAGTCATACCCCTAATCAGAATCTGTTTTCTTCGTCCCTGCAGCCCCGATTTGAGAGCAAGATCCCGGAGTGGCCTCGCCAGCAGGCCGGCAAGGAATTTCAGCACCTCTTCATTGGCCTTACCGTCAACCGGCGGCGCAAGGATAGCGAGTTTCAGACAGCCGTCAAAGATCCCCGCCACCCTGTTTTTTGATGCCTTCGGCTGTACATGCAATCGGACGACAACGCTTCCATCGACTAATTGCGAGAGATAAGGCATGGTTTGTTTATGTTAGATCCATATTGATATTGCCGATATCGTCAGGGCCGAAATTTTCGTCATCCGGCAGGAGAATGCTCTCAAAAAGATCGGAAAGCTCATCTTCCTTCTCCGTCGGATCCTTTTCCGGGAAGATCTCCAGTGCTTCAAGATAGGAGTGCAGCATCGATCGTAAATCCTCCCGCACCTTGATTCTCTGCTGTTTCAGCTTGTCAATCTCTTTCGGCAGTCTCGACAGTTCGGCATTGGCCTCGGCCCGAAACTTCTGCACATCAGCTCGGGCCTTCTCCATAATGCGGAGGGCCTCTTCTTCGCTGCTCTGCCGCAGGCTGTCGGCGAACTTTTGGGCGGCAAGAATCGTGGTCTTAAAATCGAGCCCCTGCTGTTTCAGTTCCTGGTTCTGCTCCTCAAGCAACAAAATTTTCGCCCGGAGCTTCTCAATTTCCGCCTGGCCATGCAGAGTTGCCCCCGCCCCGCCGGCAAGATTCTTTTGCAATTCGTTGACCGTGTTCTGCAGTGCCCGGTTTTCCGCCTCCAATGCCTGGACTCTCTCCCTCGCGCCCTCCGCCTGGCTTCTCAGCTCGCTGATTTCCTGATCCTTATGCTTATACCCTTGATCAATCTCAGCCTGAATGCCTTCAGCATTTTCCTGACTGAGCCTCACCTCTGCGGCAAGACTGTCTTTCTCCCGCTGGAGAAACTCCAGCTGGGTTTTCAGCGTCTCAATCTCTTCGCCATGCAGTCGGTTCTGCTCGGTCAATTCAAAAAAATCTTCGGCGAGCAGTTCCAGGTAGGCCTTAACCTCTATTGCATCATAACCCCTAAACTTAATCTGAAAGTCCTGATCTTTTATTGCCTGCGGTGTTAGCATGGCTGGCTCCATTGTAGGTGTTATCAGTATGTCGGAATCCCAACAGCCGGGGAAGGATTCTTCGCTATTTGGATACGAACTTTGAGTGTTACACGGCTTCGGCCGTCAAGCTCCATCGAGAAACAGAATCTTCCGTTTTCTCTTGGCCTTTTCAACCCATTCGAATGGCTAACTGCCTCAGAGTCGCAATAAAAAAGCTTTGTAAAAACATGATCGCTAAAATAAGAATCATCGGTGAAAAATCGATGCCGCCAAAACTTATCGGTAACCATCGACGGATGCGGCTCAAGACCGGTTCGGTGGCGTCGTACAGAAACCTGACTATCGGGTTGTCGGGGTCAGCATTTACCCAGGAGATAACAGCCCGGCCAATAATGATCCACATATAGGCGGTCAGGAGAAAATCCAGGAGCTGGGCAATTGCCGACATAAAATTATTCACCACAAACATTGTTTCTCCTTTTAGATACCTTGAAAATTCATTTCTTGTTTTTAGGAATGAATTTCGTGAAGGTATTTATCCCATTCATTGGGGTTAGATCATGCGACCTTGCTGCCTGGTGCCACTCTCTCTTGCACCCTGGAAATCACAAGTTTCTCTTTACCGTCGACCATAGACTTCGCGGCAAGTAGCATACCGTGCGAAGGTATCCCCATCAAATTTGCCGGTTTGAGATTGGCGACAATGATGACCTGGCTGCCGATCAGTTCTTCCAAACGATAATGTTCGGCGATACCCGCAACAATCGTTCTTTCTTCTGGGGCCAGCACAGTTACTTGCAACAGTTTTCTTGAGTTTTTGACAGGAGCGACGGCAATTATCTCCGCTACGCGCAGATCAAGCTTCTGAAAATACGGGTAATCGATAAGGTCGATCTCGGTTAGGTCATTGCTGTCCTGTTTTCTCGATTGCGACCGCTCCTCTTTGATTTTTCCAACCGGCTCAACCGGTTTTATACCCTCGAGTCGCGGAAAAAGGGCAGTAATGGCTGTCAGTTGCCCGCCGGGGACAAGAAGCCCCCACGCCCCGCCCTGGTCAAGAGAAGCCACGAGGGGATCACCTGCGGCAAGCCCAAGACCTGCCGCCATCCTGGCCGCCGCCCCCGGCATGATCGGCTGCAGGGTGAGTGTAAGCAGGCGCAGACATTCGAGCAGATTATAGAGAACAGTGTCCAGCCTTGCCGTCCTTTCCGGATCTTTTGCCAAGGTCCATGGCTCATTGCCTACGATATATTTATTAGCAAAACCGACAAGTTCCCAAACCGCCTGCAGACCAAGATGAAAGCGAAAGTCAGCCATCATCTGCTTGTAATCCCGGAGCATTGCCTGCGCCGCTTGCCGCAGGGACTGGTCTTCTTCGCTCGGGTCACTCGCAACCGGTATCCGCCCCGCCCGGTATTTCCATACCATGGTCATTGCCCGACTAAAGAGATTGCCCAGGTCGTTTGCCAGATCGGCATTTTGCCGGGCCACTATCGCCTCGCAACTAAAGGAAGAATCCAAGCCAAACGACATCTCGCGCATGGTAAAATAGCGAAGCGTGTCAACCCCATATGCCTCGACCAGCTCTTTTGGCCGCACCACATTGCCGATACTCTTTGACATCTTGGTATCGTCGATGTTCCAGTAGCCGTGCACATGAAGCTTCTTATACAACGGCAACCCCATGGCCATGAGCATGGTCGGCCAATAAATGGCATGGGGTTTGAGAATATCCTTGGCGATCAAATGTTCGGCGACCGACCAGAATTCCTGAAAATCCGGGCCGTCAGGGTAGCCTATGCCGGTGAGATAATTGATGAGGGCGTCAAACCAGACATAGGTGACAAAGTTTTCATCGAAGGGTAAATCTATCCCCCAGGTCAAGCGGGATTTTGGCCGGGAAATACACAGATCGGTCAACGGTTCGCTGAGAAAGGCCAGGACCTCGTTGCGGTACCTCTCCGGGCTTATAAACTCCGGATTGTTGCGAATATGCTCGATGAGGCGCTGCTGGTAGCGTGACATCCGGAAAAAATAGTTTTGTTCAGCGATTTCCTGGGGCGGAGTCTGGTGGTCAGGGCAATTGCCGTCAACCAGTTCCTTTTCCGTCAGGTAACGCTCACAGCCCCTGCAGTAAAGGCCTGAGTATTCATCAAAATAGATATCGCCGCTATCATACACCTTTTGGAGGATGGCCCTGACAACAGCCACATGCGCCGCATCGGTGGTTCTGATAAAATGGTCGGCCTCAATCTGCAACAGCGGCCAGGTTTCACGGAATTGGGCGCTGATCCTGTCGACGTACTCACGCGGCGGGACGTCTTCATTTTCCGCCGCCTTGACGATCTTGTCGCCATGTTCATCGGTACCGGTCTGAAAACGTACCCTCTCGCCGCACAGCCGTTTGAAGCGGCTATAGGTGTCGGCGACGATTGTCGTATAGGCGTGCCCAAGATGCGGCTGGGCATTCACATAATAAATAGGTGTGGTAATATAGGTTGTCATAGCTATCAATTATTCTGCCAAAACCGACGATGGCGAGCCACCTCGGTCCGGTTTGGGCGGAGGTGTTTCACCTGACTCACCGCTCTTCCTCTCTTTCTTCCTTTCGACTATCTCTTTTTTAACCTGCTGAAACATTTTCCACTCCTGCTTGCCGAGAACAACCTCCTCACCGGCGCTGTTCTCGGCAATAATCGATTCCTGCAGGGGATTCTGGCGTTTGACCAGGTATTCATCATTGTCGATCCTAATCCGTTTGCCCGACTTCGGCATATTTTTGCGCTGCTTCCGGTACGTCTCATATTCATAGGTAAGGCAGCACAACAACCTGTTACAAACCCCGGAAATTTTCGTCGGGTTGAGGGGAAGGTCCTGTTCTTTAGCCATCTTTATCGATACCGAATCGAAATTCTTGATAAAGGAGGAGCAGCAGAGCTCCCTTCCACAGGTGCCGATTCCACCGATCATCTTGGTTTCGTGCCGAACCCCGACCTGACGCATTTCAACCCGCGTGCGAAATTCCTGCACCAGGTCCTTAACCAAGCCACGAAAATCAACCCGGCTATCGGCGGTAAAATAAAAAATCATCTTACTGCCATTGAAATATCGTTCAACCCTCACCAGATTCATACTCAACTTATGGCTTTCGATCAAATCATTACAGACGTGGAAGATCCGATCCTCACTTTCCGCAAGATTGGCATATTTTTCCCGTTCATCGACATTTGCAGGCCGTTCAATGGCGTAGTTTGCCAGCCGGATTTCTCCCCTGCAGCCGCACATCGGCGAGTTCCCGGCAATAAAAGCCGGTTCAACACCATGCTCGGTCTGGACCATTACTATCGTGCCGACCAAACACGCGGGAATTTCCGCTGAGGCGGTAAATTGCTGCCCACCTCTGCGAAACTGGATTCGGTAAAAGCTCAGGTTGTCGGAGATTGTCTCAACCTCAGGCGCACTCTTGTCACTCTCATTTACTGTCATGAAACCTCGTCATCTCCCATAATCCGCCACAAACAGCGTCATTGCAAACCAAACAACAGTACCTCACAGACAAGGTTGCGGTTGCAATTTCTGGCAAGTTCCCGCTCCGCTCTGCGAATTGCCTGCAATTTAGCAAATAGTTCACCTGAACTCCAGCTTTTCCGTGGGTTGAAATCATCCTTTGCCACTTCTCCGTTTATGGGGACCGCAAAAAGCAGGTCGCGAAGCCATATTTTTAAAAGCCCCAAAAAAGCCGGTAGATCATCCTTCTGCGCTGCCATTTTATCTGCCAACCGCAGCAGCACGCCGACATCACGATCCGGCAAAATTGCCGGGTTGTGGAGCACGCCAACCACCTCACGCCAGACCCCTACCATTTCACTCTTTTGAAAAAGCATGGCCCTGCCGGGACTCCCTTCGGAGAGTCTGGCAAGCAACAGGGCCGCTTCAGACTCAATGCCGTGGGCTACCAGTATAGCAGTCGTGTCGCTGGTGCTGAGTTGGCCAAAGGGCACCACCTGGCACCTCGAGATAAGGGTAGCAAGTATCTCCTGCGACGACTCGGCGGTCAGGATCAGCAGATTATTGGGAGGCGGTTCCTCCAGCATCTTCAAGAGACTGTTCGCCGCTTCCCGGCGCATGGTATGTACATCCTCGAGCACCACGATGCGTGTCTCCGATTCGAAGGGCGGATAGCTCAATTCCTTGGCAAGCTGTCGAATCTGTTCAATTTTTATCACTCCCTTGACGGGTCGGACAACCAGAAAGTCCGGGTGATTCTGCGACCTGAACTTCCTGCAGGACGAGCATTTGCCGCAGGCCTTCGCCCCTAAACGTTCTCGGCAATTGATTGCCGCCGCCACCCCTTGAGCGAATAGCCGTTTGCCTACCCCATCCGGACCCCGGAAAAGATATGCATGCGGAACCCGGCCGGCCGCAAGGGACCTGCTGAACAGGCGCTTGGCCTTTTCTTGCCCGTAAAGTCCGGTAAAACATATCGATGGTGTGTCGAACATCGGTGCCAATACCCGCTAAAAAAGGGACGGTTGCCGGCTGTTGTTTTCGGCTCGGTTCGCCTCCGACTGAACTTCTTCTTTCCTCAATCCGCCAAGGTACAGATAGCGTTCCAGTGGCCGTTGATATTCCGTCCAGCTCATCTCCGCACCCTCCATTTTGCGACGCAGCTGCTCGGTAATATTCATCTTGGCATCAAGGTCGTCAAGAAAGCTCAGGATAAATGCCTCGACGGTCATCGGCACCGTCGGTGAACCGAACTCCTGCCGCCCGTGATGGCTGAGGAGAAGATGCTGCAGTTGGTCCAATAGTTCCTCTGGAAAATCACGAATTTTGCCGACAGCCAGAGCAACCATCTCGCTGCCGATAACCAGATGTCCCTTCAACCTGCCCCGCACCGTATAATCTATCAGTCCACCAACCACGGTCAGTTCCTCCAATTTACCGATATCATGGAGAAGAGCTCCGGCGAGTAAGAGTGAACGATCGACCCCGGCGTAGTGCCCGGCAAGAAAATCGGCAATTTTCGCCACCGAAAGAGAGTGTTCCAGCAATCCGCCGACGTAGGCATGGTGAATAGCCTTGGCGGCAGGAGCCTCCTGAAATTTCTCCCACCACTCGCCTTTCTTAAAAAAATGACCAAGGAGTTTTTTAAGAAAGGGGTTGCCTACGCTGTGGATGAGAGCCCGCAACTCATCGGCCATTTCTTCAAGATTTCTTGACGATGTCGGAAAGAAAAGGCCGGAATGAATATCTTCCTGGGGCACCTTATGGGCGGCATCGATCTTCAATTGCGGTTTTTCCCGGTAGGCTTGCACCGTCCCCACCAGGCGAATTACCTCGGCTGGAACGCAGATATTCTGCAAGGCCTCGACATTGTCCCAGATCGGCCCGGAAATCTCCCCACTTCTATCCATCACCGTCAACACCAGATACGGTTTACCTGCCCTGGTTTCCCCAAGCTTTGCCGATTTGACCAAAAAAAGATCATCAATCCGCTCACCTTCTTTCATATCTGCCACAAAAATGCTCTTCTTCATTCTCCCATCCAACTCTATTTTAAACCCCTTAAAAATAAATTTGCCTGTTTTCACCCCGCAAGGGGTTGAGAAGAGTTCCATTCATCGGCTTTTGGTTCTGCTCGCTCCCGGAGCGCCTGAAAGGTCATCAATCTCCTTTAAATACACAAGGAACCGGCAAAATACACCTATTAATTCGCGAAAAGCATTGGACCTTTTTGGCCTTGGGGCTATTAAAGCGGTTACAAATGATTTTTTTCCTCCTTGATGATTTTCACAAAGCGTGGAATAATGGCCGATTGCGCTTACATCAGAGACAAAAAACAAGGAATTTCCCCTCCGAAAAAATTACCGCAACCCTTGGCAGGAGCAAAGACCGTGAAGAAACATATGATCATTTCCGTGATGTCCAAAGACCGACCGGGAATTATTGCAAGCATTACCGGCGCCATTTTTCACCTGGGAGGAGACCTCGCCGACTTGAACCAGACTGTGCTCTGCGGTTATCTGACAATGATCCTCAGTGCCTCTTTCGATTCGCAAGTCACCAAAGAAGATCTGGTTGCCGCTATCTCGCATATCAAAACCGATTGCAAATTCGAGGTTTCCATCAAGGAGCTGGCGGCAGCCACTGACACTTCCTCTGAAAAACCACCGGAAGAAACCTATATCCTCACCGTACAAGGCCCGAATAAAGCCGGTATCGTCCATGGCATAAGCCAGTTTTGCTTTGACCACAATATCAATATCCTCGACCTTGCTACGACGCTCAAAAACAACCAGTACACCATGGCCCTGCAGCTGGATTTACGAAAATGTAGCCTTGAACTCGAAGGCCTGCAAAAAGAACTCTCCGACTATTCCCGGCAAAGCGACCTGACGGTGATGATTCAACATAACGATATTTTTCAAGTAACCCACGAAATATCCATGCCTTGACCTGTCAAATCGCCTGAGCGCGACAGCGACGAAACGCCTCCCTCCAACCCAACGACCCAGGAGAAATATTTACCATGTTACGTTCAGACCAGATCCTTGCCACCGTGGAGATGATTCAAAAGGAAAATCTTGATGTCCGGACGGTAACCATGGGCCTCAATCTCCTCGATTGTCGGGGCGGAGATATCGATCAAACCTGTGAAAAGATACACAGTAAGATTCTCAGCTATGCCGGGAATTTTGTCGCCACCTGTGAAGCGATGAGCCGAAAATACGGGATTCCCGTGGTCAACAAACGCATTGCCGTCACTCCCATGGCCTTTGTCGGTGCCGGTTTTAATCGGGATGAATTCGTTCGCCTGGCCATAGCCCTCGATGAGGCGGCGACCGCAGTCGGTGTTGATATCCTCGGCGGCTTTTCCGCCCAGGTGGAAAAAGGCATGACCGCAACCGACCGCGAGTTTATTGCCTCCATCCCCGCCGCCCTGGCCGCCACGTCCAAAGTCTGTGCATCGATCAACATCGCCACTACCCAGAAAGGCATTAATATGGACGCGGTGGCGATGATGGGGAAAACCGTCAAGGATCTGGCGGAGATGACCGCCGATCAGGGCGGTTTCGCTGCCGCAAAATTCGTGGTCTTCTGCAATCAACCGGGCGATAATCCTTTTATGGCCGGGGCTATTCACGGTCTGGAGGAGGCGGAAGCGGTTCTCAATGTCGGGGTCAGCGGCCCAGGGGTCATCGCCCGGGCATTGGAGAGGCTCATCCACAACCATCCGGCCCCGGGTACCCTGCTGCTTGACGAATTGGCGGAGGAGATCAAACAAACCACTTTCAGGGTCACCCGCTGCGGCGAACTCATCGGCCGCGCCGTGTCACTGTCTCTTGGTATAGAATTCGGCGTCGTCGATCTGTCGCTTGCTCCAACTCCGACCGTCGGCGACAGTGTCGGAGAGATATTCAAAATTCTCGGCGTCGATGCCATTGGCGCACCGGGTTCGACGGCTATCCTGGCCATGCTCAACGACGCGGTGAAAAAGGGCGGCATCTTTGCCAGTAAAACCGTAGGCGGCCTGAGCGGCGCCTTTATCCCGGTCATGGAGGACGCAATGCTCGCCGAGGCTGTGGGTAACGGATCACTGTGTCTGGAAAAACTTGAGGCTATGACCTGCGTCTGCTCTGTGGGCCTGGATATGATCGCCATCCCCGGTTCGGTTGACGCCGATACTATCTCGGCAATCATTGCCGACGAGATGGCCCTGGGCGTTATCAACGGCAAAACCACCGCCGTGCGCCTCATTCCCGTTCCCGGCAAGGAACCTGGCGATTACGTAAGCTTCGGTGGCCTGTTCGGAGCAAGCCCGATCATGCCGATCAGAAATGTCGGCATGTCCAGCCGATTCATCGCTTGGGGCGGCAGGATGCCGGCGCCGATACACAGCTTTAAAAACTGAACCGTTGTCAACAAAGAGCTTGAACAGAACGATGCGGCACTTTGGGCGATTTTGCCTCCGGACTCAGCACCCTGCCGCAGCCGCGGCCTCATGCAACCTTGCGACGAGATAACCGGCAAACTCTCTATCATCACCCAGCAGATTGAAACAGTAGCCGTCACTGCCGGCAATACCGCCGGGAATGCATTCACCGCGTTCCTCCGGATCCCCTATCATATCCTTGTAAAAACAAACGGAAAGCCATCTGTTTTCCGGCTCTTCATCAATAACGTCGATTATAGCAAAAAATTCCCTTTCAGTGGATTTGTTATAATGGCAACGCAGGGAATAACTGATCCCCGGCCTGGCGTTAAAGCTGCACGTCACCCCGGCCATTGCCGAAAGCTCCCGGTAAAAAAGCCTGAAAGAGTCACACAGCGGTTGATGTGTTCCCGTCCAATTTTCAAGAAATGCTTCTATCTCTTGAGCCATTTTTTATCCTTCGCCGGTGATTGTCAGGGTATCTATGCCAAAGATGAGATAAGATGAATATTCCCGGTCACGACCTGCGACCCTGCACCAGGTTGAGGACAGTGGCAACAGCCTGCGGTACCGCCCGGGCGACCTCGTCGGTCAAGCCCATTCCCAACTGATTGAAGCATTTTCCTTCGACACCGACAAGAAATATCTCCTTCGGTACCCTTTCCGGATACAATACCCGGCCGACGCCGATCGCCTCGCGGATGCCGATACCATGGCCGCTTACCGGCCGCGGCGGAGTAGCGGGCAGCTGCTCCCAACCAAGCTGATGAATGGTCCCGGGGACGGCACCCAGCTGCACCCCGTCCACCACCACCAGCACCTCTTCGCCATCAATCTCTTCCAGCAGATCGATGCCACCCAAACCAAGAAAAACAAGACGAATATTCTCCGGAAGATCACTCTCCCGGAGACGTTCATGCACTTCCCACCCGACCCCGTCATCGGCCACCATTTCGTTGCCGATACAGACAATCAGGGCAGCAGAACTCATAGCTGCGGACGGGCGGCACTAAAGGCCAGGCTGAAGGTACAATTGTCGCCGACTGTCAGGGTTTTCGGGCGAGCCGGACAGCCGGAAAGTTCAGCGACAATGCCGGCGAGGTAATAATGGAACATCTGACATATTTCGCCGCCAAGCTCCATCTTGCGGTTTCTACAGACACTGCCGATCGGGCAGTCATGCATCGACACAACCGCTTCTGTCCCAAGAAGTTGGGCACCTATGTCCAGCCGCTGAATTCGCAACACCCTGACCAATTCATCAAGGGCTAGGGTCGGAGTTTTCTCGGTCATGTGCACCGGCATATTGATGGCCATCTTCCGGCCAGACGCAACTCCAAGGGCGGGTGTTGACTTGCCGACAAAAGCGGTGATGGTTTCAACAAGCATATCAAGGAGAAAAGAGACCTCGGTAAAGGCCTTGTCATAATCCTCGGAGGTAAGCGTCAGTTCACTATTGCCAATCATAGGAATCTCTCCATCCGTCGACTGAATTCGATGTTGCGGTAAAAATTCTTTACCTCATGAATATTCTTGTGACTGATCGCCCCGGACGGACAAATAAAGGCACAACTGAGACAGGCGATACAGTTCTCAAGAATATCCACCTGGGCCTTGCAGGTTTGCCCATCAAAGGAGAAACATGTGGTCGGGCAGACATCCAGGCAAAGCTGACAGCCACGACAGGCCTTGTCGTTAATGGTCATCTCAAGCATCTTAATTCCTCCGGAGTTCACGGATAATCCGACCATCCCGTCGCACTTCCACCGCCAGGGCCATCCGACCGATGGCGTGGGTCGAACAGGCCAGACAGGGATCATAACAACGTACGACGAATTCAAGGGCGTTGAGCATCTTCTCATCCTCCGCACCTTCTAGGAAGGCATTGGCCCCTTCTTTCAGTGATTTATTGATAACGGCGGTATTTTGCTGGGTGGCGATGATCATATTGGCGGCCCGAACAATCCCTTTCTCGTCGATCTCATAATCATGAATGAGCGTTCCCCGTGGGGCTTCGATATGGGCCACCCCGCGCCCGCCTTTAAACTGAACCGGCACGCGGTTTTCACCACGAAGGCCAGGTTCATTTATCAATTGCTCGGCGCGTTCGCAGGCGTACAGCAGTTCGATGAGCTTGGCGTACATCTGGATCACTGCATTGTGACAGGGGCGACCGAAATTGGCACGGAACTCTTCAAACTCGGTTTGGGCGAGAGGGGTAGTAAGGCCATCCACCACGTTCAACCTGGCAAGTGTGCCGACCCGGTACATATGCTCATGGCCCTCAAAATCAAAATACACTTCCTTGGCGTAGGAGTTGCTGACTGCTCGCTCGGCGAGAAATTTGATATACTGGTCGGCAGCGAAATCGGTCTTGATGACACCGGACTCATCCATGGCCCTGATTCGCCCGTCATAAAGATTAAGCATTCCGTCCGTCGCAACCGTCCCTACATACCAGCTTGGCACATTGAGGTTAGTAAGAAGCCGCGGATTATCATCAAAAAGGCGCATGAGCAGGGTTTTGAGCGGACCGCTCAGTTCTTTTGCCAGGATTACGGCTTCGGCTGTCAGTTCCCTCAACCGCTGAAACTGACCGTCGCTGAGGGAAAACGAGATGCCCCCGGCCACTGCGGTCACTGGATGAATACCGCGGCCGCCGATGGTTTCGTTGATCTTCTGACCGAGGCTGCGCAGGCGCAGACCTTTTTTGGTCAGCTCCGGCTCGGCCTCGACCATGCCGACGATATTCTGCTTTATGGGGTCGCCCTGCAGACCAAAAACCAGATCGGGTCCAGCCAAGACAAACAGCGATAAAGCATGCGAGTGGATGACATGGCCCATATACATATATTCGCGCAACAGCATGGCCGCGGGAGGAATGGTCACGCCGCAGGCGTTATCAAGGGCCTTGGCCGCCACCAGATGGTGGGCAGTGGGGCAAACCCCGCAAATACGGGCAGTCACCTGCGGCAGGGTGTGGGCCTGCATGCCGACAAGAATCCGCTCAAAACCACGCAATTCGTTAACGCAGAAGAAGGCTTCCTCAATCTTGCCGTTTTCATCACAGTCGAGCAGGATGCGGGCATGCCCCTCAATTCTTGTTACCGGATCAATTTTTATGGTCTTTGACATTATCGTGCCTCCCCTTCAGCAATCCATTTGCGAATGAGAAATGTGGGTTTATTGCCGATCATCTTAGTGGCCATGGCATAGGCATAGTGGGTTTTCGCAGATTTCTCCAGATGTTCCTTGATCGTAGCGTAGGGAATCTTAGTGAGCCTTGCCATCCTGTCGCCGATCTCGGTGCGGATATCCCGGGTCGGTTCTGTGAGAATCTGCATGGTCGGACCGGCGCAGCCGCTGCACGGCATGCCGTGATTAGGGCAAGGCGCCAGACAGCGATCGAGGGTAACCGACCCCTGACAAATATAGCCCTGGCTCAAAAAACAGGTTGCATTGTCCGGCACTCCTTCGGTGATCTCCTTGATTGCGGCCGTCTCAGTCTTGACCATCGTCCGTCGGCAACCGGCACAGACACTTTCCTGGCTGGCCTTAGGTGCACGATTTTCAATAAGTGCAGTGAGCCCCTCAAAGATAAATTGAGGATGGGGTGGGCAGCCCGGCAGATACATATCGACATCGATCACTTCATCAATGGGTGTTACCATTTTTTCAAGACAGGTGATGGAGTTGCCCGGGATAAAATCGGTGCGGGTCGACGGGCTATGGCGGTAGACATGATCCATTATCTCTTCCCGGCTGTGGGCAAGACCGGCACCATGCAGCCCGCCGTACACGGCACAGGTGCCAAAGGCAATTATGGTGCGGCATTTCTTCCGCATCTCGACGGCAGCATGCCTATCGTGCTCGGTTCGCACCGATCCGGTGAGAATTCCGATATCTGCCTCAGGATAGCCTTTTTCGTCTGTAAGTACCGGACATTTCAAAATCTCCACTGCTTCCAGTACATTCAAAATTTTCTCATGCAGGTCAACCAGAGCCACATGACAGCCACCGCAATCGCACAACCATTCGGTATTTAGGCGAATTTTTTCCCCACTCATCGTTCCCCTCTTCTTCGGATCAAGACGGCCAAATTATTTCCTAACCATCATCAAGCTTCGACGGTAAGCATCTTTAAGCAGGCATTTTCCCCGGCATGACGAATTTCCAGGGTAGCCTTCTTGCCCATGATGGTCTCAAGGGCGCCGGCAAAAAAGCCGTACATCATATTACAGAGAGATCCCTGCTGCGGATGACCGAAACGCAAAAGCGACTGACGAATCATACAATCGCGAAAAACCAGGAGCATTTGGCGTTCACCCTTGCCGTTTCTGGAAACAAGCTCCTCCTGATCCTTGGGCTTGAAGGGTTCAAAACCCCATAAACAACTATTAGACACAAGGATGTTGCGCACCTCTTCAACCGCCTCTAGGAGGTCGTCGGTTCGCCGCGCCGAAGCGGAAAATTTGCGTCCGAGATTGCGGCCTGCCGACATGGTCATGCTGTTCGCACCCCGCCCGAGAATCGGCTCGATCCCGGCTGACAGGGCTGCCATGAAATTCATTGTTTCCTGGAGCGTCCTTCTCTTTTTCAATATTTCTTCCACTTCAGATCTCCCAGAGGAAATTTTCTTTTACAACAGCCACATACCTTCCTGACCGCAGTTTCACTTACTCCAGCCATGTTCCCCGACCAGATCAACGAATCGAACACCGGCCAGATGTGTTATTTCCACCTTTCCCTCTTTTTTTTCCAGGAGCTGCAATACCTGCTCGTGCTGGTTACCCACCGGAATGATCAAGCGGCCGGGGTCGGCGAGTTGCGCGATCAACGGTTCGGGAACCTCCGGCCCACCGGCAGTAACAATGATTCCGTCGTAGGGCCCGAATTCCGACCAGCCCAGTGTGCCGTCGTCGAGTTTTGACCTGATGTTGTAATAACGCAACCTGTCGAAGATCCTTCGGGCTCCGGCTAGCAAAGAATTAACACGTTCTACAGTGAAAACCTGGCTACATAATCTGGAGAGGACCGCCGCCTGATACCCAGAGCCGGTACCGATTTCCAGTACCTTTTCTTCGCCCTTCAAACCGAGGGCCTGGGTCATGTAGGCAACGATATACGGTTGCGAGATAGTCTGTCCGGCACCTATCGGCAGGGGGTGATCACCATAAGCCCGACCCTGCATGGCGTCGTCGACAAACCAGTGCCTGGGCACCTCGGCCATTGCTGCAAGAGTGCGCGGGTCATGAATGTCTCGACCGAGAAGCTGCTCTTGCACCATTCGCAGCCGCCCTGTTTCGTAAGGATCGATCACTTCTTTTTCTCTTGCCAGGAAAAGTCCTTGGCCCAGTCCATATCGTCTTCATCGGAATAGGAATAATCACAGGCAGAAACGACACCGTTTGTCAGAGTTACCACGACCTGATTAAACTCCGGAGAACCTAATTTACTCCCAAGTAATGGCGTCTTTTGGAGAAAGCTCATGTTTTTATCTTTATAAAGCCATTTTTGCACGCCTTCGCCCATATCCTGTTGTTCATCCGGATCACCGAGAAAAACAACGACATCCTCCTTGGTTGATTTGCCAACTTGCAAAAGAGCGATGTCCGAGGCGAGATGCCGGACGGGTGTCATGTAGCAGCCGCCAAGAATGAAGATAGCCAGGAAGAGCAGAAGAAAGGAATTTATCCTTGAAACCATACAATATCTCCAATGAGCCGAATGGTGTTAGTAAGATCAACAACTCTATAGCCTGTGGGCCTTAAATTTTCAATGAATAACTCGGCAACCGGAGCAAGGGTCGTGTTAAACCTGATTAACTCAGCCCCTTAAGGAAAAATATTTCATATTAACCATACCCATATTTCTGCTCTGAAACTGAAAGCGGCTACCGCAGTTCGGTATGCCGCTTTGTTTCTGCTTCCCTCTCAGCCTTCGACAACCCGACTGAGAATACGATAGTTTCTCTCCACCATTGCCAGTGGATCGACAACCAGGCCGGCCTGGATCATGGCGTTGTCGAGGATCTGCCGGGCCACCTCGACGGCAAAGGCCTCGTCCTTGTCGTGCAGGGCGGCGAGCTTTTTGATCAGGGGATTGCCGGGATTGATCTCCATTTTTTTCTTCGACTCACCCATCCCGGGAATGCCGTGTTCCTTGCGGCTGGCGGCAAGCACCCTTTCCATTGAGGAGGTCATAAAACCATCCGGATTGACGATCATCGCCGGCGCATCAACCAGGCGCTTTGAAACCACCACGTCCGAGACAACCGTTTCGAGGACCTTTTTCATCCATTCGGTGAGCTTGCTCAGATCATCTTTCCCAAGTCGTTCGTTTTCTCCGGTGCTCCCATCGATCTTTGACTCCTCTTCGTCTTTGGAGAGGGATAAATCGGCACGGTCGGCGGAAACCAGTTTCTTGCCGTCGAATTCCCCCAGATGGCTGAGGACGAAATCATCAATCGGCTCCAGGGTATAGATGATCTCGATATCTTTTTTCTTAAACATCTCGACATACGGTCCCGCCTCAATCGCCGCTCGTGTGGGTCCGTTTATGTAATAGATCTCTTTTTGTTCCGAGCCCATGCGCAGGACATAGTCGGCCAGTCCGATGGGTTTGCCAGGCTCCGACTTGGATGATTCGAAACGTAGCAACTTACCGAGTTCTTTCTGAAACTCATAATCGGAAGTCGCTCCCTCTTTCAGATAGATGCCGAAAGTGGTCCAGAATCGCAGATATTTTTCGGCATCGATTTTCGCTTCTTCTTCAAGATGCTTTAAAAACCTCTTGGTGATGACCTTGCGCAGTTTCGCCACCAGGGAATTATCCTGCAGGGCTTGGCGCGAAATATTTAAGGGCAGATCTTCGCTGTCGACGACCCCTTTAAGAAACCGCAACCACTCAGGCAGGATTGTTTTTGAATGTTGATCGATGAGGATGCGCTGGCAATACAGATTGACACCGGGATCGGTTTTGCCGAATCCGAACATTTCAAAATTCTCGGCCGGAACAAAAAGCAGCGCATTGATGGCAAGCGGCGCGTCGGCTGCGAAATGCAGACGGTACATCGGCTCGGAGACAGAACCACCGACAAATTTGTAAAATTCGCTGTATTCTTCCTCTTTGATTTCGCTCTTGTTCCTTGTCCACAAAGCCTGCACGGTGTTGACGACCTCTCCTGCCAGTTTTATCGGAAAAGCGACAAACGAGGAGTATTGTTTAATTATTGATTCGATTTTCCATTTCTGCACATAGTCTTTGGCATCATCTTTTAATTCGATAATGATCTTAGTACCCCGACGCAGCCCCGGCACTTCCGAGATGGTGAAGGAACCGGTGCCGTCGGACAACCATTCGTGTCCTTCGCTCTTGTCCCACGATCGGCTTTGCACCCTGACTACATTGCCGGCCATGAAGGCGGAATAGAATCCGACACCAAACTGGCCAATAAGATTGACATCTTTTTTGGCCGCCTCAGCCAGCTGGGAGAGAAAGGTGTTGGAGCCGGAATGGGCGATGGTCCCGAGATTGTGTTCCAATTCCGCACCGGTCATGCCGATCCCGGTATCGGTTATCGTCAAGGTATTCTTCGTTTCATCCATTTCAACGGCTATCTCAAGCGGTAGATGCCCATCGAAAACATCGGTTTTGGTGAGACTTTCGTGGCGAAATTTTTCCAGGGCATCGGCCGCGTTGGATATTAATTCACGTATAAAAACATCTCGTTCGGTATAGAGCGAATTGATCACAATATCGAGAAGCTTTTTCGTTTCCGCCTTAAATTCGTAGGTTGCTGTTTTGCCTGTCATGTGGTTCACCTCTTGCAAAGTACATACGGGAGAAAAAGGGTTGTTTGCCCCTTTCCATTGATTATTTCCATAAAGTCGGCGAAAATGTTAAGCATCGATGGTTGACTGTCAAGAGTTTCACCCTCCTGTTGCGCATCCAATGCAAAGGCGAAAAGAACTATGAAAATAATAGGTTTAAAATGAGCAATTCCTACCAGACCCTTATTATCGGCGGTGGACTTTCCGGCCTGGTCGTCGCCCACAAACTCCGATTGCACAGCCCCGGTCATCGTTTTGCCGTGCTCGAAAAGAGCGGGCGAACGGGCGGAGTCATTTCCACCCATTGCGATCAAAGCTACATGAGCGAACAAGGGCCGCACGGTTTTCTCGATAACTGCAAGGAAAGTTGTCAGATTCTTGCCGAAACCGGTCTTGACCGGGAAAATCTCAAAGCGCCGCTTATCGACTTTGTCCGATATGTGCGCCTGGGTGGCAAACTCAACCTCATCCCCCAGACGCCGGGCAAGATCCTCATGGCACCTCTTATTCCCTGGCACGCCAAACTCCGGGTCCTCGCCGAGTTGTGGCAGCCGATTGTCGAAGGGCAACCGACGGTGGCCAAATGGGCACACCATCGGTTCGGCCCGGCCCTTCTGCCTTATCTCGACGCGGTTTATACCGGCACCTACGCCGGCGATTTCGATCGTCTGACCATCGATAGCGTCATGCCCGGAGTGCGGGCGCTTGAAAAAAAATATGGCTCAGTGCTCCGTGGTTTGCTCGCCTCGATGCTGGCAAAGAGGAAAGACTGGGCAACCAAGACACCCTTCAAAATGCCGGCCATGATCAGTTTTCCGCAAGGGATGCAACGCCTTCCGGATAAACTGACGGAACATCTTTGTCCCGATCGCGATCTGTTTCTGAACACCACGGTCGCCGGGGTACATTATTCGGGAAATAGCTGGCTTATCGATTCATCGCAGGGGCAATACCAAGCCAAAAACTTGGTTTTTGCCGTACCGGTCAATGCGGCACTGCAACTCCTGGCAAGCCTCGATCCGAGTATCCCGGAAAAAGCCATCCCTTCTACCTGGCTGGCAACGGTGGTTTTTGGCTTTAAAGACAGTGTTAAGCTCCCCCCTGGTTTCGGCTTTCTTGCCCCGGAAGTGGAACAGCGATTCACCCTAGGCGCCCTCTTTTCCTCGAACATGTTCCCGGGCCGTGCCCCGCAGGGACACATGGTCTTCGAAACTCTCATAGGCGGCCGAAGACACCCGGAACGACTGGAGTTGGACGACAGAACCCTGACCCGCATGGCCTTCGAAGATGTTCGGGAGATTCTTGGTCTGCCGAGCCAACCAACCTATACTACGGTTTTGCGGTCCGAGGGCGGCATTCCTCAACTGGAACAAAATTACCCTCAATTACTTGCTTGGCGGGAAAAGTTTCTTGGTGCGCGGCACGGTCTGCATATCTGTGGTTTTGGCTGGGACGGAATTGGCTTAAACGACATGATGAAGCATGCAACTCGGGTGTCGGAGGCTATTCTCAGGGAGAACGAGACACCACGTGCCGCAGCTGAAGTGAAAGGTATTTATTTTTAGGTGGAGACGGAAAATTTGCGTTAATAAAAAGACAAAAACGACTGCCTGCCGCAGCTGACGGCCAGGCAGCCATTGCATCACTCCCTTCTCGTCTGCTCATCATCGGCAGAAAAAATCCTGCCTTTCTTAGAGTTGTTTCACCTTATTGCTAAGAATTTCCAGCTGCGCACCAACCGAACTGTTTCTCACCACCTGACTGGAAACAGCCTTTATGGCATACAAAACAGTCGAATGGTCGCGGTTAAAGGCTCTGCCAATATCAGCCAGAGATTCTTCGGTATACTTTCGAGCCAGGTACATAGCAACCTGGCGAGGAAAGGCAATGGATCGTTTGCGCGAGCGGGATCGCAGATCCTCAGTACTGACCTTAAATTGACCGCTCACCAATTCGCCGATTGTTGTCGAAGTAAGAACTTGATCAACCCCGACAATAGAAGCCACAACCTCACGAACCAAATCCATATCGACGTGACCACCGAGAAGGCAAGCCTTTGCTCGAACGGCGATCAGTGCTGATTCGATCCTACGGATGTCGCCCCGCACATTGTTAGCCAGATAACCCACCAGCTCTTCATCGAGTACCAGTTGCTGCGACAGTGCCTTCTTTTCGACAATGCGATACCGGGTGTTGATATCCGGGGCCTTAATGGCGGTGACCAGACCGGAAGTCATACGTGATCGAAATTCGTTGTCAATACCGATCAAATCGCGCGGCGTACGGTTAGCGGTGAGAATCACCCGCTTTCCAGTCTTTATCAGGATGTCGAGAATATCATTCAGTTCTTCCTGAGTCTTCTTCTTGCCGGTCAGTGAATGGATATCCTCAATAAGCAATATATCGCAATTTTCCTGGTACTTCCGTTTAAATTCATCCATCGAGTTATGCTGAATTCCACGCACCATCTCCGCCGAGAACTGCTTTGCAGTTAAGTAATGCAGCCTGGTCATCGGTGACTCGGCAAAAATCTGATGGGCAACAGCATGGGTCAGATGGCTTTTCCCAAGGCCCGTATCACTATTAATATAAAGGCACGGCCCAACCATCCCATCCTTTTTAACCATCGACCGGCAAGCCGATTCGGCAAGAATATTGCTATCGCCAACCATAAATTCATCAAAAGTATATTTAGGATGCAGTGATTTAACCTTAGAATTGTTTTCAGGCAGATAAGGAAGCCGCATCGGGGACCCGACCAGACGTTTCGTAGACCGAACGACGTCAATCGGTTTCGATTCCTCACATACTACCACCTTCATAACCGGCAAACCGTTTTCGCGGAGTTTGTCGGTTATGATTTCGAGAAAATTCTGCCGGATATAGGCACTGAAATACCTGTCGGGACTGGTGAGGTAGAGACAATCATCCTTTATCTGCTGATATTCCATCGGTTCTATCCACAGCGAAAAAATATTCTCTGCCATTGACTCTTTTAATCCCGCCTTGACTCTCTTCCAGACCATACGAATCCCTTCCCCCATAAAACCACAAAATAGCAATAATCACCCAATTGAGGCCATCAATCGACAAAAAACCGTTGCCTTCATCCCTAAACTGTTGCCTGGAAATGACTGTTCGACAGCCCCGTACTCTTGTCGCGTAGAAGTGTCGCGTGGAACCACACAACATGTTTTTTCAAGGGCGGAATAAACTCTAAATCCATTGCCCAGTCAAAGCCGGTTATGAGATATTTTCTTTTGAACGCGGCCTTTTATGAACACTCCCCTGCACCCCTCGTATTCAGTGAAGCGGCACTCAGTCGCCACCTGCAGACCTTGGTTTTCTTGGGTTTTCAAGTCGATCGTCCTTTCCCCCGTCAAATAGCACCCTTAGATGCTTATACACAAAGTTATCAACAGTTTCAGGAAATAATGAATTTCGATATTATTTAATTTTCCTCTTTTTTCCTCTATATTAGTCAATATTCCGGTTCCTCATTGAACGTATCCGCGGCATTTCGCGACCTTCGCAGCACCAGCAAAAAATCCTCATTTTTTCTTAGGTAGTTTTCACCTGATCCTGCCACGTTGTGGGACCGGAACTCTTGCCAGGGTAAGAACTTTCACGCCGCGTGCACCATGCAGCATAAGGATCGCGGCGCATGCCCCCGCCGTCGTACCGGTGGTATACACATCATCAACTAAACAGACGAGAGAACCCTTCAGGTGATTGCCAGGACGAATCCCAAAGGCATCGACCAGGTTTTTCCGCCGCAAATCGCCCCCGAGCCTGGTCTGCGCCACAGTGTTCCGTGTCCTGAACAACCAATCAGAACGAATTAACTGTTTTTTATCTGGAAAAAACAGGCCGGCAAAGAAAGTTGCCTGATTAAAGCCCCTGCTTCGATGGCGTTCAACGTGGAGCGGGACTGGAATTATCCAGTCGCAGTCGGCGAATTCCGATAAATCAGCACATTGGATGACACCTAAGATTCCATGCACAACCGAAGTATCACCGGCATATTTCAATCTTTGCACCAACTGCCGAACAGCAGGTTCGTAGCGGACCAAAGACCGGGCAAGCGAAAAAGCTGGTGGGGTTCTCAGGCATTCTCCACAGAGATATTCCCGGCACTCCGAACCAGCAAGCTCCATGCCGCAGAGTCGACAAAGAGGTTGTTTCAGGTAACCGATGCTGACGGAACAACAGAGGCAAAGGCCCTGTTGCCGGCGCGCATCGAGTCTTACCCGGCAGACCGCACATACCGGCGGAAAGAAAAGATTCATAATGTCTCTTACCAACCGTACTACCACCTCCATATTCTTTCCTCCGTACCCTTTTTCCAACCTGTACATCATAACCCGACCGTCTGGAGCTTTCTTCCCCTCGGCTCAGCTCTTTGCGGCAAGCCTTGAAAACGGACAATACTTTCAATTTCCCACATTTTTCCTTCATATTCACATGCATCCTTTGCAATTGCCAAGAAACATGGCATAATGGGGTGGTTTTTTGTTAACATTGGTTGCCATAAAGCCAAAAAAAACTTCTTGCCGTTAAATATTAAATAGTTAACCAACCATTCCGGGGATTGCAGGCTCTTCCTTCAACCGGGAGTGGGTCCATTACAGGAAGGTACTCTATGACTGTTTCCACAAAGATAGCCCACCTTGATCCGGCAAGGCTTTCCCTTGCATATCGCCTTACCCTATTGTTATTCTTTGTATTGTTCTATGCTTCGCCGGCGTGGTCCGCCAGCCAGAAAATCGGCTTTCTTCCACTGAACGTACATAGCCCCGGTGATGCCAAGACCCTTCAGGCCAAAGTCGACAGTGAATTGCAAGCCGCCCTCTCCTCGACAAATATCACCCCTATTCCCCGGACCGATGCTGAAAAACTTGTCAACTATCAAGGCACATGGCCGCCTTCGGTCAAAACCCTGAAAGAACTCGCCGAGAAGACCGACGCGGACAGTATTGTGGCCGGTGACCTGACAGTAATCGGCAATAAGGTGAGCATAGACATCAAATTCTTTGATATTCTCTCGCCCGGCAATCCAACTTTCTTTTTCCAAACCGCTGATTCACTCGACGGCCTTCGGGACGCCCTCAATAAAGTCGTAGGCGATATGAAAAACCATCTCGGCAGGGAATCGCGTATCGCGACTATTGCTCCGGAGGGCAACCAACGTATTGATTCCGGTGCCATCTTAAGTAAAATCCTGACAAAGGCCGGTGACCCCTACAGTCAGACCGGACTCCGCAATGATCTAAAGGAAATATATAAGATGGGCTTCTTCAATGATGTCCAGATCGATGTTAAGGATAGCCAGCAGGGGAAAAATATCATTTTTCGTGTCATCGAAAAACCAGTTATTAACATCATCGTTTATGAAGGAATCAGCGAACTGAAGGAAGAAGATGTCAAAGCTGCCGCCAACATCAAAGAACGCTTCATCCTCAACCCTACAAAGATCAGCGGGGCTGAAGAAGCAATTAAAAATCTCTATAAAACAAAAGGCTTTTACAACAGCCAAGTGACCTCGGCAATCACCTATCCAGATGATAAGGGTGCCAACGTCCGCTTTATCATCAATGAAGGAAAGAAGATTTTCATCAAAGAAATCAGTGTAGAAGGCAATACGACTTTTACCGACAAAGAACTTCTTAGTGAAATCGAAACCGGCGAGAAATGGTTTATGTCCTGGCTCACCGATGGTGGCCTTCTCGATATGAATAAAATTCAACAGGATTCCCAGAAAATTGTTGCCTACTACAACAACAACGGTTTTCTTGAGGCAAAGGTCGGTGAACCGCAGATTACTCAGAAAGAAGAATGGCTCTTCGTCAAATTTATTGTTGAAGAGGGCCCACGTTTTCGAGTGGGAACAGTTGATGTCACTGGTGATTTGATCGGTGACAAAGAAAAAATGCTTGCCCTGCTTTCCATTCGTGAGCAAAAATTCGTCAGCCGCCAGACCATCAGAGATAATATCCTTGCCCTCAACGATTATTATGCCGAATCCGGTTATGCTTTTGCCAGTATCAGACCGATAACCGTCAAATCCCCTGCCGGCGACCGCATGGACGTGACCTTGAAAGTGACCAAGGGCAATCTGGTATACATCGATAGAATATCCATCAAGGGCAATACTCGGACCCGCGATAACGTCATTCGCCGTGAATTGCGCATTGCCGAGGGGGGGGTCTTCGATTCAAAGGCCATACGTCAGAGCACCCAATCCCTCCAGCGCTTGATGTATTTTGAGGAAGTGACCATCACACCCGAGCCGTCCCTTGACCCCGACCGCATGAACATCATCGTCCAGCTCAAAGAAAAAAGCACTGGAACCTTCAGCATCGGCGCAGGCTACAGCTCAGCGGACAAACTCATCCTCATGGGTCAGATTGCCGAGAACAACTTCCTGGGCAGGGGTGACACCCTCTCCTTGAGTGCCAATGTCAGCGCCAACAGCTCCAGGTACAATTTTGGATATACTGATCCACATCTCAACGATTCACCGCTGTCCTGGGGATTCGACCTGTTCAGCACCAATCGCGAATACGACGATTACACTAAAGATTCACGGGGTGGTGGCATCCGTCTCGGTTATCCGATTTTTGAGAAATGGCAAATTCTCGGCAATTACAGCTATACCGACACCGATCTCACCGATGTCTCTGACGATGCCTCCTATATTATTCGTAACTCGGTTGACCTCCATGTTACCAGCGCCGTCAAGGTGAGCCTGGTGCGCGACACCCGGAACAAACGCTATGGTGCTACTGAAGGCTCAAGAAATAGCGTCAGTGTAAAATATGGCGGTGGACCATTTGGTGGCGATGCCGAGTTCACCAAGCTTGAAGGCTCATCCGGCTGGTACTTCCCTCTGCCGCTGAAAAGCGCCTTCCATGCCAATCTGTCAGCGGGCCAGGTATTCGAAAATGAAACCGACAAGCTACCGGTTTACGAGCGGTTTTACCTGGGCGGACTTAACTCGGTACGGGGCTTCAAATACGCCAAGATCAGTCCGCTCGATACGGTCACCGGAGAACGCATCGGCGGTGACAAGATGTGGTACACCAATACCGAAGTGGTCTTTCCGCTCCTGGAGAACCAAGGCCTCATGGGAGTTATCTTTCTGGATTTCGGCCAGGTTCTCAATGACGACGAAAGTTGGGGGGACTTCAATAGCTCGGTCAAGAAAGGATCCGGTGTAGAGGTGCGGTGGCTCTCCCCCATGGGACCGCTCCGCTTGGTCTGGGGCTACAATCTTGACCCACAAGACGACGAAGATTCTTCCGTCTGGGACTTCAGCGTCGGCGGCGTCTTCTAATCTGAATATTCCCACTATCCTTTTTCTGCTGCCGGTTATGCCTCTGCATAACCGGCACTTTCATTTATGATTCTGCAAACTCTCCAGAAACAGTTTACACAAACTCGCCTCCTTTTGGCCTCCGGCCTCCGCGGGGCAAGTCCGGCCTGGCTTGCCACTCAACTGGCTAAGCAACAGCCATGTTGCGTCATCGTTCCGGACGAACACCTGATCCCCATTTTCGAACAGGATCTTAGCCTCTTCACAAGCGAACAAATTCTCACCTATCCCGGCCATGAAATCCCTCCTTATACCCCGTTATCACCGGATCAACGAATCGCCGCGACCCGTCTTTCAACACTCTACCGGCTAAAAACCGCCGCCGGACGCATCATGGTCACCTCCATTGAGGCCCTGCTGCGCCGGATCATGCCCGATACTGTGCTTACCGGGGTTGCCGAATATCTTCTCGCCGGCGAGGATTGCGATCGTGACGATCTGCTGACTAAACTGCAATACCTCGGGTATGAAAAGGTGGCTCTGGCGCAATCGGTCGGCGACTATTCCGTGCGCGGCGGGATCATCGATATATTTCCGCCACCCTTTGCTCTCGAAACCGGTACCGTCCACGAGGGTCCCGTCCGGCTCGACTTTTTCGGCGATACCATCGAATCTCTGCGGGCGTTTGACCCATTTACCCAACGCTCATCTGGAGAATTGGCCGAGGTTACCCTCCTTCCGGTAACCGACATCCTTCTCGATTCCGACACTCCGGATATGTATAAAAAGGCGGCAACTCTCTTCCATGAATATGCCGCCAAGTATGGCTGGGACAGCGATCATACCGCGAGAATCGCCGAACGGATAACCACCGGCCAACGATTTGCCGGCATGGAATTTTTTCTCCCTCTCTTTTACCATGGCCATGGTCGTCCCAGTTCGGCGGTACTCGACTTTGTCCCTAAGGATACGGTTCTGCTCCTCATTGATCCAGAAGGTATCCACCAGAGCATGGACCTCACCCTGGAAAGGATCTACAATAATTACCGAACGGCTGGGGAAAATTCAACGCCTGCTCTGCCGCCCGCTGAGTTGTTTGTTGAAAAAGAAGAGTTATTGAAGCAACTCAGTGCCTTCCGGCAGATGCTCGTCACTGACTTTACCCAACCAGACGACCAAGTCATCCCCTTGAGCACCGGCAATCATCATCTCCTGAAACAGGAAATATCCCTCAATCGGGTGAAGCTTGGTGTCCTCGCCCCGCTTTCCCAGCAGATCTCCCAGTGGCAACATGAAGGAGACCGGGTGGTCATCTGTTGCCGTTCCGCACGACATACTAAAAATCTGGCGGAACTCCTCAGCAAACATTCCCATCAAGTGGAAATGCTCGCTCCACCGCTTGACCTTGAGCAAATCGGCGTTGATGGCAATGCCCAGCACCTGTATCTCGCCGACCACCCCTTATCCGAAGGATTTTCACTGCCCGACCTGCGACTGCATATCCTCTCCGAGGGCGAACTGTTCGGCGAAATGCGCCTCGGCGGTAAAAAAAAGCAGAAGCAAAAAGAGGACCCTCTCCTCTTTACTGAACTCAACTCCGGCGACATTGTTGTCCATCAGGACCACGGTTTGGGGGTCTACCGCGGCATTGAGACCGTTACATTCCAGGCAGTTACCAAGGATTTCGTGTGCCTTGAGTACCGCGACGGCGACAAACTGTTCCTGCCGGTCGATCGACTCAACCGGCTCACCAGGTACCAGGGGCTCGCCGACCGGGAACCGAAAATGGACAAACTTGGCTCGCAGCATTGGAAGACCACCAAAAGCAAAGTGAAGGAAGAGGTGTGGAAGGTCGCCCAGGAACTCCTCGATATCTATGCCAAACGCGAGCTGCGCGAAGGAAGGCAGTTCTCTCCGGTTGGTCGACTCTTCCACGAACTCGAGGAATCCTTTCCCTTTGATGAAACCCCCGGCCAAGAGCAGTCGATAAACGATGTAATAAGCGATCTTACCAGCGACCGGCCGATGGACCGCTTGGTTTGCGGCGATGTCGGTTACGGCAAAACCGAGGTTGCTGTGCGGGCTTCGTTTAAAGTCGTTGAAGATGGATATCAGGTGGCCATTTTGGTACCGACCACCGTCCTTGCGGAACAGCATGCCAAGACCTTTGCCGAAAGGTTCCAAGGCTTTCCGGTCAATATCGCCTGCCTCAACCGCTTTCGCAGCCCGTCGGAACAGCGAAACATTCTTAAAGATCTCAGTAAAGGTGGGCTGGACATAGTCATTGGTACCCATCGATTGCTGTCCAAAGACGTGGTTTTCAAGAATCTCGGATTGGTGGTCATTGATGAAGAGCACCGCTTCGGTGTTGCCCACAAGGAAAGGCTGAAAAAATTGCGGGCCGAAGTGGATATTCTCACCCTCACCGCCACCCCCATCCCCCGAACATTGCAGATGTCGCTCCTGTCCATTCGCGACCTCTCAGTCATCTCCACGCCCCCGATACACCGCCAACCGGTAAAAACCTTTGTCGCCCGCTACGACGAACTGGTTATCAAAGAAGCGGTCAGCAAAGAACTCCGGCGTGGCGGGCAGGTATTTTTCGTCCACAACCGGGTCCGCTCGATTCACCGGATGGCTACCCTGATCCAAAAGCTGGTGCCGGAGGCGCGCATCGCCGTGGCGCACGGTCAAATGGCCGGCAAGGAACTTGAGGAAATCATGGTCTCCTTTGTCACTAAGAAGATCAATGTCCTGGTCAGCACGACGATTATCGAATCCGGTCTCGACATCCCCTCCGCCAATACCATTATCATCAACCGTGCCGACATGCTCGGACTTGCGGAAATTTATCAACTCCGCGGCCGGGTCGGACGTTCGAGCACCCAGAGTTTCGCCTATCTCCTTGTCCCATCGCTCGATGGCCTGAGCAAGGATTCCAAAGAAAGACTCCGGGCCCTTATGGACTGCAACGACTTGGGTGGCGGCTTTAAACTTGCCATGAATGATCTGCAGATACGCGGCGGCGGCAACCTGCTGGGAATTTCCCAAAGCGGCAATATCGCCGCCATAGGGTATGAGCTGTATCTTGACCTGCTGCAAAAAACCGTTTCCGACCTCAAGGCGCAGGCGCATCTTGGCGACCAGCCCAAGCTTGACGACCTTGACCCGGAGGTCAATCTTCAACTTTCCGCCTATATCCCCGAGAGCTATATTGCCGATATCAGCCAACGCTACATTACCTATCGAAGAATGGCGGCCCTCACTAACTCGGCACCGGAAAGTCAAAATGACCTGCGCGAAGAACTCGTTGATCGCTATGGTACCCTGCCTGTTGAAACCCTCACCCTGTTTCGCATCATCGCCATTAAGAAAGAATTGGCTGCCCTCCGCATCGCCAAGCTCGAACAGGGCCGGGAGAGTCTGGTCTTCTCCTTTCAGAACGACACCCCACTTTCCCCCGAAATGATTATGCAATTTTTGCAAAGAAGTGTTGGTCGAAAAGGCCCCGTCCCTCCAAAACTGGCGCCGGACGGGCGATTGATTATCAACGGCAAACTGACCTCAACCGAACTTGTATTCGATACCATATCAACCACTCTCCATGAACTTGGCAAACTCATCCCAACCACAGTCTGAGGCACGAGAACCGGCGCGTCCCGGTTTTGCCTGGTCGGATATCGAAACGGTCTTTCTCGATATGGACGGTACCCTCCTCGATAAATACTATGACGACTACTTCTGGGAGCACTTTGTCCCGGAAGCATACGCCATGAAAAACCATCTCAACTATCCTGAGGCTCGGCAACATCTTCTTGGAACATACAAAAGTGTCGAAAACACCCTGCAGTGGACCGACCTCGATTACTGGTCGGAGCGCCTGGGTCTCGACATCGCAAAGCTCAAAAAAGAAATCAGCCATCTGGTGAACATCCTCCCCGACGTTATCGATTTTCTGAACTACATGGAAGCCCTTGGAAAAAAGGTGTATCTGGTTACCAACGCCCACCCCAAGGCCCTGCAGGTGAAGATGGAGAGAGTGCCGATCGAAAAATGCTTTCAACGCCTGATCTGTTCCCAGGAGGTCGGAGCCGCCAAAGAGCAGGCTACGTTCTGGCATAAACTCCATGAAATCCTGCCGTATGACAAAGAATCAACGCTCTTTGCCGATGATACCGAAAATGTCCTGCACTCTGCCGCCGGATACGGAATACGACACCTTATACATATTGCCAAACCGAGTTCCCGGCGTGAGCCTCTTCATTCCCTCCATTTTCCGTCAATCCTCTCATTCCGAGAGTTGATATTTTGAAAAACTTCCCATTGATATCCTTCACCTTCACTCACTAAAACATTATGCACCTGACGCGCATCTGTCTCCTTATTGTCTTTTTTTGCACGCTCGCCAAGCATTCCCCTGCTGCGGACAAAATGGTTGTTGCCGCAAGCGGTGCCGGCAAAAATCTTATCGAACACAGCCTTCCCGCGGCAACGCTTGCTGCCGCCACAGGAGTTGATTACCTTGAGCTGCATGTGGTCATGACCGCCGACGACCATCTTGTCGTCTTCCACGACCTGACCCTTGATCGTTTGACCGATGTCGCCCAGGTTTTCCCCGATCGAAAGCGCCAGGATGGTGCCTCCTATGTCATAGACTTCACCCTGGATGAGCTTCGCAGGCTGCGCCTCTTGGGCTCGGCCGATGGCAACAACGAGTTTCCGCTGGTCCTCTCTATCCCGACTCTGGCCGAAGAACTTCGCCTGCTCCGCCGTCTTGAAGCCATCCTCGAACGTCAAGTGGGGATAGTCCTGGAAATCCGCCAGCCATGGTTTCATCAACGGGCAGACAAAGATATCAGTAGCGCAACCCTCGATACCCTTGCGAGGTTTAGGTACACCACCGCACAGAGCAAACTTTACCTGCAGTGTTATGACCCTGACGAACTGCAACGGATCCACAACCGGCTGATGCCGGAACGGCAAATGAGTCTCTCCCTTATTCAACTGGTCGGCGCAAACGACGGCCTGGAGACCAAGCAAGGGACCCAAGACAACCTTTCGCCTTATAATTATGACTGGCTGTTTACCAATACCGGTCTGCGCATGGTTGCCTCCTATGCCGTAGCCATCGCCCTTCCGGCGAGGGATATAGCCGACAATTCCGGCAATCTGCCTCTTGCCGGATACATCGCTGAAGCGCATCGGCATGGCCTCATGGTGCTGGCCTTTCTTCTCAACAACACCCCGAACTTTCCGCCCTTCGCTCCTGATTTGCCGGCCCTGGTTGATTTCTATTTTTCCCGCGCAGATGTAGACGGGCTTTATACCGACATGTTTGTCGACGTGCAGCGTATTCTCCGGCAACAATCGGAAAAGCAGAAAGCGGAATTACCACTGCAAAAGGAAGATCTGTCACCAACGCAAAATGAGCCGACCAAGCCCCAGAACGATTTACCACCCTTCTTTAAAAACCTTAATCTCTCCCGCCCTCTTCAACCCGACTCCCACCAAGCAGTGGATCAAGAAAAAGTGTTACCCGAATGAGGTGGTTTGCGATTGTAGTTGCCAAGATTAGCCAAGATGACTACCAATACATGTAATCAGTTCCAAAATGATGTTTTTGTGAATATTTCTGTTATGGAGAATACCATGAAAAAATTGACGATGCTCTTACTGCCGTTCATTCTTCTCAGCCTTAGTTCCTGTGCCAATGAGTATAGCAAGGGGCAACAGGGTGCGTTGATCGGCGCGGGAAGTGGAGCCATTATCGGCCAGGCTATCGGCCGCAACAAAGAAGCAACCCTGATCGGTGTCGCAGTGGGTACGCTGCTCGGCTATATAGTCGGCAATGAGATGGATAAAAATGATCGGCTGCAATTGAATCACGCCTATGAATTCGGACCGTCGGGGCAAAGCACCGCTTGGCGCAACCCGGACAATGGCAAGAGCTATGAAGTGATTCCGCAGCAGGCATATGTCCAACCCAGCCAGCCGGATAGGCCCTGCCGCCGAGCCGAGATTCTCGCCACCATCGACGGTCGGACCGAGAAGACTTACACAACCGCCTGCCGCAACAACGCCGGAAACTGGGAATTGCAAAATTAGCAGGTTTTTCCACTGGTGACTGACCTCCTCGGCATAAGCTGCAGGAGGTTTATCATCTTCATCCCGCCCTCCCTCTCTCTTTCTTTCTTCCGGCCAACATGATATCTTTTTTTTCCGACCGGAAGCCCTCCCTGGCCTCCTTAGCCCTGATTCTTGCCATGTTTCTCTGGGCCAGTTCCTTTATTGCTCTAAAATTTGCCTTTAGGACCTACGATCCCCTGGTGGTTATCTTCGGTCGTATGCTTGTCGCCAGTATCTGTTTTCTTATTATTGCCAAACGCGTTACCAAAGCATTCCATTACCGCCCTGGGGATTATAAGTTGCTCCTCTTCATGGCCCTGTGCGAACCCTGCCTGTATTTTATCTTTGAAGCCAAGGCTGTGGAAAATACTACCGCCTCCCAGGCCGGCATGATTACCGCCATGCTGCCGATTTTGGTAATGATTGCTGCAGCCCAAATCCTTAAGGAACGCATCCGCGGCAGGGCCTGGCTCGGCGCCATAATCGCTGTTTGCGGAGTTTGCTGGCTTACTCTGTTGAGTGCTCCGACCGAAGACGCACCCAATCCTCTGCTCGGTAATTTTCTTGAATTTTTGGCGATGCTCTGTGCCACCGGATATACCATCGCCCTAAAGGCACTGACCGAGCGTTATACCCCATTTTTTCTCACGGCCCTGCAGGCCTTCGCCGGCTGTTTTTTTTATTTTCCCTTGCTTTTCTTGCCGTCAACAAAGATCCCGGAAGCCTTCCACCTTGGACCGGGACTTGCCATCCTCTATTTAGGTGCGGTTATTACCCTGGGCGCCTATGGTCTCTATAATTATGGTCTCAAACATGTCCCCGCCAACAAGGCCGCCTCTTTTGTTAACCTGATTCCGATTTTTTCGGTGTTTTTAGGTTGGTTCCTCCTCGGGGAAACATTGACCGGCGGCCAAACTGTTGCTGGGGTCGTCACTATAGCGGGTGTATACCTTACCCAGCGATAATGGCACCCCACAGACGCCTGTTGCGCCACACCGAAAATACCTTGACGCTTCTTCCATCCTGAAGTCGGAGCAGAATATGCCCGATGTTGCTCAAAAAAGGATTGACAATTCGAGCGTTACAGATCATCATCACGATGCGACTGAGCGCTTGCTCAACTGAGTGACAAGGAATTTCTGCCGGCAAAGTAAAAATTCTTTATCAATCGAAAAAATCTCGACCGAGCGCTCGAACGCTTACCAAAGGCTTAAAATTTCTATCACTGCAACCGCCAATTCGGGACTGCCTTGCATGCTTTTATTGCGGGCAGTTTTTTGTAGAAACGAAGTTCTAAGACATCTTTTTTAAAAGGAGGAGCGTATGGCCGCAGGAGAGTTAAAGCCCCGGTGGGGACAACCCCTTACCGGAATCATTTCGTTGATCGCCTTTACCGGCATTGCCTTGATACTTTGGTTTATCTTGAGCGATCCGAGGGGACCTATTCATTCTTTCCCCTATCCTTTCGTACTTTATCTTGCCATGATGATCCTTGTCGGACTGTGGCAACACATGTTTCTTGGAGACTGGCCCTTCCAAGATCTCCCACAACCAGCCAGAGGAATAATTGAGACCTTCGTCAACCTTGCCCTCGTCTGGTTGGTCATCCATGTGATTTTTTATCGCGTCTTGGGCCTCGGTTTCAATTTTCTCAGTCAAAGTAACCTTGAGGCCTTGGCTAGCAGCGGTTCGTACCTTGCCCAATTTAAAGATGCTGCGGGCACCATGGTAACCTGCGGCAGGGAACTGTCCCTTGAGAAATTAGTTGCCGGCGCCGCCCGATATGGCGAACGTGCGGTGGTCTGCTTTGTGCTCATCGGCTTCTTCAGTTACCCCTTCATTACCATTCTCTTTGGTAAATGGCCGATTCGGCCCAGCGATCTCAAACAGCCCATGGCTGGACTTGCAGAGTTCGGCTGGTGCTCGATGTGGACTATGTTTTTCTACGTAGTTCTCATCGTTCCTTTCTTCGGGATGCTTTACGGCAAAATGTTCGGTACCTCCTATGGCATGAATTTCCCCTGGTGGTCGTCCATCGCCGGGACAGCCCATGTCCATTGGGTGTTTGGTTGGTGGGAATGGATGATTGTTGTTCTTTTCATGACTCCCAACGTTTGGCGGATGAAACCGTGGTCGGCTATTAAACTTGCCCAACCATTGAAAGGCCTCGTGTCTTTCTTGATCATTGTCGTGCTCGGCTATGCCATCGCCTCTGCCTGCGTCAAATTCGCCCCCCTCTGGCTTCCTGATATGACCGAAGCGCTGAAGGCCAACGCCAACGACAGCATGGCCCGCTTCCTCTGGTACCACGCTGCCGAGATAGCTGGTTTCACTCTGATTCCTTTCCTTGCCTGGCATCACTATTTCGACGATATGGTGCCGATGCCGGATGTCGACTCCTGGTCAGCCTTCTGGTTTAGAACCGCCGGAATCGGTGTTCTTTGTATCATCAACTATATCTTCTTTTACTATGTCAACTTCGGCCACTGGGGCCTTGGCAACCATCATATGGCCCATGGTATCGCCGACAGAGTATTGCACGGGGAATCCCTTATCTGGAACTTCTGGTGGATTATTCCTCTTCTTTGGAATGAATGGTTCTTCCACAAATGGCCGTTTTATACCCATGAACATTGATTCTTGCCGGTAAGCTTAAGACGGTTAAGGCTGTGATCGAGAGATCACAGCCTTTTCTTTATCATGTGAGTTCGATTGGCTACTGGACCTGCTGATTTGGCGGTGCCTCTTGGGGAGGTGCGGATGGCTGGACGGGAGCTGCGGCCACAAGAGGAGCCGGCTGCCGTACAATGCCCGCGCCTCGACTCATGATATTATTATAACTGCCGATAATTTTTTCAGTTGTCCAGGGCTCACGGTTTTTACAAACGGTCTGCTGACAAATGCGTCCCTCCGTGAGAATATCAAGGAGAAAATCCATGTACGCATAATATTGCTTAGGCCAAGCAAGCTTTTTGTGTTCCGGCCCGTCATATATCCAAATATTTTCTTTGTATTCATCGTTGGCAACAAGACTATACGCAAATTCCTTGTAAACTCGTGGTCCACCATCGAGCGGCGGTAGATGATCGCTGACCACCAGAATGAGACTTTTCGGATCAAGTTCTCGAAGTTTTTTCAAATAGTCCGCCAAGGCTCCAGCCCGATAATAGAACTGATTTATGGCCAAATCGGTCTGGGACTTTTTCTCGACTCCGACAATCTCGACCTTGGGCGGGAAGCGCTTGAAATCGGTATCGTGCGGCAAATGACCGTAGGTGCCCAGCACATAGTTGAGAAAAGGCCGCCCTTCGGCCATCACTTTTGCGACATAGGCAAGGTTCTGGCTAAAGAGATCTCCATCGAAGATATAATTTTCGCGGTCTTCATGCTTCAGATATGTTGATCTATTGCCGGCAAACACTGTCGGGAAATTGATCTCTTCAAAGCCGAGTGAGTGATAGGCCTTCTCCGAATTAAAAAAATCAGGTTTGTAAGACTGCGTGGCAATAGTCCGATAACCGACTTCGGCCAGTAAGTTGGGCAGACAGGATGTCTTGGCACCATGCAGCATGTTGAATTCCGCCGATGTGTAGAGTTCGAGCGCCGGCACACCGCAGAGAATTTCAAATTCAGCTTGAGCCGTACCACCGCCAAAAACCGGCGATGTGGCAACGTGCATCTTCTTGCGCAATGCCTTGAACTCGGGCGGAGCAGGTGGAGTCACGAATTTCAGCCCCTTGAACCGCTCTGGATCGAGGAAGGATTCGAGGACGATGATATGGACATTGCGGGGGTTCTGCAAGGTGCTCTTCAGGAGAGTTGGATCCCGGCCGGGATCATCAATCATCGGTAACACTACCAGCTCACCCATGGCCTTGTTCTTGGCTGCGGCAAAAAGCATGAGGGAGGTTGCCCGACCCATGAGTGCTACCGTCCAACGATCTGACCATGGAACGATGTTCACTCCTCTGCTGTCGGTTATCTTGAGAAACTGCGTCGGAGCAGTAAAGGCGATGATCGGCGGGGTAGCAGCCAAGGCAACAAGCATGAGCGGCAACAGCAAATCCCTTGGACGACGCTTGAGGAGTATACAAAAGGTCAGTGTCCAGGTGCCGAGCGCCGCCCAGACACCCACCTGCACCCAGGCCGGTGAGACGATAAGGCCCTCGGGCAGCAACAGCAGGTCATCAAGTTTGGCAATGCTGGACATGAAGGTATAGTAAAGGTCCATGCCCAAATAGAGAACTATGATCGGTGCGGCGGCAACAAACACTCGCAGCAGGCCGGGCCGCATAAGATACAGCAGAGCCGCAAAAGCCAACAAGATAAAGGGCAGTTCATAGCGGAAGGCAAGGATATATTCATCAATGCCGCCGATCAAACCAAAGGACAAGGAGATGGTTAAAACGACTGCAGCAATAAAGAGAAACGGGGCGATCCCCTGCCACGCCTGCCGGAGGCTTATACCGGCTTTTCGAGGAACGTTGCGGGAAGATTGAGGGGAAACGATTGGCATGGGGTTTCTGACTGTTAACTGGTCGCCGGCAATAGGCGCAAAGGAATGCAGTAGACAATTTAAGGATAAGAGAAAATCCTTTCTTGGTTCGTCATTTGAAGAACTACAAAATACTCTATTTTGGCTATTGCAGCAAGATGTATCAAAAGTGATCACCGGCAGCCGAGTTGATCGGCGCGGCCACCGACCCGAACATGAACGAGCCGGATTTTCGGCTTGATTTCACCCCCAATGCTCATCTTCTTCCTTCAAAAAAATTGCGGAACACCACAGAAAGGAGTAGCTTAGATGCCGTTACCAAATAGTTCGGCAACCCCATTTAAAAATTATCAACCACTTACTTTGACAGTCGTATGTCTTGACCAGGAGAAGAAAAATGATTGTGTCCTGCCAGACCATTTCTTTGCTGTTCTCTATCGGGAGGTATAAATGAAACTTCGTTCTTCAGTCATCGCTGCACTGCTTACCATGTTTCTCGCGGTCAGTACCTGCTTTGCGCTAACCGGCGGCCAACGAACCGTTGAAATGCTGGTGCGGGGTGGCCCGGAATCTCAGCGTGAGGCCGCTCAAAACATTTATAATGGGATTGACCGTAACCCCGACGTGCTGGATGTGGTTGCCGAAGTGCTGTTGCAAACATACCAGCGACCCGGATTTATTGAGGTCGATGCCACTTCCTGGATGTGCAAAGCCTTGGGAGCGTCCGGCGATGTACGCTATAAAGGAGTGCTGCAGCAGATTGCCGACAAAACCTCGGAGAGAAAAGTGCGAAAATACGCAGAACAATCCCTTGCCATGCTGCCGCAAGGTAACGCTGCTCCCTATATTGCCGGTACTGTAGACCTCAAGAAACTGCGCGCAGGAGCTCTACAGACCCAGGAACCACAGAGGCCGGACGCCACAAAAGGGGTGCCCGGCGAGGTCTCTTTCGACCGAATTACCATCGGCATGAGCATGGACGAGGTCTTCGCCTTTATCGGCGAACCCACTGCGACTACTTCGCGTATCACCGGGAAGGCCTGGGCACCCTTCTATCACGGGGGCGACACAGCCCGTATGTTCGCCCTCTATAAGGGCAAGGGGCGCATAGTGTTCTCAAACTCCTCACGCTATGCTCCGGTCTGGCGAGTCATCGACATCGTCAACGATCCTTCGGAAAGCGGATACCCTTGATCAGACCGGTTGTAATGAAAACTCTTCTCTTCACCATCCTTTTTGTCCTGCTTATTCCGCATCCCGGCAGTGGCGAACGGGCAAAGAAGAGCATCCTCTATCTGAACTCCTATCACCACGGCTATCAGTGGTCGGACTCAATACACGACGGGATACGTGCAACGCTGAACGCCAGTGCCTATAAGATCGACCTGCAGGTCGAGTATCTGGATGCCAAAAGATATAATACCGCCCCGGTCATCCAAAGCCTGCTGGAAGTTTATAAGAAAAAATACGCCGGCGAGCATTTCGATGCGGTTATCGTTTCCGATGATGATGCCTTCAATTTTGCCCTGCAGGCCCGCCCACAGCTCTTTCCTGCCGTGCCGATCGTCTTCTGCGGCGTCAATGACCTGAACGGAGAAGAGCTGGCGCCGGGAAACCTCACCGGCGTCGTTGAGAGTTTCGACCTGATCGGGACCGTCGATGTGGCCCTCAAACTGCATCCGACGAAACGCCGCATGGTTGTTGTCGGCGACGATTCGACCGCCGGCCGGGCGATAAAAAAACAGATCGAGGCCCTCGTCCCCCGTTACCAGGAGCGGTTGCAGGTCGACTACTGGGTGCAGATCGACCTGCCCGAGGCGCAGCGGCGCGCGGAAAAGCTACCGGATGACACTTTCCTCTTTTTTATCCCCTATTATCAGATCATCGACAACCGCACCTACAGCGCCGAAGAGGTCATGCGGGCCATCTCTACCCATTCCCGCGTCCCCCTTTATACCTCCTGGGAGTTCCTTCTCGGCCACGGCGCCGTCGGCGGCTCCATGCTTTCAGGCCATAAGCACGGACAAACCGCAGCCACCATGGCTCTGAGAATCCTCGACGGCACACCCGCCGACTCCATGGCGGTGATTCGAGAGCCCACGGGGTCCTATCTTTTTGACTACCAGGTCATGCGCCAGCTCTCTATCCCGGAGCAACTGCTACCGCCAGGCAGCACCCTGATCAATGCCCCGAAGGCCTTCTATGAACTGCCGAAAGAACTGTTCTGGACCATCATCACCAGTCTGTTTTTGCTCTTTGTGACCCTTATCTTTCTGGTCTTCACCATGCTCGGAAGGAGACGGGTCGAGCGCACCATCAAAGATCAGCTATCCTTCCAGGAAACTCTGATGGATACCAATCCGCAGCTCGTTTCCTGGAAGGATTTAAACTTCCGCTACCTCGGGGCAAACCGCACCTTTGCCACCTTTTTCGGCTTAAACGATCCCAGTCAACTCATCTCAAAAACCACCAAAGATGTTATAGCCGACCAGGATTATGTCCACTGGTCGCAGGGTGCAGATGTGGCGGTGGTGAATAACCGCGAGGCCTTTCGCAAGGTCAGGAGGAGGCTTACCGACCATAAGGGCAATGTCGCCTGGATCGAGGTCAGCAAGGTGCCTCTCCACGATCAGTCCGGCAAGATTGTCGGCATCCTCAGTACCGCCGAAAATATTACCCGAGAGCTCGATCTGGAAAAACAGCTGCTGCAGTCGCAGAAAATGGAGGCAATAGGAACGCTTGCCGGCGGCATCGCCCACGATTTCAACAATATCCTCACCTCTATCATCAATTCGACCGAACTGGCCATCGGCGACGTTGATCCACAATCCCAGACCGCCATAGACCTGGAGCGGGTGCTTAAAGCCGCCCGCCGCGGCGGTCGGGTGGTGAAACAGATCCTGACCTTCAGCAAACCTTCGCAGGAAGGCTTTCGTCCGACCAACCTGACTGCCGTCGTCGCCGAAGTTGTCGGCCTCATGGAGGTCTCCCTGCCTGGAAACATTGAAATGCGCTCGCATATCTCGCCGAATATCGGCTACATTTTCGCCGATCCGACACAGATCTATCAAGCGGTGATGAACCTCTGCACCAATGCCTTCCATGCCCTGCGGGAAGGTGGCGGAATCCTCAATATCCGCCTTGAAGACACAATCCTTACACAGGAAGAGGCCAAACTCCTCAACCTTGAAACGGGGGGATATATCCAACTGACGGTTGCCGACAACGGCCCGGGCATCAACCCGGCCATCCTCGACAAGATCTTTGATCCCTTCTTTTCAACGAAAGACAAGACCGAGGGAACCGGTCTTGGCCTGAGCGTCGTACACGGTATCGTCAAGGCCCATCAGGGCGGACTGCGGGTCGACAGCCTGGAAGGACAGGAAACCGCCTTCCGACTGTTTTTCCCGAAAGTCCCGGCAACAAACGAAATCCAGGAACAGAAAAGGAGCTTCTTCGGTAGCCGGGGCGGCCGCGTCCTCTTTGTTGAAGACGATGAAGACCAGCTGAATACCACCCCGCGTATCCTGGAAAATGTCGGCCATTCGGTCACCGCTACCGACCTGCCGCAGGAAGCCTTGGATCTGGTCATGGCCGACCCCGACCGCTTCGAGCTGCTGATCACCGATTACGACATGCCAACCATCAACGGCATTGAACTGATCCGCCGTATCCATGCGATCAACCCGAGATTACCGTCAATCCTCATTTCCGGCAGAGAAGATGCGATCAAAGCCGCCCAGGCCATCCCCTCCATCCGCCGGGTCTTTATAAAACCCTACGACACAATCGATCTGACTTTCACCATCAACAGCATCCTTGAAGAGAACTAGAGCCATGGCGACCATTCTGATAATCGATGATGACCGGGAGATATGCGAGACCCTCAGCAGCCTCGGTACACGCCTCCTGCATCGGTGCCATTCCGCCTATTCGCTGAGAGAAGGCCGCCAGGCGATTCGCCTTGAGCCCTTCGATATTGTCTTTCTTGATGTCCGTCTGCCGGACGGCAACGGCCTTGACCTCCTGCCGGAACTGACGGAGATGGCCGACCCGCCGGAAATCATCATCCTCACCGGCAAAGGCGATCCGGATGGCGCCGAACTGGCTATCCAGGGAGGGGCATGGGATTATATCCTCAAGCCCTCAAGCGTCAGGGAAATTTCTCTGACCCTTGGCCGGGCGCTGAAATACCGCGAGGAAAAAAACATCCGCAGCGAAGGGGAAACCCTCAATGTCAGCAAGATTGTCGGAGTAAGCCCGAGAATGAAGGCCAGTTATAAACTCATGGCCCAGGCCACCCGTTCCGACTCGAATCTTCTCATAACCGGCGAGACCGGTACCGGCAAGGAACTCTTTGCCCGGACCATCCACGACAACAGCCGCCGTGCCGGCGGCAAATTCGTCTTCGTCGACTGCGCCTCACTCACCGAATCCCTTGTCGAATCGACGCTTTTCGGGCATCGCAAGGGGGCCTTCACCGGCGCCCAGGACAGCCGCATCGGACTTATCAAACTGGCCGATAGCGGCACACTCTTTCTCGATGAAATCGGCGAGATGCCCCTGTCCATCCAAAAGGCCTTCCTGCGCGTCCTGCAGGAGCGGACCTTTCGGGCGGTGGGCGATACCGTCGAGCAAACCAGCAACTTCCGCCTCATTTCCGCCACCAACCGTAACCTCGATGAAATGGTGGAAAACCAGGAATTCCGCAGTGATCTGCTGTTCCGCATCACCACCATGCGCCTGCCGCTGCCGCCCCTGCGCCAGCGGCCTGAGGATATCCGGGCGCTCGCCACCTTTAAGACTGCCCAGCTCTGCCTGCAGTACGGTATGGCCGAAAAAACCATGGATGAAAATTTCTGGGAGACCCTGGAAAACTACGACTGGCCGGGCAATGTGCGGGAGCTTTTCAATATCATTGAGCGCTCCATTATCGCCGCCGGAATGGAAAAAAATCTCTTTGCCATGCATCTGCCCCGGCAACTGCGCATCCAGGTGGCGAAAGAGCAGATCCGCAAGATGACCGGCTCCGAGGTCCTGTCCGACGGCAGCGGTGCCGAACCGGATGAGGATGTCCGCATGATCGGACAGGAGATTTTTCAAGATATCTTCGACCGCCCCCTGCCCTCGCTGAAGGCCTTTAAAGGGGCCTCGGAAAAAATCTACCTCAGCGAACTCATCCGCCAATGCGGCGGTGAGACAGGGCGCATCTTGGTGACCTCCGGCCTGTCACGTTCGCATTTCTACTCTCTGCTGAAAAAATACGGCCTGTCCATCCAGAGCGACGAAACCCGAACATAAAAAAGCAGACGGCAAGAGAGGGGGTATCCGAAAAAGAGGACAGCAACACTCCCGCCCGCTCCGAGGCCCTTATTGACGGGACTTTGATGAAAAAAACCACCTCAGTCTTTTTTATCAGACAGCTAATATCTCCGACTAACCCCCTCAACCAATGCAATCCTTGTAATCCCACAAAAAAATATTCATTAATATTTTCATCATCATACAAAGTACCATTGACAATCGCCTTCACTCTCGAAAAACCATGGGGACCACATTTATAGAGTAGGCCGGGTATATCCGGCCGCAACCCCTTGTCCTTTTTTTCAGACACTGTGCTCCGCCGTGCCGCCAACCGCCAAAACCACCAAGCAATATTTTGATAATACACATATTATTAATAAATCCGATAATGGCACAGTTGCTGCTTGTCGTCATTCATGAGTGCAAATATTCAAAGAACAAAGGACGTGTTCAATAGTGTGGTCAGCTTTTGACCTTACCGGCAATTTGTTATTTCGATTCTGCCGAACGAGATTACAAATTGGCACTGTAAAATTTTTGAGGAGATTCAAACAAGGAGGAATTTTTTATGTGGTCACAAGTGTACGATCCATTTAATAACTGGGTTTTATCAACAGCGGTGGCATCAGTGCCCATTGTGGTGCTGCTGGGAGGCTTGGCCGTGCATCTGAAGGCCCATATTGCCGCACTAGCCGGACTGGTTTCAGCGCTCCTTATTGCCATTTTCGTCTTCGGCATGCCGACCAATATGGCCTTTGCCACCGCCGGGTACGGCGCCGCTTTCGGTCTCTTGCCCATCGGCTGGATCATTTTGAACGTCATCTTTATGTATATGCTGACGGTCGAGGCGGGGCTTTTTAAAGTTTTACAGGACAGCATGACCAATATCACCAACGATGCGCGCTTGCAGGTTGTGCTGATTGCCTTCTGTTTCGGGGCCTTCTTCGAAGGGGCTGCCGGTTTTGGTACTCCGGTGGCGGTAACGGCGG
>JANNQF010000016.1:0-4774 GCA_031441605.1 Deltaproteobacteria bacterium
GTTGTCTGGTCGAACCTGCCGAAACAGATACCTTGGCTGAACGGGGCGAATCTGTCTCTCCAGTTCGATTGAATAGGATTGGGGGCACGTTAATAATTGTGTCGGTTAAGGCCGGCGCGAAAATCGGTGATGTATGTGATTTTTGGACCTGAGCAGCTACAATCGCCCAACTATCTCAATATGCCCAAAAATTTATTGGATAATAAACTTCCATTTGATAATCGAGAGCACACCAAATTTCACTTCTTCAACGATATCTATTTTAGTGTCACAAAATGTGAATAAACAAAACCCTGCTTACCGTTATAGCGAATTTTAAAAAAATTATTTTGTTCTCCCATAATATCGACAGAGGACCCAGATTGAATTTCACCAAGACTTTCGGCCATAACACTGGCTTCGGCGAGCAATGAAGTCGTTTTGGTAATTTGTCCTTTTCCGGTTATATTAGGATTTTCCTGTCGAACTGCTGGTACTGGCCTCGTTTCTCCAATTGCTTCCAATTTCGATACAACCTCTGTTGGCCATTCCTTCTGTGTATTTGCAACATTCTGTTTGTTTTGTTTGCTCGACTCAGTGGACGATGATTCAATATTATCATCTTTATTTAGTTGTGGGTTACTTTCTCCAATCGCCTCCTTTTTTGTATAGGAATTCTCAGACGTCTCTTTTTTGAGTTTTCCTTGAATAAAACCAAGTGCGATGAGGCTATCGTTGTCGAGTTTGCCGGTTTCCGGCAGAAGGTTATCCTGTTGGTATTGGCGAAGGGCTGTTTTTGTTTTTTTTCCCATCAATCCATCGGGAGTGCCTGGGTCATAGCCCTGGGTGAGAAGCAATTCTTGAGCTGCCTTTAACTTTGGATCTGGCTGGACTTTGGGTGCTTTTACTTCCTGGACAGGTGCTGGGGCAAGTTGCGGGATGGGTGCAATTGCTTGCGGTTGCAACGCGTCAGGGGAGAGGGAAAACATGTTAGCACAATTCTCGGTATTTTGGGGGAAGAGCTTGTTGCAGATTCGGTTGAAGAGATGTTTGCGAAGATAACTTGCAACCCAGGGCAGTTGTTCTTCGCGTTGATAAATAACTTGAGCCGCCATTAGGTTGACGACAATTTTTACCACCGTTTTGCTGTTTCCTGTGTTATTGACGTTTACCGTGTAACTGTATTTGTAGGTTTTTGCCAAGAAGCCGGATTTGATAAGGGGTAATTCAATCTTATCGACGGTGCCGTATTCTGTAACAACTAAGCCGGTTTTTTCATCGATAGCTTTGATAATCTCCTGATCGGATAAAGCCTGGATTGTTGCCGCCCATACTCGTGGGTAATCTCCTGGAAAGGGGTAACTGAGGGGGGTTGTATCATCATCTTGAATATGGGAGACATTGGTGTCTGCACATGAAGAGAGAATCAGCATGGCAATGGCGAGGTTCATCCACATTAAATGAAATTTCATAACCATTTTTTTCGCTTAGTTCTTTGGGGGGATAAAGGTTGCTTCGGTTTCTGATGGTCTCATCGCTTGCACCTGAGTGGAGGAAGTTAATGGAGAAAAGCCGGCAGAAACCCGGCGAGTATTCTCTTGGATCATCTGAAAGATGAGAAAGAATTGGGAAAAAAGAATTGACAGCACCCCTGAAGGTGAGCCAAGGACTGATAATACTTGCAACCACCCGGTAGTTTCCATAAGTTTCATGAAAAATCCAAAGGTTTTCGCCATGGACAACTGTTTGCTGTATCTGTGCGCAAGCACAACACAACAGCCAAACGCAGCAAAGATAAAGAGAATGGTTGCTATGGTACTAACAGATTGGACTACCAATTTGAAAAAAGTATTTGAGACCTTTTGCCGGGTTTTGTCGATACTGTTCTGCAATTCCATCGATTTTTTCTTTAGGTCTTCCCTCTCTTTATCAAGTTTCTTCACTTGCTCGTCATTTTCGGCGGTCAATTGCTTGATAAACTGTTTTTCGATGCTGCTGTAAACTCTGTCCAGTTGCGCTATGAGTTCACCACGGTTGCCTTTCACCCAGATACGCCCGAGCAGGTAGAAGTCATTGAGGGAATCCGGAAAGTTATATCCATAACTCTGCAAAATGGTCGACAAGGATTCGAGTACCGAACGAATGTAAGCGTCTTCAGCTTTATCGTTAAAACCTTGCTCCTCATTGATAAGGCCATAAAACTGGGGCAGCATGATAGCATCTTCATCGGGAATTCCTTGGACGGTTTTTAATTTTGCTTCAAGTTGGATAGGATATTTCTTTGCTTTGTTTAACCCCAGAGTAATCATCAAGGTTTCAGTGGCGTCGGTAGCCTGGGGCAGAAAATTGCGCTTGAGCGAGGCATCGATCAGATAGAGAAGCTTTTTAATGTTATCTTCCGTTTTAGATGAGTCCCCCTTGATCATCATGCTGACCAGACTGACCGCTTCCTCTTTACGTTCATGTTTAAGGAAAAGATCGACGACGGCCATTTTGGCTTTGTAGTCGGAGGTGGTCGAATCGGTAGTGGTAATAATCTTGCCGATAAGAGGATCCTTGCCGACATCGAGGGCCGTTCCGGCCAGGAGCAGTACATCATCGATATTTCGCACACGGCTCAGAGCCTTTTCAAGGGCCTCATTGCACTTGTCACGTTCTTGTTGATTGATAAAAAATTGTGCTAGCCTGACAAGGTCGGCGACCGTATTCGCCTTTGCTATTGCATAGCCAAGGGTTTTTGTCCCGGATGTCTGCATGCCGTTTTGTCTGAGCAGGGTGGCAATTTCCAGGAGGGTGGATACCTCCATAACGGATCCGCTGAGTGAATCGACTACCGTGCTGGCGAGTTGAGTCTGTTGCTCCTGGAGAAGATATTTAATGCAGTTGATAATTATCTTTTGATGTTCTCCATTGTGCAGTAGGCGACTTCCCTGGGTTATTTTCTTGACTGCGTCAAGAGTCTTTCCGTTCTGTTTTTCATGAGAATACAGGGCGGCAAGTGTGAACCAATACTCGGGCGCATCAACCACCACCTCCGGATATACCTGGAACAGTGGGTCTCCCGATCGAAGTTCAGGGACTTTGATATGTTGCATGGGTTTCTCTTCAAGGATAGAGATGAAACGCTCATATTCAGACTTTGATAACATTTTTTCCGTCGATTCCAACTTGCTTATAACTTGCTCCCGCTTCGTCTGGTCATTGGCAAATAGTGGCGAGGCGATTGAGCCGATCAGGATAATCACCGCAATCACGAGGAGAGTCTTGTTTTTTTGAAACAACGCTTTCTGTTGAAAAAGGGTATAAAGAAAAACGTTCAATACAGTCAACGAAAGGAAAAATAAAAGAATTGCCGAGGAGTAGCCATCATTCATGAAAGAAACCACTATTGAAAAGGCAGAAAGGAGAGGGAAAAGAACGAATGATATGGTAGATTGAATTCGTTTCAAACTTCCAATATCATTCATGTTTCCGTTGATCACCGATTCGAGACGATTCAGTTCCTTATTCTTTTCATCATTACCTGTCTTGAGTGCTTCGATTTCCTCCTGCAGTGCTCCAACTTGATTCTTGAAGGAACGGTTGGCATTTTGCTGTTCGTCGATAAAGGTTTGCCGGTTTTTCTGGTATGTGGCAATTGGCCCCTCGGTGGTCGGATTATCCTGAGCGATGCTCCGGGGCGTATAAAAAAATGAACTTAGTAGGAGCAGTAAGATTGTGGTTAATAAAACCGAATGTGCTTTCCAGCGATAGGCCAATACCGGCATGCCTGTTTTCTCCGTAGCAAATTGTTTTTAAATCAGGATGGTGATAGAGTGATAAGTCATCTCTTTCTTGGGGCCTCCTAAAAAAAGCCTTTTCAAGCGAAGAGCCAACCAATAGATTCATCAGAAATACCCTTTCATGACAGGTTTTGCAATTATTTTGATTCCAACCGAGAAATCGGCTATAGACACAGCAAAACAGGATCTCCAACGAAATTTTCTCATTTATCACCATTTTTTGACAACAGTATCCCGCAGCGGACAATTATCATGCCTGCACATCGATAAAAGTCTCCTCATACGCCGGCCACCCATCATCGAAAGATTCGACAACTATTTCTGAACACTTCTTTGGAGGTGTTTTCTGTGTTTCAGAGGTTATAGATTTGCCCTGGCAAGCCTCGGCTTGTGAGTAGAACTCAAAGAAGACCTTATTCCTGATAGCCCTGCGAGCCAAGGAAGGCTATTTTAAATAGAAATTGATCTAAAGAGTTGCTCCATTTTTAACCATCTACATGACTATATGACTGATAGTGCTTTCATATCAAGCCATCAATGATTTAGGTTACAAGAGCAGAATGTCGGGTGTGATTCCTATTAAAAATTACGCTCAGCAGTAAGATCGAGTCATACAAAAAAATACATATAAAGTCATCTCAGCCTAAAGAGTTATACACTACATTGAGTGCTTATCTATAAATAAACTTCTCGCATTCCGAGTCTAAACTCACATTCCCCACCCATATTTGTTAATCTGAGCTATTTTATACTTACCTAAAAAAGACGTTTCCTTAAGTTCGCAGCCGCCTTTGAAGGTGCGGCTGTCGCAATCCGTTTTTCTTCCTCTACCTCGTGCGCATTTCCTCAATTATTTTTTTGTTTTGAGTAAGAAACTCATTGCACTCCTCCGTAAACGTCTGTAATATTGTAAGTAACATATTTAATTACATACGTCAAGCAGGAGGAAAATTATGGAGAAGCAAGAGATTCGCCAGGTGATTCTGGAAACCTTTGAGGCCATGTTAGAGTTG
>JANNQF010000017.1:0-2490 GCA_031441605.1 Deltaproteobacteria bacterium
CGGACGACAACCTGAGATAAGTTCAATTTGGCCCTCTCGTGTTGGATACAATTTTGGGGAGTGTACCTTGTACGAAAGTGTTTGTCCAGTTTTAATTGTAAGTGTTAGAAATTGTATTAGGAAAAATGTAGGGGAAATTCACCCTGGGTAACAAGCCACCGAAAGACTATTTTGAAATAGTAAAATCACAACTGGTTAATAACACGCAAAAAGTAAGTGGAATTGCGACAGAGCAACAACTTTTAGAAAATTTAAAAATGAACTGTGTGCCGACAGATATTCAGCAAATGAGCATTGCTGATTACAATGACTTCTTGACTTTAAGACGGAAACTAATGGCGACAAAAATCAAAGAATATTATCACTCACTATAACGGAAAATAACTGTAAGAACAACAGAGGCAGAATAAGATTAAATGCCCAATAATCGGGTCAACCTGACCGCGATAAGCTCATTGGCGCGGTCAGGTTACCCGTAACGTTGAAAGGATGACCATGGATAAAGAAGAGAAGCGGATCGCAAAAGCACTTGGCACCCAGGAAGTGCCGGAAGTCGACGAGGGCAACTTGTTGATATACAGAAAGTATCTCCTGGAGCAATTGGATAAGGCTACTGTTCTCACAGGAAGGGAGGATTTCCCTTGGGAAGAGCAGTTTGTCTTTGCTTCCGGAAGACGGGTCGAATATGAGCGACTTAAAAAGGAAAACCCATCGTATAAAGACGATTATAAACTCATCGGCATATCTGAAGAAGAGACAGAGGATAACGACCTCGTTGCTCAAGTTGAGCGGCTATCCGACAAAAAATGCTTTAAAATCGGTCTTTCGTGGCTGACAACAAAGAACAACAAGAGCAAGGACTTTCAGTTACTTGATGACTTCGCTACCTGGGTTGTCAATTGGTGCTGACAGAACCAACAAGGACCGGCTCCAGCAGCCAAGTTCAGCCGACAGGCGAAGATACCGGCGGCGGCTTTGCGTATGGCGGGTGGAGAGTGCAACATTCCATAAAAGGAGTCAAAACCTATGAAAAAATTCGCCTTGTTTGTATTCAACGGAGATCCGATGTGTTTCATCCATGTGCTTTTAAACGCCCTGGACATGAGAAGCAAAGGACATGAAGCGAAAATCATTCTTGAAGGGGCTTCGGTCAAACTGATTCCGGAGCTGGTGCAGCCTGGAAATCCCTTGAACGGATTATGGAAAAAGAATCTTGAGGCGGGTCTGGTTGAAGGGGTCTGCAAGGGGTGTTCCAATAAACTGGGAACCCTCGATGCTGCAAAAGAGCAAGGGCTGAACCTTCTTGACACTATGTCCGGTCATCCCAGCATGGCCTCATATCGCGATAAAGGATACGAAATCATCACATTTTGATAATGCACAACTCATATTTTCTGATTCGGCCGGGATAACCCTGGTTTTACTCACGCCCATAACTTTGCGGAGGACAGTATGAAAGTCGTCGGTTTTTCGCTCGAAGAGGGGGATCGTTATTATGGAAAAATCGACGGCCACCGGTTCTTTATCGGCAGTCGAGTTTCCTATGACGGCAACAAAGGCTTAATGAATCTCAAAGGGTCGGCCAATCAAAAATATGATCGTGCCCTCTACCGGCCGATATTTGGTTTTTGGGCGGACTTTATCCATCCCACGGCAATCGCCGAAGGCGCGTTTTTTCACACCCTCAATACCTACGACAGTGCCCACTTTACCTTCTCTTTTCTCCAGTATGCCGCCCACGTTCCGAATGGCGATTTTGTCGTGTATCTGCGCTCTCTCCTGGCATTGCCACAGGCGATTGACTATTTCCCCGATCTCAGGATCGAAAATAAGAGAATCTGCAAAATCACCGATGACGGTGTCGTACCTCTTGAATCCGATATCTCAACGACTCCGCTCATTGATTATTTGAATCCCTCTCAAAAAGAAGTTGAAGATACCGAAATTATTCAAGCAGCCAAGTTTGTCCATTGGGTGCAGAACGATCCACAACATCGGCAGGTGCAGATCGAAGTGGGGATCAACCACGTCAAAGAAAAAATGGTCGGCTATGCCAAGCAATACGGTTTAGATGGCGCTGATGATGCGGTGTGCCTGGTGATTTCCGATATCAGGCACCAAGGCCGTGCTAAAAGTCCGGCCATATTTGCCGCCCTGCAAAGCGCCAAGCCCATTGATGCGCTGTTGAATCTGGGAGAACCCAAATATCACCAGAGGGTGCTGACGCTGCGCAGTGAAATTAATAAGCTCACCGCGGATGGCACCTTCGGGACAAAGAAATACAGTATGGAACAAGCCGATTTTGTCGACAAGTTAAAGACTCACAATTGAGAAATATTATCTCTAACTTATGCAAATAAGCACTAGTCGATGAACTGGTGTCATGATAGATTCTTTCGAGATTGGGGGATCTGTAATTACTCGACCGATGAGGTCGCCGAACGCCGTTGGCCGCAGACCAGGACGGTGGCAGAGCCGATAAACCGACAA
>JANNQF010000018.1:0-74972 GCA_031441605.1 Deltaproteobacteria bacterium
TGAGCTTCATTTCATCCTCCCTGTTTTTGTTTTGCTGGATACAAAACTATACCAGGAAATGCTGTGAAGCTCAATTATTTTAATATGTTACTTTGCTTTTCTTCGCCGAACAAAGAGCCGGTCATTTTGCAAGAGGCTCGATTGGTAAAATTGTTGCTGCAACCTTTGGCAAACGGCAGTTGGTATTGTACAGTAGGATGCGGCATGAAAGGAAATTTACGAAACAACCATCCATGAAGGGGGCAGAATGAAACCGGATAAATTGATTGCATGCGGTAAAAGCTTGGTTGCGGCATCTTTGTTGGTATGTTCCTGGACGCAGCCTGCATCGGCGGGACCGGTGGCTGTTGCCCCTGGAAAAAGCGGGCAGCTGGTAGCAGAACAGCCTTCCTCGCCGGTCTCTTTCAGCCTTGAGCTGGGCTCCGGCTATTTAACGGGAGAATCCAAGGAACTGGTGTACTGGCCGACACAGGGAAACTGGAAGGCGAGCGAGTTGACCTGGGCCATTGACAATCTGTTCATGGTTGGAGTTGGGGCGCAGATGAAGGTTCGGGATTGGATGGCGGTCAATTTTAATGGCTGGTTCAAAGCCTTTGACGGGGACGGAACCATGGATGATTATGACTGGGCGGTTCGTGGCGGCGACTGGACGGACTGGTCGCATCATGAAAAAACCGATGTCACCGCAGGCAGCATAATAGATCTTAATGTTGAATTCTCCTTTGTTCGAACCGATACCGTGGCACTGAAGGCTATTGCCGGTTACAAACGTGACAATTTTGGCTGGGAGGCATATGGCGGCGAGTATACCTATACGGAAGGTGGATTTCGGAATACTTCAGGAACCTTTTCCGACAGTATAAACACCATTGGTTATGAACAGACCTTCACCTCACCCTATATTGGCTTGGGAGTTGCGGCAAAATTCAATGCCTTTGAGCTGAACAGTCGGTTTATCTATTCACCGCTGGTCCAGGGCGAGGCCACCGATTATCATTATCTGCGCAATCTGGTTACCTACGATGAAGGCGAAGATGGCGACATGATAGCCTTTGACGTGTCCGGCAGTTACCTGATCAACACGCACTTTGCCATTGAGGCAGGTTACAGCTACCAGCGTTATGACATGATGCAGGGCGATTCGGAGTGGCATTTCCAGGATGAAGGGGTTGTTTATTTCTTTGCCGACGGTGCCGGAATGGATCAGACATCTTCGCTTTTCTCCCTGTCTCTGCGCTATATTTTCTAAATCTTGATCGGCATCGACGCCGATATTGTTTTCTGGATAAAAAGCCAAGGCCCGTCAACCACGAAGGTTAACGGGCCTTGGCTTTTTCTAACCACGGTTCAGGGATTAAATTTTCGGCAGGTTGGCCATGGATTTGGCTATCGCCTCGGTCGGATAATCATAGTCTTGCAGTTGTCCGGCGTAGTATTTGTCGTACGAACCCATGTCGATCAGCCCATGGCCGGAGAAATTAAAGAGGATGGTCTTCGGTTCCGCCGGGTTTCGCATGGCCTCGATGATGGCGCCGCGAATCGCATGGCAGGTTTCCGGGGCGGGGATTATCCCTTCTGTTTTGGCAAACAGCACTCCTGCCTCGAAACACTCCAATTGCTGCAGTTTCATCGGCTCGACAATCTTCTCCCGCACCATGGCCGAGACGATCGGTGACATCCCGTGATAGCGCAGGCCGCCGGCATGGATGCCCGGCGGAATGAAATCATGGCCGAGGGTATACATGTAGAGGAGTGGGGTAGTCATGGCAACATCACCAAAGTCGTAGGCCAGTTTGCCGGCGGTGAGCGTGGGGCAGGACGCCGGCTCGGTGCCGACGAAGCGGATCTTTTTGCCTTCCAGATAATCGGGGAGGTAGGGGGTGGCCAGTCCGGCAAAGTTCGAGCCGCCGCCGCAGCATCCGACGATGACATCCGGATATTCCCCGGCGATTTCCATCGCCTTTTTGGCCTCAAGGCCGATAATCGATTGATGAAGGATAACGTGATTGAGGACCGAGCCGAGGGCGTACTTGGTGTCTTCTCGTAATGCCGCATCCTCCAGCGCCTCGGAGATGGCAATACCGAGAGAGCCCGGAGTGTCCGGCATCTGCTCAAGGATCATCCGGCCGGTCCTGGTCTCGGTGCTCGGGCTGGAGATGACGGTGGCGCCAAAGGTCTGCATAATCGATTTTCGGTAAGGCTTTTGATCAAAAGAAACCCTCACCATGTATACCTTGCACTCCAGGCCGAATTTGTGGGCGGCGAGAGCAAGGGCGCTGCCCCATTGTCCGGCTCCGGTCTCGGTGGTCAACCGTTTGACCCCTTCCTTTTTGTTGTAATAGGCCTGGGCCACGGCGCTGTTCAGCTTATGCGAGCCGACCGGAGAGACCCCTTCATTCTTGAAAAAAATCTTGGCCTTGGTGCCGAGAGCCTTTTCCAGGTTCGAGGCCCTGACCAGCGGTGATGGTCGCCAGATCTTGAGGATTTCCTGGACTTCTTCAGGGATGTCGATAAAGCGGGCAGTCGACATTTCCTGCTCAAGGAGTCCCGTGGGAAACACTTTTGCCAGCTTTTCCGGTCCCATCGGTTGTTTTGTTTCCGGATCGAGCGGCGGTAGCAGGCCGCCTGGCAGGTCGGGAACGACATTGTACCATTGGGTGGGCATCTCATCATCGCGTAGTACGATTTTTTTAATCATGAGCTCTCCTTCTCAAAAATCTGCTGGGTTAGTATTTTAAAGGATTTTTCTGTGGCTATACAATCAAGTGTGTTCTTTACCATAGACCCTATAGCTGAGCAACAATCGTTGTGTTTTTGCCGTTTTTCGCTTGAGGATTAGGTCCGATACCACAAGAAACTACCCGCAATCCTCACAATAATTCGCAGCTAATATTATTTTTCCATGACAAATGTCACTTCAAACCCTCTGCAAGATCGATACTTCTGTAACCTGCTCGAAAGGGAGAAAGCATCTTTACTATCAAATGCCAGGAACACATCCAACCCCCTATCAAGAAGGATCTTCCAACCCTTATCCGTCACAATATGGCGAGCATGAATGGATTTATCAGGAACGAATTCCCAAGAAAACCGAATGCCACCACTCCAGATGTTCTCTTGGATACTCAGGAGATAGCCTTTCTGTTGCTCGCCGTTAAACTCGTCTTCAACAGTGATGAGATAGACTTCAACCTCCTCATCATCGGGTTTTAAACGGGTAACAGTTTCAAGCAACTCCATCAGGTTTCGCAGTTGGTGGAACTTCCGAAGATAGGCATCAGTTATGGTTAATCTGGAGGCCCCTTTCAGATAGGGTCCGAACAATTCATCAAAGGAGATTCCTTTCTGGTTTTCTTCAATGACCAGATGCTGTTCCTTGAGAATCGTATTCTTTGGTGCATCTTCAGTCGTAGGGTTAGTAGATGTCTCTGATTTTTCAACATCAGCACCAGATTCTTCAGTCTCAGGAGTACCATGAGGATAATAATGCTGGGGAAACTGCTTTTCTTCGAGCGTCTTCACCAACTGTTTCTTACCCGTACCAACTCTCGTGTATCCGAATTGCACAGTTGTATAAGTGGAATCAATTCGCATGAGTTGATCCTTCACCCTCTTGCGGCCTTCGATGGCAAACTGCAACAAAACCTCAATCTCGTCCTTGCTTGCCTCTCCATGCGGGAAGAGGACCTTCATGAAACCGGAGAAGGTCTTTTGTATTGCATCTCGGTCTCTAGTGGAAATATCGCTCAGCAGCTGAAAGTGTTCACTATAGGCCTGAGAAAAGTCGTGATTGCGCTGGTTCTTCAGGATCTCGGCCAGATAATCGACAACAAATCCATAGCCATCCGAGAACATTTCCCCTCGGATAATATCAATTTCCCATCCCGGAATATAAAAATGCAGTCGATCAAGAAAGGCTGAATCATGGTATGCAGATGGCAATTCATCAAAGAGATCGGTATGCTTTAGCATGTACGGCACGTTATGTTGCGTATTGCCAACAAAGACCATAGAGGCTTCAGCCCCCAAGGTCTCAACACCCCGGGAAAAGGTCTTGTTGGCCATGTAATTCTTCATGATATCGACCAGGGCCTTGTTCGGTTTTTTATCATGACCGGCAAACTCATCAAAGGCAACCGCATCCCAATATCCAACCAGCCCCAGCTTGCCGTTTGAGTTATTCACAAAGAGCTTCGGAACCGTAACCTCACCGCCTGATATCAAAATACCATGCGGTGAAAACTCGGAATAGATATGCGATTTACCTGTTCCTTTTGGTCCCAATTCGATCAGGTTGTAATTCCGTTCGCAAAAGGGAATAAGGCGGACCAATTGCAAGAGTTTACTCCTGGCGCTAAACATCTCCGGGTTGAAACCAATCGACTGGAGCAGAAGGTCAATCCACTCCTCTGTTGTGAAGTTTTTCCGGGCAGCGATATAGGCATCATAATCGAAATGTGAAAGCTGGATTGGCTTCAGGCTCTGCATGACCCAAGGACAAATACGTTTATCCTCAGAGGGTTCATACTCCAGATCAGAGATACACCAAACCCCGCCAACCAACAGTTTCGGATGCTTCTTTATCGTATCGGCATCGACCAGAACCTTTGACACACCAAGGTTGCTGAAGGTGGCCTCATAGACATCATCTTTGTCATTGAGTTGCACACCAATCTTATCAATAACCTTATGCCTGCCCTTCTCACGGATGACCGATTTGGTCAAACCCGCTTCATTACGGTGTACATAATGTTTACTGAGGATCTCTTTGACCGTATCGATACCGCTCTTGATACTTTTCTCATCTGAAGTGGCACAATACTGCCCGAGGAGATATTCCAGGACATAGGAAGGAACGATGGCATTTCCCTTGACGATCTTGACCAAGTCTTTACGAACAACAAGGCCCTGAAAATGCACATTTATCTTATCATCGAGTACGCTCATACTCTCCCCTTAAAAATCAAAATCGCTGGTAAATGACCGCCGCATCAGATACCGAAGAGACTTGTATTCCTTGTAATGCGATGTTCCCGTCAGTTTTTCTTCCAAAAGCAGAATGACCTCCTGGTTATTGGCGTCATCCGCCTTGCGGGTGAGCACAAACCGCACTTGCAACTCCCGTTCTCTGGGGTTCCCCGAGGTCAGATCAAAGGTCAATTCATGGCAATCAGAGATCAGCGCTCCCGCCTGGGTGTAAATACCTGCCCGAAGTTTTCTCGGCTGAACCTTGTCTGTCACAGGTTGCGCCTGATAGAAGGCCACCGCCAGTTGCCCGGAGGTGATCACCATACTTGAACCGCGCAAGATATCGACCGCAACCGCTGAGATATCGCTTTGCCGCTTCTTATTGATCTTAATGAGGGGGATGACCACTTCCTGCAGCGATGCTCCCCCATGGACAAAACGGCTCCCTGAGCCCTTGAGACGAAGACGATTGATCGATTTGGGAATCTGAACCTCCATCTCGCCGGAAAGACCCAACTCGGAGGATTCAAATTTCCGCAGGCTCGAAACCTCTTGCAGACCCTTGCCCAGCACAAAGCGTCTGTCACGGAAGAGGATCTGATCGCCGACCGCATCGTTGCCGGCAAAATCGCTCTCCAGAATGGCGCGGTTCTGATAGATAAAGCCATGATCCGCAGTCACCAGCATATTGCTGGCATTGGCCCCGGTCAGTTTCTTTACCAATCGGATCAGTTCCTGGAGAGTTTCCTCGACTGCTTCAAAAACCCGTTCTTCCGATTCTCGCTTGTCACCGGTCGTGTCAATATGATTGTGGTAGATGTAGATAACATCGTGATCCCGCAAAAGTGCCCGGCAATCCTCTTTATTCAACGCCATCAGCTCTTCGGCCTTGAGGGCAGTCGCCCGCTTTGAAATCGCTTGTTCGAGAATTTTGCGACGGTTTGCAATGCCCTGAGAACTCAGGCCACCGACCAGAACCGTTCCCGAATCATTATCTTGCAGCGCCAATTCCGTATTCGGCAGCAATGCCGCCATGCCCAACTGGGTGTAACTTGGCAGCATGGCCAACGCGGGTTCCAAGGTCGCCTCGTAACGGTCTTCCTGGCGGATGAGACTCAAGAATTCATCGCCGATCTCGTAACGGAAGGCATCGGAAATGATCACGTAAATCTTTTTATCCTTCTGCAGATAGGGCCGCACATGACGTTCGAAGAAATTCTTCTGCAGCATTATGGGAGTTGCGTCCCATTTGCCGGCTTCATCCACAAAGGATTGCCAGTGATTGTTGACCTTCAGCAGGTAATTATTGGAGTAGAGATTCTCAACCTGATCCGTCAGCGTCCCCATCAGGGAGATCTCGCCGGAGCTATGGACGTGAAAGGTAAACTTTCGGTACATCTGATCCAGGCGAAACCAGAAATGGCAATACCGCTGGACCCCATCCGCCATTGACTCCATGGTCAACTTGGCTTCATCCAAAGCGTGAAAGAATTGGGCCGCATAATCGACTGCCTCATAGAGATGACGAAATTCTTGGTACCAGTGACCTTGCCGCCGCTGGCGAACCCAGAGCGCCACATCACCGCAGGACATTGTTCGGGCAGCGATACCGCGCACCAGGTCTTCGATGATCTGCAAGTCAATCCGGCGGAAGTAATCGAGCTCAATCAAATCCCGAAAATCCCGTTTAGCCAGATCCTGATCAATGCCAAGGATCTCAGCGCATTCGCCGGAAAGCGCTTCAAAGCACGCTTCAAATTGACGGCTGTCCTTCCATCGTTTCAAAAACACCAGAGCATCGGAAGATAAGAGGACTGCAGGTTGTGGGGTCTGAGCAGTAAAATTCTGGAAATAGCAGTATTTGAAAAGCTGAATAACGAAATCTTTGATACCAGGCGTGGGGGATTCGTACCCATAAACGCGCCCCATCTGACTCCATAAAAATGCATCCAGGCTGTAGCGACCGATCTGTTTTATTTTGTCATCCCGGCCTAGGGCCATCTCCGCCAACAGATTTTTGACCACCGAATCCATCCTGGGCTCGTCAGTTCCGGAACAGACCGCCAGCATCTTCAAACGAATCACGCCGGGTGTATCTACGGGCTTGAGAAGACGCTTCAGCGAGTCTTTGCGTTTGGTGGCCTGAAAGAACTCGGCATGGGACTGCACGACCTCGATATAATCAAGGCCCAGTTCCAGCTCGGAGAGCCAGATGGCCGCCTGGTCGGTACGGAATTCACCATGCCCCAACTGCACATCCAGCAGCCAGTTGTCTAGATCATCGGGCTGTGGACCTTCGCGGTAGAGCAAGAATTTTTGCTCCGGTTGTTCCCGCAGAATTCGATGTTTTGTCCCAAATTCATTGTTGGCAAGTTCTATCTTCTCAATACCGGTTAAATGCAGCGCCTCGAAGTCGGCCCGCAGTTCTTTTTTGGCGTCATACCAGAAGACTATGCGGTATTTTTCAAACAACCGATTGAGGGCCAGAACAATCTTGCTTTCACTCATCAGTCGCTCCTGCTTCCTTAATCTTTTCGGCAAGAAACCGTTCGATCTCTTCCCGCTTTGGCAGCTCCAACTGGTACTTGGAGACAAACAACTGATTGTCCATACCGGCCAGGGCAAACTTGACCAACGAGTGCTTCTTGTGGGAGCAAAGCAGGATACCGATAGGCGGACTGTCGCCCTCAAGCATCATGTTTTCCCTGTACCAGCTTACATAGGTATTGAGCTGGCCGATGTTTTCATGATTGAACTCGGCCAGTTTCAGCTCCACCAGTACATGGCACTTGAGGATGCGGTGATAGAAAACCAGATCGATAAAGTAGTGCTCATCGCCGATCAATATCCGCTGCTGTCTGGCCTCAAAGCAAAAGCCATGGCCAAGTTCGAGCAAGAATTCTTCAATCTTGCTGATAAGCTGGTCTTCAAGATGCGATTCGCTCATCACCTCCCGAGGCGTCAACCCCAGAAACTCGAATACATACGGGTCGCGTACCGACAAGGCAGGCAATGCCTTTTCCGCATTTTGTCGGGTCAGCTTGGAGAGCTTTTTTTTATCAATCGAGAGACCGCAACGTTCGTAGTAAAGACTGTGGATCTGCCGCTTCAACTCACGCACCGACCAGTTACCCTGGATGCACTCCACTTCGTAAAAGGTTCGTTTAGCCTCATCTTCCAGGTTAAGCAGTTCCACAATATGGGTAAACGAGAGTCTGGAGATCAGCGTCTTGCCGTCAATCCTGATTTGTGGAGTCGCCTCCACAATCTCAGCGGCAGCAGCATCAGGAATTACATGAAGATCGGCCAAAACCGTCTCCCCGACCAAAGGTTCTAATTGTGGAGTCACTGCCTCCAAAATCTGCGGATAGGTAAGATACATCTGGCGATAGCGATAGATTTCACGCCGGTCACAACGGGACACGCCGTGTTTCGTCAAAGTTTCAGCCAGCCTATCCATCAGCTTATCACCGTATTCGGCTCGGTCCATCCCCCGGCGCTCAAATTCTTCCACATGAAGACCGATCAGCCAATTGCGCAAAGTGAGGCTGGCATTGACAGCCCGGTTGGCCTGGACCGCAAGAGTGTCATTTACCTGACGGATCACGCCGACCAGTTGTCCGAAATTCAAAACAGTCGATATAATGTTCTTGGTACTCATTTTCAGATTCACTCTTCCTTGGCATCCAGGCCGGGGATCTTCTTCAAGGTCGCTCCGAATAAAACGTAGTTGTGCTTGACGCCATTATCGAGGTGAATTTCCTTTTGCTCGCTGGCAAGGGGATAGAGCACTTCACGTTCGTAGTCTTCCAGCTCTGTGATCATCTTTTTCAACTGCTCGATTTCCTTGATCGCTTTGTTCTTTTCACCTGGGGAGGCCGAGGTGCTGATGCCGACCTGTTCCAGGTTTTCCCGGCGGGAAGTGAGCTTAGTGCGGAATTCCCGCAAATACCCGTTTAAGACCACGCTGACCGTATCCGGGCGATAACGGTGCATGTAGATCAGGGCATTGAAGCTGCCTTTGGAGCTCGAAAACAGCCAGTAGATTGGCCGCTTTTTGTAGCGTCTCACGTGGTCATTATAGAAATCCTTGAGGAAATACTTGCGAAGATCCTTGTCCAGCGCCTTTTCGACGAACTTGAGGTTTGCATCGTAGTGTTCCTCGCCAAAGGCCACGCGCAGAAACTTACGGAAACGCTCGGTGATGTCGTCGGTAAACCAGTCACCGTCGAGCATGGGGATGACGTTGTCGTCATCGGCCGGGAAGCTCGGATCTGGAATCCATTTCAGGTAGTCTTCTATGGTCTCGCCCTGGTTGGCCAGGATCAGCCCCGGCTTTTCAAGCGCGTAACGACCGAACATGCAGCCCACGGCATAGGAGACCAGTTCGCGTATGGTGTCGGCCAGTAGCAATGCCTCCAGCTCTTCCTTGCTCTTGTCATTACCGTAGCGGTAATGGGGGTTGCAGGTCAGGGTTACCTGCTCATTTAGCACTTCAGTTCGAATATCATCTTGGAGTTCATATTCACTTATTAGCTGTTCATTGATATTACTTTCAATTTCAGCAAGTTCTGAAAATAATGCTTTTCCTGTAGATCTATTTTCTTGATAGCATTTACTAATTTCGTCATATCTTCCCACTAGTGGCGAGCGTTGATAATCAGGAGACACCTCAAAACTGTCCCAATCGCTTTTAGCGATTTCGCAAGCTCTTTTAGATAATTCTGCAAATTCATCTCTTAAACATGGAAGTGGTATGTTCCGATAATCACCAGATTGGAAGCTTAATGTTGGATTCAGTACCTTTGTTAAGAACTCAACTATATTTGAATTAAGCCAAGCCAATGCTTTGAGAAGATCATGTTTGTTGGAAAAATAAGCAGATTGCCCCTTGACGTCAGAAATTGATCCTGCAGGATTATATCGAAACGATTTCCATGAAGAGGTTATCTCTGACCATGTTATACCTTCTCTAAAATAAAAATTTGTGTTCTGAGGTCGAGATCTGAGTTTGCCATTTGAATCCTTGAAATTTCGTATCTCAAAACCATCATTTTCCCAATTAACAATATGCTCTCTATTTCCATACCATTTTCTGTAAGGCCCCCCTTTATTGTAAGGTACCCATTTACTATAAGAACCTCTACTTTCCTCTGTATTAGACAGACCAGTATTAATGTTTGAACAACTAACCTCATACCAAAACCTCATGAATCTATCATTGTCTCCAGTTTGAAGACCAACGACAGCTTGTGAGGCCTCACCAGCAAGAATATTTTCCGAATATAATTTGCGAATTCCTTCTCCAACCCAATAGGCTATTGGGGTCCCTGGAATTTTTATAAATTCAGAGATAGATGAGCGATAAAACCAACCACATGTTGGATTATGGATAGCTTCCAGTGTCTTGGGTCCCTGATTTTCTGCTCCTCGAATTTCTGACAAACGCACAAAACCACCCATAAATTTGGGATTGTGCGAATTTTCAACCGTGAATGTGCAAATTGGAACAGTTGCCCCTTCAAATCCTGAGTACTCAAGCTGAACTAGTGATGTTATGGTTTTCTTACCAACTAAAATAGTCCGCAACATTTCATAAGAAGATAGGAACATCCAGACAAATGGAGACATAAATCCAAGCTGTCCCCGGTGTAATGCTAACTCTGTGTTCCTTAAAATAAACGCCGAGAACAAGTCCGTTCTAACTTCTGCATAGTTATCTTTTAGCCACGAGGCCAATCTTCCACTCATATTTCGAGCCCCCATATAAGGTGGATTTGCAACCACCACATGGTATTTAGGGCTCAAGTAATCGGCCTGCCGCAGGACTTTTAACACCTTCTGGTGCGTCATGCTGATAAACAGTTGACCGGAGACATTCTTTGACTCCAGTATCCTTAGCATGCTGTCCACATCAGTAACATCCGGGCGAATCAGGGAACCGAAGTTGTCAGCCTCCTCGAACTGACGCAGCGTGGTTTGCAGCGGTGCGGTGAACAGGTCACGCCCGACAAAGTCCATGTAGTTCTTCAGTTCACCCTCGTCGAACTGGACATTCTCCAGTACGCAGATGTTTGGCTTGACCTCTTTGTTGAAAAACCGGCGTTGCTTGGCCCGAGCCTTCATGGTCAGGGCAAAGGCAGCCAATTCTCCTGCGCGTTCGTCGATCTCGATACCGTAGAGGTTGTGAGTGAGGATCTTCTCCGGGATCTCAGCGGGTTCGTAACCTTCCTCCTCATAGATGGCGTAAAGCAGGTCGAAGGCGTAGGTGAGCATGTGGCCGGAGCCACTGGCCGGGTCGCAGAGCTTGATTTCTTCCGGCTTGGCGATGCGCAGGAAGTCCGTCTCGGCCTGTTCGGGCTTGATGTAGTAGTCCATCTGCAGGGCCAGCTTCGAGCCGGGACGGTTGAGCAGCCACAGGCGACCGAGGGAGTTTTCCACCAGGTAGCGGACGATCCAGTGCGGGGTGAAGAGCTGGGTGGCGGCGGGGATGTTTTCAGGGGTGATCTTCTTGTTCTTTTTCAGCCCATCGAAAACTTCGTCTTTCTTCTCGGAGATGTAGAACTGGTAGAGCCAGCCGATCACCTCGACATCCTCGCAGGCATCCGGCGTCATCGCCTCGCGGGTATAGGCCAGGATGGAGTTGCCCGAAAGCAGATCGTCCGGCATCAGCAGTTCGATGTAGTCGTCGATGCGCTGGAATAGAAACGGCATGGCCTTGTTCCAGAAGTTGCAGGTGGCGACTACCAGCAGTCGGTAAGCCTCACCCTGCGGGTCCCGGCTGGGTGCTTTGCCATCGAGCAAGGCAAAGATCTGCTGGCGGACCTTATCGTGCACCATTTCTTCGTCGATATGCCCCATCTTAGCTTCGGCCAGAATCTCGGGCTGGAACTGGCCAGGATCGGCTGGAGAGACAATGTTGACCCGGTTGTAGCGGTTCACATCCATAAAACGCAAGGCGCAGAAACGGTTGAACCAGATATAGGCCACCCGTTCGATAACATGTTCCTTGCTGTGGCTATTGATCGCCTCTTCAAGTTTCTTGATTGCTTCGGCACGTTCACGCCGGGCGGCACTGTTTTCTGCCAGCAGCAGTTTTAGTTTGGCGGAGACCTGTTCGATCAGGCTGCGCCGGGCGAACTGGGCGAATTTTTTCAGTTTGGCTGTTTCCATGAATTAAGCTCCCGCACTTTTGCGGCTGACAGTATGAGTTCCAAATTGTCTCTTGTACTGTTCCAGGTTGAGGATTACGCAAGCTTGTGCAAATGGTTTGGACCAGTCTCTGTGATTCATAGGCAAGCATCGGTGCAGTTCATCCTGCTTGTTTAACAATAGGGCTGGGTCGAGAGCTGCCATTGATAACAGGACGACGTAATGTATTGGTTTCTCAGCTTTACCACAGAGTGTATGGAACCAGAGGCTATCTCGATACTTACCTGCCAGATCGGGTATTAAATTACCGCCGAGGAGTTTATGCCTGAACGCTTCGGGGTTGGCGGCGGCAGGATTATCAGGGTCTTTTACCTCAAGAAAAATGTACCGATCTGCGTATTCTGTAATGAAATCAACTCGCTTCATGGTGCTTTTGCCATGAATAGCGTCGTCATCGAAGCGAATCGCTTTCATAGCATCGCTAAAATCAAACTCAAGATCGTCTTCGTCGAAAACAATCATTCGCTACCTCCAAGTGAACGCTTGATCTCTTCATCGTAAAGGTCGCTGAAAGTATTGGAGATTGCGTTGTTATCCAGGTCTTTGTAATTGTCAGCGGATTGTATGGTGACCTGTTCACCGTCGTTCATTAATGCATGGAAGCGAATATGATCCCCCTTGCCCGGACGAACCTGCAAGTCGAACCACTTGAGCAACACATAGTCGTGGGTCGCCAGAATGATCTGCTGGCCGTTGCGAGACAGCTCCAGCAAGATTTGAACGAGCAGTTTCATCATCTTGGGATTCATATTTGACTCTGGTTCATCCCAGAACAGCGGCCCGTTTACACCGGGATTAAGCGTTCCATTGCTAAGCAATCGGTGCAGAATGCCTACCTTTCTAAAGCCTTCTGCGGTCATGCTGCTCGAAAATAGTGGATCTTTCGTTGGCACAAAGTAAGTCACCGTTGAATCCTGATACATCTGGGCAGCTTTAGACTTGGAGCGATTGGAATCAGCCTTTTCTTCATATGTGCCTGACTGAAAACAGAATCCTCCATTCTCCCAGTGATACCTACCTTTAATAAGTTTGACCAATTTGGGGACAATAGAACCAAAGCGTGGATCAAGGTTGATCTTGGTCTCCGGATCATCATGTCCGGGGTGCATGAGAATTTCCGCGAGATCCACATAACCAGCATCAAAGATGAGCTCAACCGTTCGTTGGTCATGGGACTGGTCAGTCATACCTTTTACTAAAGAAAGGACTTCTTTGGTCGGGATAAAAACAGCCTCGGCTTGATACTGCTCGTAATTGCTGCTATCCCGGATGGTTAATGACTTTGAGTTGGCATGAAAGGTCAACGCTATCTTTTTCTCGAGTGCGAAAGAGGCCTCCAGTTCAGCATTTTCCGCGACACCATGGCGGCGCAACTTCCCGAGCTTGTCATCCAATGGCATGAACAGACGCAGCAGCTTGGTCGTGAGGACCGCCTCAACCTCATTGGTGCTCGCATCAGGTTTGTTCTTGAATAGCGGTGCACCAGCGCAAAGACCATAGGCAGCCTTGAGAAGATGGGTTTTGCCTGTGCCATTTTCGCCGATAATCACATTGATTTTTGGCGAAAAGTCGATGTTCAAGCTGTTAAAAACAGTAAAATTTTTAAGCTCGAGTCGAGTGATCATATTTGTATCCTTTTTCCTCTTTTGATCTCTGCAAGCAACGCTTTCCGCATAGAATTAAGGTACCGCTCCACATCCGCTTCATCGATAAGGCAATCTTTTTCGAAGACGACCCGGACTGACTGGCTTGTGATGTACTCAATACGGGGCTCAGCCGTTGTTGTCGTCACCGGGTTGGACGAGGGCTTAGGATGGCCGGTATCGGTCGTGACTGGTTTTGCTCCCGCCTGCGACCAAGCGACTACCTGTGAGCGTAGCTGCTGGTACTCTTTCTCTTTAAAACGCCGTGGTGTATCGCGAATCACGGCGATCAATGTTTGTTTCTCCATATGCTTCACAACATCCGCAAATGGTTTGGAGATCTGTTCTTGTTGTTCTGGAGTAAGACCCGCGAATTCGGGCATGGCGCACAGGCTTTCGTGAAGCTCGGTCACCTCTTCCTTGGCGTTGGTTGTCTCTTCGACGATATGACCTGCAATCTTTTCCTGCAGGGTGCTGACCAGGATCTTAACCTGCTGCATCCGATTACCCTTGAAACACTCCTGATCGTTCAAGGCAGTGATAACCTGCGCACTTTCATCGCCTGCAAGATATGAGAAATTGGGCTCTTGCGCCTGGACAAATTTCCGGGCTTCATTGAAGATCTCCTTCAGTGGGCCGCCCATAAACTTGCGGATCGGATCAATGATCTTTTCCTTCATGTCAATAAGGGTATCCTCCTGGCGCAACAACTCGGTCAGATACCAGGTGTAGGGCTTGCCGATGATCTCCTTGAGTTTATCGATCACGGGATTCAAGGCTATTAAAAAGGGGTACAGCGTCGCCTGGGCGGCAAGAGGGGTGAGCTGATGCAGAAGATCCTGCAGGGCAACACCGGTTTCCTTGCCGAGCGCCTTGGCTTCATTGGCGCGGGGCGGGGAATCGAAAAAGTCTGCATGAAATTCCTTGAGACTGCGCACCTGCGAGGCGGTGAAATCAACCTGCGGTTCGAGAACGACATTGCCATGACCATGGGTATTGCGCAGAGCGCGTTCAAGATCGTCGTCTTCCAGGATGTTGCCGTCAGTTCGCACCTCCACCTTGCCACGGGCGCAGAGTTTTGCCAAAATGCAGAGGATGGACGCGTAATACCAGCCGTAGGGTTTGCATTCCATCTTTTCGAGCAAGGTCTTCAGAGTAGTTCGAACGCCGCCGCGGTTGTTGCTTTGGATGTAAGCGAGCATCTCCTGCTCGGACTCCATGAGGGTTGTAACCCCCATACCCTCAAGTGTCCCCTGCCGGTCGCGCAGGATATTCTTGATCTGGTCTTCCTTGTAGGTGATTCCCTGCAGCATCCGCAGATTGGGATAGACCCGCATGACCAGTTCAGAGAAACCTCGATTGATACGGCTTTGTGGATCTTCACCAGCAAGTTCGATTTCTGTGCCGGCAACATAGAGCCTGGCTTTGCCCAATAAACGATGGACGAGCAGTTGCAGGTCAGCGTAACGCTCTCTATTCTGAAAGCCTTTATCGGTCAGTATCCGTTTAACCGCTTCCTGCTGAGTCGTGGAAATATTCTGGCGGATATACTTTTCTGTCCGCTTGTACATCAGGATGTCGCGCATGAGGCGATCATCCGGGGGCATCAGCACCAGCAACTCATCGCGCCCAAAGGTATGCATGAGAAGTGATGCCTGATTATCGGCAAACTCATGAAAAGGGGTGACGGCATGGATCGTCAGCTCATATTCCCGGCCATGGAGCCGATCATCGAGTTTACGCGAGTAGGGGAAGTCCTGGCCGTTCTCATCAAAACGAATCTTTCGGTTTTTAATGACGTGATCGAAAATGAGCTTTTCCAACTCACTGGCAACATCAGTTGACTCTACCTCGGTGTTCTTGATCTCCTGTTCGACATCTTTTTCCTCGTCGGTCAGATATTCGTAGAGATCGCCATTTCGCTGGATGAAAGTCTGTTGCTCGAGAAGATTTACGGCCTCTTCGATTTTCATTTTCAGTCCTGGCAGATCCTGCCCGAAGCTTTCCAGCATGAGGACACAGAGGTTACGGATCGTCGGTTTGAATTCCTTTACATACTTGGTGAGAAAAAGGGCCTTGAGCAGTTTGATGGCAAAGGTATTGCTCAGTTGCCGCTCGGCAGCAAGGATTGCCTTTTGGGTCTGGGCCTTCAAAGCAGTCTGAATCCCTTCAAACATCAGATCAAAGGTGGCCAACTGTCCAAGGTCATAGTTGCTAATCTGAATGGCAACCTGTTGGAAGACCCCCAGCATGGAACGCTCACCCACAGAGCTATGCTTGCCTTCAAAGGCATTGTGCCGTGACAAATTTTCAATTACTGACTGAAACAGCTCAAATTGATAAGGGACAAAGGGATAGCTACGGATAAATTCATCGCGGTCCCTGTAGACCTTGTAGGCCCGGGAACCGTCGGTGAAACCAAAAAGAGTGCCGAAGTTGTTTTCCTGGCGGTGATAGAGGTCGGAAACCGACTCGGCCCCCTCCTCCGTTTTGGCCAGGAGCCTCTTCTGGATAACTTCCGCCACATTGGTACTGGTCAGCAGCATCTTGTTGGCAAAACGGGCCATAATTTTAGAGAAGTCATTGCTCTGCTGACTGCTCATCTCTCCCAGAACGGTGGACATATCATTCTGGGAAGTGACAATCACCCAAGCCCGGCCTCGGCACTTGGTAACCAGGCTTTCGGCGATGGTTTGCAGATTGGTCATCAGCTTGACATTTTCGGCAATATACTGCCCCACTTCGTCGACAAAGAAATTCAAACGGAAAGCTGGTGATTGCCTGTCGATATAGGCCATGACCTGCTCGGCGAAGTCTTCGATGGAGACCTTGTATTGGCTGCGGTATTTATCGAGAATCCCTTGAGCCACCGATTCGGGACTGTTGGTCACTTTGGCGTAGGCCTTAGCGATGTTTTGGGATTCCAGCAGGGCCTGTTCTCTGCCCTTGGACCACTCTCGTCCAGCCAGGGCCTGGTAAGCGATCTTAAACTGACCATAGATGCCTCGGCTGTCGAGATCACGCTCGAAATGGGCAATGTGACCCTGCTTGCCATAGTAACCGCACATTTCATCGAACACTTTGACGAAGACGGCGAGAAGCGCATCTATTTGCGTTTTACTGATGACATCGGCCTTCTGATCTATATTGAACAATATACTCTTTGAGGGGATGGCAATGGCCCGTTTGAGGTCGGCTCGTAAAATCTCATTATCGCTACATTTCGGAAGGAACAGATCAAGGGTTGGAACCCCATCGATCTGACGATTTTCAAGCAGGAGGGCCATAATCTTCAGAAGATGCGATTTCCCTGACCCGAAAAAGCCGGAAATCCAGACGCCGTTTGCGGTGGCCGAGTTGTTGTAGGCATCGAGAAAGGATTCGAGACGTTTGGCGACCTCGTTGGTCAGAACATACTCCTCAAGTTCAAGGCGCAGGCTTGCTTCATCATCGGCCTTGATGACTCCCTCAATCGGACGATCAACCGGCTTATTGAAAATGCTTTTAAGCGTCATCGTGTATCCTCGTTTATGCTTCGCAGTGAAAGATGTTGAAGGCTCGGTAGTACTTATCGTCTTGCAACCTGTTAAAAAGGTCAAGCGAAGCCCCGGATTCGAGGGAATGGGTATAGGCCCCCGGAAAGAATAAAACGGTTGGTTTTTCTTTGGCCGTGCTTTGTAAATTATTCAGCACGTTGTGAGACCGGATATAGGGAAAAACCTCGCCAACGCCTGACAGAAAAAGCACATCAAAGTTATTGTCATCGAGCTTGGCAGCGATGGCCGGCACCAGATGTGCCTCTGGATCTAAAACCCCTTGGAGTAACTCCTTGAGTTGATCCTTCGATACAGAATTTTCCATTTCAAGTATCTGTTCCCAGATACCCCGATCTTTGAGAATCTCAACGGAGAGATCATACATGTTGATTTCCAACACCCGAACACCCGTTTGTCCTAACCGGTTAACAAGTTGTCGTTGAAGCCTCTCCACTTCAACTGAGGCATCAGCATCGAATGGGCAAATGAAAAAGGGGACCTCATTGCCAAGCCCTTGTTTCTGTAAAAACCGTTGCCCGCAAAGAACAGACAGCAGATGCCCAAAACTATCTTTTATATTTAATTTGGTAATAGAGGACGTCATTCTTTTTATCCTTGAAGCACTGATTCAGGCATGGGAAAAAACAAAATATCCCGGCGGTTGGCTTGAGGAATCGCCTCCAAAAGTCGGGGAGTCAGCATGGCTGAGTTGATTGTGTTATCGCCCGTCAGGAGCTCGGCCTCCCGCAGGATCTTGAACAACACCTGCCGGAGCTTATTCCGAGTCGCCGGCCGTATTTTATCAAGTTCCGGGTACGACTCTGATTTCTTGTGAAAAAAGGAATCAAAGTCTTCGTAGTGAATATCGATCTTCAGGCCAAGGTAGCGTTCTCGAATAATCTCGACGGCAAAATCGGCAATGAACTGGTAGCAACGGCATACCGCGATCCACAGAAGATATCCTTGCTCCTGAGCAGTACCATGAATAAGCAAATTCAGCTCGTCTGAGTAGAGCGTTTTGAGCCTGGAAATAATCTCGCGAGAGACACGCTTTGAAGTAGTAAGAGTCCTTGTTTGCAATAGGTTCTCGGCAATAACCCTCTCTCTAACGGCATTCCAATCGGCCAGCTGAAGAAACATCTCAGCGAGTTTTACCGATTCTCGAAGAAAAAGGCCTCCTGTTGTAAATGACATCTTGTATGGACTGTTTGTCTCTCTTATGGACATATGATTAATGATTTTGTGCTCCTCCTCGTTGTGACCAACTGCCCTTTTATATAATCGAGGCTCGCGTGAACATTAAATAAGCTGTTACTGGCCTTTTGTCGTTAGTTCTTTTCCCCCCGGATCCTGTTCAAGAAGAACAACATCGGGACTCCAGTCCAACCACTGTTTTTCCGGTTGGTCGTGGAGGGGAAAAAGGTGCCCGGCAGAGATCGCCGACCCGGTGCTCCCGCCATCCGGGGTGGCGAGGGCAATCCCGCCGCGGATGATAGAGGTGAGGGATTCCGTCGAGATCGTTACCCCGGAGAAGATGCCGCCTTCGATGCGGGCGCCGCTGACCTGCCAGAACCTGGTGTTTTCGCGGATGATGGCCACATACTGCGGTCTGATATTGGTAAAGATTCGTATTTTCTGGAAAGAGGGAGACAACTCGTAGCCGGTTACCTCGCCGATCTGCAACTGCCGATAATAGACGGGGGAGCCGATACCGAGGGAACCGAGATGCCCGGCTTCGAGAATGACTCCCAAGCCGTCGGAATTGGCGATTTCCGTCAATGGCGGATCGGCAAGTGCCTTGAGCATCCGTGTCGGCTTGCCGTTTCCGGGCAAGATGTTGAGGAAAGAACCGAAAACCAGGGTCTCAGCATTTTTAACGCCTGTAAGGTTGAACTCGGCCTGTTCCACCCAGATTTTGGTATTGCTGCGGAACAGTGCTGCAAGCTGCGCATTGATGCGGATCGTGGCAACAATGGTTTGTTGATTTTCAGCTAAACGCAAAACGCCGACCTTGCCTATCTCAATGCCTTTATAGCGGACCTTCGAGCCCTCCTTGAGGCCCCTGGAACTGTCAAGCATGACCGTCAGCTCGACTTCATCGGCATGGACGGCATCTTCAAGGCTTGCGAACAGCCGATAGGGCTCAGGCGTTGCCGACGGTGACCCCATCGATGGATTGATGCAGCCGATACCACCGGCGAGTATCGACTGGAGCGAGCCGCTTTGCACCTTGATGCCACTTATGTCACCCGAGACCTGGACGCCGCTGGTATTGTAAAACCGCGTGCTGGGCCGGACGATGTTTTTGAACCCGTCAAAGATCAGACACTCAATCAGCACTGATTGCTGATCGGGGGAAAGCCTGAAATTCTCCACTTCGCCGATCTTGATCTTTTTGTGGAGGACCGGAGACCCGAGGGCCAGCGACTCGGCATCCGGGGCAATCAGGACAATACGTTTGCCGGCGGGCTGCAGATCAGGGACCGCCGCTACGGCTTCCCGATAACTGTTGTGGAGGTGGAATTCAAAACCTTCTTCCGGCTGGGCAGGCCTGGTTTTTTTCTGAAGATCAGGGGTGGTGAAATTCACTCCGCCCTGCAGCATCTTGGCCAGTGGACCGGTGGAAAGCGACACCCCCTCGGCCAGGCTGCCGTGTATTTCAACCCCGGACTGGAGCCAGAACACACTTTTTTTGCTGAGAAATTTGAGATAATCCTGATAAATGAACAAGGTAGAACGGATTTTCATGCCTGCCTTGTCGATGCCCACATCGACAACCTCCCCGACCTGGATGTTTTTATAATAAATGGGCGACTTGGGGGAGAGGTCAACAGGGCCGTCGGCGCTCAGCACCACGGTTTGTCCCGGTCGCAGTGGAATGAGCGGAGGCGCCTCCGAGAGGATATCAAAACTATCTTTGAAGGCCCCGCTGCCCGGCTGAAAGGTGATATGCGCTCCGGACAGCAGTAATTGCAGATTACTAAAACCGGAGGGCGAAATCTCTGGTTTCATCAGCCAGAATTTGGTGCCTTCGCGGAGGATCAGCTCGGCCCTGGGGTCAAGTTGAATATGGGCGGTAACCGTCCGTTGAGCGTCATTATTTATTTGAATTTCCTTGACGAAACCGGCTTCCAGGCCGCGGTACATGACCTTGGTTGTGCCTTCGACGATGTCTTCGCTTGAGGCCAGAGTAAGGGTCATGGGAATACCGTAGTTGGCTGATTGGGGATCAGGATACAGGGAGAACATATGACCGTTTTGCACCAGGGGGGTTGTTGCCAATGGTTCCGGGGTATGCAGGAGGATTCCCCCTCGGAGCAGCGAAGCGAGGGATTCAACCTGGATCTTCAGGGATGGCAGTTTGCCGCTTATCTGAATGCCGCTGGCGTTGCTGAAACGGCTACCTTCACGCACCAGATTAGCAAATTCCGGTTTGATGAAGACATCAATGAGAATATTTTTATCGCCCTCAAGCTGGTATCTCTGCACCTCGCCTATTTGAATATTCCGGTAATAGATACCGGTGCCCACCTGGATGGAGCCGAGGATCTCTGCTCTGACCTTCAGGTGCAGTCCAGGGGTATCGCGGGACACCGGCGGGGACGAGGCAAGGCCGGCGAATTCGCGCAGGGGGGTGGTCGAGGTGCCGACCTGAATGCCGATATAACTGCCGGAGAGGATGGTCTCAAGGCCATGAATGGAACTTGCCGACAGTTCCGGTCGGACTATCCAGAAGAGGGTGTCTTCGACCAGATGTTCGACCACCGATTTTTCCATTTTTACCTTTGCCTGGATTTGTCGATTATCGAGATCGGGAAGAATTTTGGTGACCAGACCGATGGGAATGCCTCTGGCCATAACCTGGGTCTTGCCGGGCACTATGCCGGTGGCATCGGCAAAGAAGATGGTGATCTCGATCCCGGCATTTTTATAGCTGGAATAGATCAGCCAGCCGCAGATGCACAAGGCGATAAGGGGCAGCGTCCAGATTGCTGAAATGCCGCGATTTTTCCTGATTTGAGCGGTGGTCATGGTGATTTCCCGAGAAGGGTTGCTGGTTGTTCTTTGTCCTCCGAATTGTCTCTCGGAGAGCAGGTATCCCAGATGATCCGGGGATCAAAGGTCATGGCGGCGAACATGGTGGCGGCAACGACAATGGCAAAGTAGGTGGCTGCCGGTGCGGTATGAATAGAGGTGAAAAAACCGTAATTAACGAGGACACTGAGCAGGGCAATGACGAATATATCGAGCATTGACCATCTGCCGACAAAGGCGATAAAGCGATAGAGTTTGGCCTTTTGTACAAGAAAATGGTCATGGCCGGGTCGGGTCGAGCGAAGCAGGATAAGGAGGCCGACGATTTTAAAGACCGGTATAAGGATGGAGGCTGTTAAGATGATCAAGCCGATGAAATAGGAGCCATCCTGGAGAAAATGGATTATGCCGTCGACGATTGTTGACCGGTCGGGAATACCTAAGAAATCGACTTCCATGATCGGCAGCAGGTTGGCCGGGGCAAGAAAGATTGTCGAGGTGATCACCAGAGCCCAGGTGCGGGCGACGCTGTGTGGCTTGCGCTGATGGAGAATCGCCCGGCAGCGGGGACAGCCGGTGCCGGCGAGGGAGACCGGAGAGAGTTTATGGCAGGTGTGGCAGAGGATCAGACCTTTTTCGGCGGCGGTCTGCGGCTTCTCCTGGGGGTGTTCAGGCAAAATTTCTATTTTGTGTTCGCCGCCTTCCTCCTCGATAGTTTGCCAGAAAAGGTCACGATCGACGATGGTGGAAATCATCAGAGTGATCAACACCAGGCAGGAAAAGCATAAAATTCCCGAGTGATAGTCAATGCTTGAGGTGCCGGACATTTTGATAACGGTAACCAGAATACCAAGGAGATATACCTCGATCATCGCCCATTCCTCAAGATGCAGATGCAGCCGGAAGAGGGATCTGAGGGTGGAGGGGTACCTTTTTCTCTGGAGCTTATAGGTGATATAAAAGATAGTGGTGAGGAGAATAAGGGGAAAGACGACCGCCGAAAGCAATACCATGAGCGCAACGAAATAATAATCATTTCGGTAAAAGTTTAGAATCGATTCGAGTATATTGGCTGAGCCGCTGAAACCAAAGGACTTGAAGGTCATGAGGGGCAGCAGCATCGCCGGCAGGTAGAGAAGGAGACCGGCAATACTGAGTGCCAGAACCTTACTGATTGAAGCTGCCGAGCTCCTGCTGAGGGTTTTGCCGCAACGGGGGCAGACTACAGAATAGCCAGTTGGGGCCTCTGCTTTCTGCAGCAGGAGGTCACAATCCGGGCAGGCGGTGAAGTGGGCAAAAGGGTCCGGCGACGAATACAAAATACTTTTCCTTTGGAGGCAGGATAACGGACAGGGCTTGATTTTCCAGAAGTTATAGTAACGTCATCGCGGTTATTTGTCATATGAAAAACAATAATCGCCGCATCTGCCAGGCACCTGTCGCAGGCATGGACGTCCATACATTCAAGAGGTTGAAGATGAGCAGCAACAAATGGCTGAAAATTACCATTGTAACCGATCCGCTGTTGGTCGAGCCGATCAGCGACTTTCTCGTCGGAGTTATTGAGGCAGGGGTCGAGACCGGTGCGGCGGATGAGCCGAATTTCGGCATCTTGACCTGTTATGTGCAAAAGGCCAATCCCGAACCTGCCGAGGTCACGGAAATCGTTGCCAAGATTTCCGCGTATCTGACTGAACTTGCCGAGGTCTTTGCCGTGCCGACGCCCCAGCTCACCTCCTCTCTCTTTGACGAGGAGGATTGGGGTTCAACCTGGAAAAAACACTTCAAGCCTTTTGTCATTGTCCCCGGCCTGGTGATTGCCCCGACCTGGGAAGAATATCAACCAAATCCCGGAGAGGTGGTTATCATCATGGATCCCGGCATGGCCTTCGGTACCGGGCATCACGCCACAACCAGCCTTTCCCTGGAGCTGCTGCGTCGCACCCTGACCGCCGGCAGCACAATGCGCGTGCTTGATGTCGGCACCGGCACCGGCATTCTCGGCATGGCGTCGATGCTCTTCGGGGCATCGGGCGTTCTCGCCATCGATAACGATCCCGAGGCGGTTGCGGCGGCGACTGACAATGCTCGACGCAATGTTCAGGGCGAGCGGATGCAGGTCAGCCTGATGCCGCTTGGTGAACTGTCCGGTCTGTACCAGATTGTTGTCGCCAATATCGTTCATGATGTTCTCCTCGATTTGGCCGAGGATTTGACCCGATTGACAGACGAAGAGGGGTTCTTGATTCTCTCCGGCATTCTTGTCGGCGATCAGGTAATGAGTATTATAAAAGCTTTTACGGGTAAAGGGTTCACTCTCCTCGATTCAGAAGAGCGTAAGGAGTGGGCGGCATTGCGGTTTCAAAAGAGATAGTTACAGCGACTTATCCACTATTCCTCGGGATGGGGCGGTCGCATTGGGGTGAACTGGTAATCGGTATCGAAGATAATGCCGACCCCGTCCGCTTCCCGACGAATGACGATGGCAGTGGCACTGACCCAAAGATTCTTGCCGGTCAGGTTTTTCAAGCTCTCCACGGAGAGAATGAATTTCAGCCGCTTCACGTCGTCGAAACCGAGGAGGAACTCGACTTTGACCTTGGCGGCCATCGGAAAGGGATGGGAGGTTTGGAGGAAGGCACCACCGGCACTGATATTGGCGGCAACCGTATCGATTACCGGCAGCTGGTCTTCGCTGTGGCGATAGGAGATTCTCGCCTGGAGATTGAGGGAAAAGCGTTCCTGGGTACGTTTGTCGCTGGGCATGAATACTTCCTTGGCGCAAAGGGAGATGACGAAACACTAAGATGCTTCGTCAATACTTACGGAATGTAAGGAATAATGTCAATTTGAAAGAGATCAAAACCCGAGCGACGGCGGTTTTACCAACGCTTTCCTCGGGAAATCCAAGGAGTAAGAAATTCGATGCGACGATTCTTTTTTGATCCTCTTAGCCGCAAAGGAGACACTCTCTTCCTGCCGGAAGAGGAGTCGCGACATGTGACCAAGGTTCTCAGGCTCCCGACCGGGAGTGAGATAGAGCTCCTTGACGGGCAGGGCACGGTATACCGGGCGCTTATTGTTGCCGGCGGTCGGCGGGTAGAGGCGCGAATTGTTGGGGTTGTTTCGACAGACGATGGGGCCGGAAAAACTCTCTGGGTCGGTCAGGGCATCCTCAAAGGCGAGAAGATGGACACGGTCGTGCAGAAATGCACGGAGCTGGGGGTAAGCCGCTTCAGTCCCTTTCAAAGTTCGAGATGCCAGGGCAAGGCCGATGCTGGGCAGAACCGCAAAAGGCACGAGCGCTGGCAGCGCATTGGCCTTGCCGCCTGCAAGCAGTGCCTGCGGCCGCACATCATGCAGCTGGATGCGCCGGTGAGTCTCACTGATCTGCTGCGGGATACGCATGCATCTCTTCGCCTGCTTTTCTGGGAAGAGGAAAAACGGCTGCATTTGCAAGATCTTCTTGCCCTGCCGGAAGCGCAGTCGGTGGCCCTGCTACTTGGCCCGGAAGGGGGGTTTTCCCGCGAGGAGGTTGATCTGGCCAGGCAATTCGGCTGGCTGACGGTCAGTCTTGGCGAGCGTATCCTGCGGGCGGAGACGGCGACACTGACCGCTGTCTCTATCGTTCAATTCTTAATAGGCAACCTGTAGGGATGAAAAAATGGAAATGATACCAGGGCGTTCGACTCTCCTCGAAAAAACCGACCGGGTTATCGGCCTGGGTGAGGCGCTTGCGACCGGGCACCGGATTATCGATGTCCGTTCGGCCGGGGAGTTTGTGGCTGGAACTATTCCCGGAGCCATCAATGTCCCGCTTTTTGATGAAGATGAGCGAGGGGCAATCGGCACAATTTATCGCCATGGCGGCCATGCCCAGGCAGTCGATCAAGGCTTTGAATATGTAGAGAAAAAATTGGCGGCACTGGTTGCTTCCTTCCAGCCTTTTCAGCATCAGCCTTTGGCCATCTGTTGTGCCAGGGGTGGGATGCGCTCGCTGTCGGTGGTAAATCTGCTGACCCAGGCCGGGTTTAATGCCTGTCAGCTGAAGGGCGGGTATAAACAATACCGTAGGGATGTACTTGAGCGCCTGGAGAGTTTTCAGCCGAGATTGATTGTCATTCACGGCTTGACCGGCACCGGCAAAACGCGGCTTCTCCAGCGCCTCAAGCGGGCAATCGATCTTGAAGATTTGGCCGGCCATCGCAGTTCCCTGTTTGGAGGCCTGGACCGGCAACCCAGCAACCAGCGAACCTTTGAAAGCCGGTTGGCCGAGATCATCGCCAATCTTGGTGAGGAGCCCTATTTCATTGAGGGAGAGAGCCGGAAAATCGGCAGGGTGTTTATCCCCAAACCCCTGGCCCAGGCCATGAAACAGGCGGTTCTCGTGAATATCCATTGTTCCCTTGAGACGCGGATCGCTCGCATCATCGAGGACTATCCGGTTACCGATGGCGAGATTTTGCAGCAGATGGATGCCATACTGCGCTCGCTCAAGCAGAAGATGGGTGCGGAACTGGTGGAGAGAATGTGCGGTTTGCTGCGGGAGGGCAAGCTGCCGGAACTCGTTCGTATCCTCCTTGTCGAATATTATGACAAACGCTATGGCAAGAGCATGAGCGAGTACCGGTTTTCCCTGGATATTTCCGCTGAAGATATTGACGCCGCGGCAGCGAGGCTTGAGGAGTTCCGCCGTTCGCTGCCGCCTGTCGAGCCGTAATCAATCAGCCACCTGCGCCGGCAGCTTGCTGTTTCTCTCGCTGCTGTTGTTCTTCTTCCAGTTGTTTCTTGGTTTTTTGTTTCACTGCTTGTTCTTTTTGTTTTGCTGACTCAACCTGCTGTCGCTGTTGGTCTTGTTTCTGGCGCTGCTGCATCTCCTGTTGCTGTCGGCCTTGCTCTTCCTTCTGCTGTCTCTGCTGCATCTCCTGCTGCTGTCGACGCTGCTCTTCCTTCTGCTGTCGTTGCTGCATCTCCTGTTGCTGTCGACCTTGCTCTTCCTTCTGCTGTCTCTGCTGCATCTCCTGCTGCTGTCGACCTTGCTCTTACTTCTGCTGTCGCTGCTGGATCTCCTGCTGCTGTCGACCTTGCTCTTCCTTCTGCTGTCGCTGCTGGATCTCCTTCTGCTGCCGACCTTGCTCTTCCTTCTGCTGTCGCTGCTGCATCTCCTGCTGCTGTCGACCTTGCTCTTCCTGCTGCTGTCGCTGCTGGATCTCCTGCTGCTGTCGACCTTGCACTTCTTTTTGCTGCTGTTTTAGCTCTTGCTCTTGGAGCTGTTTGTTTGCTTCCTGCTGCTGCAATTTTTGTTGATTGACGACCTCAGTGTTTTCCTGTTGACGAAGTTTGTCATCTTTTCGACCGGCCCGATTATCCTCTTTGTTGCTGAGCTCTCTTGGTGATTTGAGACGCGGTTTATCCTCCAGAGTGTTTAAGTCACGAGCTTCGCCTGTTTCCCCAAGATTTCGCTGCCGCCGCTCTTTGTCACCTCTTGGGGCAGGTATTTGTTGCTGCTGTTGCAGTTGCTCCTGTTGTTTCCCCTGTTCGAGCTTTGGCGACAGCGGTAATTGTTCCTGAGGTTTTTTCAAGCCATTTTCTTGCCGCTGTCTTTCCTCTTCCTGCCCTTGTCTCTTGCTAAGGGGTGGGCTGAGAGATTCCTGCCCTTGGGTCTGCTTTTCCCGCGGTGATTTCAGACGTTGTTGCAAATCTTTATTCCTATTGTTGGTATCTCCCGATTCGTCCTGTCGCGTCTGATCATCAGGCCGGCGGCGTCTTTCTCTGTCTTGCAAAGAGGTCTTGGGTTGGTTCTCGCCCAACATCTGCTTGGGGCCATCTTCGGTGTTTACAGAACGCCCTTTATCTTCCTGGTCGTTCCTTCGCCTTGTCTGACCTGATTCTCCTTTGCCTTTCGGGTCGAGTCGCTGGTCTTTCTCCTTAGAAATCAGTCGTTCGCGTTCTTTCGGTTTGATCAATTTCCTTTCCTGCTGGAGGGCGTTGAAGGGTTTGGCAATGTCGTCATTACCAACCAACCTGGACGAAAGCTGAGGTTTATGAATCTCGACCCTTGGCGAAGGTTCAGCTTTTGCCTGAATGTGTGTCAGCTCTTTTTGAATCCGTTCGCGGTTGCCTGGGCCAAAATCTTGTTTCGCTTTATGGTTGTCGTTGATCCGGTTTATCACCGTGGTATGCGGTTTGCGGCTGACTTCTGCGTCATTGTAGGTATATCGGCGTTTATCGATATTGATGTTGTTGATGATTGTATTGTTGATGACCGTCGTTGGCCGGTAATTATTGATGATAACGTCTCTGCCGATATTTTGCTGAATATGCGGAGTGTAGCGGCGTCCTCGGTAAAAGTAATCGCGATCAATGATGACCGCCTCGTCGATATAACGGTAGCGGCCGATGTTGATGTTGACAACGGTTGTGTTGCTAATAACGACCGTTCGCCGTCCCCAGTGCCGGTAGCCATAATACTCCTCGTCCGGTGCCAGCGGTACCCAGCCGATGGAGGAACCTCTGTGCAGCCAACCGACCCGGCCCGGAAACCAAGCGAAGCTCATAGAAATCCCGGGTGCACTGTCGACAAAGCGAGCAACCGGAGGCATCCAGTACCAGTTGTGATAGGATTCGACATACACCCACGAGCCATAATGGTGGGTGACATAACCGAACGACTCATCGGGAATCCAACAGTTGTCGCCGTAATAGACGGTCCAGCGCCCGGCGGTAAAGGGCCGCCAGCCCGGATCGATGCGGGTCGGCCGCCACATATCGCGATACGCGCCTTCATAATGAACGCGTTCCCACTGGCCGTTTTCTTCCAGAATATAGGATTGATCACGAATAGGTTCGGGCAATAAATCCATCGAAGCGCTTTGGTTTCGGAGACGCTTGGTCCAGAGGACCTCGCGCTTGTCATTCCAGTCATCCCAGGCTGAATCAACCATGCCGTTTCCTTGGGCCGTTTCTTTGCCGTCGGCAATAAGTGAGGAAGAACCTTCCGAAACCTCATACTTCGTCTTTGAATTCTCATGGACAAAGTCGACGTTGCCGCGAATGGCGATGACCTCAAGGGACTCGTCGCCGACATAGAGGTCGAAAACCGTACCGGCCGGTGCGACGACATAGCCGAAGGGTGTGGTCACCTTGATGACCGCATCCTCACCCTTGTTGTAGAGGCGGGCAAGGCCTGCGGCCACATCCACGGTGGTCGCGTCAAAGTTCAGGTGGATAAGTTGGATCTGGGTGTTTTCACCCACCCGTAGCCAGGTTTTGTTCGGCATGATCATCTCGGCTTTTGCATCATCTCCTGAATAGAGGGTGTCATCCAAGCCGAAGGGCGAGTCCTTCACAGTATTCACCCAATCTTTATCTTCCTCAATATACCGCAGGAGTTTTCCTTCGATGTGCGCGATGCGTCCGATAAGAATTTCATCATCACTTTCCGCAGCCGCACCCAAGGTACAGGTGAACACCATACCAAGAGCGGCAAGCAGAATTAAATGCATAAATCGCAGAGGATAATTCATATCATCTCCTTGGAGAGTTGTGGTGATTGAGTACAGCAGAGCGGAATTTCGATTGATACTCGTATACCATAAGGTTGTGTAAGAAGATTTCAACTGGTAAGCTGTAAAGAGCCCGACGATAGATGGCAGGCCATTGGGGAAATTTCAATTCTTGCAGAGGAGCGTTATTGTATCGATCGGCGGAAAAATTTTCGTGTGAATACCCCCCCTATCTGACAACAGCTTCCAGACTGGAGGACACGATCCAGCCTTGGCGGTTGGTTTCATCTTTGACATAGATGAAGGACCCATGATTTTTTTGTGGAAATACCAGGCGACCTTCCTGGATGGCGCCGATCGAGGTTGCCGAGGCGAAGGGTGAGATGAGCAAGCGGGCATCGGCGGCGGTTACCACCGACGGCTTGAAACCCTGGTAGCGGACGGCCGTTCCTGTTCCGGCAACGAGCAGTACCAGGAGGCAGGTAATTCGCACCCCGACCCGGGTTTTGCCTCCCAGTTGGAATTTGCTGGCAGCGGCCTGGAATAGGGTGAAACCAAGCAGCGCCAAGAGACCAAGCATCGCCCACTGGTTGAGGCTGAGGAGATGAAATACCTTGTCGGCACCGAGCGGTTCGCCGGTAAAAAGACCACTCTCCTTGCGCACCAGTTCCAGATTGCCGATGATGTCGGAATCGCCGGGGGCAAGTCGTTGTGCACGTTCATAGTTGAGAACCGCCCGGCCTATCTTTCCGCTCTGGGCATAACTATTGGCAAGATTAAACAGCACCGCCGGGGACAATCCGGCTGCGGCGACCAGCTCCTCGTATCGGGCAATCGCCTGCTCATGGTCGCCGCGACTATATGCCTCGTTGCCCTGTTGAAAAAGCTGTTCCTCGCTTGTGCTTGCCCTGATTTCTAAGCCCTGCCACAGCAGCAGGCCGGTGATCATCAGGAGAATGCGGCAAAAGTTTCGACCATTCATGGCAATGCCTCCAATTCCTTTTTCATAATCTGCAGATAGGCCTGCATCTTTTCCCGGGACAGCGTGGCGCCGCCGTAGGCAGCTGCATCGGCTGCGGCAAATATTTCTACAAGTGATGCATTCGCGCCAAGCCGATCTTTGAGGCCGGCAAGACTGATGGTGGTCGGTTCCATATTCCAGGAGAGGCCCATCTGGTTTTGCATGGCCGTTCTCGCAGAAGCAAGAAATAGAGTACTGTTGCCGGCGGTATAGGCCTGCTCGACAAGACTCAGGTCGGAAGCGAGGAGATGGTTTTTCCGTCGTTGCAGCTGTTTTTCCGGATGTTTTTGCAGGTTTTGCCGACGCAGTTGCAGAAGAAACGAGGCGACGATAACGAGGATGCAAAGCGCCACAAGTGTCAGGAACCAGCTCCGCAGAAAGAGTGGCGTGATCTCTTGCTGGAAATCGCCCATTTGCACATTAAGCGGCGCCATTTGCTCGAAGCCGCCATTCGTTTTGTCCGGGGCACCCTGGCTAGGCGGCAGCAGGACTGCACTTGGTGGTGGAGGTGACTGCGGGGTGGGAGCTATGGTGCTTTTAGCCAGTTTAACGGGGATTGGACCACTGGATACGGTAATATAGTCCTGTTTCATCGGGTCGAAATAGCTGAAGGAGAGTGGCGGAATTTCGTACACCGCGTCGTTTTTGGCGACAATCGCCTGGTCAAAGACCTTGGTCCCGGTATAGCTGTTGCCTTGGCTGGTAAATGATGATGTGGGGGTGTAGGTTTTCCAGTCGGGGTTGTCTGCAAAAGAAGGTGCCTCGACCCGGTCGAAATTGCCGCTGCCGGATATTTCGATGCTCAGTTTCAGCGGTTCGCCGACCTCAAGGTCCTGCCGGTTGGCAGTAACCTTTAAGATAAAATCACCGATGGCACCGCTGAAGTTCTTCGGTTGATTAGCCGTCGGCAGGGGGATGACGTTAAACACCGCCTCCGGGCTGACAACGTCAATGGGTTTACGTTGGGCGCCGCCGAAAACACTGTCGAAGAAGGGATCATTGAAGGCCGAATCGTCAAAAAAGCCGCCGCCGAAGGGGGAAAGGGAGCGCCTTTTCTGTTGGATGAGCAGCGAGGCCTCCATATTGAAGGTAAGCGGGTGTCGGCCGGCCTTTATACCTGCAAGGGTGGTATCCCAGGACAGGACATGATAGGGGACGCCGTTCACTATTTCCTGGGTTTGAACCGGTTTTTCCCGCAGTTGCGGCATGACCACTCCGTCACCCCGCAGGGTCGGCAGAGAGTTGATATCGGCACGGTATTTTTGGTTGAAATAGGCCTTTATTTTAATGGGAACGATTTCTCCGGGGTAATGATCGGCAAACTCGGGAATGCGGATATAGGCGACCTCCTCCGACGAACGTTCCCCTCCTCCGCTGTTTGTCGAGCTTCCTTTCGCCGTGCCGGTCACCTCGAAACTCATGGCCTTGGTAGAGGCGATTTCGCCCCCGGCGTTGACCTTTATCGGGGGAATGGTGTAGATCCCCGGTTTTTGCGCCTGGACCAGGTAGTTATAGGAAAGTGAAGAGGTCATGCTGCCGTTGACGACGTTGATCCGGCTTGACTGGCCACGGTTTTGAAAGGTTATTCCGGCTATATCCGGTAGCTCGATGGTCGAGATGCGGCTGGCACCGTTCACCGTAATAGTCAGCATGGCACCCTGATCGACTGGAAAGGAGAGATGGCTGAGAGAGGCCTCAAGACTGAACTCCGCCCGGGCCTCCAAACCACAACAGAGAACCATCAGGCAGATCAGAAAAATGAGTGGTTTTCGATCGTGTTGCATCACCAGTCCCTGTCGATTTGCTTTTCTTTAGCCCTGCGACCCGACGGCACAAAATTCAGGTTGCCCTCTTCGTTTTTCAAGGCATTGAGCAGCCGTTCCGCCTCTTCTTTGGTCATCTTGCCAAGTTGTTGCCGCACGGCATCACTTGCTGCCTGTTCTTCCGCTTTGTTCTGATCTTCTAATGCCTTTCCGGTTTCAGCCGGTGGTTCCTGACCTTCCTTTTGCTGTTCGTCTCCGGTTTGTTCGGCCCCTTCTTTTGCATCCGCTTTGTCGGTATTTTCATCGGCCTGCCCTTGCGACTTTTTTTCAGACAGCTGTTCGGCCTGTTGTTGATCTTGGTTTTCCGGGTCGGAGCCATTTCCCTCTTTCTTTTGTTGGCTCTGGTCTTTTTTGTCGCTGTCTTTGTCTTTTTGCTGATCGTTTTGATCGCCTTGCTTATCTTGTTTTTCCTGCTTCTCCTTCTCCAGCTGCTTTTCCAGTTCCTCCAGCTGTTTGGCGACAACACTTTGATTATATTTGGCGTCGGCATCGGCCGGATCAAGTTCCAGTGCCGATTTCAGGGAGTTCAAGGACTGTCGCCAATGGCCTGCCGCAGCTTTTGCATCGGTCTGACGCACCTCGGAACCTTTCTGATAGTAGCTGTTTCCCCGGTTATAATAAGCCTTTTTCTGGAGGTCGATTTTGTCACTCTTCAGAGCACCGCTAAAGGCGGCGATGGCATCATCATACATGTTGTTCTTATAGGCGGCTGCACCGAAATTAAATAACAGTTGCGGGTCGTCCGGTTTTCCTGCCAGTTTTTTTTGGTAATACTCAGAGGCAGCCAGGTAGTCGCTGCGCCTGTAGGCCTCTTCCCCTTCGGAAGCGTAACCATTGCCATGCATATTTGCCATAAGAAGAAGGGCAAAACCCAGGATCTTCCCGGCCCGCGGCCAAGTAAATCGGCGCAGCAGCGATTTGATGAAAGGCAGGAGGGGAAGCTTGAGGGCCACTTTTCTTTCGCCGATAAGCAGTTCGACCATCAGGAGGATGACCGCAAGGGCTAATGGCCATTCAAATCTCTCGACCGGAACCTTATGCCGCCGCTCGGCCAACTCTTCCTTGGGGATGAGGGCCAGCTTTTTCTGGTAGATGGTCTCAAGGCCCTCACCTGCCGGTCCCAAAGGGGCATACAGGCCGCCACTTTTTTCGGCAATTTGTCCAAGTGTTGCGGCATCAAGGCGGGAAGTGACGAAATTGCCGGCCTGGTCTTTGACAAAGCCCTGGCCGCTGCCGGTTTTTACGGGGATGAGTTCCCCCTGGCTGGTGCCTACGCCTACGGTATAAATGGTTAAGCCCTGTTTGGCGGCGGCTTCGGCGGCCTGTATGGCATCACCCTGGAGGTTTTCACCGTCAGTGAGGATGATGAGAATCTTATGATTTGCCGCATTGTCGAGGGTCTGCACCGCCTTTTCGATGACCGCCGCAATGTTGGTGCCGCCCAGGGGAATGAGATCGGTATTGACGGTCGACAGAGAGTGGAGAAAGGCCTCGTAATCGATGGTCAGCGGGCACATGAGGTAGGCGGTGCCGGCAAAGGGCAGAAGTCCCACCCGGTCGCCCTCAAGCTTCTGGACGAAATCAAGAACCGCCAAGGATGCCCGCTGCAGGCGATTCGGTTTGATATCTTCGGCCAACATGCTTTTTGAAGTGTCCAGGGCAAAGAGGAGATCGATCCCCTTGCGCTTCACCTCCACCCACTGGTAACCGATCTGCGGCCTGGCGAGAGCGACAAAACAGAGAAACACGGCGACCAGAATGAGGGATTTTTTAAGATGGCGCCGAGGGGTGGAGATATTGCCGGTGAGGCGACCGATGAGCTGCGGGGCAACGAACTTTTCCAGACCGGCCTGGCGCCTTTGGGCCAGGGAACGAAAGAAAAAAAACACTCCGAGACAGAGGCCGAAACCGACTATGAGCCATGCAGGTTGTGATAAATCCATAGGGTTCCTCGGGGTTAAGGCAATCTTTTACGGGTTGAAAAAATCTCCAGGCCGAGCAGGAACAGGGCGGCAGCTAAGAGAAAAGGGAAGAGTTCCCGGTAATTTTCAAATTTTTTGATGGTCTTGGTGGTCGTCTCCATGCTGTTGATTTCGTCGTAGATCTTGGTAAGCGATGCCGTGTCGGTCGCTCGAAAATAGACGGCTCCGGTCTTTTCGGCCACCTTGGTAAGGGTGTCTTCATCGATATCGACCTTGACCCGCACTAATTTTCGTCGCCCGAAGGGGTCGGTCACCGGCATGGGAGCCTCGCCGCGGGTTCCGGCACCAATGGTGTACACCTTGATGCCGAGGGTCTCGGCGGCCTCGGCGGCAATAAGCGGGGGAACACTGCCGGCGTTATTCATGCCGTCGGTAAGGAGGATAAGGAGTCGCGATTTGGACTTCAGATCACGCAGGTGATTGATGCCGCTGCCGATTGCCGACCCGATGGCGGTACCGTCCTCAACCATGTCAACGCTTAAGGATTCCAGTCTCTTACGCATCCAGTCATGGTCGAGGGTGAGGGGGCTGACCAGATAGGGCCTGCCGGCAAAGGCCAGAAGGCCGATGCGGTCGCTCGGTCGCTGGTCGATGAACTCGTCCACCACCTTCTTGACGACGGCAAGGCGATTGGCCGGTTTGCCGTCAAGGGTGAAGTCCATGGCCTCCATGGAGCCGGAGACGTCGACGGCGAGGAGAATATCAATGCCGCTGGCCTTGATTTCGGTAGTAGTATTCCCTTGCTGCGGTCTGGCGAGGGCAAGAATCAGGAGGGCAAGAACGGCCAGGCGCTGAAGGAGGAGGGAACCTGGTCGTGCTTTTCTTGCCCCAGCCAGAGTCGCAGCAAGGGACGTTGAGGAAAACAGCAGTGCCGGAGCAGCCCCGCGCCGACCGTGGAGGAAGGCAAGCAGGGGCAGCAGGGCGAGAAACCACAGCAGATGCGGATGAAGAAATCTCATGACCGCCCTCCCGGTTTTTCCATTTCGGGGCGGGTGCGGTTGATAAAAGCACGCACCGCTTCTTCCATCTGTTGCATATGACCTTCATCGGCAAGCAGATGGGCAAATTTCGCCATATCGGCTTGCTCCAGGCAGGCTCGCAGTTCTGCCTGATATTCGATCAAGGGTGAATGAACGGAGTCATTGAGACGAGCGAAAAATTCCCGAGTCGTCTGCCGGGTCGAGCGGATGGTAAAACGCAATTCGATGTAACGGCGGAGAATTTGACCGGCATGATCCATATACAGGAGACTTTGCCCGGAACTCATCAGCTGCCGTGCCTGGTCTAACTCCATGAGTGCCTGATCCCAGGGGGGAATGGGTGGAGATTGCGGTTTTTTTCGCCGTTTAAAAAAGAAAAAAAGCAGCCCGAGAAGTAGGAGAACGAGCAGGGCTATTGCCGCTTCCATCAAGTAGGGTGGGTATTCGGACGTCGGTACAGGCCCGTGTATATCGTGTAAGGACTCGGTTTGATTTGTTGTCTGTTGCCCGGGACCCTTTTGCAGAGTCAGGCTGTCCTCGTCCGTATTGGCTCCCAGGACGGTGCCGGCCGCGACAAGCGACAGGGGCAGGAGCCGGATCATCGCTAACCTTTTCATGTCGCCCTCCCCTGCCGAGCCTTAAAAAAATTGAGGAGTGGCGGGAGGTAGGGGGTGTTGGTCAGAAGATCGAGCAGGTCGATGCCAATTGAGCGAATGACTCTCTGTAATGTTTTTTGCCGCTCCTTGGCCAGGGCATGGTATTGGCCTCTTATTTCGGGATCCGAGGTGTTCAGCTCGACCTGCCGGCCGCTCTCGGCATCTTCCAGGGTCAGCCAGCCGACGTCGGGGAGTTCGAATTCCCGCGGATCGGAAACAATGACACTGATCAGGTCATGCCGCCGGTTGCTGATCTGCAACTTGGGTCGCAGTTCCTGCAGGGCAGCGTCAAAATCCCCGGTCAGACAGAAGTCGGAGATAAGAAAGGCCACGCATTTTCGCTTGATAACCCGATTGGTGAAATCAAGGGGTGCGCCAATATCGGTCTTTCGGCCCTGCCCCTGGAAATACAAAATCTCCCTGATAATACGGAGAATATGGCCTCGGCCTTTCTTCGGTGGGATATACAGTTCAACGACATCGGTAAACAGCACCAAGCCCACCTTGTCGTTATTACGAACCGCCGAAAAGGCCAGTACCGAACCAATCTCCGCCATCAGTTCCCGCTTTGAACTCTGCACTGAGCCGAAATCACCGGAGCCGCTGATATCGATCATCAGCATAATGGTCAGCTCCCGCTCTTCCGTGAATTTCTTGATATGCGGGATACCGGTTCGAGCGGTGACATTCCAATCGATGCTGCGGATATCGTCGCCGGGCACGTATTCGCGGACCTCGTCAAAGTTCATGCCCCGACCCTTGAAGACCGACTGGTAACTGCCGGCCAGGCTGTCGTTGACCAAGCGCTTGGTCCGCACCTCGATCTGCCGGACCTTTTTCAGGATCTCTCTCGTTAGCTGTGCGTCCATAGATGTTCCGTCGATGCTCAGGGCACTGGGACCGTATCAAGGATCTTTCTGATGATATCCTCGCTGTTTATCCCTTCGGCCTCGGCCTCATAGCTGATGCGCAGACGATGGCGCATGACGTCGAGAGCCGCTGCCTTGACATCGTCCGGGGTGACATAGCCGCGGCCGGCAAGAAATGCCAGGCAACGTGCAACGACCTTGAGATTGATGGTCGCCCGTGGTGAAGCACCGGTTTCAATATACTGCTGCAATTCGAGCTGATAATTCTGCGGTTCACGGGTGGCGTAGACTAAAGAGACGATGTAATCTTTGATCTTGCCATCCATATAGATTGAGTTGACGACCTTCCGTGCCGCCAGGATATCGTCGGGGTGGGCGACCGGGGTGACCACTATCTCCGCATCGGTTCGTTCGAAATTGTCGAGGATGCGTCTTTCTTCGACGCGGCTTGGATAACCGACTACGACTTTGAGCATAAAGCGGTCTACCTGGGCCTCGGGCAAGGGGTAGGTGCCTTCCTGTTCGATGGGGTTCTGGGTGGCGAGAACCAGAAAAAGCTCAGGCAGGCGGAAGGTCTGGTCACCGATGGTTACCTGCTTTTCCTGCATGGCCTCAAGGAGGGCCGACTGTACCTTGGCCGGCGCCCGGTTGATCTCATCGGCGAGGATGAGAGACGAGAAGATAGGGCCTTTTTTCACCTCAAAGCTGGTCTCCCGCGGGTTGTATATCTCCGTGCCGATAATGTCGGCGGGCAGCATGTCCGGGGTGAACTGAATTCGCCGGAAGTCGGTCTGGATCGCCGCCGCGAGCGTCTTTACCGCCAGGGTCTTGGCTAGCCCCGGCAGCCCCTCAAGAAGGATATGGCCGCCGGACAGCAGGCTGATCAACAGCCGCTCGATGAGGTGTTCCTGGCCGATGATAACCTTGCCGAGTTCGTATCTGAGCGGAGCGATCCACCCGGAACTTTTGCCGACCGCCTCGTTGATCTTTTGTATGGAGGAATAGACATCGGCGGAGGGTGCGGTAACTTCTGCCCCGGAAGGGGCCGGCAGGTTGATGATATGGGGGAGTTTTTCAAGCATGTACTTTCTCCAAACCTTTTGTAAAATGAATGGGGCAGCATGGCCGGGAAGATGTCCTCCCGAGCCGCCGGAGCTATGGCAATAACCCTTGCAGGATTTTCCGATGTGTAGGCAACCTCCCGCAGGAAATAATGTTGCTTAGTGTTGGCGAATATAACCCGCAAACATTACCACAGCCTTGCGCTAACATTACAAAGCTGTAATGTTTCGAAAATTCCTCCAGATCCGATCTTTTCCTTTCAGAAAATGCAGGAATAGGTCATTCTAATGCTTCCAGGAAAACAGTGTGTCATCTTTTCTTCCGCCGGACGGTTATGCTGATAACGGTCGTCAAGCCGGAAGATGAGGGTGAGCTTTTCTTCCGTTAACAACCAGTTGCCATTTTGCCGATTTCCCATGCCTCAACTTTATTTACAGGAATATGCCAGAAGTCTCGCCGGTCGCAGGGTATGTATTGCTTGTCGGGAAGGCATCCTGCGTGATCATTTCGGCGAGATCGTCGCCGATCTCAAATTTCTTGTGCGCATGAACATTGCAACTACCCTGTTTCATAATCTGCCGAAGCGCTTTGCCAATCAAAAGTTGTTGGCCGAGCTGGAGAAAAAACTGCCGACCACCAACCTCGTCCGGGTTGCCCCGGAAGTCGATTTTTATGAGGCGGTGCTTTGTCATCCCGACAGCATGGATAAGCTCATCTTTCTTGAGCGCCGCTATCTCATGGACCGCCAAGGGAAAAAAATCAACGCCCTGACCACTGGGCGGGTGCTCGAATCCCTGGCCGATTTTGGCGATCTTATCGGCAATGTCAATTTCAAGGATGCAATGAAAAGGATCTGCGCCAAGATCGAGGCGGGGGCCTGCGATCGGGTGCATATTCTGCCGGCGGGCAAAGATACCATCAAAAACGAACTCTTCACCGTCGAAGGTTCGGGGACGATGATTGCCGACAACTTTATTGAAGAATTCCGTCAGGTGCAAACCGATGAAGAGGTGGCCATAGTTGCACGTATTCTGACTAGTTACAAGCGGGCAGGTTTCCTCAAGCCGCGGAGCAAGGAGTATCTGAGTCGCAACCGGGAGAATTTTTTTGTCACAGCAATCGACGGTATAATCGTCGGCTGCGTCGAAAAGAAGATGGTTGATGCGCAGACGGTGGAGCTGGGGGCACTTGCCATTTCCACCCGTTTTCTCAAACAGCGGGTGGGGGTGTATACGGTCAATGCCTTTATCGGCACCATGCTGGCCAGGGGCTACCGGCGATTTATTTCGCTTACCGCTAACCCGAGGCTGCAGACACTCTTTAGACAATTGGACTTTGTCGAGGAGAGTCCAGGCGAATACAGCCGACGGCAGAGCGAAAGCCCCGGTGTTCCAATGTTTTATAAAGTGGTGGAGAGTACTTATGAAACGTAGAGATACATTTGAGGATGCCGAAACAATCAAGATATGCCAAGGGGGCATCGATTATCAAGGCATTGTGAAACACATCAATGAAGGCATAGTGATTATCAGGGAAGGAATTATCGTCTTTGCCAACGATGCCTTTTATGAGATATCCCGGAAAAAGCCCGACCAGGTGATCCAAGCGGATTTCTCCAATTTTATCGCCGCCAGGGATCAAGAAAAAGTAGCCGAATACTGTACAAACCGGTTCTTTGTCGACGACCTTTCCGACAGGATAGAATTCCATATGCCACGGGAGGATGGGGATGCAATCATCGAAATGAAGAGCAGGGTCGTGGAGTGTGGAGGTGCTCCCGGGTTACTTGGGGCATTGACCGATATTACCGAGCGACGCCGGACAAGGATCGAACTGCAAAGGGTAAAAGAACGGCTCGAAAGCATCCTCCACGCCATGAATGAGGCTATAGTCTCCATGTCGCCGGATGGCTATAAGATACTTGCAATCAATCCGGCAGCCGAGGCGCTTTATGGGATTCCGATAAGGGATTTCACAAAGGGAGAGAAGCACGTCATGGATTTTGTTCATCCGGAAGACATAGGGAAGGTCAGGAAATTTTACAACAATCTTCCTGAGGTGGAATTCGATCAGGTGCAGTACAGGATTATCAGTAACAACCAGAAAGTCAAATGGGTTCTTGATGAAGGGCACGTAGTCTATGCAAGAGGCGGTGCGACACGCAGGATTGATCACATAATCAAGGACATTACTGAGGAGAAAAACGCAATCGATGCTCTCAAACAGAGCGAGGCCAAATACAAGGATTTCTTCAATTCGACGAGTGATATGGCCTTTGCCATTTCTCCCGAGGGGATGTTTATCGATATCAACGAGGCAGGTCTCAATCTTTTGGGTTTTGCGACTAAGGAAGAAGCGTTGGCAAACAACGTCAGAGATTTCTATGTCGATATCGCCGAGCGAACGCAACTTATTGCCGAGATTTACGGGAAAGGCCATGTTGTCGGCAGGCATGTCAAATTCAAAAACAAGAAGGGAGAGCCCCTTGAGGTAGCCATCACCGCCCGCGCTAAAATGGATGATTCGGGGCATATCCTCTATCATGAGGGCATTGTGCATAACATCAGCAAGGCCCTGGAAGACCAGAGAAACAGCGTGCTTCGCAATGCTGCCGGTGGTATGTGCCATTACCTCAACACTCATCTGATGCAACTGGGTGAGGCGCAGGAATCAATAAAGGAAGACATAGTATCCCTGGATCAGCTCATCAAGGAATTTGTCGGCGGGGAAAAATCTCAGGAGACCATCGTGGAAATCGTCAACCTCTTGGAATCGATACACTTCTTCAATAAGAGCGGCAACAATGCCTATCAAAGAATTTCCGAGGTAACCAAAGCCTTTAACCAAGCTTTTATTTATAAAGAGGAACCCTACTGCAACTTTACCATTCTGGATATTTTTAAATCCTATGGATATAAAGGCGACGAATAAAAACCACTCGAAAATTTATGATTTCCAGCATGATCTTTACCATACCTTGCAAAGCAATTTGGTTTTATTGAGATTTTTGATCTCCCTTTCCCCATGGGTTGATTTTGTCGATCAACCTGAAGGGTGACGTGATCGTTCGTTCGGCCAGATTGTAGAGACTTGAGCCGACCGCAGAGGGCGACAAAACAGCAACCTGGGGCTCGTCGAGGTTTCCGGTAATACTTATCGGAATGGCGATCAGGCTGTCGGCGAGGAGGTAGTTGACCCCGGGGATGTATTTTACCAGAGTATCGACGGTTTTAAATGGCGCAGCCAGCAGCTGAATATCGAGTATCTCATCTGCCAGGCGAATTTCACCGCTGCCTACCAAGCCGAGGGTCTCACCATCCATAGAAAATTTATCGATGAGAAATTTGCCGTTTTCAAACCGGCCCTTCAGGGTCATAGTTGTGTAGGCGAGGCCGGTGGCGCCGAGGTCCGGCAGTCGGCCTTTGACAATCTCGGTGAAATTGAGCACCTCCAGGATTCTTGAAACGAGTATGTCCTGCTCGATCACACCATTGCTGAAGGTCATTTGCAATGGCCCCGTCAGGCCTTTGACCAGATTGTTCATTTTCCCCTTTGCTTTGATTTTACTGGAGAAATCGAGACGACCGGTTGCCTTGACTCGGCCCTCGGTCAGGCAGGTGTAGCTGGTGGCGACGTCGAGGTTCTTTCCCTCCAGGGTCATATCAAGGGAGAGTTCCTCCCCGGCAAAGGAGAACAGACCCAGTGAATTGATACCGCATAATTTGGCCCTGTCGAGCCTGACATCGGCCCTGTGGCGATCGAACGAGACTGTGCCCGCAACTGGATCTAATGTAAGGCTCTTCCGTTGGAGTTTATTGATGTCGAATGTAACTTTTGGGCCGTCTGCTTGCAGGGTGATCCGTGCTATATGCACGGTGTCGCCAGGTGACAGGAGAATCGGCAGGTTCTCTCCGGTCAGCTGGCCCGTGGTGGTGACCGCGGCTGATTCCGTTTGTGGGATGGCGACGGCAAAATCTCCCGCCACTCCGCCAGCGCCGAATTGACCATCGACGAACAGGGTCTGCAAGGTTTCATGCTGCAGTTTGCCGGTAAACTGCAGGTTGCGTTGCTCCTTGTTGAGGTCAAAGACCACCCTGGCATCGGAGTATTGATCCTTGATGTGCAGTTGCTTGATCTGCAGTTCGTCCGGCCGATAGTCGATATCGGCGGTGATTGCTGGACCTTTATCTATCTGTACCAAACCGTTGAAGGAAACCGTGGCATCCGGCTGCCAGGAGACCTGTGCCTTGCTGAGAGTGAGAGGTGCATGGAGTGCATAGGACGTCGGCACCTTAAGTTTTTCGGAGAGCCACTTGACTGACTTCGGTCCCATGGAGCCGTCCAGCCTGGATTCAATCCGCTCAAGGCGCCCCGGAAAGCCTCCCAGTCTGCCGGACAGGCTGAGTGCTGCGTCTTGGTTGGCGATCTGAAGTTTTTCGAAGGTCAGTTGCTGCCTATCGATGGTAAATCCTCCGCTGGCGATGCGGACGCTCTCCGGGAAGGATTCCGAGTCGACTCCCAGGTTGTGCACCGTTCCGGTTGAATTGAACTGCCACTCGGACGGCCTGTCAACCTTGCCCTTAAAGTCCACGGCAGACAATGCGACTCGACCGGTCACTTGCGTGAGCGTGTGCAGCTTGTCCCGCAAGCCTTGCCGGGAAGCCAGCCAGGGATAGAGTTCTGTCATGTCCAGGTCGAATTGACCTGAACTGATGCCAAGGGAAAGGTCTTCATCCCAGAGAAATTGGCAGGAAAGATCGGTAAATCGCGAGTGCCCTATTGAGCCGTTGAGCTTGTCGAGATCGAGCCGTTCTTTGCTGAAGGCCACCTGTCCCTGGGTGATGGTGATCGGCAAAGGCAAGCCCTGGTAGTCGGCGGTCAAACGCAGTTCGCTGACCTCGATTTTGCTGGTGATGCTGCTCAGGCTGTTGCCGAGGGTCAGTTTTCCGTGGGCTGTGCCCTGCATGTTGGTGATCTTTTCCAGCTCGGCAGTGAAGCTCGGGACACGGACTACACGCTTTAAAAGTGATAGGCTCTCGGCGAGGTCGGCGCTCAACATCAGCTCTAACTTGAACAGATTATGCTCTCTTGTCAGCCCTATCTCCAGAGTACCGTCCCGGCCGGTAGATTTATCGAGACGAGCCGATAATCCGGAACCTTGAAGCACGCCACCAATGATAACCACATCGCCGACAACCTCCGTCAGGTCGATTTTCACCGCCGGGACCGAGACCTTGCCGTCCTGCAATTGTCCTTTAATCAGGATGTTGTTCATATCGCCCAGCTGCGCCGGGTTCTCTCCGCGGGCGGTGAAGCTGATCCGGGGTATTTTGCCGCCGCGCAGGTAGTCGAATATCTCCTTGATGGGGGTGGCCTCGCCTGCCAGAGCCAGAGCGGTTTTGCGGGTGGCATCGACATCAATGTTGGTGCCGGCCAGATTCAGCGTGACGGCCGGTGTGGTTGCTGCCAAGGTCAGCTCTCCGGTCAAGGCCAGGGCCGGTTCCTCTAGAGTCAGGCGATCGAGCTTGGCGATCATCTTGTCGCCCGCCATCTGCACGCTGCCGCTGAGATTCAGGCCTTTTACCGTCTCCTTACGATCCTTGCCATGGATATTCAGGTCGGAAATTTTCGTTTTCAGGCCTACCTCGGCAGAGTCGAGGTTGACCTCCGTCACCCCGAACTGTAGGTCAAGGCCGGCAATTTCAAGCAGAAGGTGTTTGCCCTCGGAAATTGCAAGTTTGCCGTTGTAGACCTGTATTTCCAGGCCAGCGATGACCGGGCCGAACGGTGCGATGGCCAAGGCCGCTCTCTTTCCGAGGCCGGCAAATGCTAAAGGCGGCGCGGGGGTTCCTTGCGGTTTTTGCTCTGGAAGATCCAGACTCACCTGCGGTGCGTCGAATTCGACTCGGGCCAGGCGTATATTGCCACTCAAAAGAGCGAGGAATTGCGGTGCAATGCGCAGGGCGGCGACTCGGCCCTTTGCCAGATCCGGGATGACCAGGGTGACTTGGCGCAGCTCGATGGACAGCCCGGGTAGGTAGGTGAAGCCAATTTCTTGATAGTCAAGTTGGCCGCCGGTACGCTCGGAGACGGCTGCCTGGAGTTTCTGTTTGATCGCCGCGAAATCGATGAGCCGCGGTACGACAAGTATTGCCGTCGCCGACAGGAGGGCCATCGTGGCGAAACTCACCAACAGCCATATACGGACCCGACTTGCGGTGGGCATGGGGACTTGTCCTTGCTGGTTGTCGTTTTTTTCCATTGCCTGCTTGCCGCAGAAGGGTCGGTAGAGGGAATTTTATAAAAGCTCCCATGTTGCTGTGATATGGTAAGCACGGTTTTCGGCGCGACATACAAGATTTTGCTCTTATTCTCCCCATCCTTAGTTCCTTCGAGAAAACCTTTGTATGCTTTGAGCGATGATTTTCTCGAAGGGGTGAGGTGTATCGAGAGCAGGAAATGGTTATTCGTATGCCTGCTTTAAGATTTCAAGATCGATCTTTGTCATCTGCATCAGGGCCTTCATGACCCTTTCCGCTTTCTCAGGATTGTTGTCCTGTATCCGCTGATCACTCGCTAAATTTGCGAACGCCGTCGCTCGCTATCCGCCACCATAGCCGACAAATCCTCGGCCGGCCGAATCTCGAAGGGTCCCGCCTTTACTCCCGGATGGTTGGACATCAACTGAATCGCGTGATTGAGGTCCCTGGCTTCGAGAATGAGAATACCGCCCAACTGTTCTTTGGTCTCGGCATAGGGGCCATCGATAGTGGAAACCTTGCCGTTTCGCCACCGCAGAGTCACCGCTTTCCGGGCACTCTGCAGCGCTTCGCCACCGGCAAAATGACCACCCTTGCGCAGGATGTCGTCGTAGGTAAAACACTCGTCCATAAGGGCTTCCCGTTCGCTTTGGGACAAGCCTTCCCATTTGCCTTCCTCTATGTAACCAAGACATATATATTTCATGGCTTCCTCCTGAAAATAGAAATATTACATTTCAACCAGCTTGCTGAATCCCCCGTAAACCATCCGCTCGCAATCAACGGGCATGGCACCCTGCGCACACATCTCATTTATTCGGGGATCGGCCATCACGGCACTATTTACCTTGTCGCGATGTTCGCGCGACTCGAATACGATCCAGGCAAAGACGACCGTATCATTGTCGCCGGCATCGGCTGCCTTCTTGAACGAAACCATATTCTTACCGTCGAGATCTTCGCCGATGCATTCCCAGTACGCCAATGCCCCGTGCTCTTTCCATAAGGCACCTGCTTTTTCCGCGATGCTTTTGTAATCATCTATCTTGTCTTTCGGTAATGGAATAACGAATCCGTCCACATATCTTTCCATGGCAATCCTCCCATTGTGTTTTTCGGACGCTTGTAATGACCTATATTCGGTGTTTATCAGGCTAAGGCCCGAAGCCTTAGTCGTCGCCGAAATCCTGCTATGCTTCAGAATCGCACCGATCAACGGTTTTGATTCCACTCGGGGATCCTTTTCCATCAAATGAACATAAACATCATCCATGGCAGATGGAATGTGCTTATAGATTTCTTTACCGGATCATTTTTGTCCGGCCTTGCTCACATAAAACCAACGAATTGTCGAAATAGCCGACCGGCATTCGACTTGATGAGAGCAGCTGTTCAGCCGCTCAAAATTCAAGCTAAAGGAGATCACACCATGCGATTCATGATTATTGTTAAAGCCACCAAAGACTCTGAAGAAGGAGTCATGCCGAATCAAGAGCTGCTTGCCGAAATGGCCGGATACCATGAGGAATTGGCAAAAGCCGGAGTATTACTCGATGGTTCCGGACTCCAGTCGAGTGCCAAAGGATGGCGTATCAAGTATTCGGGAAAAGAAACAACCTTTGTCGATGGACCCTTCACCGAAGCCAAGGAACTCGTAGCCGGTTATACGCTCATTCAAGTGAAGTCCCGGGAGGAGGCGCTCGAATGGACCAGACGTTTTCCCAATCCCGCCGCGGATGGCAAAGAAGGCGAGATCGAGGTGCGCCAGCTCTTTGAACTGGAGGACTTCGGCGAAAGCATTGAAATAGAACGCTTTCGAAAAATCGGAGTCGGCTCAGCAAAGTAGTCGTATACAAATTCTTTTCTCATTCACTCAAGAAATATCAGTAAAAGGAGTAACAACAATGAGCCCACAACAGATCAAACCCATCCCGGACGGGATGTATACGGTAACCCCGCACCTGGTTTGCGCCGGTGCGGCCGAGGCGATCGAGTTTTATAAAAAGGCTTTTAACGCGGTGGATATGGGGCAGCTTGCCGGTCCCCAGGGCAAACTCATCCATGCGATGATCCGTATCGGCGATTCGGTAGTCATGCTGGTCGATGAATTCCCCGAATGGGGCTCATTCGGACCAAAGTCGCTGAAAGGGACGCCAGTCACTCTTCATCTCTATGTCGAAGATGCCGACAGCTTTGCCAAACAGGCGATCGAGGCCGGAGCCTCGATCATCATGCCGTTTGCCGACATGTTTTGGGGCGATCGTTATGGTATCATTGAAGATCCCTTTGGTCATCGCTGGTCTATTGCCACCCATATTCGCGACGTCAGCCCGGAGGAGATGGAGCAGGCGGCGCGGCAGGCATGCGGCTGATTATGTCATTATGAAGACACTTTCTGCCTTATCGGTGATTAACCGTCCCAATGCAACTGGGATACAAAACGGAGTCGTGGCAAAACCGGCAGCAATAGGGCCCGATTATCCCACCTTTTCACCGGGACAAACGCTTCGGGCGGTTGTCGTGGCAGAAAACGCCGGAAATCAGTTCACGCTGGAGACCGGGGGGAGCCGTTTCGTGGCGCAATCGAGAGTGCCCCTTTCCCCCGGCCAAGCCCTGAATCTTCGAGTGCTGTCGACAGACCCGCAAATTGAGCTGCAGATAACCGAGGATACGGTCAGCAAAAATTTTAGTCGTTCCTTGGCATCAACCGGAAGCAGCCAGAATCTCTCCTCATTTTTCACCCTCCTGCAGCAGGTGGCGCCATCCCAGTTGCCCAATCTCAGCGGTTCAAGCCTCCAGACTCTCCAGCAGTTTGCTCTCCTGCAACAGCAAAATGTTCCCGGGCAGGTGGTGAGTCCCGGGCAACAGGGTACAGTCGGCCAAACATTGGCGGCGAGTGATTATGGGCCGAAGCTTTTGCAGGAGATATTCGCACAATTAGGGGGGCTGATGGAAAATCCTTTCGCCGACGGCAAGAATCAGGCAGTTCTTGCCTCGGCAAAGTCCGCCCTCCAGGACGTTGCCCTTCTTTTTCAAGGGAAGGGGGAACTCTCCCAGGCTGCGTTATCGCAATTTGACCAACTCAGTGCAGCGAACAAACAGCTGTTTGAAGCTCTCTCTTCGCTTCAGTTAGGCGGTAATGCCGGTCCGGGCGGGAAAGAGGCTATTTTCGATCAGTTGTTGCAGCAATTGCAGCTGCAACCGGAGAGCGCGTTCAATTCAGCTAACTCGGCGAATACCCTGAATACTCTCAAGTCCGGTTTTGCTGAACTGGTTTTTCTCATGAGGAGCCCGGAAGGCCTGCTCCAGCTTTTGTCGACAAACAGTCTGCAGAGCGGACTGTTGAACCAATCGCAGGCCGCGGCTATGCTCGCCTCGCAGGGCGGAGCAGGTGGTTCCGCAAACCAGGGTGGCCAACTGCTGCAGCAGCTTGTCGACAAACTGGGCCTGAATCTCGAAAGTATGCTGGCTGCGGGGAACAGGGAAGAGGCAGTTAAAACGGTAAAATTTGCCTTGATGGAGCTCGTACAAAATTTTGCGGCGCAGAACAAACTGGCCGAGAGCGGCAAGCATGCCCTCAATACCCTGGAGTTTTTCCAGTTGACGCAATTGCAGGCGGTCCGTCACGATGCCCTGGTCGTGCCGCTCCCATTGCCTTTTCTTGAGCAGGGCTATCTCTTGGTCGAGGACTACAAGGATCAATCGGGCAAAGACGGCGGGGACAGGGAGATGCCGAAACACTTTTCCCTCTTTCTCAAACTCGCACCGCTCGGCAATCTCAAGATAGATTTTCTCTCCAGTGGAGATGGCCTTTATATCCGCTTTAACAGCGAGTCAAAAGAGGTGTCCGATTTTCTTGCCTCTTTTAAAGATGAACTGAACAATGCCATCACCGACACCCTCGTACACGGGGTGAGTTTTGCAGAAAAAGGCGAAGACCCTTTGACCGCAGTGCTTAAAAGAAGCCGGGTAGGGGAGGATTCCTTCATCGATACAAAGGCTTGAGGGAATTTCCTGGGGAAAATTAGGGAGGGGAAGGCCTCAACCGGCAAAGCGCTTGGCCAAAGCCTCCAGGGTCATATTCACGGCAATCTCGTCATGGGGTATCAGCGAATAGAACCACGGTTTGCCGCCGTGACCGGCGTTATATTTCGAGGCATGGGCACACCATTGCAATGCCGATTCCTTTTTAGTCAACACCACTGGATCCTTCAGCTGATTACTGGCCTTGCATTCGAGCATGTAAATGGTGTCGCCTGTCTCAGCCACGAAATCGGGCTGATACTCTAAAGGAGTTGTCCCTTGGCGGTAATACATTTGAAATTGCCCCCTGGCGGGCCTGAACCATTTTAGCGCGTCGCGCTCAAGAATCACAGCCAGCCTGCGTTCCGCTTCTGATTCGAACTTTTGGGTGGGAAAGAGGCATCGCGCAAACCCTCCGAACAGATACTTGGCCATGTTGCTTTTGTCGGGTGGAGAAATGCGATAATCAGCGGTAGGCTCGGCGACCAGGTGGGCATAGGCGCTCTGCCTGAGTTCAGTGAAGCCGCAGCTCACCTTCACTTCCAATTCCCCCTCTTCCTCCCAGAAGTAGTCCTGCATCTGAGCGTGAATAAATCTGGCAATCTCTCGCTGATGGCAGCGTAGTACTTTGCCGACGTCATTTCCGCCAAGATAACTTTTAAAGTGGCGTACTGTCTGGCCGGCCAGATCGTAGAGCAGATCGGCATGATCGTCATAGGAAACGTCGTTGAAGTCGACCAGACCGCTGACTACGTAATCTTCCAGCCGTTCTTCCTCAATACCGCCCCCTCCCATTGCCAGGACTTCACGGTGATCGGTTCGCAGATGCTGAATCCACAGTTCTTCGGATACCGCCTGGTATTTCAAAGCGGCGAGGTCAAGAGTGAATGCATTGAAGCCGGACTTAACCTCACCCTTCGGCACCACCAAAATACGCGGGATATCGATGGTCTGATTCACAATCAGCTCCGCCGTTTTCGCCACTACCATGGCAATATCAGTTTTCTTGATAAATCCCTCCAAGATCCGTTGCGCCGGTTGCCGTTCCTCCACCGCCTTGACGATGGCCGCTTGAATTTCCGGTTTTTTGAGATGCGTTAAAGAAGGCAAGGTTTGAGGCTGGCTACCGTATTTCTTGATCACCTCCCAAGTCGCCTGGGCGATCTCTTGTTCCTCCGGGTTGGTGAAATACCGGGCTTCCTCACTACCAGCCACCTTCGTAGTGCTGGTTACATTAGCCGGTTGCAACCCGAGTTTATTGGCCAGTTGCGATTGCGATACCACCGTCACTGACTTTCTGGTTAGTTCATCCCCATCAAGCACCACCGTCTGCAAGCGGATGGCCGAACCCGGACGATTGGCCTCGTCAATGATCTCCTGAAACTTGTCGTGGGCGACGATATTCAAACGGTCCACTGCCATGTTGCCGGTGCGTTTGCCGTAGGGCAGCCGCAAGCCTCGGCCGATGGATTGCTCAATAAGGATACGGGCATTGGCGGCCCGCAGAGGGACAATAGTATAAAGGTTGGTCACGTCCCAGCCTTCTTTCAACATATTGACATGGATGACAATTTCGGTCGGTTCGGAGGTTGCCTCGACTTTCAGCAATCGTTCGATCATCTCCTCTTCGTCCTTGCCGCATCGGCTGGAATCGACCTGGATGACCTTGTCCCGGTAGTGACCGGCGAAGAACGATGCGGATTGAATCAAGGTGAGTAACTTTCCGGCATGGGTGGTGTCACGGGCAATCACCAGCAAAAAGGGTTTGACAATGGGCTTGTCTGTCTCGCGGGCAAAGGTTTCCAACTCGACCTTGACGCTTTCGTGCAGCCGCACCCCATCTTCCAGCTTCAACCGCTCGATTTCCTCCGCTGACATTCCCGCCGGATTGAAGTCCTTGCGGGTCACCACTGCCGGTTCCTTGACGAAACCATCAGCCATGGCCTGGCCCAGGGCATAGTCGTGGATGACGTTTTTAAACGGCACCGGCCCCTTGCCGGTTTCGACAAAGGGCGTGGCGGTCAATTCCAGGCCAAGGATCGGTTTCAGGTCATTAATGGCCCGTATCCCGGCGCTGGCGCGGTAGCGATGCGATTCATCCATCAGCAGCACCAGGTCCGGGAGGCCGGCCAGGTAGTCGAAGTAGCTCTCGCCGATATACTCGGATAGCCGTTTGATGCGCGGGGATTTTCCGCCCCGGACCTCGGAGTTGATCTTGGAGATATTGAAGATATTGATATGAACGCCCCTATGCATGCCCGGCAGCCAGCCGGAACGTACTCCAACGCCGCTTTCATAGGTGTCGCCGGTAATGACGGTCGGTGGATCTGTGGCAAACTCGGCAATACCCTTGAACACATATTTTGGCGTATTCGGGGTAAAATCGGCGATCAGCTTATTGTAAATGGTGAGGTTGGGCGCCAGTACAAAGAAGTTGTTGATGTTGTGGGCCAGATGGAGATAGCTGACAAAAGCCCCCATCAGCCTGGTCTTGCCGACCCCGGTGGCAAGGGCAAAACAAAGGGACGGAAACTCGCGCTCAAAGTCGGTAACCGTCGGGAACTCACTGCGGATCACCTCCAGGATGGCGGCAGTATCTGTGTTCTTACCGGGCGGCGCGATCTCGGTGATGCGATGGAGGATTTCCAGTGACGTCCGCTGGGGTTGCCGGAGTGATAAACGACCGGAGATAGCATTGACATGACGGTTCATGAATTGTGTTCTCCGTTATCAATTTGCAACTGGTTGTCAAACTGCTTTCTTGACCGGTCGATGGCCGCATGGAGTTTTTCCCGTAACAACTCCTTCGGTGGTAAAATTGTCAGATATTCGGCAACATGGATGCCTGAGGCGCCCAGCTCCAGCAGCTCGACACGTTCATCATTCTTTCCTGCACACAAAATGATGCCGAGAGGGCTTTCCTCCCCCTGCTTTCGTTCATACCGATCAAGCCAGCGCAGATAAAGTTCCAACTGCCCCTTATGTTCCGGTCTGAATTTATCGAGCTTTAGCTCAATCACCACCAGTCGGCGCAAATCCCGATGGTAAAACAGCAGATCGATATAGAAATCATCGCCATCGATAATGATTCGTTTTTGCCTGGCAACAAAGGTGAAACCGGCGCCGAGCTCCATGATGAAGGACTCCAGTTCCCGCAGAATGGCGGCCTCAAGATCCTTTTCTCGGTAGGCCCCTTTCAGACCAAGAAAATCGAGGAAATACGGGTCGCGGAAGACCAGGTCGGGGGTCATGAGGTCATCCCGGCGTAATTGTTCCAGCTCATGTTCAATGAGTTTTTCGGGTTTCCGTGAGAGAGCGGTTCGTTCGAAGAGCATGGAACTGACTTTGGTTCTTAGGGTTCTGACACTCCAATGTTCCATCCGGCACATCTCAGCGTAAAAATCCCGTGCCAGAGGATCTTTGACCGATAATATCTCGACAAAATGGCTCCAACTTAATTGTCGTATCAGGGTCACGACAATTCCTTCGTCCTGGAAAAACTCGGCAAAGCGGACCATGCGCGCCAAATTCCGTGCGCTGAAACCGTCTCCATACAGGGGAACCAATTTTGCCGACAGTGTCGGCAAAATCTCAGCTCCATACGTGGCCCTTTCCCGCTGCAAGACCTCCCCGTTGATCCGCAAGCCGACCCGCCAATAGAGCATGGTCAAAGTTGCATTGACGGTGATAGCTACGGTTGAGCGGGTTTCTTCTATCAGATGGCGAAGGTCATGGAGAAGAGCATCGGCAGGTTGGACTGGTGTTTTCTTTTCCATCATTTTTTCCCCTCCAGGTCAAAGAGGGACAGCTGTCCAGGTTCCGCAGGCTTCTGCGGCAGGTTCTCGACCTTGAGGCTGTAGTCGTCATGGCCCCATTCGCAGCGGGCAAGGACTTGGCGGGGGATCTTCTTGACCGTAAGGTTGGCGTAATCATCTCGGCCCCGGAAGGCGGTGCAGAGGACGAGGAGCGACCGCTCCGGCCCGACTTCGCTTGCCAGTTCCTGTAATTGTTCGTGGGTAAGGCTGGCGGTGGTTATATAGATAAAGTCCTGTTCGGTGGAATGGCCGTGCTGCCAGTAGACGGCATCCGACGGTGCGTAGGTGAAACCTTCCAGCTTGCAGAGGGCCTCGGCCAGCATGGCGGCGTTATAGGTCTGGTTGATCACCCAGTTGCCCCAGCGGTCCTTTTCGAGGAGTGACGGGGCTAGGCGGTAGTAGCGGAAACCGCCGCCGCCTTTCCAGTTGACGGCTTTGCTGATGCCGCCGGGGTCTTCGCCATCAATGACCTTTTTCAGGCGGGGGATGATATGGGTGTGACAGTGTTCGCCCAGTTCTACCATGATCCAACGACGGCTCATTTTATGGGCGACTGCGCCGGTGGTGCCGGAACCGGCAAAGGAGTCGAGGACCAGGTCGCCGGGGTTGGTGGCTAATGTTATAATTCTTTGAAGAAGCTTTTCAGGTTTAGGGGTTTGAAATACATCCCTTTTTTCATCAAACATTGTTTTTAAATCTATGCTGGCCTCCTTGTTGCTTCCAGCTTCTTCGTGATTCCACCAAGTGTTTGCGGTAAGTCCATTTTCCATTTCTGAAATGAATTTCTTGAGCATTGGGCGTCCGTTCCCGCTTTTGCCGAAAGTAATCCGGCCATCCGCAAGCCAAGAAAGATACTGCTGCTCATTGCAACGCCAGAATCGCCCTTTAGGCGGGTAAAATATTTCATGAGTTGGTCCTTTAATCGAAAACTGGCCAGCGGAATAAAATTTCCCTGCGGATAAATTTTCTGCCTTCCAAGGCCCACGAGCATCATTGTCATAATTGTTAAATTTTTTAATCTGAATATCAGTGCGAGGAATCTTACCGACTTTGAAGATATCCGATTCCTTTGCGTAAACCAAAACATGATCATGAGTGTTAGAAACATGTTTCGCAGTTTGGTTTGAGGTATAGGCTTTTTGCCAGACTACATTTGCTACAAAATTCCGTCTTCCAAAAATTTCGTCACAAAGAACCTTAAGATAATGACATTCATTGTCATCTATAGTCATCCATAGTGACCCGTCGTTCGTTATTAGACACCGGAGGAACTCCAACCTATCTCGCATGAGTGATAACCAGAGGGAATGCTCTAGTCCATCCTCATAGTGGTCAAAAGCCGAGCCGGTATTGTACGGCGGATCGATAAACACACACTTCACCTTGCCGCTATACTCCTGCTCCAGGGCCTTCAATGCCAGCAGGTTATCACCGAAGATCAACCGGTTGTCGAAGATATCACCCTCCGTCACCCGATGCCCGGCATGGTACGACAAAGCCTGATCCTCCAGCAGGATGCGCGGCTCAAGGCGTGGCCGATCCTCCTTGCCGATCCAGGTGAGTTCGAGTTTTTGTTTCCTGATCATGCAACAAACTCCAGTTGTCTGGGTACTGCGTCCCAGGTTCTGCCGTTTAGTAAGCGGCCATTCTGCTTCTTGCCTCGTTTCTTTCCGTCAACACCCCAGCCGCCCCATTGTTTGAAAAAAAAGGCCACTTCCTGTTCATCGCACTGCCGTTGAATATTCAACACCCACTCGGGTTGCATCGGTCGGGCCTTGGGTCCGGATTCTCCTCCGACAATGACCCAATGCAGGTCGGTTAGGTCGACCTCGCCGAGGTCTTCGAGCAAGGGCTCCATGGAGACGAAACGGATAGCGGCGGATATTCTGCGGAGGGCATCAAGACGAGGAAGGCCGTGATCACGATTCTCCACGGTTACTCCCAACCAGACGTTGGGCGGTGGTTGATTTTCGCGGAAGAAATCAGCCATCCGTTCAGCTCGTTTGGTCAGAATCTGGAAAGTGTGCTGCGGTGCCTGCCGGATAACCTCCATTACTTGCAGTAGATAACTCTCCGGAATTTCCTCATGGAATAAATCACTCATCGAGTTGACAAAATAGACCGTCGGCCGCTTGCGTTTAGTAGGCTCTTCTAACCGCTCTGGAAGAAGTGTTAGAAGAAACTCGTTCTCGTAGCCTTTCACTCCCATCGCCCGCAAACGTTTAGCCATCACCTCGGCATAACAATGGGCGCAGCCGGGCGATATTTTGCTGCAACCGACAGTCGGGTTCCAGGTCTGTTCGGTCCATTCAATGGATGTTTTCGTGCTCATGATATGACCTTGATAAGGTGTTCGCCTTTGTTATGATTTTCGGTGAAGTGAACAAATTTTGTACGTCGCTTTCCGGCTGCATCAAGGTTCTTCACCTTTCCTTCGCATGCCAGATTGCCAAAAGCTGCCTGCAGATCACTCTCAAACCACCCGGTCTCTTCAAGCATGTCGGCCAATTCCTCAATGCCAAACGGTTGCGGGGAGATTGTAAGTCTGTTGAGCCAATATGACTTGACTTCAGCTGAAACGCCTCGCTTCTCCTTATGAACACCATCGGCCGACTGAAAGAGTTCCATTTGGTGACTCCTGGCCTCCCGTTTATTCTGTTTGGCCTGCTCCCGAGTGCGTCGTTGCACAAGATCGAGCTTTTCCGAGGCCTCCATAAACACGGTAATACCCTTTGGATGCCCAGTCAGATATACCAGGTGATACAAGGTTCGGTCGATGGTTGGTTTCAATACAGGCACGGTAACGGCGCGAGGCCTTCCACCCCTGGCTGGCAAAATCTCCTTGAGGTGTTTGAGGTAGAGACTGACTAAACGTTCTTCTTTCTCCTCTGGGGTGAGACCATCAGTTTCCGGGATTTCACCGAAAATCTCCTGCATATCTTTCTGGAAGAGATCTTGACTATGGGCGCGAAGCAGGAAATCGTACATGAAATTAATCAGAAATTCCGAATTGAAGCGCCGCAAAAGTGGGGTAAGCGTCGGTATCTCAATAACCTTCTTCCACCCTTTTGGATCAATGAAAAAGAAAGTGAAATGATCCGGGCCACACCATTCGAGTATTGACTCCCGCAGATCGTAAAAATCTCCATGCAAGGCCTTGGTCAATACCTCCTTTTGTGGAATATCCGCCAGATAGCTTTGCAACTTTTGGAAGGAATATTTGTCCTTCTCAATAAAAAGGGCATGGAAAGTTATATCCATTCCCTTTTTTTTAAATCCCTCGCGGCATTTCTGGATAATCTTCAGGGCGATGCCGATAGAGGTGTCTTGAAGGTTATCACTTTCTTCCTGCCAGGGGCCGGAAAAACAATCCACATAACGAATATTTTTTTGATATGACCCTATGATCATGAAAAGCGGCAGAAGGTAGGTTTCGAGAAGATGGTGTTTTACAAAAGCCTGCTCACGTCCGTGGTAATTTTCAGGAACTTGCATTTTTTACCTTCCAAATAAGTCATCGATAAATTGTATAAGGAGCATCTTGCCAAAGCATCATAACTCGTAAATCAGATAACAGATAGAAGATGTTTGTTGAATCTTTGTAATTCATTCCGCCGGTCTGCTTTGAACTGAGATTTAATGCTCGTCAAGTATTTAGATGGAGGAACGGGGTATAGCTACCCGGCATAAAAAATAAATTGGCAAATCACACCGTTCATGTTAACAACTGTTAACATGAACGAAACCAAAGAAACTATCCTCTCCGCCGCCTGCGATATCTACCTTCTCGAAGGTTATAAGGGCATGAGCATGCGCAAAGTTGCCGAGAATGCCGGAATTTCCGCAACGGCGATTTATCGCCATTACGAAAATAAAGAAGCCCTGCATCACCAGGTACTGCGGGAAGGCTTCCGAACCTTCGACTCCTATCTCCAGTCGGCGCTTGTCGGAAAGACCGCGCTCGACCGGCTGAACCTTGCCGCCGAGCGGTTTTTTGCCTTTGCCACTGAACAAAGCAAATACCACGAGATCCTTTTTCTGACCATGGATCATACGGTTGAGCATACGGTGAAAGGGGCACTCGTCAAGGATGCCACGGTCAGCCAGGTGTTTATGGTCGATCGGGTCAGGGACTGCATGACCGAAGGCAGCTTGAAGGTCGACGATGCGGGCGAGGTGGCGACCCTGCTGCTCGCTACCTGCAACGGCTTTTTTGCTCTCTATGTTTCGAAGAAAACAATAGATTCGCAGCCCGAGATGAAGGCCAAGTATGACCGCATGTACCGGCGACTGATGAACGGACTGCAAACAGCGGTCATCGCTTAAAGAGGTAACTGCTTTTAAAAAACACCAGCCGAAGTTTTTCTTGCGGCCAAAAAGTTAACGATCGTTAACCTGGCAGGAGAATACGCCAGGCAATACGGCAACGCCAAAAGAGGAGAAAACCATGAATGAATTTGTTGGGGTTAACAATCTTCAAAAACACCAAGGGACAGAGAACAAGACCATTGAGGTAACCAGGCAATTGCTTCTTAATCCGAAAACCGTAGCCTATCCGGACCTCGATGCACCTTCCCGAACACTGGTGAAGAAAACCATCGAATTTTTTGAACAAAAAGGCAAGGCACGGCTCAAGGAAGATGATCATGAACGGGTGTGGTACGCCGATTTCCTCGAATTTTCGAAAAAGGAAAAGCTTTTTGCCACCTTCCTCACGCCAAAAGGCTACGGCGCCGAGGGCTGTCGCTGGGATACCTCGCGGAACTGCGCGATCAACGAGGTACTGGGGTTTTATGGCCTCAGTTACTGGTATACCTGGCAGGTGACCATTCTTGGTCTCGGGCCGATCTGGATGGGCAGCAACGAGGCGGTGAAAAAGCGCACCGGTGAGTTGCTGCAAGACGGAGAAATCTTCGCCTTTGGTCTGTCGGAGAAAGAGCACGGGGCGGACATCTACGCCAGCGACATGGATCTGGTGCGGCAAGAGGACGGCAGCTACCTGGCCAACGGTGGCAAATACTACATCGGCAACGCCAATAAGGCGGCACTGGTGTCGACCTTCGGTAAATTTGCCGACTCCGGCGACTATGTGTTTTTTGTGGCGAATTCGCAGCATGAGAAGTACGAGCTGGTGAAAAATGTCATTAATTCGCAGAACTACGTGGCCGAATACCGGTTGAAAGAGTATCCGATACACGACCAAGACATCCTCGCCCGCGGCCGCGATGCCTGGGATATGGCGCTGAATACCGTCAATGTCGGCAAGTTTAATCTGGGCTGGGCCTCCATCGGTATCTGCACCCACGCTTACTACGAGGCGATAAATCATGCGGGCAGCCGCCGCCTTTTTGACCACTATGTCACCGACTTTGTCCATGTGCAGCAACTGTTCACCGACGCTCATGCCCGCCTTGCGGCGATGAAGCTCTTTGCCCTGCGGGCCGTCGATTATATGCGGGCGGCAGGGCCGGATGATCGCCGATATCTGCTTTTTACGCCGATGGTAAAAATGAAGGTGACGACGCAGGGCGAAGAGGTGATCAATGCCCTGTGGGATGTCATTGCCGCCAAGGGTTTTGAAAAGGATATGTATTTTGAGATGGCGGCACGAGACATTCGCGCCCTGCCGAAACTTGAGGGGACGGTGCATGTCAACATGGCCCTCATCATTAAATTCATGGCCAATTATTTCTTTAAACCGGGAAAGTACGCCGATACTCCACGGATGACGGCGCCAAGTAACGACGATTTTCTATTTAAGCAGGGGGCAACCAAGGGACTCGGCAAGACGCGTTTTCACGATTATCGGCGGATCTACCGGGGAGTCAGCCTCCCCAATGTCAAGGTCTTCAAAAAGCAGATCCGCCTTTTGAAGCTGCTGCTGGTGATCGGTAAGCCAAGCAAGGAACAGATCAAAGATTTCGATTTTCTCCTTAACCTGGGCGAACTTTTCACCCTGGTCGTCTACGGCCAGCTCATCCTCGAAAATGCCAAACTGCTCGGCATTGACGATGCCTTGATCGACCAGATTTTTGACATCATGATCCGTGATTTCTCCAAATACGCCATGCAGCTGTATACCAAAGGCTCGACCACCCTTATCCAGGCGCAGATCTGCAGGCGGATGCTCAAGCGGCCGGTGGTTGATACAAAGCGATTTGCCTATGTCTATGAAACGTATGTTGCCCCTATGAAAGACACCTATGAGATGAATCCCTGAGCGCAGGAAAAGCAGATGGTGTCCGGGAAATGAGTATTGTCGAGACAATAAGGGATATGTTTACATTACTGCAACAAAAGGTATATAAACCTGTCCCTTATGATCAGACAACCTTCGGCCAATCTTCTTGAGTATGGGATTTCTAGAAAACAGTGGGAGCAAAAAACTTGCGGAAACTATTGAGACAGGATAGCGTTATTGCATATTGTATGCTGGCATAGCTACGTTGTTCCCGATTCGCCTCAATCCTCCCGCAATATGAATATTTTCAGCGAACAGAATTTTGCCAGAATCAACTTTTTATGCGCGGTTATCCTGGTAACTGTTCTGACCATTTCCACCGGCGTACTCTTTATTGCCAATAAATTCGATACCCTGAAAAAAGATCTGATCGTTCTGGAACAACAGTTCATCGCGGCACAGAAGGAACAGGTCAAGACCGATGTCCTCACCCTGGAGGCACATATCGTGTCGCGACATCAGGCCATAGAAAAGCTCCTCGAACAGCGTCTCATGGAAAGGATCGAAGAGGCGCGGATGACTGGCCAGAATATCTATGACGCCATGCGCGGCAAGGTTTCTGAAAAGGAAGTTGCCGACACCATCCGCGACGCGATCCGGCCCATCCGCTTCAATGAAAAGCTTGGATATTGCTTCATTTTTAATCTCCAGGGAGAGGTGATTCTCTATCCTGCCAATACCGCACTGGAAGGCACCAACTTCTTCACCAACAATGTCGATGGCGGCCCCGAAGTTGTTGATGACCTGATTAAAATCGTCCGTGGTGCAGAACGGGGATTTTACCGCTACAACTGGACCAAGCCGGATGATACCAGCGGCAACCGTTATCAGAAACTTTCCTATGTGACCCTGTTCGAGCCGCTTGGCTGGGTTATAGGTACAGGGGAATATATCGAGGATCTCGATGCTTTTACTCAGGAAACGATCATTGGTGAGCTTCAGGAGAGCCTTCGGGGTGACATCACCGATTATTTTTTCTTTTATAAACTTCATAATGTTGATGGCGGGGACGATTTTGCCACTATGATCATCAACAATAACCGTCCGGACTTAGTTGGAAAAAAGCTGTCCGATGACTATGTCGATGCCAAAGGAAATCAGTTCAGAAAGGAATTTCTGCAAGGTATTCGGGGCAGTGGTGAGGCATTTGTCATCTATTGGTATAAAAAGCCGGATGGATCAGGAACAGGACGCAAGCTTTCCTACTTTAAACGCCATAAGGATTGGAACTGGATTATTGCCAAGGGTATCTATTTTGATCGGTTGGACGCCGACATGGCAGCCAAGAAAGAAGAACTGAGCAGGAAAGTAAAGAAGGATATTGTTGTGCTCTGCCTTATTTTTTTGGTTGCGGTAATGATCTCCCTGGTTGCGGCTTTTTATCTCTCCAGGGCATTGCAAAAAATTCTTAACCAGTACCGACGCACTCAGGAAGAGCATTTGCAAAAGCTGGAGACGCTCAACCTGGCTCTTGAAAAACAGAGCAATACGGATGTTTTAACCCAGATACGTAATCGCAGCTCTTTTAATCAGTGCCTGACGCGGGAGATCGCCTCGGCGGGCAGATATAACAAATCGTTGCCTTTAATCATCTTTGACATAGACAGATTCAAGACAATTAATGACACCTTTGGCCACCTGGCCGGGGACAGTGTTCTGAGAGAACTGGCAAGCCTGATCTCCGGCAACATCCGCCAGTCCGATATTTTTGCCCGATGGGGCGGTGAAGAATTCACTCTCCTCGCACCGAATATCGACCGCGAACAGACAAGCCTTTTCATGGAGAAGCTGAGAATGCTCGTCGAAACGCATGCGTTTTCGGTTGGATGTAAAATTACCTGCAGCTTCGGCGGGTCTATGTATATCTCTATGGAAGCAGGCGAAGACTTGTTGCGCCGGGCCGATGAAGCCCTCTATCAAGCCAAAAGCCGTGGTCGAAACAGATGGGTAGTGCGGTGATGATACCTTTTCAGCTGTCATCTATTAAAACCCGTCGGTCAATGCTCATTGTAAATGGAGAGCACGCCATCCCATGGATACTCACCGATACCGGGAGGGAGAGGGGGAGTGTCATCCCTCGGCCTGGGGCAATTGACTTCGCTATGAGGGTTATTATTGTAAGCTCGTAAGCAAGGAAATGACATCGTCACCATCTCCTAACGGAGTATTACCATGAAGAAAAAGATATTCTTTACCATTCTCGGCCTCATTCTTCTGGCCGGGGGAATCAGTGGTGTCAAAGCCCTGCAGATCAAAAAAATGATCGACCAAGGGAAGGCTATGACCTTTCCTCCCGAGGTGGTGACAGCCACCGGGGTGCAAAAAAGCTCCTGGGAGGCAACGCTGAATTCAGTGGGCAGTCTCACGGCAGTACAAGGGGTGACCATGGCTGCAGAGCTTGCCGGCAAGGTTGTTCGCATTGCTTTTGAACCCGGGACCAAAGTGCGTGCTGGAGATCTTCTGGTTAAGCAGGATAGCAGCACCGAAGAGGCCCAGCTCCGCTCCGCCGAGGCGCAGATCGCCCTCGCCCAGAACAATTTTAACCGGATAGAACAGCTCTTCAGCCGAAATGCCATCTCCCGGGCCGATTTCGACAATGCCGATGCGCAACTGAAGGCCAACAAGGCCCAGGCGGACGCGATTCGCACGGCAATCGCCAAAAAGAACATTCATGCGCCATTTTCCGGACAACTGGGGATCCGTCTCGTAAACTTGGGTGAAATCCTCAAAGAGGCAACCCCCATCGTTTCTTTGCAAACCCTGAGCCCGATTTTTGCCAATTTTCAAGTGCCGCAGCATCAGCTTGGACAGATCAAAATGGGCTACCTGGTACGGATCACCTCGGACGCTCTGCCGGGAGAGGCTATCGACGGCAAGATTACGGCGATTAATCCCCAGGTGGACAGCCTTACCCGTAACATTGGGATTCAGGCAACCCTTGAGAACACTGAGGAGCTTTTGCGTCCCGGAATGTTTGTCAATGTCCAGGTGGTCATGCCTGCCCAAAATGAGGTGCTGGCCATTCCGACCACCTCTGTTTTGTATGCCCCTTACAGCGATTCGGTGTTCGTTATCGACGACAAAACCGACGAAAAAAGTGGTCAGGAAGGCAAGGTGGTTCACCAGAAGTTTGTTCGCCTTGGCGAAAAACGCGGAGATTTTATATCGGTAATCTCCGGCTTGACCGAGAGCGACACGGTCGTGACCACCGGGGTCTTTAAACTCCGCAATGGTCAGTCCGTGGTCATCGATAATAAACTGGCCCCTCAGTTCAAACTTTCCCCGAAACCGGAAGACAGCTAAACGCTTACAGAGTAACTCGGCAAGTCCCCGGAAAGCAAGATTATAATTCAGAGTTCGTCGTGATTCCGCTACAGCAGGCAACCCCTTCGAAGGCGCACTATCCATGAAATTCACAGATATTTTTATCCGCCGACCGGTCTTGGCACTGGTAATAAGCCTGGTGATTGTCATTGTCGGTTTGCAGGCAATGAGGAGCCTCAATGTCCGGCAATACCCTCGCAGCGACAATGCCGTGGTTTCCGTCACTACCGTCTATGTCGGGGCCAGTGCCGAGCTGGTTCGGGGCTTCATCACCACGCCGCTGGAACGGGCGATTGCAGCCGCCGACGGCATCGATTACATTGAATCCCAGAGCGCCCAGGGACTTTCAACTATCAATATCCGGCTGAAACTCAATTACGATCCGATTAAAGCCCTCTCAGAGATCAGTTCCAAGGTTGACCAGATCCGTGGCGATTTGCCCCCCGAGGCCCAGGTTCCGGCCCTCAACGTCCAGTCGGCGGATAGCCAGTTTGCCTCGGCCTATTTGAGCTTTACCGCGGCAGACCTGCGTCAGAACGAGATCACCGATTACCTGGTTCGGGTTGTCCAGCCGCGACTCTCGGCCCTCGAGGGCGTTCAACGTGCCGATATCCTGGGTGGTCGTACTTTTGCCATGCGCATCTGGCTGAATTCCGAAAGGATGGCAGCCTACAATATCAGTCCGGCAATGGTACGGCAGGCATTAGCTACCAACAACTTCCTGTCGGCAGTCGGCCAGACCAAGGGGTCGCTGATCCAGATCAACCTCACCGCCAATACCGATCTGCGCTCGGTGCGTGAATTCAAACAATTGGTGATAAGAAAAGAAGGCGGAGCCGTCGTTCATTTGGATGACATCGCCGAGGTGGTCCTCGGTGCCGAGGATTACGGGGCGGAGGTGCGCTTTTCCGGGCAGTCGGCTGTCTTCATGGGTATCTGGCCGCTGCCCAATGCCAATTCCATCGACGTAATCAAGCGGGTAAGGACTGAGCTCGAAGCCGTCCAGAAACAGATGCCCAGCGGCATGCAGGGCAAGATTGCCTACGATGCCACCGATTATATCACCAATGCCATCCATGAGGTCATTGTGACCCTCATCGATACCCTGGTCATCGTTGTAGTGATTATCTTCCTCTTTCTTGGTTCGTTTCGCTCTGTGCTGGTGCCGGTGGTGGCCATCCCCGTTTCGCTTATCGGCGGTATTTTCCTGATGCAGGTCTTCGGTTTTACCATTAACCTTCTGACCCTCCTGGCCATTGTCCTTTCCGTTGGACTGGTGGTGGATGATGCCATTGTCGTGGTGGAAAACGTCGAGCGCCATCTGCGTGAGGGCCAATCACCCTACGATGCGGCGATCAACGGCGCGCGGGAACTGGTAGGCCCGATCATTGCCATGACTATAACGCTTGCGGCGGTCTATGCTCCCATCGGCCTGCAGGGAGGCTTGACCGGCTCGCTGTTCCGGGAGTTTGCCCTGACCCTGGCAGGGGCGGTAACCATCTCCGGCATTGTGGCCTTGACCCTGTCACCGGTAATGTCGATGAAGATCCTCAAGCCGGGACTCGAACAAAAGGGCTTTGCCGGCAAGATCTCCAGGGATTTTAAGAAAATTCAACAGTTTTACCGATGGCTTCTCGGTGGTACTCTCAATGCCCGACCAGCGGTCTATACGGTCTGGCTGGTCCTGGTGCTGCTGACCTTTCCGATGTTCATGATGTCGGCCAAGGAGTTGGCACCGGCCGAGGATCAGGGAGTTATTTTCGGCATTCTCGATGGAGCGGCAAATTCGACACTCGATCAGAACAGCCTGTATGCCGCGGCGGCCAACGATGCCTTCATGAGCACTCCGGAGACCGATTTCACCTTTCAGATTACCTTTCCGACCTCAGGTTTCGGCGGTATGGTGCTGAAACCTTGGGAGAAACGTGAACGTAATGTCTTTCAGATCATGCCGGAGGTGCAGCAGAAACTACACGCCATCCCTGGTATCCGCATGTTTCCTGTTACCCCACCGGCTCTGCCCGGCGGTGGCCAGTTTCCGGTGGAATTCGTCATCGCCTCGACGGCTGAGGCCGACCAGATCCTGCAATTTGCCCAGCAGATCCAGATGAAGGCCATGCAAAGCAAGATGTTTGCCTTTCCGCCACTTATCGATGTGAAAATGGATCAGTCCCAGTCGGAAATCGTCATCGATCGTGACAAGGTTGCCGATTTAGGACTGAACCTTCAGCAGGTCGGTTCCGATATCGGCACCATGCTGGGAGGCAATTTTGTCAATCGCTTCAATATTGCCGGTCGCAGCTACAAGGTTATCCCGCAGATCAACCGGGTTGAACGACTGAATCCCAATCAACTTGAGAATGTCTATGTTACCGGACCGGGTGGCAAACTGGTCCAACTGTCAACCGTTGCCACCATCAAAAACTCCACCGGAGCGCGGTCTCTCAACCGCTTCCAGCAGCTGAATGCAGTGAAAATCAGCGGCGTGGCGATACGGCCGCTCGATGAAGCCCTGCGGTTTCTTGAGGATGAGGCGATAAAGATCCTCCCTAAAGGCTATGTACTCGATTACACAGGGGAGTCCCGCCAGTTGAGGACGGAGGGCAACAAGTTCTTGCCGGCCTTCGGGTTTGCGGTGATTCTCATCTTTATGGTACTTGCCGCCCAGTTCAACAGCTTCCGTGATCCCTTCATCATCCTCGCAGGTTCTGTGCCCTTGGGCATGTTCGGGGCGCTGATTTTTACCTTTTTGAAGATGCCCGATCCGAGTGTTGCCTTCTGGACCCACGGTTGGACCACGACTCTGAATATCTACTCGCAGGTAGGTCTTGTCACGCTCGTAGGATTGGTCTCGAAAAATGGTATCTTGATTGTTGAATTTGCCAATAAACTTCAGGAAAAAGGCCTCTCGAAACGAGAAGCAATTATGGAAGCGGCAATCACCCGTCTCCGCCCGGTGCTCATGACCTCCGGGGCGACCATCGCCGGCCATTTCCCGCTGACGCTGGTCACCGGTGCCGGCGCATTGGCCAGGAACTCCATCGGTCTTGTGCTGGTTGGAGGCATGGCAATCGGCACCCTGTTTACTCTCTTCGTGATCCCGTCCATCTATATGCTGATTGCCAAGGATCATGCGAAGAATCGGGGCGGACAAACAGATAAGTAGCGTGTTAAGTTTTTATGCGGAGATATTGTGGAAGATCAGAAAATTACCAAAATACTTGTTTCTGAAGAAGAGGTGCGCGACACAGTGGCACGCCTCGGCGCGATTATTACCGACCATTACCAGGGGATCTCCAAGGAGCTGATGGTCATCGGTCTCTTGCGGGGCTCCTTTATTTTTATGGCGGATCTGGTGCGGCAAATCAAGGTTCCTCTGGTGGTCGATTTTATGACCGTTTCAAGCTACGGTGATGGCACTATAAGTAGTGGAGATGTCAAAGTTGTTATGGATCTTGACTCGTCCATCGAGGGGCGTGACGTCCTGCTTGTTGAAGACATCGTCGATACCGGGCGCACCTTCAGCAAGGTTATTCGGATGATGCGTAACCGTAATCCCCACTCCCTGAAAACCTGCACCTTTTTAAACAAGCCGGGGGCCAGACTGGTTGATATCCAGATCGATTTTTGTGGGGTGAACATTGCCAATGAATTTGCTGTTGGCTACGGTCTTGATTATGCTCAAGGATATAGGAATCTCCCTTATGTGGCAGTTTTGAAACCTGATTGAACGACCACAAATGTTAGCCCCATATTTGGATCAATACCGTGCTCAACCACGGGAAATAGGTGATTATCAGCAGGGTGATGAACAACAGTCCGAGGAAAGGCAAGGTCGCGTAGCAGAGTTCGGCTATCGGCTTATTGAAACGGTAGGAGGCGAGAAAGAGATTTAAACCGACCGGCGGGGTGCAATAGCCGATCTGCAGGTTGGTAAGAAAAATGATCCCCAGGTGGATAGGATCAACACCATAACCCTCGGCGATCGGCAGAATGATGGGGACGATAAGGACCAGGGCGGAGAAGATATCGAGCATCATCCCGACAATGAGCAGGAAGACGTTGAGGAGAAGCAGGAAGGTATATTTATTGTCGATGAAGCTCCGGATGAATTCAAAGAGGCGGGTTGGCACCTGCTGATCGATAAGATAGTTGGTGGAAGCCATGGAGGTGGCGATGATGACCAGTATGCCGCCGAACAGGACCATGGATTTGCTCATCACCGCCGACAATCGTTTGAGTGGGATATCACGGTGAATGATGACTTCCACAAGCAGAACATAGAGAGCGGTAACCGCCGCCGCTTCACCTGGAACAAAAAGCCCGCCATAAATGCCGCCAAGGAGGATGATCGGTAATGGCAGTTCCCAGGCGATGACTCGTAAGCCATGAAGGACCTCTCGCGCAGTATACGATGGTCTTGCCACGCGAACCGGACTTTTTGCCACCGCATAGCCGATGAGCAGGAGGAGCATAAGGATCCCCGGGAGGATGCCGGCGAGAAAAAGATGATCGATGCGGGCTTCGGCGATAACCCCAAAGAGGATAAGCGGCAGGCTGGGGGGGAAGAGCAGTCCGAGGCTGCCGGAGGAGGTGATGAGGCCCATGGAGAATTTTTCCTGGTACCCTTCATCGAGGAGGGCCGGCAGCAGCAGGCCGCCGAGGGCAAAGATGGTCACCCCGGAGGCACCGGTAAAGGCCGTGAAGACGGCGCAGACGATGAGGGAGATGACTGCCAGCCCGCCGGGAAGCCAGCCGAGAAAGATCCGCGAAAATTGAAGCATCCGGCCCGGGGCTTTACTTTCTGACAGAAGAATACCGACAAAGATGAAAAGCGGCAGGGACACTAAAAGCGGGGTGTCGGCCAGCCGCGACATTTCGATGACCACCACGGAGATGTCGATATCCGCCGAATAAAAGGACAACAGGGCTAAGGCCCCGATGACCAGGAACAGTGGCGAGCGCAGCAGAGCGAGGGCCAGGATAAAGAGTTTCAGGACAGTCATGCCGGCTTGTCGCCCAGGCCGTTGGTTTTGTTTCCTAACGCTTGCACCTGTAGGATAAAAAGCAGGCAGGATTTGCAGGCGATCAGGCTGAAGGCCAGGGGGAAGATGCCGTTCCAGAACCACAGCGGCAGGGCAAGTGGGCCATCGCCGCCGTCTTGTATTTCCCCGGCAAGAAAGAGCCAGCCGGCCCAGGTCAGTCCGGCTGCCGCCAAGGTGCTGAACAACTGCGTGAGAAGCGACAGCCACGGATCAAGGGCCGGGGGAATCTGCTTGCCGAAAATGTCCAGAGCGATGTGCTTGCCCTGGGAGGTAGCAGTAACTGCGCCGAGGAGGCCGCACCATAATACCAGATAGCGGAGGAGGGGATCGATCCACAACAGGCCACCGGAAAACACTGTACGGAGGAGGATTTGCAGGCAGGCGAGGATGATCATCGCTGCCAGAAGCAAGCAGAGCAGTTTCTCTTCAATATTGTCAAGAATGGTAACTATCCTATTGTTTGGATACATATCAGCGGGATCGTTCAATTGGCCTTTCCCCCCGCCGATTTCTTGCGATAATCGTTGAGCAGGTTTAGCGTCTGGTCGTGAATGGCCTTCGACAGGGAATCAGGAATCAGCTGGTTGACCGTTTGCTCCCTTTTATCATGCAGTACTTGTGCGGTTTTTCCGTCAAATTTTCCGAATTCGGTGCCCCGGTCAAGCATCACCCGCCGCGATTCGCTATTGCTTTCCCGAGTTTTTTTGAGAAGAATCGGAAAGTGGGTCGCCGCCGCCGCATGTATGACCTGTTGATGCGCCTCGGAAAGGGCGGCGAATTTTTTGCCATCAAGGGCAAAGACCCCATAGGCATAGCCGTACGGCGTATCGATGACGTACTTGGCCTTGGTGAACCATTGCAGGACGATGGCACCGTAAAAAGAATTATAGACCGTTTCGATCAGGCCGCTTTGCAGAGAGGACAGCACGTCCGGGATGGACAATTGGATGGGCGTGATCCCCAAGGCCTTGAGGTAGTTTTCGGAGATCGGGTCGCCGGAGGGGCTCCAATTCTTAGACTGTTGCAGTTGCTCAAGGGTATTGATGGGCTGCGTTGACATGGCGTAAATGAAACCCACCTCGGTCAAGGCGATGAATTCCAATTCCTTTTCCCGGAAGCGCTCCTTGAAAGTAGGGACCAGTCCTTCAGTGATATAATCGACTTCTTCGTAGGATTCAAAGAGAGAGGGGATGGCCATAACCCTGAAGTCCGGGACGACTGTGGCTATTCCGGTCATGGTAAAGCCGCCGCCTTGGAGTTGTCCAACCCGCATTTTGCGGAACATTGCCTGGTCGTCACCCATAACCCCTCCCGGGTAAACGCGGAAGCCGACTTCGCCGCCGGTCTTATCACTGACCTCCTTGGCAAAATTCTCGAATTGCTCGACCCACACCGAGCCGGCTGGGGCAAGACTGGCTATTTTAAAAAGATGTTTTGGGGCAGCCTGGAGCCATTGGCAGTTGCCGATGAGGAACAGGACCGTGCAGATGATCAGAGTGGCTACGCGTTGCATGGGGTCTCCGGGAAATTCGCAATCAGGGGTAAGTGGGGGTTAATCTTGGAAATAATTTTCTGCCAACAGTCTTTTGGCTCGGTTCACTGCGATCCGGTTGCTGAGACCGAATTCCGGCGCACTGTCTAGCGGAAAGGCCAGCACCTCCTGGAGTAAACGGTCGTGCAGGTCCCGGTCCATGGTCATCCTGGCCAGGGTCGCGGCGTAGGTGGTATGGGTCAAAAGAAAGCGCCGCTTAGAGATGGTCAATGCCTTATCAAAGTGGCCGGCGCTGAGATCAGGCCTGCCGCCGAGCATCTCCGGTTTGGCGGCATGGTAGGCGCCGAAAAACAGATGAATGCTGCCGCCCTGGTAAGACTCGTCGAGTTCCAGGAGTCTTGCCATGATCTTTTCGATGCGAACGATATCGGCGATAGCTTCCGGGGAACCTTTTTGGCGGAGAACCCAGGTCAGCCAGCCGGAGGCTCCCCAAAAGACTTCGGGAACATCGCCGGCAGAGAGTTTTGCGAGATTCTTGGCAAAGTCGGAATCGCCCCCTTTGTGGTCAATGGGTAATAAGGGTTGGAGGAGTTTTTGACCGTAGGCCTTGGCCTTGGCAGCCATGGCATCGATTCGCTGGCCTACGCCACCGCATTCTTCGAGAGCAGTGCTGTAGGCGCTGTAGGATTGCGTGGCAATCAGCAGAAGGTCTTGGCTCTCAGGAGAAGAGACGAGCATGCTGTCGAGCATCAGTAGATAAGCGGGAGCGCCTTCACAGACCAGCTCTATATCCTGCTGTTGCTGGAGGTTGCCGACCGCAGGCTTGATCACCGTTCCGGTGATGAGGCTTGCACAGGAGGATAAGCCGCAGCAAAGACAAACAAGCCAGACAATAGGTAAGAGCGAAGGAAATGGTCGGGCGGACATATTGGGCTCCCTTGGGCAGGGCTAGTTTTAAAAATGTGCCGGTGCTGTTAGTTCTTTACGTTTTTCTGGCAGAAGGTTGTTTTGTGAAGGTACCTGTCTCTTTTTTCGGGGAAAGAGATAGCCAAGATTGTAATTGCCGACGGGGAGTTTGGCAATCAGAACTTTACCCTGCTTTGTAAGAAGAGACCCATTACCGATAAAGTCTTATCGGTAATGGGTGAGAGAAGACATAACCCCGTTACTGTCGTTGATCGAGAGTCTTCGGCACGGTCTGGCTCATTGCGTCAATGGCTTTTTGCGTAGCGATAACCGCTTCTTTCATGGCGCTCACTGCTTCTTGTTCCTTTCCTGAGGTCTGTTTTTTGATATCGGGTACTGCCGCTTGCTGAGGGGATTGACCTGTTTGTTCAGCCCCCAGGTTTGTCCTATTTGTGTTTGCGCCGCCCTCACTTGCTGCCCCCTTGGTTGCCTTGAGCATCTCTTGCGTGGCAACGACCAGCTGTTTGGTTACCAGCATCATATCGTTGGTAGCCTCCGCCATTCTTTGCACTGCGCCGGCGAGGTCCTCCGGCGGCTCTTCCATGGCCTGGGGTTGTGCTTCAGCCTGGCAAGGTGGTTCCATTTGCATTGGTCGATCAAGGTCCGGACCATCAACCGGCATGGGTTGCCTTACAAAGACTCGGCCGCAGGGCATCATGATTAAACCTTCTTCTGTCGCCGGCTGTTTTTCATCCATCATCGGGCAAGGGGGAGCCTGTTGTTTTACGCAGGGAGCGTCCTTTAGGCAGGGGACATTGGCCGGCATCGGATGCTTTATAAACATGCAACCGCAGGGCATGACCACGATATTCTCTTCATCCGGTTGCGTTAGCTCGACGGCCCCTTGTTGATGAACCATCATTGGGCATGGTGCTTGTCGCACCTGGGTTGCTTCGCCGGTCTTTTGTTCCTCAGCCATCGGCTGAGGAGGTGGTGCGGTGGTGGCTCCTTGCTGTGCAGGTTTCGGGGTTTCATTAACCGCGGCGGCCACCGGTTGTTTGGCGGTTTCTGGTGGTGGGGTTGCTTGTGCCGGCGGTACCGGTTTTTCTACCCTGCTGTGAACGGCCTGTTCTTTTTTGGCCTCTGTTTTTTTGGAATTGTCCGGACCGCAACCATAAACAAGAAGGTAGCATGCAATTAAGGCTATAAAAGCGTATTTCATCGTACTAATCTCCTCTTAGGATAATAATTAATGCAACTTGCCGAATTCAAAGGTCGGCTGCCTATTCAATAACACTACTCATGTCTGACTACCTTGAGTGTCGGCGATGCTTTACCGGAAGGATTTTTAACTGTTCCCTGTACTTAGCCACGGTTCTGCGGGCTATTTTGATATTTTCCTCGGCGAGCTTTTCGGAAATAACATTATCACTGAGGGGGTTGTCCCTGTGTTCTTCCTGGATCATTCTTCTGATGAGAGTCTTGATCGATTCTGCGGCCATATCATCTTCACCCTCGCGGGCAATGGCGGTTGAGAAAAAATACTTCAGTTCATAGATACCCTGGGGGGTGTGCACGTATTTATTGGAAGTGACCCGGCTGACCGTCGATTCGTGCATTTCAATATCGTCTGCGACATCTTTGAGGATAAGCGGTTTCAGATAGGCAGAGCCGCGCTCGAAGAAGTCGTACTGAAAGCGCAGAATGCTCTCCATAACCTTATAGATGGTGCGCTGCCGCTGATACAGAGATTTAATAAACCAGTCGGCGTTTTTCAGCTTATCCTGAATGTATAGGCGTGACTCCTTGGCCAGATTTTTTTCATTCTTCAGCATTTCCTGATACAGCGACGACAGTTTCAGACGGGGAATGTCGTCGTCGTTCAACTGGATGACATATTCTTCGTTAACCTTGCGAACATAGACATCCGGGACAACGTAGTTGGTGGTGTCGGTTGCATAGGGCAGGCCGGGGAATGGGGTAAGCTCGGCGATGATATAGTTGATGGCCCGCTCCAGTTCCGGTTTTTTTCGTCCGGTTTCTTTGGCGAGAGCTTTGTAGTTGCGGGTTTCCAGCAGCGGCAGATGGCGCAGGACGATCTCTGCGGCAAGGCTATCCCCTTTACCTAACCGTTCCAGTTGCAGGTACAGGGATTCACTGACATTGCGAGCACAGATGCCCGGCGGATCAAGCTCCTGGATGACCTCGAGAATATATTCGGCATCGTCGCGCGGGCAACCTGTCTCGGCCATGACTCTTTCCAGGTCCACCTCAAGAAAGCCGTAGCGATTGAGATTGCCGACAATAAACTGGGCGATTTCCCACTCTGCGGCATCCAGGTTACTGTGTGCCAGCTGCCAGTGCAGGTAAGCGGAAAGCCCTGGTTTTTCAGAGATAAAATCAAATTGTGAAGGGGCGTCGGCGGGCGGAGTTTCGTGGGAAAAGGAGAAGTTGGAATCAAAATTGTTGGCGTAGTCTTCCCAGTTGATTTCCGCCAGACCGTCTGACACCCTCACGCTTTCGGTAATCTCCGGTTCCAGGGGGATGGATTTTTCCTCGATTGTCGAGGACAGCGAGAAGGACGTTTCAAGGGTTTCAGGTGCGGAAAGATCTTCTTCAAGTGCAGGATTCTGTTCAATTTCTGCCTGGAGGGCATCAGAGAGTTCAAGCCTGTTCAATTGCAGCAGTTTTATGGCCTGTCGCAATTGTTGCGTCATCACCAGTTTCTGAGAGAGCTTGAGCTGTTGTCTGAGTTCGAGGGCCATAAAGAATTACATACGGAAGTTTTCACCGAGATACATTTTTCGGGCGACTTCACTCTCAATTATATCGTCGGCAACACCGCTGGTGAGTACCTGTCCGGCGTTCAGGATATAGGCAAAGTCGCAGACCTGCAAGGTTTCTCGGACGTTATGGTCGGAAATCAGGATGCCTAGCCCTTTTGCTTTTAATGTAAAGATGATTTTTTGCAGGTCGATGACCGCCAGCGGGTCGATTCCGGCAAAGGGTTCATCAAGGAGGATGAACTTCGGTTTGGTTGACAGGGCCCGCATTATCTCCACCCGCCGTCGTTCACCCCCGGACAGCGCATGACCTTTGTTGTGGCGGAGATGTTCAATTCCAAGGTCTTCCATGAGCTCATCAATCCGGTTGTTGATCTCGTTTTTTGAAAGGCCAAGGGGCTCAAGAATGATCCGGACGTTTTCTTCTACGGTTAATTTTTTAAAGACCGACGGTTCCTGGGCCAGATAGGTGATGCCCTTGAGGGCTCTTTTATGGATGGGCAGGTCGGTTATCGTTTCTCCTGAAAGGACGATATTCCCCCTGTCCGGACGGATAAAGCCGGCGATACTATAAAAGGTGGTTGTCTTTCCCGCGCCATTCGGTCCGAGGAGACCGACCACAACCCCGGGTTGGACTTGCAGGCTGACACCATCGACCACCGTCCTGGCACCATAGCGTTTAACAATATTGCGTGTTTCAAGTATCGACATGGGGTGAGACTATTTCTGGAGGATGGTCATGTTGACTCGGGAAGGTTTTTTCTTGCCGCCGTCGGTTTCGCCTGCAGTTGTTGCCTTGCTACCGCCGACGACCTCTGAACGGCCCTCATCAAGATAGTAGATGATCTTCTCGCCGCTCACCATATTCTGGCCCTGCCAGGCCTTAGCGTTTTCGGTGAGTATAACCTGTCTCTCCTTGGAGAGATAGAGCATTTTTTTGGCGGTCCCCAGCCATTCCCCCCGGGTGACTTCAACATTGCCGGTGCAGATCAACTTTTCGACCTGCTGGGTGGATTTTTTTTCAGCCGGTTGGGTTGGTTTTTTCTTATCCTTTTGCTGGGTTGGGCTCTCAAGTGCGTTATAAAAAACAGTCATCTCATCGGAACGGATCCGCACGTCACCCTGCTTGGCATCGACATCCCCGGTGAACACAACCGAATTCGATTTCTCGGTCGAGGTCATGCGGCTGGCTTCGATGTGAATGGGGGCATCGGCGGCCAAGACATCCATCGCGCCGCCGCCGACTGTGAAAAAGATGAGAGAGAGTATGCTCAGCATCAATGATCGGTCATAGGATTTCATCGTGACCCTCCGCTTGTAAAAGAAAATATTTAAAGCCTGTGTTTTTACCGAGCCCATCCTAGCGTAAAGGTCGGGAAATGTAAAGCCATGGTATGCGGTGGTAAAACAAAGAATTCTTTACTTACCGCATACGAGTCAGTACAATACAGGCAGATTCCGGGCCTTAAGACGAGGTCTTAGTAGATTGAAATTACGATAAAATATAAGGACTGATCGGGTGATAGGAAGTGGTGCCATGGTAAAAACCGTCGAGGAGAGTATTGAAAAGGCTAAAGTGCTTATAGAGGCATTGCCCTATATGCAGGAATTCAGGCATAAAACCATCGTTATCAAGTATGGCGGCCATGCCATGGTCGATGAGCATTTGAAAAGACAATTTGCCCTTGATGTCATTCTCCTCAAGCAGATCGGCATCAATCCGGTCATTGTCCATGGCGGCGGTCCGCAAATCAACAACCTCCTTGATCGCCTTGGGATAAAGCCCAATTATGTTCAGGGAATGCGGGTCACCGATGGGGAGACCATGGATGTGGTCGAGATGGTTCTGGTCGGCCAAGTGAACAAACAGATCGTCGGCCTCATCAACCATTGCGGAGGCAAGGCGGTCGGGCTTTCCGGACGGGACGGAGATCTGGTCTGCGCCAAAAAACTCAAAGTGAAACGGAAGAAAGGGGACGAGATGTTGGTCGATGCGCCGCCGGAACTCATTGATCTCGGCCGGGTCGGGCAGGTGACCAAGATTAATATCGGGGTGCTTGAAAGCCTCAGCCGCAACGACTTTATCCCGGTCATTGCCCCGGTAGGGGTGGGGGAGGACGGCCAGGCATTCAACATCAATGCCGATCTGGTTGCCGGAGCCATAGCCGGGGCGCTGGCGGCGGAAAAAATGATCCTTCTGACCGATGTCCCCGGTGTAAAAAATAAGGCCGGCCAATTGATTTCCACCCTGTCCAAAAATGAACTGGAGGGGTTGATAGAAGATGGCACTATTGTCGGCGGCATGATCCCCAAGGTCCGCTGCTGCGAAGAGGCGTTGCGCCGCGGCGTCGCCAAGACCTGTATTGTGGATGGCAGAGTAGAACATTCGATATTATTGGAGATGTTTACCCGGGAAGGGGTGGGGACGGAGATATTCTGATGAACATGTGTACAAACGAGGAATGGAAGGAACGGGGCGACGAGGTATTTATCGGCACCTATGCCAGGTATCCGGCGGCGATGGTCAAAGGGTCCGGCTGTCGTCTCACCGATGCCGATGGCAAAGAGTACCTGGATTTTTTAGCGGGCATCGCTGTTTGCGCTCTGGGGCACTGTCATCCGTTGGTGACCGAGGCCGTCCGGCGACAGGTGGGTGAGCTGGTCCATGTATCCAACCTGTACTACACCGAGCCGCAGATACGTCTTGCCGAACTGCTGGTCGGCAATTCCTTCGGGGAGAAAATATTTCTCGCCAACAGCGGTGCCGAGGCCAATGAGGCGGCGATCAAGCTGGCCAGGATTTATGCAGGCGAGGGTCGCTATCAGGTCATCAGTCTTTCCGGCTCTTTTCACGGGCGGACGCTGGCCACCGTGGCGGCAACCGGTCAGCCGAAATTCCACAAAGGTTTTGAGCCCTTGCCGGAAGGTTTTCAGCACGCCCCCTTTGGCGATCTTGACGCTCTTGCGGCGATGATCACAGGGAAGACCTGTGCGATTCTCTGTGAACCCTTGCAGGGTGAGGGTGGGGTGCGACCGCTGGAACGTGAATATCTCCATGGTATTAAAAAACTCTGCGAGCAACACCGGTTGTTGCTTATTTTTGATGAGATCCAGACCGGGCTTGGGCGAACGGGGACCCTTTTTGCGTACCAACAACTGGGTGTCACGCCGGATATCCTGACCATGGCCAAGGCTCTGGGCAACGGCCTGCCGATCGGGGCGATGATGACCCGCGCCGATATCGCTGCCGCCTTCACGCCGGGCAGTCATGCCTCCACCTTCGGCGGCAACCCGGTGGCCTCGGCCGCCGCCGTGGCGGTCCTTTCGGTCATGCTGGCCGATGACTTTCTCCCCGAGGTGCAGCGCAAGGGTGTCTATTTTAAGGAACAATTGATGCGGCTGGCCGAGCGTTTTCCGGCGCTTATCGGCTCCGTCCGGGGCATGGGCTTGCTACTTGGTGCCGTGCTCACTGAGCAGGGCGCGAAGCATGGGCAGGCGATTGTCACAAAGATGTTCGAACGGGGCTTTCTCATGAATTTCGCAGGTAATGTGGCTTTACGCTTTGTACCGCCGCTGATCGTGTCAACAGAAGAGATCGACATTCTTGTGGCGGCCCTTGGCGGGGTGTTGGCCGAAATATGATGGGTGGCCCCTAAAGCGGGCTGACGCCCGCAACCCAAAGGCTATAATCCCCTCCCACAACAGAGGGACTCTTTTTAGTACCCCCTTGAGGGGTATAAGTACCTTGAGACAGATTGATTTCTTGTAAAAAAACAAGAAACCAATCTGTA
>JANNQF010000019.1:0-5375 GCA_031441605.1 Deltaproteobacteria bacterium
CAATTCATTTTATGTCATTTATGAGACATCCATTTACGTGACTTTGAACAGGCCATGGTTTCGGAGGTTTCATTATGTTGCTGGAACCGTCAAACTCTTGTTGTCCCCCGGCAAAGCCGGGGGTTTACCTAAAGGAAATTATCTACAGCAGGTTATATCTTTTAATTTTTTTATCCAGGCCCTGTCGGGTAATTGCAAGAAGCTTTGCTGCTTTGGTTTTGTTACCCTTAGTACGTCTCATGGCCTTTTGGATCAGAATGATTTCCAAGCGTTGGGTTTGCTCCAGAAGGGCAAGGTAACCGTCTTCAATTTCATTGTCATTGCACTTTTGACTCGAATAAAGGGAATGAAGGTCCCTGGAAAGTTGATCCGATTGGAGGAGTTGTCCATCGTCGGTCAAAGCAACCAGCCGTTCAATTTCCTTCTGTAGTTGCCTGACATTTCCAGGCCATCCATAAGCCTCAAACACATTCAGAACTTCAGGCGAAAACCCAGGAATATTTTTTCCGAAACGTTCATTGGTTAACTTCAAAAAATGCAGCGAAAGAGGCAGGATGTCCTCCTTTCGCTCCCTGAGGGGTGGCAAAGTGATTTCCACGGAGAAAATACGAAAAAAAAGATCTTCCCTAAATCGTCGCTGTGCTACCTCCTCAGACAGGTCACGGTTAGTGGCACTGATAAGCCGGAAATCATACTTAACATAGACATTACTCCCTACCCGCTGCCCCTCTCCCTCCTGTATTGCCCGGAGTACTTTCGGCTGAATCACCAGGGGCATCTCGCCAATTTCGTCCAAAAACAGGATGCCGCCACTGGCCTCTTCAAACAGCCCTTTTCTTGCAGAATCGGCTCCCGTATAGGCCCCTTTCTCATGACCGAAGAACTGACTCTCCATTAAGCTTTCTGGAATACTGGCACAGTTGACCGGGAAGAATCCCTTTTTCTGGCGATCTCCAAGCCGGTGAATCATCCGGGCAACAAGCTCCTTGCCTGTACCATTTTCGCCCTGAATCAAAACATTGACAGGAGTCTTACTGACAATGCGAACGAGATTAAGAACTTTTCGCATAGTCGGACTTTCTGCTATCAGAGTTACTCCATTAACCGATTCTTTTTCGAGACGCTCCGCTTCTTTTCCCAGGGATGTGGCAATCCTCAGGATTTCTTGGTTAAGCACAATAGACTCGATTGAAAGAGACAGAAAATGGGCAATCTCTTCAAGGCGAGACAAATCATCTTCAGTAAAGGGTTGCTTGTCGATTTTATTGAGAAGTTGCACCGCACCGGTAACACTGTTTCCGGTAATACTTTTGATTGGTGCACATATTCTTGGGCGCTAACCGGAATTGAGCCGATTCTGCTAATGAAAAACTGAACCAGAGAGTACGCGGGAGGAAGTATCTGGAGGGAGGCGAAAGAGCGATGCGGGTGTGTAAGGTGAGATGAGATTTGCTGAGCGGCTTATGTGCGGAGAGATTCCCCATCGATAGGGATTATGCAGCAGCGATGCCGGAGGCGGTCGAGCAACGCGTCGACCATACTTTTGGGTTGAAGGATGTCGTACCAGTTCTCGAACGCCAAATTGGTTGTGATGATTGTTGGGCGGCCTGCTTCGTAGCGTTCTTTCATCAGCTTGAAGAAGCTATTCATCTGCTCGGGAGTCAGGGTTAAATATCCCAGCTCGTCGAGCAGTAACAAGTCGTAGCGACAAAGTCTCATAAGCAATTGGGGTGTTGAGCGATCAGCCAGGGAGGCGTAAAGGTCGTCCAGCAAGTTTTGGACATTGTAGAACCGACCTCGGTAACCGGAGATCAATGCCTGCCTGAGGATTCCTGAAGCCAAGCCACTTTTGCCGGTGCCGGTGGGGCCGGTAAAGATGATGTTTTCGCCTCGCTGCATGAAGTCGAGTCCTGCCAAGGTCATAATCCTGGTTCGATCAACCGCAGGCTGACGCTCAAAGGGGAAGGTGCTGAGGGTCCAGTCCCAGGGGATTTTTGCCTGTTTGAGACGATAGAGCACACTTCGTTCCCGCTGGTGTTGCAGTTCTTCGGTGAGCAGCTGCAGAGTCAGCTGTTGATGCCCCCAGCCTTCCCGCTCTGCTTTTGCGAGAAGCCGGGGGAAGCCGGTAGCCATGCCGTGGAGTTTCAGTTGTTTGAGAAGTTCGAGTATTTCGTCACTCATTATAGCTCGAAGAAATCGCCTCCAGTGTTTTTCAGGATCATTTTCTCCAGTCTGGCAAGATCGTAAAGCCCGTAATGCAACGCCTCCTCAACTGCTTTCTGGAACGGGACAGGGGGATATGTCCTTTTGAGGTCAAGCAGACGTCGCAGCTTGACTATTCCCCGCCCGCGGGCCTGTTTTTTCAGTTCAGCGACATAGCGATCGAGGGATGCATCCTGGCCGGTCAGGGTTTGTTCTTCCGTGCTGATTCCCTGATGGGCACGTTTACTGCCCTGCGGCCGATGGTGGCCTGGCTTGGTGATGCGCTTTTCCCGCGCCAGAAGTTCGCGCTCATGTTCGGCAACGATGGTCCGACCGTGATAAATGACCACCCGTTGCCAGTATTTCAGCACTTCGACATTTTTGCCGATCAAGGTGTCGGGCACCGAGTAGCGGTTGGTGTCGAGATGGACGTATCCCTCGATATCCACTGTCCGTTGCGCGGCAAGATAGACCGGCGGCAAGACTTTCGGTAAGGGTTACAGGGATGGCTTCTCCATGAGCCAGACCTCCGTCGGGCTCATCCCCAGGCTGCGCTTTGGCTTGCGGTTGGCCACCTGATCGCACCATGCCTTGGCCTGGAGGTTAAGGTCATGCCAGTCGGAGAAGGTTCGACCGGCGAGGAAGTTTTGTTCTACATAGTCAAAGGGCCGCTCGATCCTGGCCTTTCTATTTGGGTCGTTAATCCGGTGTGCCCAAAAATGAACGCCGTAGATTCCGGCAAAGGCCTCCATTTCCGGGGCGAATGAGGCATCCGGGCCGGCGCCGTGGCTGACAATGACGCTGGTATTATCGATCACGCAGCGACCGCAGGCGCCATGCATATACGCCATGGCCTCGGTCAGGAAGGTTTTGCATTCAAACCTGGTAAACCTTGGGTAGTACTGGATGAAAAGCTGACGACTGTAGGCCAGGGAAAGGCCGGCACACTGGGCGGTAAGCAGGCGGTCTCCTATTTTGAATCGATGAGGCGAGGTGTCATGCTGCATCTCCGCGCCCGGCTCAAAATGGTAGCGTCCGGCCCTCTTTTGCACCGGGATGCGCACTTGATACTTCCGGATCAGCCAGGTCAGGCTTTGGTAGGGGATGGTAATATTGTAACGGGCACAAAGTTCCTCCTGCACCCGGACGACATTGCCCTGACAGTCGCAAAAGAGTTGGCGAACGTGTTCGATATGCTGATCATAGCCCGATTCTTTGCTGACCGATGGTCTGACTGCTGCCGTCTCCAGCACTTTGTCCACCGTGTTGCGGGCGACCTTCAATTGTTTGGCGATCATCCGCTTTGCTATCCCTTGTTTCGCCATTTCCCGGATCACTTGCTCTTTGATGGGGTCGATCATATTCAAGACGCTCCTTGATTTTCTGTTGCAGTTCGACGGTCAGACGCCTTGCTTTGGCCGCCCGGACCAGCAACTGGCGGCGCAACTTTTGTTCCTGGTTCGGATAAAAAACCGTATCCGCCTTATCCCGCAGACGATCCAGGATGGCACAGACCACCTTGGCGTCATGCAGCCATTTTTTTTCAGGACTTTCATCCTTGCTCTCATCAGCAGCCTGGATTGATTTGATGAACAGCGCAGGATGATTCAGCATCCGTTCCCGAACTTGCCGATTGGACTTTTGATAATGCTCATAAAACAACTGCAGTTCCCGGGTAGACATCGGTTCACGCTCAAGATGGGAGGCAAGCCTTGTTGCATCGGCTGCGTTGGCGCGCGCCAACGGTATCAGCACCCGATTGGCGGCCCAGGTCGAGATTGTCCCGGCGATTACTTGCGATAAAATCTCTTCCGGCAATGATTCGAGCAGATCCATACGTCTTTTCACATAGGACTTGTCACGGCCTATCCGTTTGCCGATTTCGCTCAAAGAATAACTGAAGCGACGATGCAGTTCCTGGATTAAGCCCGCCTCTTCAATCGCCTCCCATTGCCGTTCTCCACGATGAATCAGGAGCTGATAGAGAGTCTGGCTTTCCTGCTCATCCACTACCCTTACCAGACCGGCATCTTGGCCCAGATATTTGAGTGCGGCATGACGTTGATATCCGTCGACCAGAATCAAGCGATTGTCCTGGCTTTCTACCGTCAGCATCGGCTCAAGCTGGCCATGGCGCGAGATAGAGTCCGCCAACCGGCGTACCCGCGCCTCATTCTTTACCCGGATGTGGGCGTAGCGCAGTTCTAGCAGGTGAAGGTCGACGTTTTGCTTTTCCATGCCCCCTTTTTACTCAAGAATCGTCCTAAAAGCTTACGGGTCCTCTCTTTGCAATCAGTGCCAGATGCGAACTAACCACAGGAAACAACGTTTATTTCAACGATTAACGGGTCCATCTTTGCAATCATGCCACTCTCAACCATGGTCAAAAGATATCTTCCTGGAGTAATGGATCTTTCAGGCATTGACGCGTCCATCTTTGCAATTGGCATCTGGCCGATATCCTGCCCACGCCGACGACGGTTGCGCTCCCGTTGACGTTGGCGATTGCCCTCCACGTACCCCGGATTTTTCTCTCAATATTTGCTCCAATAGTCGGGATGATTCTCGCGCCAACTGCTCTTTGCGGCACTCTGGTTGGCATGGTAATCGGGATCGGATAGCAGCTTGTTCTTTTGCCAAATCCGTTTGCGTGCTCGCTGGCATTCCCGTTCTGAGCAGTACTGTTGATTGGGATTTTGCGGCCGAGGGCTAAAACTCTGGTGGCAGTGTTTGCATTTGCGCCTCTCTCGGCCATGCTGATCTCCTCAAGAAATTAATTGCATTGAGCAGATCAGCAGTCAGATGGGAAAATAAAAAGGAGGGGAATGAAGGATTTCAGAAAAAAAGAGATGCAGCCGGTGGCTCAGTTTTCGTTAGCAGAGGTGGTTCAGTTTTGATTAGCGTTGAAGTCTTTGCAAATACCTCACCTGGCTTTCAAAGTATTCAGTGATGATAAACTTGACAAGAAAGATCAAGAAATTGAGGTCTATTTAAAACTAGTATAGCGTTTCATAAATATTTTGACATATAGCCCTTGCGCTGTCATACATACGGAACTATTCCCTTCAGAAGGAGGTTCCGCCTATGGCACGCACGAGCAAAAGACCAGCGATTGATCTGACCGAGGAGCAAAAGCAGGAGCTTGAGAGAATCTCGCGAAGCAGGACAGCACC
>JANNQF010000020.1:0-38428 GCA_031441605.1 Deltaproteobacteria bacterium
AAAATCGGTAAACGTCGCCTGACCTTTTAACGATAGGACACGAGTAATTGCTGCAGTCAATGTGGTCTTGCCATGATCAATATGGCCTATTGTGCCTACATTGACGTGCGGTTTATTCCTCTCAAATTTTTTCTTCGACATCTTGTTGTCTCCTCAGGCCGTTGAATATTTTTCTAAGGTTGCTACCAGTGTTTACATGGAGCCCACGACCGGAGTCGAACCGGTGACCTCATCCTTACCAAGGATGCGCTCTACCAACTGAGCTACGTGGGCGACCACCTGCAACACGAGATACTACGATTGGAGCGGGAAACGAGGCTCGAACTCGCGACCCTCAGCTTGGAAGGCTGATGCTCTACCAATTGAGCTATTCCCGCCCGGTATATCACTCTTTGCAAAAAAGAAGAGTCGTGGTGGAGGGGGGAGGATTCGAACCTCCGAAGGCTGAGCCGACAGATTTACAGTCTGTTCCCTTTGGCCGCTCGGGAACCCCTCCATGGAGAACGCCTGAACAAGACAGATCTCTTTAAACTCTTATTACCACTTTGTAAAGTTATATTTTATGGAGCTGGCGATAGGAATTGAACCCACAACAACCTCATTACAAGTGAGGAGCTCTACCATTGAGCTACGCCAGCTTACAAGACGGGAGAATATACTCACTATATTTTCTTAATTCAACATCTATTTTTTCCTTTCAGTCTTTCTCTGGACTACAATGGTATCTTCCAAGCTCCATCTGAGTGCGTTCTTTAATAAGAAAGGCCTGGTCTCTTGCGGACCAGGCCTTTTGTACCACTCTGATTAAGCAATACCGAGAACTGAGTTAATTATCACTGGCAATCAAACGTTCTTACCAAAAGCACTTTGACGATACTTCTCAAACGCATATGCTGTAGTTCTGAAGAGGAGATGAGCAAACTTGGTGTAGGGCAGATACAAAAATAACATCATGATTGAAACTAGATGCAGGAAATAGATGATATACCCAAGAATCGGCATTCCCGCCCAACGCAAGAGCTCTGCTCCCAAACCCGTAACACCTACTGCAGTGATCTCCCAGATAAGGAACCAATCATAAAATGTTGCTAGGGTTTTCAATTCTCGCTCAGCCCTCTTTCTGTTAGCCCAGAGGACTCCAATGCCAAAGAGAAGGGCAATGGCAGAAACGTTGGCAAGGATTTTAAAAGGATCTGCCAATAGCATCGGCCCGTGTAAAGAGGGCCAGAAAAGTCCAAGGACATCATTTTTCAGCAGCGACCAGCAGGTTACAATAAACAAACCTATGAATGCGAGCATCAACGGCAGATGCCCCCTCACCCTATCAATGTTTGTTTTGCACTCCCGGAAACGGGTGTGGTTAACAATCTCAACCAGTGAAGGCCAGATGAATTCCTTAATAAACGGCACAATTGCCGGCCGGTATTCTCTATTCAATCCTGCATCCTCACACATTTTTTTCCACATCGTACTGATTCCCAAGAATGCGGAAAATAGGCCGAGTCCAAGAGCTGGGACCATTATCAGAACTATGAAAAAGATATTCTTGGCATACCAACGAAAATCCCAGATTCCAAAAAATTGTTGATACCCGTGGCTTGCAAATTCTTCTGCTGTAGGAAAGCGCATTCCGCCTGAAAGAAGCCACATAACAAAAATGACAACAACTGGAAGCCCGATCAATATCGGTAAGCCCTTAGCACTGGATGCCAACTTTGCCAAAGGTGCCGGCCAACCATAAAAAGTGTAGGCATAAGCCCGAATGGCGCTCAGAACATCCCCAGGTTTTGCGCCTCGAGGACAGTTGGTGGTACAATCTCCACACTGATGGCAGAGAAACACATCAGGATCGGTTACTAGCCTCTCTTTTATTCCCCATTGTGCCCAAATCATTTCCTTTCTAGGAAAAGGTTTCCCCTCTTTCGAGAGTGGGCACACAACCGAGCAGGTGGCGCACTGATAACACTTCTTCAGAGTGTCACCCCCAGCTCCCTTTAAGGATCTGATAAAATCTAAATCCGGTTGAACATTCATTTCTTCCTCCTGCTATATATCAATGGAAAGCATGTATCAAAAGCCAACACACCACAGATTTCTTTCCTGCAGCAGGGCTTGTCCCGCTACAGGAAAAGGTAGGCGGTTACTTAGAATCCTTTAAACGGATTTGGGCCCATCTCTACAACGAGATCAACAAATTCGTTGATAATCTGTGGGATTTTATCATAATCAGTGATGGCAACCTGATTAGCAGCGCACCTTTCCGGTTCAAGGCCAAGGGTTTTCAGGGTGTCACCAATATTTTCCATTCGCTTGTTGGCAATCTCGGATCCTTTGACAAAATGACATTGATAATCATCACCATAAGTACACCCAAGAAGCATCGCACCATCCATACCGGCGGAAAGAGCATCACGAATCCAGGCCATGTTTACGGAACCAAGACAACGAACCGGAATAAATCGAGCCATATGGCTAATGCCTAAACGCTTTATACCAGCCATATCAAGAGCCGGATAGGCATCGTTTTCGCAGACAAGGACAAGAATCCGCAAACGATCTTCATCGTCTTCCGGCACCTCAACAGCCTTGATCATTGATCCGATCAGATCAATGTTATAATCCTTGAAGCCGATAATCCTTTCAGGGCAAGCCCCCATGCAAGTACCGCAACGACGACAGCGAGTAGGATTCGGCAGCGGGGTCCCCTTTTCATCATCGTCAAGGGCACCGAATGGGCATTCTTCAGTACACCTCTTACACTGAGTACATCTTTGCATGAAAAACTCAGGATAGGTGGCATCGCCTGAGCGAGGATGAACAGAAACACCTCTATCGGTTGACTCGATACACTGGATAGCTTTTAAAGCCGCACCGGTTGCATCATCGACAGCCTCTTCCATTGTTTCCGCTTTGCGTACACCACCACAGGCATATATGCCGGTACGTCGCGTTTCGTAGGGGAAACAGATAAAGTGAGAATCAGCATAGCCATCGAAAAGATCAAGGTCGACAAATGCAGGTCCCTGTCGATAAGCCAGATTAATAGAATCATCGTTGAGTGTGGTCGGTTCCATGCCGGCAGCGAGAACAACCATATCTACCTGCAGGGTCAAATCTTCGCCAAGCAGGGTATTCTCAACAGCAACAGTCAAGGAAGAACCACTCTCCTCAACCTTCATTACATTTCCTTTGGTGAGGAAAATACCATCTGTATTCTGAGCACTTTTATAGTACAACTCCATATGCCCTGGAGTTCTCATATGCTGATATAGGATATACGCTTTCCCATCAGCATTGTCTTGACAGACATATTGCGCCTGTTTTAAAGCAACCATAGAGGTTACTGAGTTGCAGTACGGGAAGTCCTTGTCATTATCCTTGCCACCAGGACTCTGTACAAAAGCAACATTGGCTGGGACTTTTCCAGTCTTGGCAAGCTTCTCAAATTCAGCATTGGTAACAACGTTCTTCACTTTCCCGTAGCCGAGATGCTCATATTGGGAAACATCGGCAGGTTTCCAGCCGGTTGCCAGCACGACGGCACCCACCTTCACAGCATCAGGGTTAGTCTCGGTATATTTTTGTAATCCCTTGTTGGGATCCTCCAACTCACCTTTAGTAATCAGATCCTGCTGCTCCACCGTAACTTTTTGTGGAGCATCCCATTCTGTTTTTGCCCCAGTCGCTTTAAAGGTTACTCCAAAACTACCAGGTGCCCCGGAGATACGAGCGACCTCACAGGAGGTCTTGACGGTAATTCTGTCATTCCCTTCAACACCGGCAATTAATGTATTGATAGGATTTTCCTCTAGATCCGTCCAGGGAGCCTTGGATGGAAAGCTTTTTCGCCATCCTGCAGCCTTGCCTCCAAGTTTTTCTTCTTTTTCAACTATAATTACCTGATATCCGGCAGCTGATGCTTCTTTTGCAGCAGTCAATCCTGCCAAGCCGCCCCCCATGACAAGAATTGTCTTATTGATTTCTTCAAGTTTGTAGGGTTCGGGCAAGAGCGTTTTTTTTGCCCTGGTGCAAGCCATGCGCAAGTAGTCCGATGCTGATTCTTGCAGAAATGCGGCAGCTTCCTTATGAGGAGCTTGACCATCAACTGGCTTCACCTCGGACCATACCACCTGCTCACGAATGTTGGCACGAACGGTAATCATATCGACACCAAAATCAAACTCCCTGGCCATAACACGCGGTGAACAGGCGCCAACTACAATAGTATTGACTCCACCGGCTACATCAGCTTCGATCAGTGATCGGCCTTCAGCTCCGCAGAGGTACTTATGCGTTTTGCACTCCATGGACATCTCACCGGAAACAACCCCGGCAAGTGCCTCCATATCAAGTGCGTCTCCAATGCCACATCCAGCACAAATATAGGCGCAATATTTTTTATCCATTGATTCTTACCTCCTTGAAACCTGAATTGCCTTTAAGGCAGCTGCAGTTGATGATTGAGTACAAGTAACAACATCCGCGGCTTTTTTAGCACAACCAGCTGATATCATAGCCTTATCAAAATCAGAAATAATAAAACCACTGGCATCAAGATTCAGCTCAGCAGGGGCACCTTGCAACCCAAGAGACGGTTGCATTCCGGTAGCAAGAACGGCCATGTCGACTTTTTGAGATATTTTTTCGGCAGTCAGTGCATTTTCAGCCACAACAGTTACACCACCATCGGCTTCAAGGATAATATCGGCTACTTTACCTTTGATAAAGGACGCGTTGGCATCAGCCATTCGAACCTCACGGAATTTCTCATACTTCCCTGGTGTTCTGAGGTCGATGTAAAAAACATAGATTTTAGCGTTAGGGTATTGTTCCCGGACATAGGACATCTGCTTAAAGGTAGCCATACAGCAAATGTGAGAGCAATATTCAAGATGATTTTCATCGCGAGAACCGGCACATTGAACAAAAGCAATCGAGTCTATTGCTTTATTGTCCCCTGGACGGACAATTTTTCCGCCGGTTGGACCATTTGGCGCAGCCATCCGTTCAATCATCATGTTGGTGACAATCGACTTTGACTGTCCAAACTTAAGATTTTCCATCTTCGATGGTTCGTAGGGTACCCAACCGGTTGCCCAAATAATGGATGCAACTTTGATTGTGAACGTCTCCGGTTGCATATCAAGATCTATTGCATCGTATTTACAAGCGGCTTTGATAGCCGCTGCGCCTGCGGGACTTAAGGCACTCTTTTTGAGAATATATCTTTGTGGAAAGGCCATTTCATGAGGTAAATAAATGGCTTTGGAATTATTCATACCAAAATTAAATTCATTTGCAGTCTCATCCGGGCATGCCACCGTACAGTCGCCACAGGCTGTGCAGTTACTGTTAACGAATCTCGGCTCGGTTACGAGGGTCACTTCATAATTACCAGGTCCGCCCTTAACTGCCTTGACGGTCGTCATGCTATAGGCCCGGATTTTTCGGTTATCTTTCAACCTCCGAAAATTGATCTCCAGACCACAACTCGGTGGGCACAGTTTTGGAAAATACTGATTCAACTGCGCGACTCTTCCACCAAAAGATGGGCCTTTCTCTACAAGAAACACATCATTCCCGACTTCAGCGGTCTCCAGAGCAGCAGTCAATCCGCTGATGCCTCCGCCTACGACCAGAACTGCACCAGAGGTGCCTTGCTCGTCAGTCATACCTAACCTCCATATTTGCTCTTAAAATATTGTCCTATTGATATGTCCCACACTGTATCGGTGTATTACGTAAAAATGCGACACATATCAACTATTAAACGCTAGCTCGCAACTGAAATCCCTTTTTTTAAATTTTTTTAGCTTATTTTTCCGAGAGATTGCTAAAGCTCTCGGAAAAATAAGCTAAAAACCCTACCCCCGATAAACGGGATAAGTCTCTTTACGAAAAATTCTTCGCATCTCGCCTGCAAATAATTTTTTCTAAGAGACTAAATACCAAAAAATCTCCAGGAGTCGATGACTCCTGGAGATTTTTTTTACATCAGTTCAACAACATTCCCAGCAATTACAGCCAAGGATCAGTCGGGAAGATGTTTATGCATTCAACTTTCTCGCACTTCCATTCCTTGCTCTCTGGATTGAAGGTGGAGTTTACAAAACATTTCCAGTTCGCGTCATCAACAGCCGGGAAATCTGAGCGGTAGTAGAATCCAGGATAGCGGGATTCTTTACGGAACTCAATGTGACGAATGTGGGCTTCAACACACCAGATGCGATGGTAATTCTCCCAGCAACGGAGCAATTCATGCAAGTCGCCTGCTGCCATCTTCTCTGAATCCTCGCGGAGCAGACGAAGCAGATCAAGGCAGATATTGAGAAGCTTACCGGAAGTCATATAATAGGTAGCAACGCCACCACCATATTCATCGGTAGCCTTCATGAGACGCATCATAATTCCGGAAGGTTTGCAGTAGTTCGGATTTACCTCGATAGAAGTGGAGGCGCCTTTAAACTCTTCAAACATTCTGACCGGAGCATAGATCTCATCAGCAATTGATTGCGCAGTCTGCTTGAGTTCTGGCTTGAAGCTTGCGTTATCACGACAAAATTTAACCATTTGCTTGGCACAAATACGTCCCTCGGCATGAGAACCGGAAGAAAATTTATGGCCGGAAGCTCCAACGCCGTCACCGGCAGTAAACAAGCCGTCAACAGTGGTCATGCGATTGTATCCCCACTTATACTTATGAACGCGGGAATCGTTTTTGACATCAGGTACCCATGACTCTTCCGGACCGGAGGTCCAGATGCCACAGCAACCGGAGTGTGAACCGAGCATGTAGGGTTCGGTCGGCATGATCTCAGACCCAACCTTCTCAGGCTCAACATCCATACCTGCCCAGAGACCTGCTTGACCAACGGACATATCGAGGAAATCTTCCCAAGCCTCAGACTCGAGATGTTTCCAGTATTTCTTCAAAGACTTGTCATCCATTCCTTTGGCTTTACGGTCATCCAGGAATGCATTCAAGGCTACGTCGGTCGCCATATAGAGCGGTCCACGACCGGCTTTCAGTTCATTGAGCATCAGATGGTTACGCAGACAGGTCGGGGTAACCGGAGAAGCACCGTAAGGCATGAATTTCTCAAGTTCATCTTTCACTGAAGCTGAGTTGGCATAGAACTCACCAAGGCCGTTTTGAACTTTGGCTTTGAACAGGAGAAACCAGGCACCAACAGGTCCATAACCGTCTTTGAAACGGGCAGGGGTGAAGCGGTTTTCCATCATGGTGAGGGTTGCGCCTACCTGGGCACACATGGTGTAAGTGGAACCGGCATTCCAAACCGGGTACCAGGCACGGCCTTTACCTTCACCAGTAGAGCGAGGACGGAAGATATTAACAGCGCCACCACAGGCAACCAGTGCTGTCTTGCAACGGTAGATATGAACTTTATTCTCACGGGTTGAGAAACCGGCGGCACCGGCGATCTGATTCGGCTTGTTTTTGTCAAGCAGCAGTTTAACGATAAAAATACGCTCATGGATGTTTTCAGCGCCAAGAGCACTGGCGCAAGGCTCGGCTACAATTGGTTTATAGGATTCGCCGTTGATCATGATCTGCCATTTACCGGTACGGACAGGTGTACCACCTTCGCGGAGGGTCGGGGCAGGCGCTGCACCATCAAGTGTTTCGCCGTCTTTGTCTTTTTTCCAGATTGGGAGGCCCCACTCTTCAAAAAGCTTGACAGACTCGTCAACGTGCCGGCCACAGTCGTAAATAAGGTCCTCACGAACAACGCCCATCAGGTCGTTACGAACCATCTTTACATAACTTTCGATGGGGTTCGAACCGACATAGGTGTTGATAGCGGAAAGACCCTGAGCGACAGCACCGGAACGCTCAAGAGAGGCTTTGTCAACGAGAACGATTTTCATTCCTTCCGGGGCCCATTTCTTAACTTCGAAACCAGCTCCACATGCAGCCATACCACCACCGATAATGAGGATGTCCACGTCGTGCTCGACAACCTCGGGGTTCACGACGGCTTTCAGCTCACCTTTTGGTTTATTTGGTAATGCCATTTTCAAATCTCCTTAAAATAAAGATTTTGCAGTTAAAAGTTTCTAGCTCAGCTCATTTGGGGGTAGGAAGATTACTCTCGAGCAACAAACACTCATCATCGAGATTGGCTCCCTTCTGGCTGGCATAAGCATTGGCGGCACCCTCAGCAGTGGTGCGAATAGGAAACTTGAAACGCTTCATGTTGCCATTACGAAACTTAACAGTCCACATAATGGAGTCAGAAGATCTCATTGGGTGAACCTGGCCGCCCATCGGTACAAAGTCGTCATAACCACGAACAAAAATCGCACCCTGTGGGCAGATCTTCACGCAGGAATAACATTCCCAACATGCATCCGCCTCTTGATTGTAGGCCTTCATCTCTTCAACGTTCAGAACCATCAGATCGTTGGGACAGATGTACATGCATGCGGTTTTGTCTCCACCTTTGCAACCATCACACTTGGCAGGATCTACATAACTTGGCATTCAACTACCTCCTCAGTTTTGCATTAACTGTTGTGACCCTGAACAGACAGGGCCCACTTAAACTCTTTACAACAAAAAAAACCTCGATCACCCATGACAAAGTATTTCACAGACAACCAAGCGATACTACAGGGAAATTCTATATATTTCAATATAATAACCAGTCAAAATTCTGAATGACTACTCATTTTTCTCAAGAGAATCTTTTAATTGGTTGCCTGGTAATTGTCAAGAAAATTCAACAGCCGATACAGTATGCCTAAGTGTAGTCATTGCGCACAATAACCTCACGTGGCTTGGCTCCGTCGGCAGGTCCGATCACCCCTTCCTTTTCCATCATTTCGATCATACGAGCTGCCCGATTATAACCCACCCGTAATCTTCTCTGAACCATGGAGATGGATGCCTGCCCGCTTTGGGTCACTAAGGCTAATGCCTCATCGTACCGGTCATCGAAGTCTTCTCCTCCGCCGGCACTCTCCTGATCTTCATCCTTTTCAATTTCCTGTATCATGGAATCATCGTAGGCCGAACTGCCTTGTTTCTTCCAAAACTCAACAATATCTGAAGTTTCTTTCTCCGATATAAATGCCCCATGAATACGTTTGATCTGCGCAGTGCCGGGAGCCAAAAGAAGCATGTCCCCGGCGCCGAGCAGATGCTCAGCCCCAGAGGCGTCAAGAATAGTACGAGAATCAATTTTGGAAGAAACCTTGAAGGAGATTCGCGTCGGAAAATTCGCTTTAATGAGTCCTGTCAACACATCGACCGATGGCCTTTGTGTGGCTAAAATCAAATGAATCCCCGCAGCTCTTGCCATTTGAGCAAGACGGGCTATTGCCGCCTCGACATCCTTTGAAGCTACCATCATTAAGTCAGCCAATTCATCTACTATAACGACAATATAAGGAAGTTTATCACTACTAGTTTCATTGTAGGAATCAAAGCTTTTTACTCGCGCTTCTTCAAGCAACCGGTAGCGCCTCTCCATCTCTCTAACTGCCCAGTTCAATGCACGCGAAGCAAGTTTTGGATCAACCACCACTGGGTGCAGGAGGTGGGGAATACCTTCGTAGCCGGAAAGTTCGATGCGTTTCGGATCCACCATAAGAAACCGCACCTCTTCCGGGGTCGCATTATAGAGGATTGAAGCAATAATCGTATTTATGCCAACACTCTTTCCCGCACCGGTTGCACCGGCAATCAGCAAGTGAGGCATCTTCGCAAGATTGGCCATCGCCAAATTACCAACCACATCAAGCCCAAGGGCAATCGAAAGCTTGTGGGAATTGGCCCGATAGGCTTCGGTGGCGATCAATTCACGAATATAAACAATCTGCCGTATTTCGTTCGGGATTTCTATTCCCAAGGCAGCCTTGCCGGGAACTGATCCAACGACCCTGACCGACTGCGCTCTCAAACCAAGCGCAAGATCATCTGCCAGGCCCACTATTTTGTTGATTTTCACTCCCGGCGCTGGCGAATACTCATAGGTGGTTACCACTGGCCCCGGGGAAATGCCAACCACCTTGCCGGAAACTCCAAAGTTTTTGAGTTTCTGCTCCAATTGCTTAGAGGTTTTATAATAGACCTCTTTGTCGATGGTATTTTCAACCTTGCTGCCCTTGCTCAAGAGGGTCAAGGGCGGCAATCGCCAGTCACCTCTGGCAACTAACTTGGCGGCAAATTCTTCATCTTCAATACTTTTTTTCGTACTTGGCGTAGGTTCTTTCAACTCCGGCATGGTAGGCGTCTGCAAAATCAACGGTTCAAACCCGGTTTTTTCAGTCTTTTCAACGAGTCTTTCAGGCTTTGCATTGCCGGGCAAAATCGGCTTTTCTTTTGCTTGATCAGGGTCAATAGACAAAAGCGATACGGCTCTAGCCACTAAATTCCCCAGGGCCTGAATCAACTGATAGAGTGAAAATTGCACGGAAAGCATCAAGGAAAAAAGCAATATCAAGACTAAAACCAGCACAGTTCCCCCATGCCCAACGACTGCACCAAGAAGAACAAACACGGTTTTCCCCAAAAAACCTCCGACACTTAAATAGCTAGGGTCTTTTATTGTCAAGGAGGAGAGTAGTCCACAAAAGGCAATGATGGCCCCCGTCAGTCCGGCAACGACATGGGGTAATCGTTTGCACGACATATGCGGACTAAAAAAGAGGATGGACAGGAGGAAGATAAGAGACGGCAATAAATATGCGCCCCACCCTATAAAGCCAAAAAGGGCCTGTGCAATGAGTATTCCGATCTCACCGCACCAATTTCCGTTGATCTTAAATGCGAATGTGAAGAGGCTAAGGAAGAGAAAGAGAGCTATAAATATGCCGAAAACCGCCAGGGCTTCCTGTCTCAATCCCGGTCGAATACTATCTGTCGTTTGTACCATGTTGCCTGAACCACTCCTAGCCCCGACAAACGGGATTCCTTTCAGTCACCCCTTGAGGGGGATACGTGCCTTCATGAAGATTCTGCTCAAAAAGACGCAACGATTTCCCAAGGGAATAATATTGCCTAAACAACATCATTCAGGCGCAACATGTACTAGAAATTCGTAGGAAATGCAAGGAATTGCCATATTCTTTGCTGCCAACTAAACCAATTTACATCCCAACTAAACCAATTTACATCTTATCGCGTCGAGAACACCATTGATAAATTTGGGGGAATCATCCCCGGCAAAACGCTTGGCTATTTCTACTGCTTCGTTTATGGCTACCTGTGGAGGGATATCAGCCATTTCAAGCATTTCGTAAACTGCGATACGCAAAAGATTTCTATCGGTGGGGGCAATACGCGTTAGGCGCCAGTTGGTCGCCGCGTCACTTATCAACTGATCTAGTCGTTCGAGATTGCAGCTCACACCCTGCAACAATTCAATGGCATAAGTGCGCGCTTTTTTGTTCACCTGGAAGAGATTACAGAACAACTCAAATCGTTCTGGCAAATCATAGCCAAATTGCTGGTCGGAGCTAATGGTAAAGTCCTCTTGATAGAGGAATTGAAGTGCGGCTTCCCGTGAATGTCTGCGTGTGCCCATGAAATTCCAGAATCAGTGAAGAGATTCGATAATATTTGCCATTTCAATGGCGGCAACGGCAACTTCCGCGCCTTTATTGCCTGCCTTGGTTCCGCTGCGCTCTATCGCCTGTTCAATGGTTTCTGTGGTTAAAACGCCAAAAAGCACCGGAACGCCTGTCTCCAGTCCAGCCTGAGCCGTTCCCTTTGAAACCTCGTTCACCACAACATCAAAATGTGGCGTAGCGCCGCGAATCACAGCACCCAGGACAATTACCGCATTATACTTTTGTGATCCGGCAAGCCTTTTTGCGATAAGCGGAATTTCAAAAGCTCCGGGAACTCTGACGACGTCAATATCATCTCCGGCTGCTCCCGAACGGACAAGACTGTCTAAGGCACCATCCAACAATTTTTCACTTATGAATGAATTGAATCGTGACACCACAATTGCAAATTTCTTTCCGTCTGCTTTGAGATTTCCTTCGATAAAGTTTGCCATACTGTGTTCCTGAATGAATAATAGTATCCTTTTCTTGCGAAGAAATCGTCGTCGCAAAGACGAGATTCAACCAAGATCCTCTTTAATGTAGCGATTTAAAACAACTCATCATCAACGGTCATCAAATGCCCCATCCGGTCACGCTTACACATCAGATATTCCTTGTTTTCCTTGCCGGCTGGCATTTCTAATGGAAATCTGGCGACAACTTCGATACCGTAGCCTTCAAGACCAACGATCTTTTTCGGATTGTTGGTCAAAATTGCCATTTTGCTCACCCCAAGATCGCGAAGAATCTGAGCACCTATTCCGTAATCACGAAGATCGCTCTTAAAACCTAACCTGTGATTTGCCTCGACGGTATCTACGCCCTCTTCATCCTGAAGGCAATACGCCTTCAATTTGTTGATAAGGCCAATGCCGCGACCTTCCTGGCGCATATAAAGGACTATACCACATCCTTCCTGATCAATCATCTTCATGGCAGCATTCAACTGCAATCCACAATCACAACGGGATGAACCGAATACGTCACCGGTAAGGCATTCAGAGTGAACCCGAACCAGTACCCGCTCTGCCTTGCTGATATCACCCTTGATTAGGGCAATATGCTCAAGATTATCAACCGAATTTGAATAAACCACAGCTGTGAACTCACCGGCATGTTCTGTCGGCACCCGAGCCTCGACTTCCCTCTTAACAAGGGTATCTTCACGCAATCTATAGGCGACGAGATCAGCAATGGTGGCAATCTTGAGATCATGTTTGGCGGCGAATATTTCAAGGTCATTCATCCGCGCCATCGTCCCGTTGTCATTCATGATTTCACAAATGACCCCGGCAGGAATCAGCCCGGCGAGGCGGGAAATATCTACCGAACCCTCGGTCTGACCGGTACGAACCAGAACTCCACCATCGCGGGCCTTGAGTGGAAATATATGTCCGGGGCTGACGAGATCGGCTGGTTTTGCATCCTTGCCAACCGCCACCTGAATCGTTCGCGCTCTGTCAGCAGCCGAGATGCCGGTCGATACTCCGGTTTTGGCTTCGATGCTCACGGTAAAACCGGTGCCATAAGGGGATGTATTGTTGGAAACCATCATAGGCAACTGGAGTTGATCAACCAATTCGCTACTCAGGGTGAGACAGATCAACCCCCTGCCGTGGGTTGCCATAAAATTTATGGCATCGGCATCCACTTTTTCAGCGGCCATATAAAGATCGCCTTCGTTTTCGCGATCCTCATCGTCGACCAAAATGACTATTTTGCCCGCCTTGATATCCTGAATAACATCCTCAATTAAACTGACTGCCATAATAGTAACTCACAATAAAAAGATTAGGCTTAAAACTGCTGTAATATCAAAGAAAGCCGTGCTTGGCCAGAAATCCAGGATTGAGGCCTTCGACTGCTGCAGCTTTCATCGTTTGAACCCCAGGCGACAGCAATTTCGCAACATATTTGCCGATAACATCAACCTCAATGTTGACTTTGTTACCGATTTTTAAAGCACCAAGTGTTGTTTCCTTCAAAGTCAGGGGAATAATTGACACAGAAAAAACCCCTGGGCTACAACTATTAACGGTGAGACTCACACCGTCAATGGAAATGGACCCTTTTTCAATAATATATCGATCCTGCTCTTTTGCCAGAGAAAAAGAAAATAACGTATAAAAGCCGAGTTCCTTTCGGCTTGTGACAGTTGCCAAACAATCTATATGCCCAGACACAAGATGCCCACCAAGACGATCTGACAACCTGAGCGCTCGCTCGAGATTGACGGAATCACCGGGACCGAGCATACCGAGTTTAGTGCGGGAAAGAGTTTCAGGGGAGACATCGGCTCTGAATCTGTGTCCATGAATATTGTAGGCGGTAAGACATACCCCACTTGCGGCAATGGATTCACCCTCTTTGGGGTCGGTCAACGCAAAACCGGCCTCAAGATCAAGGACAATACCACCGCCTGCTATGCGCTTGCCGGCAATTTTGCCGATCCCTTCTATTATCCCGGTGAACATGAGATTCTTGCGACATTAACTAAAGTGATGAGGAACCTTTTGCAGCAACCGTTCGCAACTGTGCAGCTTTCTCAAGATATTCAGCAGCCATCGTATCATGCCGAAAATTCTTATGAATCGAACCGATGGTTTTATAAGCATCAGCGGCCTTTGCCCTTTGCCCATCCTCCAGATAGATCTCGGCCATTGCTTCAAGAGTGACAACAGTTCCCTGAGGGTCACGATTATCTTGATAAAGCTCCAACATGTCGAGGCATACCGCTATCGCTTGATCATACTTCTTCAACCCTTTCTGCGCCGTAACAATCTTATTCAAAACGGCGAGAATGCTCATTCGATCATAGGCCTTTTCGACAACAGCGAGCGCCTTTTGATAATGTTTGAGAGCACCCTCGTACTCCTTGCGAAAGAGACACACGTGCCCTAGCTGGTTGCTTGCATTGGCTATACCCGTCTCATCCTGTCTTTGTTCATATCCGATGAGGGCATTGTGAAGTGCCACAGCAGCCTGACCGAATTCCAACTGCTCAAGAAACCTCAGCCCTTCTTCATATTCTTTTTTGACGGAATCCTGTGGCCCTTGTTTGCGCTCGTCACCGAGAGTTTGGATCGAATCGAGCGTTTGAAGTTTATTGCTCATGGGAGGTTTTCTCCTTGAATTAATCGTATTGCTTCTGCTGCAGCCTCAGCAACGGTTGAAGTCTCCAGCAGGCCCTCTCGACACCAGGCAAAGGCCTCATGATCATTACTGAGGCCCATCAATTGCATGGCAACCTCCGTCGCCCTGATCCGCCCCATCAAACGCACCACCTGACCACGCACCTGGGCATCAGGGTGATTGAGAAAATGAAACAGATTATAAAACGGCGTGTCACGGATCAGGTCGGGTCGCTTGCCGGCAATTTCGGCAAGAGCCCAAAGAACTTGGTTGCGAGTCGATGGTTCTTTAAGGTAGTTGAGGAGATGCCGGGTGAAAGCACCAAAGATATCTGGGCGTTGGGCGATAACATAGCCAACAGTCTCAACCATTCCCCATGGTGTTGCCGCTGAATCGGAACAGGCTTCGAACAATCGGTGCAGCAGTTCCGACACCGGCCCCGGTTCGCGCGTGGAAGTTCTGGCGGTTACCTGTCCAATTCTCCAAGCCACAAGCCAGCGCCCGCTCTCTACCGGGTCATAGAGCAATCTCTGCATTAATCTCAGGGTTTTTTTATCATCGAAGCACAGTGCTACAAGGCCATCGATGTCGCCCTGATCAACAAGTTCTTTAACCACTTCTTTGCTGGCCTTTCTTCGTATCCGCCGAGCATCGGGAGCAGGTTCTATGGCGATAGCCTTCTGGTTGCGAAAGGCCGGAACAGTATGTTCCAGAATTTGGTCCTTTTTCTCCCTGATCCTCCCGGCAATTTCTCTTGCATCGGCGTGCAGCCGGACAAAGTAAAGAACTCCGCGGACTGCCCTGCCATCAATATTTTTTTCGGCCACAACCCGATGCGCACTCTCATCATAGTTTTCAATTCGGCCGGTTAAATAGTCATCTTCAGGCATCAACTCCCAAGCAAAATCGGCGTTATCATTACAGGCGTACACCAATGTCTCGACAATAGCCGCCCCGACATTATGGCCTGTTGCATCGCAGGTATACACCGCCCCGCATTGACAGCGTCCAACCGGGAATTCGTTCATTTTGCGAACTGGAGCACTTGAAGGACGGCCAACTTTCTGGCCACAAAAGGGACACCAGGGTCGAACAATTATTTTTTCTTTAGGCATTTCTCTTGCTACCTACGCCAGTTTTTCCTGGAGACTGTTGGCAAAATTCGGATCCACGGAATACCCCAATTCCTTGGCTTTTTCCATATGGTTCTTGGCGTCTGCATAGTTGCCGCTAAAATACAATGCCACGGCAAGGTTGTTATGTCCAAGCGACGAATCAGGATCAAGCTCAAGGCCTTTCCTGGCGGCTACGACCGCCCGTTCATCATCACCTTTCATAGTCAGCACAGAGGTGAGATTGATCCAGATGCTTGCAAGCTTAGGATCATAACGGAGGGCCTTTTCGTAGGAAGCAATAGCCTTTTCGATTTCATTATACTGTTGCCAAATAAGACCGAGATTGGCATGCGCCTGTGCACTCTCCGGGTTCACCAAGAGAGCCTGTTCGTTCAACTCGCGGGCCTTATCGAGATTTCCCTGGCCGAAATAGATGGCCCCGAGATTGATCATGCTCTCACTGCCGAGATTATCTAGTTCAATGGCTTTTTCCAAAGCCTTGATGGCATCGGCAATCCGCCCGGCCTTCATACACACCAACCCGAGATGGTGAAATGCCATTACCGATTTCGGATGCTCCTGGCATTTTTTTTCCAATTCCTCAATCACTTTCGGCAAATCTTCCTGCAACTGTTCAACCATGCTTTCCCTCTATAGTTTTAATAGCACCCTCTTTGCCAATTTTCCACATCAATCAGACAAATAAACAGGAACTAACATCTTATAATAACAACTGTAATTTGTAAATCTCACAACACCTGTGCTTGTAGGGACAAGGCCAAGAGCGCCTACACTATAGACACCTTGAGCTTACTTGCAACAAGAAAATCCAGGAGAACCTTACCAGTTAAAACGTGCGTTGCTTGACAAAATAAGCTCTTTTTGGTGTTCAGCGAGAATCGTTTTTGCCACCTGAACATCTTTTTCAATCTGTTCGGAGAGTTCTTTGGCACCGGAAAATTTACGTTCACTGCGCAGGAACTTGAGAAGGTTTACCTTGATAGGTTGCCCGTAGATATTTTCGTTGAAGTCGAAAATATGAGTCTCCGCCACTAACTGCTCTTCCTCAAAGGTAGGATTATAACCAATATTGAGAATTCCTCCATAGCCGCGACCGTTACAGATTACTTGCGTCACATAGACGCCATGTTTCGGTACTAAATCTTCTTCGTTGAACTTCAAATTGGCTGTGGGAAAACCAATGACCTTGCCGCCACGCTGCTTGCCAACCTGAACTGTGCCGCGAATCTGATAATGGCGTCCGAGAAGATCTCTGGCGCCGGCCATATCCCCATTTCTCACCAATTCACGGACCCGCGTGGAGCTGACCAATTGATCATCAAGGTAAAACGCATCAACTACGGTTACAGGAAAGCCAAAATGTTTCCCTTGCCGTTGCAAGAACGCAATATTGCCGCTTCTACCCTTGCCAAACGCATAATCATAACCTACTACCAGCTCCTTTACGCCGAGTCTTTGAACCAAGAGCTCGGAAACAAACTCTTCCGCTGAAGTCTTGGCAAATTCCATGGTAAATGGAATGATCAGCAGCACATCGATACCTGCCATTTCAATGAGTTCAATCTTCTGTTCACAGGTCGAAATAAGTTTGATGCCACCGGGCAGCAAAACCTGAAGGGGGTGCGGATCAAATGTTATCGCCACGCTTGTACCCCTGATATCTCTAGCTTTTTGCACGACGGTCCGGAACAATTGCTGATGCCCGAAATGAACGCCGTCAAAATTGCCAATGGTGACACAAGCATTGATGAATAGCGCAACGAGGTCTTTGGTACCCCTGAATATCTGCATAATAACCGTATAATTTTGATTTTTTTGAATCCGCGCCAAGAAAGCCTTGACAAACAGCCGCACAGGAAGCATATTCATGCGCGTTGCCGAAGTGGCGGAATTGGTAGACGCGCTAGGTTCAGGGTCTAGTTGGGGTTTCCCAGTGAAAGTTCGAGTCTTTTCTTCGGCACCAATTATTAAAATTAAGGGCTGCAATCGCATTATGATTGCAGCCCTTTTTTCATTTCATTTTGCCATCAGTTCCAGACCGCCTCTCTTCTTGTCCATATTTTCCTTTGACCATTTCCATTGATTACCTTATCTTTGCATCATCCAAACCGGCTGGCTGCCGTATATCACGATTCACCAAGAGATGCAATCACACTTTCCCAGCCTTTCTACCTGCTCCCGTCCCTCCCTGTTCCCCCCTCAAGCATCGACACGTTCTAATCCTTACCCCTAGGCTCTTCCATAACCGGCATGATATAGGAAAAAATAATGAGAAGTATTCCCGTCACAAAACCACCGCATCAATTTTTCTTTCTGCCGCACACCTCGTTGCAATATTCTTGTCAGGACCATTCTTCAATTACTGACATTCCATCACATAATCTTATAGATAACTCAACTAATCATGAACTGACATCTGAAAAGCAGTATCACCTTTCCTCTTAATTTTTCTCCGGATCTGCATGAAATCATGACATTTTGATCAACTTTTTCCCATCTTTGTTCGATCTAAATCTTGACGTTAAAAGCAAATATTTATATTATGGTACCGTTCGAAGTTTTTGATGAATCAGAACGAATTCTATATAACGGTGTGATCCACTACGTATACATGAAGGAGTTACGAATGCTGGAATTGAAGAAAGGCGATGAAATACTCGCGATTGTTGGTGGGGTTAAGAACATTGCCGAAGCAAACAAGGTACTTGCCGAAAAACTTGATGAAAACAATCAGAAAAAACTTGATTTGATTAAAAACGAAGAAGCACTCATCAAAGTTGCCAATGCTATTGCCATGTGCCGACCTGACAGTGTCTTTGTCAATACTGGTAATGATGCTGATGTGCAATGGGTCCGCGAATATGCCTTAGAAAAAGGCGAAGAAAGAAAACTTGCTAAAAAAGGCCACACAATTCACTTTGATCTGCCTCAGGATCAGGCAAGGCTGGTAAATCAGACCTACTACATTGTGAATCCCGGAGAAAAAATGAGTTCTCTTGCCAAAACCGTGCCTCGCAGCGAGGCAATTGAGTATGTCAAGAAGTTCATGCCGGGAATAATGTCCGGCAAAACTCTAATAATCGGCTTCTATAGCCGTGGCCCGGTGGGCGCCGAGGCGACAATTCCGGCAATCGAAATCTCTTCGTCCGGATATGTGCTGCATTCGGCGGAACTTCTTTACAGAAATTGCTACCGGCATTTTGATGCCGAGGTCAAACGGGTCGGACTTTTCTTTACCAACGTCCACTCGGAAGGCAATAATACCCCGGCAGATGTACCGAATGCCCGCATCTTTATGGACAGAAGCTGGCAGACAACCTTTGCCACATTCTGTACTTATGCCGGCAACACCCTTCTTCTGAAAAAAGGCAACCATCGCTTCAGTGTGGATTACGCCACCTACTATAAAGCCGAAGAACAGCTTTCAGAGCATATGTTTATAACCGGCATGACCGGACCGGGAGGCAGAAAAACCTTTTTTGCTGGAGCGGCACCGTCCGGTTGCGGCAAAACCACCACCGCCATGGTCGGCAGTGATTTCATCGGCGACGACTTGGCCCAATTCTGGATCGACAAAGAGGGAATCCTCCGTGCCATTAATCCGGAAAAGGGTATCTTCGGTATTGTTGAAGACGTCAACCAAGAGGGTGACCCCCACCTTATGGAATGTCTGCGCGGTGACGGTACTGAAGTCATTTGGTCAAATGTTCTCATAGCGGACGACGTTCCTTACTGGGTTGGCAATGGCGAAGAGACCCCCGACAAAGGTGTCAATTTCCAAGGAGAGTGGTTCAAGGGTAAATTGGATGATGCCGGCAAGCTGGTGCCGATGTCCCACAAAAACTCCCGTTGCACCCTTCGCGCCTCGGCAATAGCCAATCACGCGACCGAGCTCTCCGAGTCTCCAAAGGGTGTACCTATCAAAGTGGTTACGTACTCCGGCAGGGATGGCGACACCATGCCACCGGTATGGGTTGCCAAAAATCCCGACGAGGGTGTGGTCATCGGCGCTTCAATTGTCTCAAAAGCTACTGCTACGGAGGTTGGAGCTACTGGTGTCAATCGACAACCTTGGGCCAATGCTCCGTTTATTCCCGGCGCCCTTGCCGATTATATGCAGGCTCAGTTCACACTCTTCAATTCAACAAAATTTACAACAGCCACCCGTCCGATCATGGCCGGTTTGAACTATTTCCTCACCTTTGGCAATCGCGGCGGGTCCGGCGACAAACTGTTGGGTGAGAAAAAAGACGTGAAGGCCTGGCTTGGCTGGCTGGAGCTCTTTGCCAACGGTGATGTTGAAGCGATCAGCACTCCCATTGGCTATCTCCCCAAATATGCTGATTTAGTGAAATTGTTTCAATCCATCGATAAGAACTATCCAAAAACTCTTTATGATATGCAGTTTTCTCTCTATATCGACAAGATCATTGAACGTATAGATCTGCAGCAAACCGCCTACAGCAAGGAAGCTGATGTCCCTGCAAAGTTGTATGAAGTCTACGAAAAACAACGTGCTGAGCTTATCCAGTTAAAAGAAAAAATGGGCTCCATTGTCACTGTGGACCAGCTCTCTTAATAATCTTGTCATTTTTGCCCGGCCTCCTATCAGCCGGGCAAAAATCTTTTCACACCGGAGCAAAATTTTAGGCGGCGGCCTGTTTTCCTATCCCCAACACCGTAAAAGCAACATGTTGAAATAAATGCCGGCAACGGCCTAAGCAACAGAGTAATTGACAAGGTGTTTCGTGATAACTCTTAAATACTTTTACCATCTCAAACTTCTTTGATTGACGAAGGGAAAACCACTCCTTCAGACAACCCATCTGAAGAACTCCTCATTCGGGTTTCAGAACCCGAGCATCTCAACACCTGCTCCCTTGTTCTTTCCGCGGCAGATATCACCCATCGCATCCGTATTGTTTCTCGCAGCCACATGGAAATTTTTGTTGCTGCCTCTCTTCGGGAGAAGGCTGACAGGGAAATAACAGCATATAGCAATGAGAATGAGAACTGGCCACCTCAACCCCGGGAAAATCAAAACTTTTCCCCGGTCTTTCGGGCGATGAGTCCCTTGATTATCGGTTGCCTGGCAGGTCTTTTTGGGTTAACCGGAGACTGGCAACCAGAATCATTATGGTTTGTCAAGGGGGCGGGAAACGCCGAGGCCATTCTCAATAATCATGAGTTCTTTCGGTTGGTGACCGCCCTCACTCTCCACGCCGATATCGTACACCTTTTAAGTAACTGCATTCTCGGTGTCTTTCTCCTTCATTTTTTTCTCAACCTCACCGGCAACGGCATTGGTTTGTTGGCCGTGCTCGTGACGTCTGTTACCGCCAATTATATCAATGTCCAAATGCATGGACCAGGACATATGTTCGTTGGTTTTTCCACATCTGTTTTCAGCATCATCGGCATGCTCTGCACCATGAGTTTTGCCTTCAAAACCACGCGGATAGTTCTGCATATTTTCATGCCGATCATGGCCGGCCTGGCTCTACTGGCCATGATCGGCTCTGAAGGTGCGCGGACGGACTTGGGCAGTCATCTCTTCGGTCTGTTATGCGGACTCATCTGTGGCAACTTTGTCCGACTGCCTGTTTTTCCCTCTCTTCGCGCATCATTTTGGCTGCAGACCTTGCTGGGGGCCATCGCTTTGTTCGTCTTTTATGGAAGCTGGATTCTGGCGTTTTCTTTGTGAGCCATCAGCTCTCTTCGGAAGCACTCGAGATTATCGTGACGATTCAGGTTGCAATCGACATCAGCAATTATTACCCTTATACTGTCAATGAAATTGAACGCTCCTTTTCTCCACGGTCTCTAACGAAACGTTAGATTATAATGGACAAGAGGATATAAGAAAACTATGAACAGGAGATTTTTTATGTCTAATCAGGATCAACAACCTCCATGGGGAAAAAAGCATAGGCCGCAGACCCCGGAAGAAGTTGTGGCACAAATTATTAACAAATTACAGGATTTCTTTTCAGGAAAGAAACCTCCTTCACCCACGGGGGATAATCAAGCACCATCCGAACCTTTATCACCGTTTGCCAGTATCGGCAAGCTCTTGGCCATTATCCTGGTTATCGCCGTAGTCCAAGGAGTTTACTCTTCGTTTTTCAAAATCGCCCCCAGCGAAGTCGGTGTCATCCTCAGGCTCGGACAATACTCACGTACCACTCCCTCCGGCCTGCATTTCAAAATTCCATACATCGATAAACTTTATAAAGTTGATGTGGAAAACATCCGAAAGGAAGAATTTGGTTTCCGAAGTCGATCCCAAGGACAGCAAGGCATTGTCGATAAACGTGGCTACGACATGGAATCCCTCATGCTTACCGCCGATAAAAATGTTATCAACGTCGCCTGGATTGTCCAGTATAAAGTCGGTGACCCCTATTCTTTTCTGTTTAAGGTTAAAGATGTAAGTCGGGCTATTCGCGATATGTCGGAGAGTGTTACCAGACGTATAGTCGGCAACATGGACTTTGACTATGTGCTCAGCAACCGTGATCTCCTCGCCGCTTCCGTTAAAACAGAACTGCAGAGCCAACTCGACGGCTTATTCCCCAAAGGAATGACTGGTGTTTCCATCGGTACCGTGCAGTTCCAGGACATCAATCCGCCCGAGCAGGTCAAACCTGCATTTAATGAAGTCAACGAAGCCGACCAGGACATGAAACGATTGGTCAATGAAGCGCAAGAAAACTACAACCGGGTTATCCCCAAGGCCGCAGGTGATGCCAAAAAAATCATCGAAGAGGCCTACGGCTATCAAGCTCAACGAATTAATGACTCGCAGGGCGAAACCCAACGATTTCTTGATATTCTCAAGGAGTATAAAGTCGCCCCCGAGGTCACCCGTAAACGGATGTATCTGGAAACCATGAGTGTTATTCTTCCGGGTGTGCAATCAGTTTATGTCATCGATAAAGACCAGCAATCGCCGCTCCCTCTCCTGAATATCTCTTCAGCGAGCAAGCTACCCGCGGCTCTTGCACCAGGGTCTAAATAAGACCGATACTCCAGAAAGGAAAAGATATGAAGCAAATAGCCCAATTTCTTCTTGCAGGTCTCGTTCTTCTTGCAATTGTTATCGTATATGATGGATTTTTTATCCTTGAAGAAGGCAAACAGGTCGTTGTCACACAATTCGGTGCACCGGTGGGAAACCCTGTCACCGAAGCAGGACTGCATTTTAAGATGCCTTTTATTCAGCATACTGAAATTTTTGAGAAGAAAATTCAGATTTGGGACGGCGATGCCAACCAAATCCCAACCAACGATAAAACCTTTGTGTATCTCGACATTACCGCCCGCTGGCGGATCACTAATGCCCTGCAATTTTTGCAGGCGGTGAAAACCGAGGCCAGGGCGCAATCGTTACTCAGTGATATCATCGACGGTACTGTTCGTGATATGGTCAACAAGAACGACCTGATAGAGATTATCCGCAGCTCCGACTGGTCTCTTGCAACCATGTCGGAAACCACCGATAGCGACACCATCGGCAGCAAACCAAAAAACGGCCGGGATCAGATCAGTAAGCAGATACTCGATATCGCCGCCAGGACCACCCCGCAATACGGCATTGAACTTATTGATGTTATGTTTAAAAGAGTCAACTATATCGATTCGGTTCGTCTCAAGGTTTATGATCGAATGATCTCCGAAAGAAAGCGTATTGCTGCGGAAAAGCGTTCAATGGGTGAAGGGCAAAAGGCCGAAATTCTCGGAACAGTTGAACGAAGACTTCAGGAAATCATCTCCACCGCCAATAAAGAAGCGGTGACGATAAAAGGTAAAGCGGATGCCGAAGCAACAAAGATTTACGGCGAAGCATATTCTCAAGATCCCGCCTTCTATGCATTTCAGAAGACCCTTGAGAGCTACAAGGAAACCGTCGGGAAAAATACCTCGCTGGTGTTGTCTTCAGACTCAGACTTGTACCAATACCTCAAGTCCGTGAGCGGAAAAAAGCAGTAGTTCCGGGAGAGGGGGAGTCGTGGCAAAAGACCTGACTCTCCCTTCTGAGAAGACCAGAACACATCAACTTTCTTTTTCGTCCCGATCCAAGCCGCCGCTGGTACCGGGATAGAAAGGTGCCTGGTGCCGCTGAAAGGGTATCCGGCCTTTGGCCGTCAGCAAATCGAGAAATAGTTCCAGTTGTTCTTCGTTATCGACCGTATCGGCTTCGAGTTGTTCAAACCGGCAATTGCATTTACTGAGCTGCCCCTCGCACCAAGGACAAACCTCCACTAAACAGCCGAGGAAATGATATTCACCTTCCTCAACGCCACAGGCTGGGCACTCCTCCCGTTTGCCCTTGGCGCCACCGGCATAGTCTTCAAGATCGCTGGTCGGAACACAGATATTCGACAATTCCTCCTGATCAGTGAAGCCCCATAAAGCCAAAATCTCTGGCTCCGACTCTCCGAGATATTCGCCCAGCCAAACGGCCGCATCCACAGACACCGCGTAGAGATGGGCAGTCGACGAGGTTGTGAGAACAAACAAAGCAACGCCCTGCCGATGAACAAGCTCGGTTACACGAATAACCGCTTCTTCCCGGGCATCGGGCAAGGCCACATAGTATTCCCGCAGCAGGTTGAGAATCCGGCGATGATTCCGATACCTATCAACCAGAGCACCGGCCTCTGTGATCCCGCTTTCGGGCACCGCGTAACGAATAAAGAGCTTAATTTCTGTGATCAGCTTGTCGAGCTGTTGTGATGCCGACATAATATTTCCCGAAATGGTAGAGCGCAGTATTTGCGCAAAAATTGTTTTTCACTCGATATAACATCGCTCTGAGACACTGCAAGGATGCAGGCAACTTCAGTCAAGCCACAATATCCCCTGATCCGTGAGCATTTTCAAAACAGCCGGTGAAATGTCATTTGGCCAGACTTTTGCCAACCGTAAGATTTACGATCAAAGGCACGTCCAGCGCCAGGGCAGTTTCCATCGCCGACTTGACAATCGGCAGGGTGGCCTCAAGTTCCGCCTCCGGAAGCTCAAAAACCAGTTCGTCATGGATCTGCAGCAACATCCTGGCCCTTAGCCCAGCCTTATGAAGCGCCTGTCGACACTGTATCATCGCCAGTTTAATAATGTCGGCCGCAGTGCCCTGGATAGGCGTGTTAATAGCCATACGCTCGGCGAATTCTCTTTGGGTCTTGTTCTTTGCATTAATATCCGGGACACTGCGCCTGCGATTCAAAAGGGTCGTAACATAGCCGCAGGTCTGCGCCTGCCGAACTATGTCCTCCATGAAACGCTGCACCCCGGTATAGAGAGCAAAATATTTATCAATGAATCTTTGCGCTTCCTTTCTGCCGATATCCAGCTGATTGGAAAGGCCAAAACTGCTCATCCCATAGACAATGCCAAAATTAATCGACTTTGCCACCCGGCGCATCTCCGAGGTTACCAGGAGTGGTGAAACCCCAAAGATCTCCGCGGCTGTCCGAGCATGCACATCCTCACCTGCCATGAATGCCCCGACCAGTGCTTTATCCTTTGAGTAATGAGCGACAACGCGTAAATCGATCTGTGAATAATCGGCGGAAAGAAACACCAAGCCCGGCCCTGGAACAAAGGCCTCGCGAATCCGACTGCCCTCCTCGGTTCGGATAGGAATATTTTGCAGATTAGGTTCGCTGCTTGAGAGTCGACCGGTTGCCGCTACCGCCTGATTAAAGGATGTATGGATTCGCCCCGTTTCACTGTCCTGCAGCTGACTGAGTTTGTCGACATAGGTCGAGAGGAGCTTAGCTATTGTACGAAATTGCAGAACCAGGGCCGGCAGTTCATGTTTCCGGGCAAGTTTTTCAAGTACCCCCACATCGGTTGAAAAGCCGGTTTTGGTCTTTCTTCCGCGAGCAAGTCCTTGTTCCTCGAAAAGTACCTGCCCCAACTGCTTGGGCGAATTGATATTGAAGGGATGTCCTACAAGGGTATATATCTGATTCTCAAGTACCTTGAGTTTTTGAGTAAAATCCTCAGATAAAACTGCAAGAATGGCTGGATCAACGCAAATTCCGATGGTTTCCATTTCCGCCAGAATTGTTACTATCGGCATTTCGACCCGCCGGAAGAGATCTCCTAACCCCTTCTCGTCGAGCAAAGGAAAAAATTCCTGCCAAAGCAGCAAGGATCCATAGACATCTTCGCAGCTATAAACACCGGCTTTTTCAATATCAACATAGGCAAAGCAGCCATCCCTCTTGTCATTGCCCGTGACCTCGGCAAAGGTAGTCAACCGCAGACCGCGTTCCTGGCAGAGGTCATCGAGCTTCAGTGACCGACCCCCACTTTCTGTAAGATAGGCGGCGATGAGGGTGTCGGCCAGATCTCCACCTAAATCTATCCCCCACTGCTGTTTAAAAACGGTGATATCGTATTTCAGGTTGTGGCCTATTTTCAGTACTCCCGAAGAGACGAGCAAGGGCAATACCGCCGCCTTGACCTCATCGCCCGGGAGCTGCCCGGGGGCCAGATTTCCCTGTGCATCAAGATGGCCAATCGGTATATACCAAGCACGATCGAGGGTGGTACACAGTGAGATTCCTACCAGCTGGGCGTTACGGGCGATGATGGAAGTGGTTTCAGTATCTATGGCAAGAATTTCAACGCCGGTGAGGTTACTTACCATGGCAGCCAGCTGTTCACGGTTGCGAACCGTTACAAAACCGGCTGCTGGTACCGGTGTGGCAGTGTCAATCCCTTTTAAAAGGCTCGTAAATTCAAGCTCGGTATAGATTTTTGCCAACTCTTCGCTATTGGCGTCGGCAAGTGCATACTTCGATAACTCCGCTGGAATTGCGACATCTGACTTCAGCCTTATCAACCGGCGAGAAAGGTATGCCAATGCCTTCTGTTCGATGATCTGCTCTTTTACCCGTGATTGTTTGAGCTCGCCTACATGTTCATAGAGACCATCCAGGGAACCGTAGGTGTTTATTAATTTTTCAGCGGTTTTGGGACCAACCCCGGGAACACCGGGCACATTATCGGAACTGTCACCGATAAGTGAAAAAATATCCAGCAGTTGTTCAGGATAAACCGCATATCTCTGATGTATAGCGTCCCGGTCCATCACCCTGTCTTTCATGGGATCCCACATGACCACATCAGCACTTACCAACTGCAGAAGATCCTTGTCACCGGAAACGACCACGACCTTATGGCCGGAGAGGGTGAATATTTTTACCGCAGAGGCAATGATGTCATCCGCTTCAACCCCTTGTTCTTCGAGCATAAGGATATTCGAAGCGGCGACAAATTTTTTTATGAAGGGAATCTGAATACTCAGATCGTCGGGCATAGGCGGTCTGTTGGCTTTATAAGCCTGGTAGATTTGGTGACGAAATACAGGTCCGCGGCTGTCGAAGGCGATGGCCAAGAAGGCCGGCTGCTTTTCTCTGATCAGCCGCTTCACCATGCTCACAAAACCCAGCACGGCATTTGTAGGCGTTCCCTTGCTGTTGGCAAGTGGGGCGATAGCATGATAGGCACGGTAGATATAGGCACTGCCGTCGATAAGATATACTTCTTCTTGCACAGCTGGTTGCTCCCTTTTGTTAAATAGAACTTCCTGACACAGAATCATCCCAACACCATTTCGTTAAGCCCTGAGAGGAAATATACCGGCATTTGGTTGGTTTGTATCGTACATTTTTCACCTTGGCTCTCCATCGCCGCCAACGACAAAAAAAGGCCTCGGGCATTGCTGCCCGAGGCCTTGACACTTCTTGCTCTGGTCTGCTGATTACTCAGCCGATCGCACCCATGAAGCCTGCGGCCCTTTATCGCCGTGGGTTTCACCAAAAATAACGCTGTCTCCTTCTGCGAGGTCTTCCATATTCACGTTTTTAAGGGCGTTCTCATGAAAATAAATATCCCTTTTGTCAGCAGACATAATAAAACCGTATGATTCGTGCGGTGAAAGCTTTCTGATAATTCCCACATTATCGCCCCCTTCAACCAGGCTTGGCGTTTTTTGGCCTTTCCTCTTTTTCCGTTGAATCTCTTTTAGCTGGAGTGCCAGAACATCAAAGGATTCGGTCAATACCGTACGCACCGACTCGCCGCTTCTCGTGACAACGACCATATCGTTAGGCACCGTCGCAACGAGTTTGATCTCATACCCTCCCTCCTTATAGTGGGTGGTGGCTTCAATGCTGATACGTAAATGAAGAACGAAATTTGGATAGTGACGAATGAGCTTTTCTTGTTCCTCGCTGATCTTCGTCTGCCAGCTTTTACGCAATTCAACATTCCGGGCTTCGATCTTTAGTTCCATAGAGTTCCTCCATCTCGGATTCAAACGATGGTATCGCACCATCGTTCGCCTCATGCATCGAAAGATGCAATCCCTTGCAGATCACTTTCCCTTTAGACGTCACACAAAAACAGGAGTTCCTGCAATACTTCCAATTGGAAATGACCAGCACTACTCTACATTATATTCCTCTGACCTTAAGAATCAAGCAACTCTCCCCCCTTTTCCTGAGTCCCAAAAGGAAATTGTTATATTTGCAGTTATTTAACAAGAAAACTGGATATTTCCACCGTTTCTTTGTACAATAGTGGCTGCTTTGAGACTGTTAAATGAGGTTAGGTACTGGAAAGTGTCGAAAAAAAACTGCAAAACCGGAGTTGTCCTCCTGAACATGGGTGGCCCAGACACCCTGGATGATGTCCAGCCGTTTCTTTATAATCTCTTCTGCGACCGGGAAATAATTCGCCTGGGCCCGGCTTTCCTGCAAAAACCGCTGGCTTGGTTTATTTCCCGCCGAAGAGCAGCAAAAAGTAAGGCCAACTACGCACTCATCGGCAACGGCTCACCACTTAAGAATATTACCGTAAACCAAGCCAAGGCACTGGAGACATCCCTGCGGAAAGATGGTGATTATTCTGTGTCGATAGCCATGCGCTATTGGCCACCCTCGGCCGGTGAAGCGATTGATTCACTGCTCAGACAAGGGGTTAGCCGGATAATCCTCCTTACCCTGTATCCCCATTTTTCAAAAGCCACCACCGGTTCTTCGGTATCCCATTTTCGAAGTTGCCTCAATCGGTTGGCGCCTGGGTTTCCCTTGAGAGTGATTGCATCCTGGCCTGCCCAGACATCCTATACCAGGGCTCTGGCCGGCAATATCACCAACGGCTTGCAAACCTTCAATTCACAGGAGGTGGTTGTGGTATACAGCGCCCACAGTCTCCCCGTGTCCTTCATCCAAGAAGGTGACCCTTATGTTGATCATATCAAGGAAACTATCCTGGCAATCGAGAGCATTACAGGCATACCGGGACGACTCTGCTTCCAAAGCAGGAGCGGCCCGGTCGAATGGCTTTCTCCTTCCACCCCTGAAATGCTAGAACAATTGGCAATTGAGGGTTGCAAGAATATCCTTATGGTGCCGATAAGCTTTGTCTCGGATCATATCGAAACGCTCTTCGAGATAAGCATTCTTTACAAGAAAATGGCCGAACACCTGGGCATGCGCCTCCAGGCCTGTGCATCGCTGAACCTCAACCCTACTTTCATCCAGGCCCTGCGAGAACTTGTTGTAGAAGAAAGCAACGGCTCCTAATCTCGTGACATAGAGTTCTGAAATCGCCGCATCCTGACATTCATCAACAGCCCGAGCCCCAGCATGGTCGTCATGAGGGATGAGCCTCCGTAAGAAAAAAGAGGTAAAGGGATTCCCACTACCGGCAGAAATCCCAGGACCATGCAAAGGTTTATGACCGCTTGCCAGAAAATAAGTGCCACTATGCCAAAGGCCAGCAACACTCCGAAACGGTCTCTGGCATACATCGCCACATACAATCCCCACATGATCAACAAGAAATAGGTGCCGACTAAAATTGCACTCCCGGCAAACCCCCACTCTTCACCCCAAACAGAAAAGGCGAAATCGGTATGCCGTTCCGGCAGAAAATGCAAATGGCCCTGGGTCCCTTCCATATACCCTTTACCAAATTTGCCGCCACTGCCTACAGCGATCTTCGATTGTAAAACCTGATAACCGTGCCCCATCGGATCCTTTTCAGGCTCGAGAAATGTAAATATTCTTTGTTTCTGATAAGGCTTGAGCACCTTTTCCCAGGCAAAGAGACCAAGGCCCGCTGCCAAAGTGCCCATTATGACATAGGTGGACATTCTGAGCTTGGCAAACATTGCCATCGACACAAAGATTATACCGAGCATCATCGCCGTTCCAAGGTCAGGCTGCAGGAGAATCAGGACAAAAGGGATAGCAGTAAGTACAGCCGGCGCCAAGAGGTCCTTTATGGAATAGCCGTCACTTATTTCCTTGCGTGAAAAGTAGCTGGCCAGCGTAATTATAAGCATAAGCTTGGCAGGTTCCGATGGCTGGAGTTTAAAAAAACCGAGATTAATCCAACGTTGCGCTCCACCTGCAGTATTGCCGATGGTTTCAGCCAACACGAGGAGCACAATGATGATCGCATACATCGGATAGTTCCAGGAATGCAACTTCTGATAATCAAAGCTGATAACAAAGATAAAGGCCGTAAGGGCCATGAGAAAAAAATATGCCTGCTTGATGTAGGGGGGGCTGCCGTATCCCTTTGGCGGAAAAGATGCACTATAGAGATTAAAGAAAGCCATCATGCATACCAAGAAAATCAGCAGCATCAGCACCATATCAAAATGCTCAAACAATCGTCTGTCTATACGAACCATTCGAATCACTCTATTGTTCCATCTTCAGGATCGATGACCACAGGAACCATTTTACTCGGCTCCTTAGCACCTGATTTCCCGTTAAAATATTGATTCAACACCGCTCTGGCTATGGGTCCTGCTGCCGACCCGCCATGTAATCCATGTTCGACAAGCACCGTCACGGCAATTTCCGGATTATCTGCTGGTGCATAACAGGTGAACCAGGCATGGTCCCGAAATTCAAAGGGAATAGCCGCTTCCTTTAGCCCACGATACTGGGCAAGCCGCACCACCTGAGCCGTTCCTGTCTTCCCGGCAATCCGTAAACCCTCAATAGCAACATTTCGGGCTGTTCCCGCTTTACCCTGGACAACCTCTTCCATGCCCTTTTTAATAAGCTTGAAATACTTGTCAAGGCCGGTAATTTGACCTACTAATTCCGGTTTAAAGTTTTCTACGATACCCCCTTCTATGTTAACCACCTGTTCGACAAGCTGAGGTTTATAGACCTTACCGCCGTTGGCCAAAGCCGATGTCATTACGCAGAGTTGCAGCGGGCTTACCAGATTGTACCCCTGGCCTATGGCAACAGAAAGCGTTTCACCATCCTGCCATTTGGCTTTACGATTTTTCAACTTCCAATTTTTCGTCGGAGTCAGCCCCTCTCTCTCATATTCCATCTCCACTCCGGTTTTCTTGCCAAGTCCAAGTTTCTGGGCAAATTCCGCCAGGCCATCCACCCCCACCCGCTGTCCGACCTGATAAAAATAGACATCACAGGATTCACCAATCGCCCTGTTTAGACTTACCGAACCATGCCCACTTTTTCTCCAGCAATTATATGTTCTATTACCAAACGAATAGGAGCCTGGACAATAAAAAGTGGTGTTTTCATCAATAGCACCTTTTGCAAGGCCAGCTAAGGCAGTCACCATTTTATACGTTGAACCGGGAGGATAGCTACCCTGCACAATTTTATTAATGAGTGGATGTTTGGAATTATCGAGCAGGGCCTTCCATTCTTCCTGGGAAATCCCGCCGATGAATTCCTTGATGTGAATGCTGGGGGCGGAAACTGCGGCCAGCATTCGGCCGGTATTGACTTCCATGACCACAACGGCACCGGATTTTTCCCCAGCATCCATATAACTCTCGGCAATCTGTTGCAGATCAACGTCGAGCGTCAAGCGGATCTCGCGACCGGAAAGGGGTTCGACCGTTTTCAACTGTTTTTGCTCAAACCCCTTGGCATCAACCTCGGAATAGCTCTGTCCCTTTTGCCCTCGGAGATCCTTTTCGCGAAGTCTTTCGATGCCCTTTTTACCGATGATATCTTCTCCGGAATAGATATTTTTATCCGCTTCATCCAGTTCTTTTTTGGATATGGCTCCCATATAGCCGATGGTATTCGCCGCGAGGTCCTCATAATGATACACCCGAACAGGCTGCACCTCTATCCGAATACCCGAGAAATCCCGGTTGTGATTTTCCAAATATGCCAAAGTCTTCCAGTCGACATCTTCTTTTAATCGCACCGGCATATACCGAGGATTACCCGAGGCCTCGCGGACTTTCGCCCATAAGGCGGAAACGTCGGTACCAAGAATTGGCGCCAGCCGCTTGAGCACATCACCGATATCATGAGAATCTTCTTGGATGAGAAGGACGTCGAAGGAGGGTCGGTTGGTAACTATCTCTCTCCCGTTCCGGTCGAGAATATGTCCCCTTGGAGCAGCTACCTGTCTAATCCTCACCCTGTTTCCATAGGATCGTTTCTCGTATTCCGTACCCTCGGTGATCTGGAGATTCCAGAGCCTGAGAATAATTATGACAAAGAAAAAGAGCACAACGCTGGCCACTCCCAATAATCTCTTTTTCAAGAGATCGAGGGCCGCTTCATCTCGCTCTTCGATGTCCTCAATTTCCTTGAAAGCTAGTTTCAGCCCCGTTTCTTCTTCTTGAGTCATATTGCTCGCTGGGGGCGCCTCCTTGGAGGTTTACGGCGGAGACCACGCTTGAAGACGTACTCGTATAATCGGTTAAAAAGGATAAACAAAGGAATTGCCGAAAGAACTACGAGAATCGTTCTTTGCAGAGCCCCAGGCCAAGACCACTCCGGGAGCATATCGGGCAAGAGGATAGAATTGACAAAATAATAAAATATCTGGCTCAGAAAATAACTCAGGCCCACCAGCGGTATTTGATAGGTGGATTCTTTCACCGGGCTTTTGTTGGTCAAGGTTTTCAATGCCGTAAAAGCCAAAAGACACACCAGCGGGTACAAGCCCAGGTATATGCCAGCAACAACATCAAGAACCCAACTTAAAGCAAACACCAGCAGAATCCCGGGAATCCAAGCAAAGCGATAGGCAATAAATGCGACCAGGACGAATACCAAATCCGGCCGTCCTACCCACAGCGGCATATATTCGAGGAGGGTGGTTTGGGCAATTATCAACACAATGCCTAATGCCCAAAAGGTAATAACCAGCATTCCAGAAACTACCTCGTTGGCGACAGGTTCATGGAATCCAAAACTGCTTTGCGATCCGTAGGATCGAGCAGAACATACTCCAATTTTTGAAAATCAATATGCGGCTCTACCTCGATTTCTTGAAACATTCCTCGCTGTTTTTTCTCAATCTTCGATATCTTGCCGAGAGGGATACCGGCCGGAAAAACACCGCCGATGCCGGCAGTGACGATAAAATCCCCCATTTCCACGTCGGCTGTTTTTAAAACATATTGCAGCACAAAACCCTTTTCCCCCGCACCTTTCAAGATCCCACGGGTTCTGTTTTTCTGAACCATGGCGTCTATCGCGCTGCTGGGAGCGTTGGCAAGGAGGATCTTCGAATAGTTGTCGGCAGTATGCACAACCTGACCGACAACCCCACCGGGGGCGAGAGCAATCATGCCCTCCAGGATATCGTCCTTTTTGCCTCGATCAACAACAATTGTCTGGTACCAATAAGCCGGCTCTTTTCCTACCACGCGAGCGGCGATGGGCTTAAAGGTCAACTTATCCTTCAAGGCCAGTAACTCCTGAAGATGGCGGTATGTGCTGTAACCCTCACGATATTCACCCAATTCGGTGAGATACTTGTCTAATTGCGCCTGCAATTGTTTATTCTCAGCACGCACATTCAACAAAGCGACATAATCACTTTTCAGGTTAACGATCCCTGCCAAGGAGCGGGTAACTGCGCTTTGTAAAGGGCCTATAAAATCAAGGGTGAACTGATGAGGTGGGCCGAATCTGCCACCGAGCATGGCGGCAAGCAAAAGCAAACCGACAACGAGCAAAAGCGTTACCAGCAGCAGAATTCTGATGGTTGCACCAATCGATCGACCCTGGGTGGCTTTGGTATTCTTTAGCACGGATCACAACAATAGAAAACAGAACATGGGGTGCCGGCATATTCTCCAAGCCGGCACAGGTAGTACTTGCCGCAACAAGCGATTATTCGATAGTTACTTCCCGCAGAATATCAAGATTATCCAGGGCCTTTCCTGACCCCAAAACCACGGATGACAGGGGATCCTCAGCAACAATAATAGGCATGCCCGTCGCCTCTTTCAGACATTTATCAAGATTTTTGAGAAGCGCCCCGCCACCGGTAAGGACAATGCCGTTATCTACGATATCGGCCGCCAGTTCAGGTGGTGTCACCTCAAGAGCTACCCGTACCGCCTCGACGATTACATCCACCTGCTCGGCAATCGCCGACTGAATTTCGTCTGCGGAAATCAGCAGTGTTTTGGGAACCCCGGAGACCAGGTCCCGCCCTTTGATATTCATGGTTTCATAGGGCTCTTCGGGCATTACGTTACCTATAGTGGTCTTAATCAACTCTGCGGTACGTTCGCCGATTGCCAAGTTGTGTTTACGTTTGATATACTGCAGTATTGCCTCATCCATTTTATCGCCGGCAACCCTGACTGATTTTGCATAAACAATTCCCGCCAGCGATATAACCGCCACCTCAGTGGTACCGCCACCGATATCAATAATCATATTAGCGGTGGGTTCGGTGATCGGCAAGCCGGCACCGATGGCTGCCGCCATCGGCTCTTCAATCAGGTACACCTCCCTTGCGCCGGCCGATTCGGCAGACTCCCGCACGGCCCTTTTCTCGACCTGGGTAATACCGGATGGGACTGATATCATAATCCGCGGATGCACCAGCGTCCTTCTGTTATGCACCTTATTTATGAAATACCTCAGCATCGCTTCGGTAACTTCAAAGTCGGCGATAACACCGTCTTTTATGGGTCGAATAGCTGTGATATTTCCAGGAGTCTTGCCGAGCATCATTTTTGCTTCTTGTCCGACGGCGAGCACTTTGCTCATCCTGCCGTCCTGGCGAACAGCAACGACAGAAGGTTCTCTCAGTACAATCCCTTTGCCTTTGACATACAAAACCGTATTGGCCGTTCCGAGATCAATGGCGAGATCATTTGACAACCATCCAAACAGAAAATTAAATGGTGAATACATGTGGTTTCCCTTGAGACAAGATAAAAGGTACCCGGTCGCACCTTGAAAATATATTAGCCCAAAGCCGGATAACGAAGTTGAGCCCTAAGAGCATATGCGTTTATGTGAGGTAATGAAAAGCAAACCACTCCTACGAAACCTTTGACCATACCAAACCTCAAATTCGTTGGCAACAACTATGCTATTTTCAGGAAAACTTTATCTTATTTTCTGTTGACACGCCTCGCAAACCTTGTTATTGATAACCGTGTTTTTTGACTGAAAGAAATTTGGGGCTATAGCTCAGCTGGGAGAGCGCTTGACTGGCAGTCAAGAGGTCGTCGGTTCGATCCCGTCTAGCTCCACCAATGAAATTAGGCACTTAATGACGCATAGTCTTAAGTGCCTTTTTTGTTTGACGGAAATTGTACAACTCCTGTACAACCTTTTATTTTCTAATGTGATAAATTGGTGATAAATTGGCCTGCTCGACAAGCCGTTGCCAAAATGTCGCTTACTAACCGGCTCCAGCTAATGCCTCAGTTGTTATCACGAGCTCTATTGTGATCTTCATCACCTCGCCCTCTATCGTAGTCACGGCCTCTGTCTCGCTCTTGGTCTCCTCGGTCCCTATCTCGAGTTCATGGCCTTCTCGTTCTCTGTCGTTATCGTAACGCTCGTCTCTATCCGGCCAAGGTGGCGGGAGCATAGCCGAGACGGCTTGCTGGCTCGGTGAGTCCGCTAAGCGGGCGAATAGCACCCGACCCGCCGCCCTTGGCGGGGATCGCTCAAAGTATTCTGCACTGTCAATTGTTGGCAAAATTTGCCATAGATGCTATAATGTCAGTAAAGACAACCACCAAGGAGGTGACAATATGGCAACCCTCAATATCTCGATGCCCGATGAAATGCGGGCCTTTATTGAAGCTCGTGTCAGCACGGGAGAATATCAAAGCGCAAGTGATTATCTGCGCGACCTCATCAGGCATGATCGCGAAGAAACGGAACGGCTTTTGGTTGAAGGGCTAGAAAGCGGAACAGCACGGCCACTTGATATGGCCGCCTTGAGGAAAAGAGCGCAAGCCTTACTCAAACAAGAGAAAGCGCTTTAAGATGGCCGCCATTATCATAACGCCCGCGGCTGAGGTTGATCTCGTCAACATCTGGCTCTATATCGCACGGGACAATCAAGATGCAGCCGACCGCGTTTATCAGGCCGCTGAAAGCACCTTTCACGCCCTTGCGGCCACGCCACGCATGGGAACGTTATATCAATCCAAACGGGCACAACTTGAAGGAATGCGTTTCTTTCCCGTCAGCAAGTTTCAAAACTATGTGATCTATTATCGGGAACACCCCGAAGGCATAGAAATTATCCGCGTCCTGCACGCCCACATGGACAAAAAAAAACGTTTGGAGCCGGATTTTTGACCACTCTGAGGTTTTCGAGGCCCGATTCCTTTAGCTTATAGCTTGCCCATATTAAACAGAATGAATTGTTTTGTTTGAATGTTGGGGATAATGCAAAAGAACGCTGCGGATCAGACGCGGCTATTATCCGTCGCCTGCATTCGGCTTATTGGACGGTGTCTTTCGGCTGTACATGCGCACCCAGTCAATTTCCATTCCGGCTGGATAGTGCGCGGGATTGGTTGGACCCGAGGCGTTGACCCACTTGCCGCCGATCTGCATGGAAAGAATAAAATGGAACGGCTGGATAAATGGCCATTGCTTCTCACCCTTCTCTGGCATGCGGGGGTAGGTATAGGTGGGCTTGTCATTTACGGTAAAGACAATCTTGTTTGCATCCCACTCGCAGCCGTAGGTGTTCCAGTCATCGCGCTTGATCTCGGCCGTGTTTGTACTTTTCGGTGTATTCTTATTGATCGTTTCCGTGTAATCGGAATGCACAGTCTGATAAACATAGTTATCAAAGTTCAGATGTTCCATCAGATCAATCTCGCCCTTGGCTGGCCATCTTCCCTCAGCACCCAGCATCCATAGCGCTGGCCAGGCACCTTGGGCGTTTTTGAAGCGAGCTTTGATCTGGATTTTGCCGTATTTTAAGACAAACTTATCCTTGCCAGTAACTCCTGCAGTAAGATAGGGCACTGTGTCGTCTTTCCTGTCATTGATGATCCCGCGAAGGTGCAACACGCCACCATAGACCTTCAGTAATCGTGGATCATCAGACATGGTCTTATTCCAGTCGTCTTTACCTCGTTTGCAGAGTGTCCACTTAGTGACGTCCAATTGTGTTCCCACAAAGTCATCTTGCCATGCCAATTCCCACTCCGACTGACTGATGGTTGTTGCAGTACTCCTGTCATTCGTGTTGGTCTTCGCAGTGCAGGATGAAACCGCCAGAAGACACAAGGCAATACACATGCAGAATATTAGTCCCTTCTTCATTTATTCTCCCTCCAACAAATAAAACTCACCGGTCCCGCGCTTTTTACGGGAGCCAGATGAAGCTTTTGGTTCTTCTGATTTCGGTCACGACCCCTATTTGAAAGAATATGAAAAATGTCTGCAATATGCGAAACATGTTCACAATAATTCATTATTTTTTCGAGAAATTCTTAAAAATTGTCGTCTCACAAAAAACCCACGAATCTCCAGTCATTGGGCAAAAGATGAACGACCCAAAGGGATTATTTTTCAGAACATCTCAATCTTGAGTGAAGAAGAGATACCTCTTGGCAAGCCTTGATTGTAGTTGCTCAAGGGAAGCATTTCTTTCGTTGGAATGAAAGCCTGTTGTAAGATTTTTGTAAGATTTTGATGTTACGATACGTTCACGTGTCTGCCAACACGAATAACGCCCTTCAACCTGGACCCGGCCGGCCTGGGATGAGGGGCGTTTGTGATTGGACTCGCTGCCGGTTAATCAAGAAGGTTGTCGAGGCCCTTGGTTGCAAGCTGGCCATTGTATAGCTCGGCTTCTGGCAGTGTCAATGTGGGGCTGCTCTTGAACAAGCTAAAGTTTTCATAACTTTGACAAAAAAAGGAATACGGTTTGATTTATTAATAAATATTTTCGTTTTACTACTTAGAGTTTGCTGCGTATGCCTTATCACAAGCGGCCTTGTTCTTATTAGCAAATTCAGGAGATTGCAACCTTTGGTGTATTATTTCGTTCAATCTTTCTTCGAGGATCGCTTGTAATCTGGCGATGTATTCTCTCTCTGAGGTGGAATCTATTACTTTTGCAAAGCTCTTCTCGTTCTCCATGAGGATTTTTCGCCATAAATCAGGTTCATCCGACTAAAGCGTACTTTGTCTCATGAAGCCCAAGGATTTTCAGTTTAAAGAAACCCATATCTCGAAATCCATACGCTTGTTTTTGCAACGTCTTTATTTTGTTATTTGTACCCTCAAGAGGCCCGGTTG
>JANNQF010000021.1:0-6159 GCA_031441605.1 Deltaproteobacteria bacterium
ATCAACCGGGCCTCTTGAGGGTACAAATAACAAAATAAAGACGTTGCAAAAACAAGCGTATGGATTTCGAGATATGGGTTTCTTTAAACTGAAAATCCTTGGGCTTCATGAGACAAAGTACGCTTTAGTCGGATGAACCATTGTTATCTTATCGCCGCCGACGGCTGGGTGGCTCGTACTTCCCGCATCCTGGAGACCGACAAGAAAGGCAAGACCAGGGACAAAGGTTGGACCTGCGATCTGGTGCCGAAATCGCTGATTGTTGCCCGATATTTTGCAGGGGAACAGGGCGAAATCGAGAAGCTGCAGGCAGAGCTAGATGCCGCCACCGCAAGCCTTGCCGAGTTGGCGGAGGAACATGGTGGCGAAGAGGGCTATCTCGGTGCCCTGGATAAAATTAACAAGGCTGAAGTGGCTGGCAGGTGCAAGGAAGTCAAGGGCGATAAGGAGGCCAAAGATGAAGCCGCCGTCCTCAAAGAATGGTTGCATCGCAACTCCGAGGAGGCCGATTTCAAAAAGGCAATCAAGGAAGCTGATGCCGCCCTCGACCAGATGGCCTACGGTAAATACCCGACGCTTACCGAAGAGGAAATCAAGACTCTGGTGGTGGATGATAAATGGCTGGCGGTCCTGGCGGCCGCCGTGCAGGGCGAGTTGGACCGGGTCTCGCAGACCCTTACCGGCCGCATCCGCCAACTGGCCGAGCGCTACGCCACTCCGCTGCCGCAACTGGTTGACGAGGTGGCGCGGCTTGCCGCCAAGGTGGACGGACATCTCAAAAAGATGGGGGCAAAGATATGAGCAGATCGAAGATAACCCTGGTTTTAAACCCGTCGAATTCGACGGGATTGAAATGAAATCGGAGTGAACAGCTTTTTTCTGTCCGCGAAGAACGGCAGCGAAAAGGAGGTAAAGGCATGAGCAGCGAACTCTCCCATGATTCAGGCTACCAGCGACTGCTCTATCTCAATTATCAGAAAGGTCAGAAGCCTTCCGAACTATTATCAATATGGCACCATACCGTGTCTAATTGTGGCGAATTCGCCACAATTAGATACCCCTCGAATTCGAGGGTGTTAGAAACGACGGAGGATATAACCCATGAATAATCAGAAGAAATCTATCCTTGAAATCCAGGGCACAGTCATCGCCGTGCTCTCTCGGACCGATGAAAACTACCTTTCAATAACGGACATCGCCCGCTTTCGGAATTCGCAAGCGCCTTTTGCCGTTACCAATGACTGGATGGGCAATCGCGGCACCATTGAGATTCTTGGCCTTTGGAAAAAATTGAGCGATCCGCAATTCAAACTTCTCGAATTCGAGAGGTTTAGAAATGAGGCAGGCAGCAACTACTTTGTCCTTACGCCGCAACGCTGGGTTGAACTTACTGGTGTCGGGGCGCGCTTGTTGCCGGGGGTGGGTGAAGGGAAGGAGAGGGTATGAGCGAGGAGGTGCGGCCTGGGTATAAATGGACTGAGGTGGGAGTGATCCCGGAGGATTGGGAGGTGAAGCCACTTGGTGAGTGTGCCAAGTTTCGAACCGGTCCTTTTGGTAGCGCTCTCCATAGTTCCGATTACACCGAAGACGGTGTTCCGGTGATCAATCCGATGCATATAATTAATGGGAACATCGAGCCGACTCGGACGATGACCATCACAGAAAAGGCCGCCAAAAACCTTTCTGACTTCCGCTTCAAAGCTGGCGAGATTATTATCGGACGCCGTGGCGACATGGGCAGATGTTCAGTTATAAAGACTTACCAAACAGGCTGGTTGTGCGGGACTGGTTCAATGATCATTCGATGCGAAAAGAGCGCTGATGCTAGGTTCCTACAACGATTGCTTTCATGTCCACGAGCCATCGCTGCCATTGAAGGCACATCCGTTGGGACAACGATGATCAACCTCAATCAAGGCACGCTCGCTGGGTTGAGGATTCAATTACCTCTCCTCCCCGAACAACGCGCTATCGCGAAGGCGTTGAGCGATGTGGATGCGCTGCTGGGCGCACTGGACCGGCTCATCGCCAAGAAGCGCGACCTCAAACAGGCCGCCATGCAGCAGCTCCTCACCGGCCAAACCCGCCTCCCTGGTTTTCACGGCGAGTGGCAGGTGAAAGCAATACATGAGATCGCACAAGTTGGAAGAGGACGAGTAATTAGCCACGCAGAAATTTCAAAATCTTCAAGCCCGTTATATCCAGTCTTTTCTTCACAAACCTCAAATAATGGCACGATGGGTTATTTGGACACTTATGATTTTGAAGGTGATTATGTAACGTGGACAACTGATGGTGCGAATGCTGGGACAGTTTTTTCTAGGTCGGGAAAGTTTAACTGCACCAACGTGTGCGGGACTATTAAACTAACCAACTCGAACAATAGATTCATCGCAGCAGCACTGGGCAGAGTGACGCAACCTCATGTGTCACGACATCTTGGGAACCCAAAGCTGATGAATGATGTAATGAAAAAAATAGAAATCAGTATCCCGGTGGCACACACCGAACAAACGATTATCGCCGAGGTGCTCTCCGACATGGATGCCGAGCTCGCCGCAATAAAACCCAAGCCCTCAAACAGGGCATGATGCAGGAACTCCTCACCGGAAAAACCCGTCTTATTGCCCAGGAAGGATCCCATGCCTGAACAACCGCGCTCCGAACGTCGCACCCAGAACCGCGTTGTCGCCCTGTTCACCGACAAAACACGTCCCGATTGTCTCGGCTACCGCTACCTCGGCGATTGGCATAAACGGGAAAACAACCGCCCCATCGAAACGGTCCTGCTGCGCAATAATCTTACCCAGCGCGGTTATACCGCCGCCCAGATCTCCGCCGCCCTGCAACAGCTGGAGACGGCCGCCGACATCACCGGCATCAGTCTGTACCAGGCCAATCTGCGGACCTATCAACTGCTGCGCTACGGCGTGCCGGTACAGACGGCGGCAGGGCAGGCCCATACCACCGTGCACCTTGTCGATTGGCAGCATCCGGGGGAAAACGACTTCGCCATTGCCGAGGAGGTGACCCTGCGCGGCGGCTACCAGCGGCGGCCCGATCTGGTTATCTACCTGAACGGTATTGCCATCGGCATCATCGAGCTGAAGCGCAGCTCGGTGGAGGTGGCCGACGGCGTTCGCCAGCTGCGAACCAACCAGGAGGAGATTTTCAACAAGGGTTTTTTCAGCACGGTGCAGCTGGTCTTTGCCGGCAGCGATTCCCAGGGGCTGCGCTATGGCACGGTCGGCACGCAGGAGAAGTTCTTTGTCGAGTGGAAGGAGGTGGATGGAGCGATTCAGCCGCTGGTTGCCGGTACTCTGCTCGATCGTCCACTGGCGCAGCTATGCGAAAAGGCCCGCCTGCTTGACCTCCTTCGCAATTTCATTATCTTCGACGCCGGTCAGAAAAAAGTGCCCCGTCCACATCAATTCGTTGGGGTGAAAAAGGCCCAGGAGCGCATCCGTCGACGGGAGGGCGGGGTTATCTGGCATACCCAGGGCAGCGGCAAAAGTATCCTTATGGTGCTGCTCGCCAAGTGGCTGCTGGAGTATGATTCAGAGGCGCGCATCCTGGTCATTACCGACCGCGACGAGCTGGATAAACAGATTGAGGGCGTCATGCGCAACGCCGGTGTTATCGGCGAGGAATCGCCCTCGCCCCGCATTACCTCGCGGCAGGAATTCACCCAAAAACTGACAGCCCCGGCGCCTCGGTTGCTCTGCGCCCTGCTGCATAAGTTTGTGCCTGACCTGACCAGCCCGCCGCCGCAGGTCCACGGGCGGTTTTATATCTTTGTCGATGAATGCCACCGCACCCAGGGCGGTGATATGAACCGGCAGATGAAAAGGTGGCTGCCGAACGGCCTCTTTATCGGCTTTACCGGTACGCCGCTGTTGCGCCGCGACAAAGAGACGACTCGGGAGGTGTTCGGCACCTATATCGACACCTATAAATTTCACCAGGCGGTGGCTGACAAGGTGGTGCTCGATCTGAAATACGAGGCCCGCGATGTACCGCAGCGCCTCACCGCCAAGAAAGAAATCGATGAATGGTTTGCCCAGGCCACCAAGGGGCTGAATAATTTTCAACGGGCCGTCCTGCGCAATCGCTGGGCGACCATGGAAGAGCTGATGAGCGCGGGCGAGCGCAAGCAGCGGATTATCGCCAGCATCATCCACGACTTTGGCGTCCAGCCGCGCTTAAACAATGATCGGGGCACGGCCATCCTCGTTGCCGCTTCGATCTATGATGCCTGCCATTATTTCCGGCTCTTCCGGGAGACCAACTTTGGCCAGTACTGCGGCATCATCACCTCCTTTGAGCCGAACCACAATGTCATCTCCAGGGAGCCAAAGGATAGCGACGAGCGCTATAAGTTCGACACCTACAGCAAGTTTGTCCTCCAGGATGGCCAGACCACTACAGACTATGCCGACAAAATCAAAAGGCTCTTTATCGACGAACCGGCCAATCTCAAGCTGTTGATCGTCGTCAGTAAACTGCTCACCGGCTTTGACGCGCCTAGCTGCACCTATATCTACCTCGATAACGAGCTGCGCGACCATAACCTCTTCCAGGCCATCTGCCGCACCAACCGTCTTGACGGCGACGACAAGGACTATGGCCATATCGTTGATTTTAAAGAGTTGTTCAAAGAAGTGCAGAATTCCATCGCCGTCTATAGCTCGGACGAGCTGGATATCGATGCAGGCGGGGATAACGGCAATGTCATCGTCAAGGATTGGCGCCAGGAGGGTAAGAAGCAGTTGGATACCGCCCGCGAGGCACTGAGTTATCTGTGTGAACCCGTTCCCCAACCTCGGGAGATGGAACACTACCTCCTCTATTTTTGCGGCAGCGCGGGCGATGCGAGTGGCCTGACCAAGACCGAAGCCCTGCGCATTTCCTTCTACAAATCGACCGCCACCTTCCTGCGTGCCTATGCGGCGATTGTCCAGGTTCTGGCCGAAGCCGGTTATAGCGCCACCGAGATCGATGCTCTGGCCAAAGAGATCGAGTTTTACAATGACGTCCGTTCCGCGATCAAAAAGCACTCCGGCGAAGAGCTCGACATCAAGCCCTTTGAGGCGGATATGCGCCACCTCATCAACACCTATATCCAGGCCGACCCGGCCGAGGATCTCGGCAACCTCAGCTCGATGTCGCTGACCGAACTGATCATCGAGACCGGCATCCACGACGCCATTGCCAGGAAGCTCAACCAGAAAGGCAAGCTCTCCCGCAATGCCATCGCCGAAGGGATCATCAATAATGTAAGGAAGACTATCATCCGCAACCAGCTGACCGACCCGAAGTTTTACGCCGAGATGTCGAAACTGCTTGCCGATCTTATTAAACAAAGCCGGGATGACACGGCCGCCTATGAAAAATTTCTGGCGCAGGCCGAGGAGCTGGTGAAGAAACTGGGGAGAAAAGAGCCGGACGCCGGCATTCCGGCGATGCTCCACGGCAAGCCGGAGGCCACAGTGCTCTACAACAATCTGGCCGGCATTCCGGCAAAGACCTTTCGTTATCCGATGGCCGATGAAGACAGGGCGCGGCTTGCCATTGAAATTGACTGGGTCGTGCGCGAGGAAGCGCCGGCTGGATGGAAAGGGGACGAGACGCGGGAGAAGCAGTTGCTCAATGCCTTATATCCTAAGCTTTCGCGGGACCCTGATGCGACGTTGTCCATTTTCGAGATTATCAAGAACCAACCTGGCTACTGATGAGTGAGATCATCCAACTCGGTGAGTTGACCATTGTGGTCACAAAGAAAGATATCAAGAATGTCCACCTCTCGGTGCATCCGCCGGACGGACGGGTGACCCTGGTCGCCCCAGAGGCGACGCGGTTGGAGGTGGCAAGGGCGTATGCAATCTCGAAACTCGGTTGGATTCGGGAGCAACAACAAAGGTTAGCGAACCAGGCACGGGAAACGCCGCGCCGGTTTATCGAGCGTGAGAGCCATTATCTCTGGGGGCGGCGACATCTGCTGACGGTCAAGTATCAGGAAGTTAAACCCTCGGTCCGTCTCGATCATAAGCACATCACCCTGATCGTTCGGCCCGGAAGCGATGCCAAAAAGCGGGCAACGGTAATCCATGCCTGGCAAAAATCACTTCTGCATGCCGTAGTGCCTAAATTGATTGGAAA
>JANNQF010000022.1:0-81129 GCA_031441605.1 Deltaproteobacteria bacterium
CCAGGGGTGCTTATACCGGATCGATGGCTGCGGACATGGTTGCCGGGATTGCCGGTTATGCACTTGTTGGTCATAGCGAACGCCGTCGCTACTTTCATGAAACCAATATGGATGTGGCGAACAAGGTTTCCGAGGCGGTTGATGCCCGGCTCATTCCCGTTGTCTGTGTTGATGGATCGAACGCCCTGGCCCAGCTTGGGGCACTTGAAGACAGTCTTTCAGAACCGCTGTTGGTGGCCTATACTGCGGTTGAGGCAATGGGGGCAAGGATTGCTGAAGAACCACGCCAGGTTGTCGTTTAGTGCGCCATATCAAGGAGATGTTTAGCTCCTGGCCGATAATTTACGGGGGTGCGCTCCAACCGGCAAATGTCGGCAAATATTTCCAGCTGCCGCAGCTGTCCGGCGTTTTTGTCGGGGCTGCGAGCCTTGATCCTGCAATTTTCGCTAATATTTGCAGCCAAGCTGTGCCTCTCAGCTAATTTTTCCTTTATAGCACTCAGGAGTGAGGCGGTCGGTGGTATTGCCGATGGTTTTCATTTATGTTTACGCGGCAATAAAAAGGAGATGATGAAAATCGTTGTATTGATGCCCGCAAGGATCAGGCCGAGGATTCCGAGGGTACCTATAAAACCGGGTTGCCGCGACATCCGGTCGGCGAGAATGAGGATGGAGGAGCCGACGATTAGGGCTGCAATGATCATGGCAATACCCATGAGACGGCTGGAGGTGTCGAGTTGTTCGGAGAGGTGCTCTATCCTTTTCAATTCAAGATTGAGGGTAAAGCGACTGTGTCTCGCATGGTCGAGAAAACGCTGCAGATCACCCGGTAAATCTTCGAGAATTTCCAGAGAGCTGGCAAGCGTCTTGTAAATACGATCGCGGATTGCCCCCATGCTCTGCCGGTTTATGACAATTTCTTGGATCTGAGGTTCGACATGTGAGAGCACGTCGAAGGTAGGGTCAAAGTGGGCAGCAACACCCTCAATAGTCGTCAAGGTCTTGGTCAACAACATGAGATCACTTGGGCATTGGATTCGGTATCGTTGCAGCATACCGAAAAAATCGGCAAGGAGGCCGGAGATGTTCAAATGTTGTAGATCGGTGTTGCGGAAATGATCTGTGAGGTGCCGCAGTTCAAGTCGGAAATCCCGGCTGTCGGTGATGGCCGGGTCAACCTCGGTGAGTTCGATCACCACTCGGCACAATCGGTCAATGTCGCCTTTTACTACTCCCGCCACCAGATTGATGAGCTGTTCCGTGGTCTTACGGTCAAGTTGCCCGGTCATGCCGCAGTCGATAAAACAGAGCTTGCATCCCGGTAGCAGAAAAATGTTACCTGGGTGGGGATCGGCATGAAAAAAGCCAAAACGCAGGCACTGTTTGAACACTGCATCGGTGCCGTTGGCGACGATACTTCGCCGTTCCGCCGCGGTTAACGCTTCAGGCAGGACGGTTGCCAGGAGTCTGCCCTTTATTTCCTGCATGGTCAATACATTCCGAGTGGTTGCCGTCCAATAAACCTTAGGGAAGCTGATATTGTCATCGCCTTCAAAATATCGGCGTAACCGTTCGGTGGATTGGCCCTCGATAATAAGGTTCAGTTCTTTGAGGAGTTCCCTGGAAAATTCCTTGGCCACAGCAGTCGGACTGTAGCCCAGATCGGAGAAATACTGCTCAAGGAGCTGCGCCAGACTTTCAACCAGGGCCATGTCTTCTTCGATCAGTTCTCGTGCACCGGGGCGCAAAACCTTGATGACCACCGGAGTACTGTCCTGCAGAATGGCTCGGTGCACTTGGGCGATAGAGGCGGCTGCCAGCGGAGTTTCATCAATGGAGGTGAAGATCAGGTCGAGCCGGCCCGGGAACTCTAGGGTCAGGACTTGATAAATGTCGGCAAACGGGACTTGTTGGCAATTGTCCTGGAGTTTCTTGAGTTCGTTCGCCCATTCCGGGGGGATAAGATCCGGGCGGGTGGAAAGGATCTGCCCAAGTTTGATGAAGGTTGGGCCGAGCTCTTCCAAAACCATACGGACACGAACCGGACGGGGTAGGGCCTCATGGCCGTTGCCGGGGAGCGTGTCGAACTCTTCCTTGCTGCTGCTGCTGCCGCCGAGGAGGCGATGCAGGCCGGTGTCTTGCACCAGTTGGCGAAATCCGAATTTGCAGAGAACCTTGATAATTTCGGTAAATCTTCGGGTGTTTCGAATGGTGCGTTTAATGGAGGTGATTTTCATGCCGAGGCAAAGATACTGAGAATTGCCTGATCATTTTGCCGGCTACGTTTCAACCCCTCAAACCACATACCGAGATTTTCGTCATCCCAGGTGAGTCCTGCTTCCTGCCAAAGGGCACCGGTTTCCGGCAGGAAATCAGCAAAGATTTTTGACACGTCATCGGGCTTGAGAATTTCCGGGCTGGTATACATGAGAGAGAGGATGTCGGCGACCTGGATGATAAGGGAATACTGGCGGAAAGTCGTAGTATCCTGCGGGGCATGATGGTAGCCGATGGCGGCAACCAGCTGCTCCGGGAGCAGCCATTTCTTTGCCAACTGCAGCCCCACTTGGTCATGACTTATGGCAAAGCTTTTCCTCTCTTCGGCGATAGTATCAAAAAGAGGATGGTTAGCGAGTTCCTGCAGGATGGGATACTGTTCAGGAAAGGTAAGAAACATAGCCAGCTTACCGATATCATGAATGAGTCCGGCAATAAACAGCTCACTGGGCGACAGATGGAGCTGCTCGCCGATGATTTTTGCCGCCAGGCCACAGGTGAAGGTGTGCTCCCAGAATAAGCCGACCCTTTGTCTGGTCTCTTTGGTCATCCTTGGAAACGATGTAAAAATGGCCTTACCGATTACAATGTTCTTGATTTCTTCGTATCCCAGGACAACAACCGCCCGTTCAAGGGTACTAACCTCCCGGGGAATACCAAAAAATGCCGAGTTGGCGACCTTCAGAATAGTGGCACACATGGCTTGATCCGGCAGGATGATCCGCATCAAATCATTGGCGCAACAATCGGGATTGGCCGTCACGGCCATAATCTTGGTGACGATTGCCGGTAAGGCCGGAAATGATTCAATCTTCGAGTTAATTGAACTGAGATAATGATCTGTCATAGGTTGAGCTCTGGAAAAGTATTGAACAGATCCTGGCGGGCTTGTTCAAGGACCCTGTGGTCCAGATTGAGAAGATGGTCTTTTTCTATGACCGTGAAAACCTGAGCAACCAGGAATGGATCAAACTGCTTGCCGGCCTCCTTGTTTAATTCGACGATAATTTCCTCGGCGGTCAGTTTGCGGCGATAGGGACGTTCGGCGTCCATCGCTGCAACCGCATCAATGATCGTCAATATTCTTGCACCAAGAGGGATTTCATCACCTCGGAGCCCGCGCGGGTAACCGGTGCCGTCGAAACGCTCTCCCTGACACAGCAAAACGTCACGCTCATCGGAAAAGTAATCAAACATAGTGGTAAGCTCAGTCAGTTTGAATGGCAAGTCGTCAATGATTTTTCGTTCTTTGCAGGACAACTGTTCGGGTTTGCCGATAAGATCACTGTGGAGCAAAGAGCGAAAACCGTGGCAAAGAGTGATGGCATTATGAAAGGTTTCGATATGCTGTTCCGGTAAACCGAGTTGCTGGCCGAGGAGATTGATATAGTGGGACACGGTGGTTGCATGGATCTGATGCTCAGGCCCGGCCACATTCTTGGCAAGCAGTTGCACCGAGGCAATTGCTGAACTTCTCGTTCTTTCCATGATGCGTTGCAGCGAGTCCTTGAGAAAGGCCATTGATTTTCTGGGTGTCAGCTGGCCTGGGCAGCTCAGGGGATTGAATATTTGCAGTCTGTTGCGCCCCCGGGCCTTGGCCATAAAAAGTGCAGTTTCTGCCATATGAATAAAATCGTCATGGCTTGTCGGATTATGCGTCTGTAAGGAAGCAAGACCCATGGAGACGGTTATGCTGTGGGTTATCCTGCCGTGCGTAAAGGGCTTTTCGCAGCAGGCCCTACGGATTTTCTCAGCAGATTTTTTCGCCTCGTCAAGACCTGCGCCGGGCATGAGAACGATAAACTCTTCACCGGAGAAGCGATAGCAGCTATCGTTTTTTCGCGAGGCTGTGGACGAGGTCAGTCTTGCCGCCATTTCATTGAGGATGAAATCGCCGTATTGCAAGCCTGAGGTCTTGTTGACGGTATTGAAAAAGTCGATATTGAAAAGCAGCAGGGAAAGATCTACGCCGTTATTTTTAGTGCTCTCAATGAGGTGCATGAGACCCGTGGTCAGCTGGCGTCGATTATAAAGCCCAGTCAAGCCATCCCGGGTCGAAAGAATATCGAGTTGCCGACTGAGAGTGGTGGAATTGGCATGATGTTCAACGCTCATTTTCTGCACCCGGCTGAGAAAGGTTATTCGGTGCCGGAAAATGTCAAGAGGTACGGGAACCAACATACAATCAAGCAGCAACTTGTCATGATAGTGTTGAAAAAGAGGAGGAACAGAGGTCCCGACACCGAGAAAAAGAATCGGCGTGGAAGGCGGCAAGGAAGAGTGTTCCAAGAGCGCTTGAATCGCCACGGTAGTATCGGTGATAAGAATGAGAGTGGCCTTGCACAACTCCTCTGGAGAAGGGGTAACGCCAGAAGAGAGACAAAGAGCTGACCTACAGAACGGGCGGACAAGCTCTTTGAGGCGCTGGTCGTTGCCGAGATCGGAGGCTGTTAAATACCGGGTGTCGGTCATAGCGCCAAGGGTTCTTGATTTATATTCCGGAGACCGCCACAATGTCGCCGTTTCGTTTGTGGAGATCGATCATTATACTCAAATTATATCTTTTATGATGCGCAAAAAGCAAATTTTTAGAATATCCTTCATCCATATCCACCAATAAATCTTGGCTGAGATGTTTTTGGTCAGAAAGGAGCGCTTGTTGCGTCTGAACGATCATGTCGGGCAAAAGCCTGCTTGAGGAGTTCGGTGAATTGTCCCTTTATTTGTTGGAGTTGTGGCAGGAGGTTCAGTAAAATCATGGCCTCGGTGACAGGGGCGGGGGGAGCAATGTGCAGATCGTGCCCAAGAGTCTTGGCGCATTGAAGAGCGGAGTTGGAATGGAGGAAATTCAGTTTTTCCGCATCAGGGGAATCTAAGTTGCGGAGAAAACAGAGGATGTCGGAAAGGTCGTTTTGACGCTGAAATTTGTCGATTTCCATGCAGATTTCGGTGTGCTCCTCCTGGAGCAGGAGGTATATGTCACGGTATGTTGCAATGTTGTCTGCTAAGGAACGGTAGACGAGTATCGCCAACCCGCGAAATCTTCGCCAGCGGGTAAAGCCTTCACCGCGCATTGCTATAAAAAGTTCCTGCCCCTTGGGAGGCGCTTGTCGACTGCATAAATTTATGGCTTCCTCCAAGGGGAGGTCGATGAGTTGAAGGAATGAGCGGAAAAGGCGTGGTTCCTGTAAAAGGAACTGTATGCGGCAGAGATCGAGCTGGATTGCAAGGCTAAATTCTTTGCTGGTTGCCTGCATTTTTGCGAGGTATTCTTTCGCCTGGCTTTCAATCCGGGTACGAAAGCCGAAATATCGGTCGGCAATCTCCTGTTTCACTTCATAAGCGATGGCGTTTGCGAAATCTTCCATGCCGAAAACCGGAAAATTAGGTTGAGGGGGCGGGAAAAAGCCGGTCAAACAATGGCATCCCATAAGTAAGGGGAGTATAATATGAATGCAGGGAAGATGCACCGTACTTTTACATGGATGGAACAATGGCCGTAAACGAATCACGGGATGATGTTGCCGCACTTATTAAAGAGCGGGCTGATATTGTGCAAATTATCGGGGAGTGCATAGAGTTGAAGCGAAGCGGAGTGCGCTTTCTCGGGCGGTGTCCGTTCCACGGCGAAAAAACCCCTTCATTCTCTGTACACTCCGGCCAGCAGTTTTACCATTGTTTTGGCTGCGGGGAGTCGGGTGATGTGTTCAGCTTTATGATGAAATATCATAATGTTGATTTCCCTACCGCCTTAAAGGAACTGGCCAAAAGATATCAAATAGAATTGCCGGAGCGGCGCCAATCAAAAGAAGAGGAACAGCGGGCGCAAAGAAGCGAGTTGCTCTTTGCCGTCAACGAGAAATGTGCTTCGATTTTCAGTCATTACCTGCTGGATGCGCCGGGTGCTCGGGTGGCACGGGAGTATTTAAACAAAAGGGGCGTCAGTTCCGAGCTCTTGACCCGGTTTCGCATCGGCTATGCCCCAGCGGTTGAAGGGGTCGGCTGGAATTTTCTTGGCAGCCAACTGGGTAAAGAAGAAATGAAGATCGCCGTTGAGGCGGGGCTGCTGGTGGAAAAGGACCAAGGCGGCAGCTATGACCGTTTCCGGGACCGGATACTTTTTCCGATCTCGGATATTAGCGGTCGGATCTGCGGCTTTGGTGGCAGGATTGTCGGGGAGGGGCAGCCTAAGTATCTCAACTCTCCGGAAAGTCTGGTGTTTAACAAGGGTAAATTGTTGCTTGGCCTGTTTCAGCAAAAAGAATTTATCAGGCGACAAAACCAAGCGGTGCTGGTCGAGGGGAACTTTGACCTCATTTCCTTAGTTGCCCATGGATGCAATAATGTGGCGGCCCCGCTCGGCACTGCCTTGACCCGCGAGCAACTCCGGTTGCTTAAACGTTTTGCCGAGAAAGTGACACTCTTATTTGACGGCGATGATGCTGGAAGGAAAGCGGCTGTCCGGGCAGTGCCGCTGTTTCTCGCGGAACAGATCCCGGGAAGAGTCGCCTTTCTCCCGACGGGCCATGACCCGGACACCTTTGTCCGAGAAAATGGGCTGGTAGAATTGAACGTTCTTCTCGAACAGGCGGTGGCCTTGCCTGAATTCGCCCTTGATCAGATGATAGATCGACATGGGCTTACCTTAGATGGCAAGAGCAAAATCCTGGAAGAGTTGAAGCCTTTGATTGCCGCAGCGGTTTCTCCTTTGCAGCGTTCGCTCTTTGTCGCTCATTTTGCTGAGAAGCTTGGGTTGGCGGCGAGCCAGCTTGATGTAAGTCTTGACCGCGCCTCCGAACCAAATGTCAATTCGCAAGCCCAGCCGACGAAAAAAAACAGGGCCGAACCGGTAATGCCGTTGGCGATGGCGCAACGCCAGCTTGTTGAGTTCATGATTCTTCATCCGCAATTTTTTCCCCAACTGGCCGAGGGCGGCCTGAGGCAAGGCCTTGTCGGGGGAATCGGAGAACTGCTCTTTTTAGAGCTGCAGAGCCTGCTTGCAAAAAATCCCCAGGCAGAACCCGAAGAATTATTGACCGTGTTGCCGGACGGTGTCGAACGAAGCCTCGTCGCCGATTTTCTTCTCCGCGCCCCGGTGCACTCATCGGAGGGAGATGAAAAAAATTCCTGCGATGAGCTTGCAGAGTTTCTTCTGTATCTGCGTAAGTTTCAATTGAAAGAGCAATCTGCTGATGTAATGCAACGTATCCAGATGGCTGAGAAAGCGGGTGATCAGCATCTTTTGCAGGAGTTGCTGGCTGAGAAGATCAAAATCACCAGTAAGTTGCATGGTCAAATATTGTGATGAGGCGCTTTGTAACTGTTTCTAAGTGGGCATATTGGAAATGTTCTGCGGTTCGAAATCAGCAACATTTGTTACCTCGTGGGTCATTTTTTTGACAAATGCGGCGAGAATTGAATTACTTTTAATATTGCAAGGAAATTTCTTGACATTTCCACTTGTTTCGTTTGATTGATGTTGGTAAATCTGAATTGATAGCATGTTGTCGCCGAATAACTGGTTTTTGCGGATTATAGGAGCTGACCGGAAGCATCGACATATTGGTTTTACAGTGATTTGCTCAAAGGAGAGATGCATGGCGTTGGCAGGAAGTGAAGACGATATAGTCAGAGAGGCCGATGAGGGTATGAGGGAATATGATTTAGAAGAGGACTCATCATCCTACGGTTTAACTGATGATTTTACCGATGATCTTGCTGAAGATATGGCTGCCCCCATAGAAAACTCCGATTTCCTGCTAGAGAAGAGAGCTGCCCGGAGCCAAGATCGTCGGGCCAATTCCCTAAATGACCGGCGCAAGAGTGACCGGCGGAGAGCTGCTCGATACTCCGAGGAACAGGACAAAGGCACCAAGTCAAATGGTTCTATTGATCCGATGAATATCTATCTTCGGGAAATGGGGACGCTTACCCTTCTCAATCACGAAGAAGAATTGAAGCTTGCCAAGACCATGGAAGCCGGCAAGCAAAGGGTTCAGAACGCTGTCCTCAAGGCACCGCTGGCAATACCAGCATTGCGTGAGGTGGTTCGAGGGCTTGATACCAATAGTGACCGGATCTGCCAGATTATTGGTGGAATCCTCGACAATAAGCCCGGCACGGTTAAAGAGGAAAGCAGGGATTTCTTAGCTCGGGTCGAACAGGCGGTCACCCTGAATAAAAAGAGAGAGGGCTTACTGGCGATGTTTCTGCAGTTATCGGAAAATACTGCTGAAGCCGACGCACTTTTTCAGGAAATTCTTCAAACAGGAGAAGAGATTGCCGGTTTGTTTGCAGAAAAATATATCTGCGTCGAGTGTATCAAAACGATGGCAGACGGACTAGAGGAATTGTCCAAACGCTTCCGAAAAGTCCTTGTTGAGTTGATTACGCAGCATAGCAGACAATTGCCCGTATCGACCAACTCTGCTTTGCCTGAAGCCATTGCTCGGCAGGTGAACCGTCAGATACTTGAAGAGTCGGGAATCGATCAGCAGCAGTTGCAACAGGCTCTTCAGGAAATTGATGCCGGTTGGGATATTTATAAACAGGCGAAGGAAGGTCTGGTGCGGGCGAATCTACGCCTGGTGATCTCCGTTTCCAAAAAATTTGTTAATCGCGGTCTGCAGTTCTCCGATCTTATCCAGGAGGGCAACATCGGGCTGATGAAGGCGGTGGAAAAGTTTGATTATCACCGTGGGTACAAATTCAGTACGTATGCCACATGGTGGATAAGACAGGCTATCACTCGCGGAATTGCCGATCAGGGCAGGACGATTCGTCTGCCGGTTCACATGATTGAGACGATCAATCGACTGCTCAGGGTGTCCAAAGATTTCCTCCTTGAAGAGCATCGAGAGCCGACGCCCGAGGAGATGGCCATACAACTTGGGACCGAAGTGGGCAAAGTTAAGTCAGCATTGAAAATTGCCAAAGATGCGATCTCACTCGACACCCCCGTTGGTGATGACGGTGAAACATTTCTTGGCGATTTTATTGAGGATAAGGAAAAACTCGGGCCGGATGAAGTGTCAATGGTCGCAAGTCTCAGGCAATGTCTGAGTCAGGTGATGTCCTCACTTTCTCCCCGTGAAGCCAAAGTGCTGCGGTTGCGTTATGGCATTGATGTCGATTGCGATCATACCCTCGAGGAAGTGGGCAAGTGCTTCGCAGTTACCAGAGAGCGTATTCGGCAGATTGAGGCACAGGCGATAATGAAACTGAAGCATCCTTCTCGAGTTGAAGAATTGAAAGTGTTCATGACCGATTGAAAAGGTTTCATGACGAAAGATGGATCAAGCATAAAATGGACCGGAGGCTGTTCCATAAACCGATCGGTTCAGATTCAAAGGCAGGCGGAAATTGACAGCCAACCTTGATTGGATCAGTCTGAGCCTAGTGCCTGGTCTCGGTCTCACAAGCTTCTGGCGCCTGATTGATCATTTTCATTCTCCCACCGCTGTCCTCCGAGCATCAAGAAAAGAACTCTTGCAGGTAAAGGGAATTCGCGAGCAGCAGATTTCTGGACTCTTTTCTCCAGCGGATATTGCCGCTGATGGACAAAGAGAACTCGACCGGCTGACGGCTGCCGGAGGCTGGGCACTTTCCTTTGAAGATGCAGGTTATCCTCCCTTGCTGCAGCAACTTGTCGACCCCCCTCCGGTGTTGTATGTCCTTGGCCGGAAAGAGCTTTTGGCCCGACCTGCGGTTGCCATTGTGGGTTCACGGGCGGCAACCGCGTACGGACGGAAAATTGCTTTTACTCTGGCGAGCAAGCTTTCCGCCTCCATGCTGACTGTTGTTTCCGGTCTGGCACTTGGAATAGATGCTGAGTCACACAACGGCGCCCTGACTGGAACAGGCAGTACTGTTGCGGTTCTTGGCTGTGGGCTTGACGTTGTATACCCCAGGCAGAATCTCCCACTTTTTCGCAAAATTGGTGAAACCGGCGTTCTGGTGTCCGAGTATCCTTTTGGTACCCGTCCGGAGGGTTTCCGCTTCCCAGCACGCAACAGAATTATTGCCGGGTTGTGCAAAGGCGTTGTGGTTGTCGAGGCGGCAAAACGTTCCGGTTCGCTCATTACTGCGCAGATTGCTCTCGATTACGGGCGGGAGGTTTTTGCCGTGCCTGGCCACATTGATTCGTGTAAAAGTGAGGGAACACACTGGTTGCTGAAACAAGGCGCCAAATTGGTTCAGAGCGCTGCCGATATTGTCGAAGAGCTGAATTTACCAATTCTCAATGGTGGCCCTGAAAAAAGTGGGGACAGACAAGAAAATATTTCCGGGCTTGATCCGGATGCGCTAGCATTGCTCAGCCACCTTGATTCCTATCCACAAATGCGAGAGGGACTCATTGACAAGGTCGGATTTTCCCCGGCGCGGGTCAGTGAGCTGTTGCTTTATCTTGAACTGGACGGATGGATTGAGATGTTGCCGGGGGACAGGGTGCGAAAAATAACACCCATTGCGTAAAGTCTTGACCCTGCATTCCGAGGGAATCGTCTCAGCCGAATTCAAAGGCTAACCAGATCGGGATGGCACAAGCAGTCGTAACGAAATTCTCAGATATTTCTAAGTTTCGTAGCGGTTCCAAAATAATCATGGAAAAACCGAGGAAAGCAATGAAGCAAGTAATACAAATAGCACCGTCGATATTGTCATCTGATTTCAGCAGGTTGGGTGAGGAAATACGAGCTGTTGACGAGGCTGGTGCCGACATTATCCATATCGATGTTATGGACGGCCATTTTGTGCCGAATATCACCATCGGTCCACTGATCGTACAGGCCGCACGAGCGGTTACCGAGAAGGTACTCGACGTCCACCTGATGATCTCCGATGCTGATCGGTATGTCGATGCCTTCGCCGCATCCGGTGCGGACTGGATTACCGTGCATGTTGAGGCTTGCAGCCATTTGCAGAGGACCGTATCAAGAATACGGGAACTAGGGAAGAGACCCGGCGTGGTTCTCAATCCGGCGACATCACTTGCAACCCTTGATTATATCCTGGAAGATATTGATCTGGTGATGTTGATGTCGGTCAATCCAGGCTTCGGCGGGCAATCGTTTATTCCCTCGACACTCACCAAGATAAGACAACTTCGACAGCGATTGGTGGAGAAGAATCTGCAAATCGATATAGAGATCGATGGCGGAGTAGGTGTCAAATCAATCGCCGACATTGCTGCAGCCGGTGCCAATATTTTTGTTGCAGGTTCGGCGGTATATGGCAGTAATGATTACCGGACGACCATTGCGACGCTTCGAAAACAAGCAGAGATCGGCGCGACACGTGGCCACCATTAGACAGAGGAGATTGAGCTATGGCTTTTCAATTGAAAGGACTTGCTGATACGGAAGTATTCCCGGAACTGGTGAGACTCGCACAACATCCTTATGATTTAACTGGAACTCAAGCACTTCAGAATGATGGACGATTGGCGAGGTATATTTGCCGATCCCCACTCTGGCACCTACATTATGGAACGGAAAGTATAGATGACCGGGTGTTGAACAGGTTGCAGGACTTGGCAGATGAGTTGCGTTTGGTCGAGCAGTTCAAGATGATGCGCCGCGGAGCGATCATGAACCGAATCGAGGGCTTTGCATCCGAGAATCGCCAAGTTTTACACACCGCCAGTCGGGACATCTTCGCTACGTCTCCGGTCGAACCACTGGCGAGCACAGAGGCGCGGCGGGAGATCGAAAAACTGAGGAAATTCCTAGCCGATCTTGAAACTGGCCGGTTGGTTAACAAAGATGGTCAGCCCTTCGATACCATTGTGCATATCGGGATTGGTGGATCCGATCTTGGTCCGCGATCAATTTTTGAGGCACTCAAGGCTTATGGCCTGCAAGGGCGAAAGGTTCGCTTTATTGCCAATGTCGATCCCGATGATGCAACCCAAGTCCTTGCCGAGGTGAATCTCACCACAACCCTTGTGAGCATTGTCTCAAAGAGTGGCACGACGCTTGAGACGCTGACCAACGAACAGCATGCGCGCCGGGCTCTCGAACGCGCCGGACTTGATCCGGCGCGCCATTGCATCGCCGTGACCGGTGAAAAGAGTCCGATGGATAACCCGGGAAAATATTTACGCTCCTTTTATATGTACGACTACATCGGTGGCAGATACAGCTCTACCTCCATGGTTGGCGCCGTCATGCTCGGTTTTTATATGGGTTATTCCAGGGTTATGGATTTTCTGCAAGGCGCGTATACAGTTGATTGCGAGGCGGAAGAGACAGATATCCGTAAGAACGTCCCTTTGCTTCTCGCATTGCTGGGTATCTGGAATCATAATTTCCTCGGATATCCTACGCTTGCTGTTCTCCCTTATAGTCAGGCACTCCACCGTTTTCCGGCGCATCTGCAACAGTGCGATATGGAAAGCAACGGAAAGTCCGTAGACCGTAGAGGAGCGGCGGTGGCCACCAAGACCGGGCCGATAATCTGGGGTGAGCCAGGGACTAACGGACAACACGCTTTTTACCAACTCCTGCACCAAGGGACTGAGAAAGTCCCCGTTGAATTCATAGGCTTCAGACATTCTCAATACGCTGTGGACGCAATAGTCAGTGGCTCAACCTCGCAACAGAAACTGCTCGCGAATCTGTTTGCCCAGATGGTGGCCATGGCGGTAGGGCAGATGTCCGACAACCCCAATAAAAGCTTTCCTGGCAATCGTCCCTCATGTCTTCTTTTTGCAGAAAGACTTACCCCAAAGGTGATGGGAGGACTGCTGGCACTTTATGAAGCCAAAATTGCCTTCCAGGGATTTGCCTGGAATATAAATTCTTTTGATCAGGAGGGTGTGCAATTGGGCAAGGCATTGGCGACCGGCTTTCTCCACGCCATGACTGATGCAACGGAGACTTCCGAAAGTTTCGAAAAAGCCTTCCTGAATCAATTGGTTGATGGAACTTAGTAGAGAATATTTATCTGTGAATGGATGTTCATTTAGGGGCCGGATGTCTATTGGATTTTTGTTGACAAAACTATCTTGCGCAGCTATTCTGGCACCCTAATTCGAAAATTCATAATCTTGTTTCGCTGTTCGGTGATATGTAACAAGTGTGTCAGGGAAATGGAGCAATGATTACGATTAAAAAGATAAGCCGAAGGCTGAATCCCGGTTTTAAGTAAAAAGTTTGGTTAAGGTTGTAGTATAAACAGTAATTTAAAGGAGGAAATCATGGCAAAACGTGAGACGCCCTTGTTGGACCAATTGGAGAGTGGCCCGTGGCCAAGCTTCGTGACCGACATTAAGCGCCAGGCGGAAACCAAGCCTGAGTGTTGGGATATTCTTGGTATCCTGGAATTGTCCTACAAAGAAAGGATCACCCATTGGAAACACGGCGGCATCGTCGGCGTTTTTGGATATGGTGGTGGTATCGTTGGACGATACGCTGATGTTCCTGAGCTGTTCCCGGGTGTTGAGCATTTCCACACCGTTCGTGTTGCTCAGCCTGCTTCAAAGTATTACTCGAGTGCCAATCTTCGTCAGTTGATGGCCCTGTGGGAGAAGTACGGCTCCGGAATGACCAATTTCCACGGATCGACCGGTGACATCATTCTTCTTGGTACCCGTACCGAGAATCTTGAGCCCTTCTTCTGGGATCTGACCCATGACATGGGCCAGGATCTTGGCGGCTCCGGCTCGAACCTGCGTACTCCCGCCAACTGTATCGGCGAGTCTCGCTGCGAGTGGTCCTGTTATGACACTGAAGAAGTGTGTCATTCCTTGACATTGCATTACCAGGATGAGATCCATCGCCCTGCTTTTCCATACAAATTTAAGTTCAAATTCTCCGGCTGTCCCAATGACTGTGTTGCTTCCATCGCCCGTTCCGATATATCCGTTATCGGTACCTGGAGAGATGCTATCCGCATTGATCAGGCTGCAGTGAAAGAGTATGTTGCCGGCAATTATCCCGCCAACGGTGGTGCCCATAGCGGTAGAGATTGGGGTAAGTTTGATATCACCAAGGAAGTGATCAATCTTTGTCCGACCAACTGTATGTGGATGGAAGGCGCAGAGCTGAAGATCGACGAAAAGGAATGTACTCGTTGCATGCACTGCATCAACGTTATGCCTCGCGCTCTGCGTCCAGGTCTTGACAAAGGTGCCTCCATCTGTGTTGGAGCTAAAGCTCCAATTCTTGATGGCGCGCAGTTTGCCACCTTAATCGTTCCCTTTATCAAGGTTTCCAAAGACAATGACTTTGAGGAATTGATTGAGTTCATCGAGAAGGTGTGGGACTGGTGGATGGAAGTTGGTAAGAACCGTGAACGTGTTGGTGAAACAATGCAGCGTGTTGGCTTGCCGACCTTCCTCTCTGTAATGGGAATTGACCCGATTCCGCAGCATGTCAAAGAACCTCGAAGCAATCCGTATATATTCTGGAGAGAAGAAGAGGTAGAAGGTGGTTTTGCGCGCGACATCGATGAATTCCGTGCTAAACACAAGGCCTAATGCTGTTATAATTTGAGCTGATAATTCATATTAGAAATAAGGAGAATTGCCATGGGTTACAATCCACAAAAGCCAATGGAAGGCCGCATTTCAGATCTTGGCCCACCCCATTATGAAAAATTTTTCCCGCCCGTCATTAAGGCTAATAAAGGTAAATGGTTGTGGCATGAGATCACTCAACCAGGGGTTTTGATGCATAAATCCGAGACCGGTGATGAGGTATATTCCGTTCGGGTTGGTTCCCCTCGTTTAGTGTCTGTTGAATATATTCGTGAAGTTTGCGATATCGCCGACAAACATTGTGACGGTTTTTTGCGTTTCACTACTCGAAACAACATTGAGTTCATGGTTGATTCCCGTGCTAAAGTTCAACCGCTTCTTGATACTCTTGCCAGTTATGGCAACAAGTATCCGGTTGGCGGAACCGGTGCCGGTGTAACCAATATCGTTCATACTCAGGGCTGGGTACATTGTCATACCCCTGCTACCGATGCCTCCGGCGTCGTGAAAGCGGTTATGGATGAACTGTTTGACTATTTTACCTCCATGACCCTGCCGGCTCAGGTGCGTATTGCACTTGCCTGCTGTCTGAATATGTGTGGTGCCGTCCATGCATCTGATATCGCTATTCTCGGTATTCACCGGAAACCACCGATGATTGACCATAAGCGGATTTCCGGCGTTTGCGAATTGCCACTGGCTATCGCCTCGTGTCCGCTGGGTGCTGTTAAGCCCGCAAAGGCTGAAGTAGATGGCAAAGAGATCAAAACAGTCAAGGTAACCGTTGAGCGTTGTATGTTCTGCGGTAACTGCTATACCATGTGTCCGGCTATGCCTCTTGCTGATCCGGAAGGCGACGGTATTGCAATTCTGGTAGGTGGTAAGGTTTCCAACAGAATCAGTGCACCAAAATTCTCCAAACTGGTTATCCCCTTCTTACCGAATACTACTCCGCGGTGGCCGGAAACTGTAGCCGCCGTCAAGAAAATTTTGGTTGCTTATGCTGCCGATGCGAAGAAATATGAGCGTATCGGTGAGTGGGCAGAGAGGATTGGCTGGGAAAAATTCTTTGAGAAATGTGACATTCCGTTCACTGAGAAGAGCATCGACGACTATCGTCTTGCCTATGACACCTGGCGCACCACAACCCAGTTTAAGTTCACAAGTCATATCAAGTAGTAAGACAAGAATGTTGTTTTCGGGTCAGGCAGCAAAGAGTTGCCTGGCCCTTTGATGCTTTCTTCTTCAACCTACTTTATAGGAGTTATGTTATGGCAATGAGTAAAGAAGAGCTAAAAAAAGCCATTGAGGAGAAAGCGCTAACGTCTCCGAAGCCGCAGCTGTACATCAAGGATTTTTATGCCTGCGATCCTGATACCAAGCCGAGAGATATGAAAAACGTAGCTAACGAAATGGTACGGGAAGGAAAATTGATGTTTTGGTCTTCCGGTTCGACCACTATGTATGCTATCCCCAGCCGCATTAAGAACGAAGAAGGCGCTGGCGGAATCGGCAATGTAGAATAATCGAGCTCATTTTTTAAAAAGCATAAGGCGGAATATTCCTTATGCTTTTTTTTTGCGATGTATCCAATTCATTTCTTCGAATCCATTCCCTCCACCAATACTCTTGCCAAGAAGCTAGCCGAAAATGGTGCTCTTCATGGCACTGCTGTTATCGCTGCCAATCAGACAGAAGGCCGAGGCCGACTCGGAAAGAACTGGCATTCAATAGCCTGCAAGGGCCTCTATTGTTCAATTATTGTCAGACCGAGACTTGGAGTACAAGACTATCCCAAAATTACTTTGGCGGCAGGGCTTGGAGTAGCGCTGGCGGTAGATCGCATCACAGACGGATTCTCACAGCTTAAATGGCCAAATGATATCTTCCTGGATGGCAAAAAGTGTGGGGGAATTTTGACCGAATCCTCAGCTCTGAATGAGCCGGAAGCGCAGAGATTCGCCGTTATCGGGATCGGTTTGAACCTCAGTGCTTCTTTGGAGGATTTTCCAGAGGATCTGCGGGACAAGGTTACATCCATTTTTCTCAAGACAGGGTCATTCCCTGACGCCTCTCAAGTTTTCTTAACTCTCCGCGACGAAGTACTTCAGCAGCTGGAGATATTCAATTGCGACGGTTTTCAGCCGATTCTTACAGCCTGGAAACGGCGCGATTTCCTGCTGGGCAAGCACATGGAATGTGTGGGGTCCGACGGAAAAATAGTTGTCGGGGTTTCATTGGGGCCTGACGATGAAGGACAGCTTCACGTTAAGGATTTTGCTGGGAGGATACACACCGTTTTGTCGGATGATGTCAGGCTAGCCGGGAAAATATAATAAACAAACCGGTGGATGCACAGATGCACCTACCGGTTTTTAAAGAGTCGAAAAGCTTCCTCTTAGTATCGATAATACTCCGGTTTATACGGGCCGTCGATTGATACGCCAATATAATCGGCTTGTTCCTTGCTCAACTGGGTGAGATTTGCACCGATTTTCTGCAAATGCATTTTGGCCACCATCTCATCCAGATGTTTTGGCAGGAAATAGACTTTATTCTCGTATTTTCCAGAATTCAGCCAGAGTTCGATTTGTGCTAGAACCTGGTTGGAAAACGAGTTGCTCATTACAAAACTAGGATGTCCGGTGGCACAACCAAGATTCACCAGGCGACCTTCGGCCAATATGATTATTTTCTTGCCGTCAGGAAAGATGACATGGTCAACCTGTGGTTTGATGTTGTCCCAGGGTAGATCACGGATTCCGGCTATATCGATTTCTGAATCAAAGTGGCCAATATTGCAGACAATGGCCTGGTCTGGCATTTTTTCCATATGGGCCCGGGTAATAACCCGTAAATTGCCGGTGCAGGTGACGAAGATGTTGCCAAGGTGGGCAACATCTTCCATTGTCACGACTCTGTAACCTTCCATTGCTGCCTGAAGGGCGCAGATGGGATCAATTTCGGTGATATAGACGGTTGCGCCCATACCTCGCAAGGCCTGGGCGCAGCCCTTTCCGACATCGCCATAGCCGACCACAACGGCATTTTTGCCGGCTATCATCACGTCGGTGGCGCGCTTGATTCCGTCGATAAGAGATTCCCGGCAACCATAAAGGTTGTCAAATTTGGATTTTGTCACAGAATCATTAACATTTATGGCAGGGCAGGCCAGTTTGCCGGCGTTAGCCATTTCATTGAGGCGATGCACTCCTGTGGTGGTTTCTTCGCTGATGCCACGTATTGCGGTCAGTTCGTCCTTGTATTTATCATGGAGTATCAATGTGAGATCACCGCCATCATCAAGGATCATGTTGGGGCGCCAAGAATTCGGGCCAAAAATTGTCTGGTCTATGCACCACCAAAATTCTTCTTCGTTCTCGCCCTTCCAGGCAAAGGTCGGAATGCCGGCAGCAGCGACGGCTGCGGCGGCATGATCCTGGGTCGAAAAAATATTACAGCTGGACCAGCGTAACTCGGCACCGAGTTCAACCAGGGTTTCCATGAGAACTGCTGTCTGTATGGTCATGTGCAGGCAGCCGGCGATACGGGCGCCTTTGAGGGGGGCCTTGTCACGATATTCGTGGCGTAAAGCCATGAGACCGGGCATTTCGGTTTCGGCGATGGCTATTTCTTTACGTCCCCAGGCGGCAAGAGCCATATCAGCGACTTTGTAATCAGTAAATGTTTGTGTCATTGTATTGTTTTTCATTTTTCGATACCAACTTTGAGTAATGCATTATTTAAGAATGTAATTATTTAAGGCCAGCAGCATCTCGCAGCAGGTCGGCTTTATCGGTCTTTTCCCAGGTAAAGGCATCGAGTTCGCGACCGAAATGGCCATAGGCGGCGGTAGCGAGATAGATTGGCCGCAAAAGGTCAAGCTGTTGAATAATTGCCTTGGGTCTGAGATCGAAATGTGTGGTGATAAGTTTTTTGATCTCAGCGTCGGAGATCTTCCCGGTGCCAAAGCTGTTGACGTTGATAGATACAGGTTGCGAGATACCAATGGCATAGGCAACCTGCACCTCAATTTCATCGGCGAGGCCGGCGGCAATTAAATTTTTAGCTACATACCTGCCATAGTACGAGCTCGATCTGTCGACCTTGGAAGGATCTTTGCCGGAGAAGGCACCGCCGCCATGCGATCCTTTGCCACCATACGTATCAACAATAATTTTTCGACCGGTGACACCACAGTCTCCGACTGGGCCGCCGATGACGAATCGACCGGTGGGATTGATATAAAATTTGGTGTTGGCATCAATCATTTTAGCAGGAAGGATCGGTTTGATGATCACTTCCATGACACCTTCCTTAAGGTCAGCGTAGTTGACTGAGGCATCGTGCTGTGTAGAAAGGACAACAGCTTCAATCCGTAAGGGAACATTGTTAACATACTCTATGGTAACCTGGCTTTTTGCATCAGGACGCAACCAAGGAAGGATATTGGCTTTGCGCACATCCGCCTGACGTTTGGTAAGCTTGTGGGCCAAAGCAATCGGCATTGGCATGAGCGTTTCGGTTTCATTACAGGCGTATCCGAACATCAGACCTTGGTCCCCTGCACCTTGCTCAAGATCAAGGCCTGTGCCTTCGTTTACACCCTGAGCTATATCAGGAGATTGTTTGTCAATGGAGGTAATGACCGCACAGGATTGCCAGTCAAAGCCCATCTCCGAAGAATTATAGCCTATTTGCTTAATAGTCTGGCGGACAACGTCAGGCATATCCACCCAGGCTGAAGTAGTTATTTCCCCGGCAATAACAGCCATTCCGGTAGTAACGAGAGTTTCACAACCGACCCTGGCAAAAGGGTCTTGTTTGAGAATGGCGTCGAGGATGGCATCGGAGATCTGATCGGCAACTTTGTCGGGATGGCCTTCAGACACGGATTCTGAGGTAAAAAGATAATCTGACATAAGAGAACTCCACAAAATAAATGGGAAGGTTGGGTGAGTTGTGCAACATTTTAAAACCAATCATTATACACCAGATTTAAAAAAAGTAAGGAAAAAAGCAAAGGTACTCTGATGAAATCTATCCCATGTCACGCGGCCATCTTTTTATTCTGCCTTGAGTCGTCTTTGGCGGTGCCGCTTGCACTGGCGAAAAACTATGATTATGATGGCGAAACTCGAAAACAATTACCCATCATTTGTCTTCAAGATCTGAAGAATATATGCTGCATACGTTGTGGTGAACAGAGAAATTGAGTTTCAAAAAGAAGGAACTAAAGAATGTCTATTGAAGATGCAAGAGAAGTGCTGCGTATTGAGGAAGAGGGACTGGCAGCGATACGTGCGCGTATTGGTATAGATTTTATTAAGGCAGTTGAAATTATTCTTGCCGGTCCAGGCAGGGTAGTCATTACCGGAATAGGAAAATCGGGAATTATTGGCCAAAAGATTGCAGCTACCATGAACAGTACTGGGACACCGTCATTTTTTCTGCATCCGGTCGAAGCAATGCACGGCGATCTCGGTATGGTGATGCCTGGAGATGTGATTCTCGCCATTTCTTATTCGGGTGAAACCGCCGAGTTGAATGGTTTACTTATTGCCCTCAAAAAACGAGGTAATAGAATTATCGCCATGACTGGGCAGGAAAAGTCAACCTTAGCCCTGGCTGCCGACATTGTGCTGGATATTCGAGTTCCTAGAGAGGCTTGTTCTTTAGGCTTGGCTCCAACCGCAAGCACCACCGCAACGCTGGCAATGGGAGATGCTCTCGCGGTAGTTCTGCTCAATCGAAAGAAATTTCAAAAGGAGGATTTTCGTCTGAATCATCCGGGTGGCAGCCTTGGGCAAAGATTGAAAGTGCGGGTGACCGAGGTCATGCTAGCCGGCAAGGATATCCCGGTAATTGCACCTGATGCCCCAGCAACCGAGGCAATAAAGGTGCTTAACGACAAAAACATCGGGGTTGTTCTGGTGGTTGATGGCGCAAAAAAAGTATTGGGAATAGTTACAGATGGCGATATTCGTCGTGCTTTCGTTCGGGCTCAGGTAATTTCCCAGTTAAACACTGCGCAGTTGATGACAGAAGACCCGATCTGTATAGACAGTTCGAGGCTTGCGGCGGATGCCCTCAGCATAATGCAGACCCATGAAATCACCGCCTTGCCGATAATCAATGATGACGGTACAATTTTAGGTCTTTTGCATCTCCACAATCTGCTGGGCAAAGGGGAATTCCGCTTCCTTGTTTAAGTACCAGCCAGGCTATTGTTTTTCGGAAAAAAAATCCCAGCGATTGCTGCCCTTCTCATACGCGTAGAACATGACAAGGGTTAGAGGTCGGCCTTGACCGGTCTCGGTGCATTGCATCTTAAAGATCATCTTGCCCTCAGCCTCTTTAACGTAGGTGATTATAGGATTATTGAGATTTTCTGGAATGGCAGTCGGGTAATTCGCTACAAAGAGAGTGCGAAAACTGTCTTTCAAATACTGTTCTTTCTCGGCTCTATAGATTTTTTCATCAAGCTCCTGGATGGTTGCAATGCTCGCCTTTTTGGTTTCGAGAAATTCCGGTTCAGTAGCAAAGTTACTGTTATTGATATTTGCTACCATCTTTCGATACGTATTTCTGGCAGCCGACAGGTCTTTTATGTCGTCCCGCTGGGTTTTGGCTGCTTGGCGGTCTCGAATTATTGTTGTTTGCAGGATAATTCTGTCGATTTTTTTTCGAGTTACCTGGGCGTCCGCCAAATCCATTTTCCCTTGATTGGCGGTGAGAAGCGAGCCGGCCTTGTTGTATTCCTGTATTGCCTCATCCCAGGCTCCGGAAATAAAAGCCTTGTTTCCCATATCGATAGTCGCATAGAGTTCAGCGCGGCTGATGTTTTCACGGAGTGTGGCCAGAGTATCCGGCGCTGCTCCTTTAGCATCTTCCTCTGTTGGCAAAACGGATTTGTAAGAAGAAATGGCGTTTAGCCAATCAGCCTTAGAGAAAAATTCATCTCCTTGCTTCCGAAATTCTTCGAAATTGCATTTCGCCAAGGCCGAGCTCAATTCGATAGAATACCGTTGTCTATCCTTTGCAGGCAGGGCGTCAAGAAGGGTTTTTGCTTTTTTAATCTCTGCGGCCGCTTCCTGCCACTTTTGTTTTGAAAGTAAAGTGTTGGCAGAGCTAAAAACCATGCTAAAACGAATGAAATTAAGTTTGCTTTTTATTTCATCTACGGCAACTTCAGAAAAAAGAGGGTTCTTGTCGGTGATGGTTGTAATCTTGACGTAGCGCTCTTCCGCTTGTATCCAGTTCTCCTGATCGAAAAAATCTTCACCTTCTTTGAGCAACTGCTTATAAGCAAGGACGGCGGCGGCATCTTTTTTGGCAAGGTATCTGCCATCTACGAGAGTCTTTCCGGCAAGACCATGGGAAAGCTTTTCCGATCCAAGGATTTCAACAATATCGTTTTGTAGTTTTTTAGCACGGTATCGCATGATAATATTAACACCCGACAATCTTCCAAGGGCCTCTTCGCAGGAAAATTTTGCTCCATCAAACCGGGCGTTGTCGATGTCCGCTGTACATTGGTTAAGAGCTGCTTGCGCCGCATTAATGCGCTGCACGGCGCTGAAATAATAAAAGCCACCGACAGATAGGAGTATGCAAAGAATTCCAGCCACAAGAGAGAAAACGAGTTTGCGGCTAAGACGCTTTTCTTTAGGGAGTGATTCGCGCCGTTTGGTTGGGAGAGGTCGCAGTTTGTGTTTTCCGGTGTCTTTGGCTGAAAGATCAGGGATAGATAGATCATCTTGAAGTTGATCAGAAAAATCAAAATTGGTGACGTCGGCGGTAGGGGCTTGGTTGACTTTGTCGAGGAGCTTTAAGGATTGAATTACTCTTTTTTGGTCTACCTCAAGGTTTGGAAAGTCGGCAGCTATAGCTCCGACCTGTTCGTAAAGACGCGCGGCATTTTTAAGATTTCCTAAGTTCTCGGCCTTTTTTGCATCCCGATATACTTCTTCAGATTTCTTAATCTCTTCTTCAGTATGGGTGGAAATTTTTTCCATTTGTTCTGAAAAAGTAGCACTTTTTCCTAAGGTTTGGCGAAGTCTGAAAAACTTCTTTTGGTTCTCTAATAGCTGTAATAAACCGAGATTTGTGCCCGAAGGCGTTTCAATGGATGGGATAGAAGAATCCAAAGCCGGTTTTTCTTCAGGCATGAAATCTTCGAGAGAGAGTAGATTAAAATCAGGGGATAGATCGGCATCATCAATGGTGTCAATCTGCGTCGTGGAATCCTTGGAAGAAAAGGTTTCATTTTCCTGGCTGTCCTGCCATTTTATCTCAGTGATAGGAAAGACATCTTTGTGGCTTTGGTACCAGATAGCAGCTTCTTCATTAAAGGCATTGGTGGTAGAGTAGCTCTCGCCGTTAATAAGTTTTCCAATGAAAATGATGAGGTCGGGGATTTGACTATGCTGCTGCCAGAAATCCCCAAGACAGATGGCTGCCGGATCGAAATCAGGGTGGTAAATGTCACTTTTAGGCTTGCAACTCGGAGGGAAATGTGGAAAACCGAACGGAATGGTGAGCTCAACCTTATGCCCTGTCGAAAGAGTTGCCTCACCTCTACCCGGCTTGCTGAATCCGGTAATATTGTATGTTATTTCATATTGTTCAGGAGGATCTCCTTTTGCCGGTTTGATTGAAATAGCCGGATGAGAAAGGAATACTTCTCTCAACTGTCGATGGATTTCGCCTAATTGTTCTTGAGATACTGACATAAATTATGTTTGCAGAAGTTGTTAAATAGCGTACCATTTTCCCTAGTATATCAACTTATTTGAGCAACACAAAATGAATTTGAATGCGGAGCGGATTTGTACTGAGAATAATGTGGGAAGCCAAAGTGCTGGCCGGGTTCCGGACCTTTCCGAAAGGCGGTTTGTTTTGTGGTGTCAATGAAAGTATTTAGCGCTGTTTTTTTGATTGGTGCAGAAAAAAACTGCCCCATCTATGAAGTTGGTGAGCGGTTACTGCTCTCAGAAAAAACCCTTGCCTGTCCGGAAGGGAAAGAGGTTTGCCTCATTCTCGTGCGCGACATGACCGAGTTGTTGTTTAAATTCTTACGAAAACAACCGATTGACCTTGAGGAATATGCCGGAACACAATTCAATTGTAGCGGTTGCAAAGGCTTGATCAAATTTTCCCTGATCGGGCCAGATACTGTTCACGGAAAAACGGTAGGTGAAGGAGCCGCGGCGGCCATAGAGTTGGCGGCGAAGCAGGTTGGTTCAAATCTTCTTCACAGCCCATTGTTCCAGGCCATTCTTCCCGGCGAATTGAACACTCTCTTGCAACATCTTCATGAGATTTTTATTGAAGAAGGAACGGTATTAATTCGGAAGGGTGAAAAGAACTTGAATCTCTATATCGTGGTTGAAGGGGAACTTCGTGTCGATGATAGAGGTGTTCATTTGGCTACCCTTGCCGAGGGTGAGATTTGTGGAGAAATGAGCTATCTCGGCGCTGACGTTGCGGTTTCTACAATTGTGGCAACGCAGAAATCGAGGGTGCTGGCAGTGGCAGGCGATGTATTTGGCCGATTGCTTGGCAACAACCCGGCGGTACAAACCTTTATGGCCCAATTGCTTGCTTCCCGTCTACGCCAGACCAATGCTGCCCGCACCCGAGATTTCGAATCTTGCATGAGCGGTCGAATAGATGAAATTGTTCCGGCCGAGTTGTTTCAAATCTTTCACATGCATCAAAAAACAGGAATTCTTACTCTGGGTTTTTCCGTGGGACACGGCAAAGTGGCTTTTCGAGAAGGTTGTATAATCAATGCCGAGTACGGCAACCTGAGAAGTGAAGAAGCAATTTTCAAAATTCTCGGTGAAAAAAAAGGAATCTATCGGTTTACCACCGGCCTTTCACCAAAGGATATGCGAGCTGCCGAGATAGGCGATTTTATGATGCTGTTGATGGAAGGAGTGAAACGAGTAGATGAGGAACAGGAGCGCAGACTGGAATAATAAATTCGTCAGTCTTTACCACTTAAGGGTGGCAGCTTCAGAATATCCATGAAACAGCAAACGTAATATTTGGCCTGCAGGGTAGGATTCTTAAAAGCAATCAGGGGAACATTGCAGGCGGCAGCATGTTGCTCATCAATGATCGAATCGCCGATAAAAATCGCTTCTTCCGGCTGACAACCGAAATGATCGAGTATTTCTAAAAGTGCATCCGGGGCCGGCTTTGGCCTGACAGCAGTGTCGGCGGTCATAACCTTGCCGAAATAACCTTCCAATTTGTAACTCCGCAATAAAGGCATCATGGTATTGGTGCGGTTGGTGGAAATGGCCAGATGGTATCTCGCTTTGGTTGCTTCGAGAAAAGCTACTAGGTCGGGCTCCATTTCCATGTAGGGCAGAAAGGGTGCATAGTCACCTTGCCGTCTGAAAACGTGTACTTCTTCCAATGTTGGTTTCCGGTAATGGCGGAAGATATGACGTACCGAATCGATGACATTGTGCATATGGACATATTCTTCTTCACTGGTGCTCATCTGGGGCAGAGCGAAGTGGTGCAACAGGTGGTTGTAGTACATACTGTTGGCCTTTCTTGAGTCAAACATGACTCCGTCACAATCAAATACAATGAGTTTCAGCACTTTTGGTTGTCCCATTATTTGCATGGTCATAATCGTGAAAACTGAGAAAAGATGTGCTTTTGTAGGAATGAAATTCCAAATTTCAGCAAATTTTCATCATCTTGCAGGTGTTCTTTTTCCTTGCTATTTAAGGTAATGAAGTCCAAGCGGTCCCCGAGCAATACACCGCGAAAGGTGTCAAGGTTGTAAAGTGCAAGGATAAAGAGTTCAACATTCTGGTGCGAGGGAATGAAACCATTACGGATTGCCTGGTGTTGGAGAATTTCCAGCACAGCATCGTTAAACTGGTTATAAAGAGTCACTCCCTGAGTATGGCTGTACCCTCTCGGCGTCTGTTTTTCTGCTTCAAGAAATCCCTGGCAGTGCTTTTCTTGCATAATCACGAAATGCTCTTGAACACCGCTGTCTGTACGCGCCACTGCTCGGCCAAGGGGGTACGTACGGCAGGCCCCAGGACGGTGCGCATAGACGGAGCAGCCATCCTTGCCGACAAAGACGCAGCTGGCCCTACCATCATCGACCATGGACAGATACAGCCTGGGGAAAGCCTCCCCGGGGTCCTGCTCGATAATTATATATTTTGCCAGCAATTCCTCAGAGGTGAGTCCAGTGGCTTGGCGCAACCGAAGCACGTCATAGGGCGTCAGTGCCAGTTCAAGCAGCCGACAACATTCAGTATAACATTTTACCTGAGGATGGCAGTCAAAAGAAAAGACCGCATCGCCATCTATTTGGGAGATGTGCTGAGGCAGATTGGTGGGATCAGCCATGCGTATATCCTAGAACAGATTCCTTTTTCCATAGGGTGAGCAGGGGACTGGCAACAAAAATTGAGGAATAGGTACCAAACAAGATACCAACAGTCAGGACAAAGGCAAAGTCATGGATGACCGTCCCGCCGAAAAACATCAGAGCGAGAAGGGTAAACAACGTGGTCAAGCCAGTGATGACGGTTCGGCTGAGGGTCTCATTAATACTGGTATTGATCGTTGATTCCAGGCTCTTCTTATCCGCTTTTAGCGCATTTTCTCTGATCCGGTCGAAAACTACTACCGTGTCATTGAGAGAATATCCCGCCAAGGTAAGCAAGGCAGTAACAATGAGCAGCGTAAATTCCATATTCATAACCCAGCATATTCCTACCAACACGATTACATCGTGAAAGGTTGATACGGCGGCGGCAATGCCGAAGCGGATATCAAAGCGGAAGGCCAGGTAGATGATAACCCCGACAAAAGAAAGTAGGATGGCAAGAATTGCCTGGTTGCGTAGAGAAGAGCTCACTGAAGAACCAATCTCCGATTCGCTTTCCAGCTTGAAATTCTTCTCAGGCAGTTCGGCGGCAAGAATTTTATCGACCTTCTCTGCGAGTTTAGAGACAACGGCTTCAGATTTCTTGATTTTCACGATCAACCGCTGTTCTGTTTCAACCTTTTGGAGATCGGCCTCGGGCATGCCACTTTTTGTCAGAGCCGATCTTACCTCAGACATGGTAAAATCCTCGCCTGCTTTGTATTGCAATAGCGAACCGCCGGAGAAGTCTACACCTAAATTGGCATGGCCACGGGATACCTGGATAAAGGCAATAATGCCGATAACCACCAGAACGCCGGAAAATGAAAAAGCAAGGTTTCTGATCCGCAGGAAGTCAAAACTTGTTTTCGTGAGCATGGTCAGAAATTTGATGCGCTTCAGCGGCTTTATGGTGTTGATGGTATCAAAGACAAAACGAGAATAAAACAAGACGGTAAAGAGGTTGAAGATAATTCCCAAGGAAAGGGTTACGGCAAAACCCTTGATTGGACCGGTTCCAAACATAAACAGGGCGAGTGCCGTTATCAGGGTGGTAACCTGAGAATCGACGATTGAGGAAAAGGCTTTTTCATAACCGGCTTCAACGCACGAACGTACCGATTTTCCAATGGCGAACTCTTCGCGCATCCGCTCATAAATGAGGACGTTAGCATCAACCGCCATCCCAATGGAGAGGATAATACCGGCAATACCAGGCAGGGTGAGAGTGGCATTGAGTACAGCGAGGCCGGCAAAAAGCAAGACGATGTTGAATATCATGGCCGTGTTGGCAATGAATCCGGAGAGTCGATAATAGATAATCATAAAGGCAAGGACCATGATGGCCCCCCAGATACCCGAAGTGAGACCTTGGGCGATGGAGTCCTGGCCAAGACTTGCCCCCACACTCATGTTCTGGATGATATCAACCGGAGCAGGCAGGGCGCCGACCCGCAGGACAATGGCAAGGTCGGCGGCCTCTTCATGGCTGAAACTGCCGGTGATCTGAGCGGAACCACCAAGGATGCGGTCTCTGATGACCGGTGCCGAGCGGACAACCTCATCAAGGACGATGGCGAGTCTACGTCCGACATTACTTTCGGTGACTTGGGCAAACACCTTGCCGCCGTGGCTGGTCATATCAAGACCGACGTACGGTTCATTAAAGCTGCCGCCGATGCGGACCTGGGCATCTTTAATCATATCTCCGGTCATGAGGGTCTTATTTTCCAGGAGTATCGGGACAAGGATTTCCTTTTTGGTTTTCTTATCGATTTCTTTTTCAAAATTTATTGAGGTGTTATCTGGAAGTTTGTTTTGCAGGGCTCGATGAAGCTTTTTCATGCTCTCACCATCTTGCCATTCTTTGGCGCTTTTAGCCTGGTGAATGAGTTCTTGAAGATTAATCCCGGCTGTGTCAGCCACCAGCTTGAATTCAAGTTGCGCTGTATCGCCGAGAAGTTTCAAAGCTCGCTCGGGATCTTTAACGCCTGGTAACTGAATAACGATTTCATCTTCGCCCTGGCGGATGATAACAGGTTCGGCAACACCAAACTGGTCAATCCGGTTACGGAGAATTTCGAGAGATTGATCAACAGCGTGTTTCTTAATGAATTGCCGTTTTTCCTCCTTTAAGGTCATAACGATACGCGGAAAATTCCCCTCTTTGGCATCGATTTTACCGTCAATGTCGGGAAAATCTTCGGCTACAATTTTTTTGACCTTATCGATGGATCCGCTATTGGGGAGGGTGAAAATGACAGTATTGGCAGAGGGGGCAGAGGTTCGCACGGCCGAAATGGATTGCTCGGCAAGGGCGTTTTTCAGGTCGTTTGCAGCAAATTCGAGGGTATTTTCTTCAGCTTTCTTCAAGTTGACCTTGAGCACCAGATGCATGCCTCCCTGAAGATCAAGGCCGAGTCGCAGTCCGCTGGGGGCCAGGTAGGTTTTCCACCAATCCGGGGTGCCGGAGTAAAACGAGGGCAGCACCGTGCTGAAGGAAAGGAGGATGACCATTACGAGAAAAGCGAATTTAATTTTAAGTGTTGTATTCATGTAACTTTCCTGGAGTTTTCTGGGTGAGAAAATAATAAGCGGGTGGAAAGAACGCTTGCCGCCAAACTTTGCGATTATAACGCAAAGCCTGAATCTTGCAAGCTATGGCAGAGTATATTCGGAAAAATCGGTCGATTCATATGCAATCGCCGAAAATCAAGAGGGCAGATTTCTGTTGATCGCCTCGGCCATACATGCGGCGCCGAAGCCGTTATCGATATTTACGACGGCAACCCCGGGAGCGCAACTGTTCAGCATGCCGAGGAGAGCGGCAATACCCCCGAAGCTTGCACCATAGCCGACAGAGGTGGGCACGGCTATTACCGGGCAACTGACGAGTCCTCCGACTACGCTTGGGAGTGCACCTTCCATTCCTGCGACAACGATGATGACCGTTGCTTGGCGGAGTATATCCTGCTTGCCAAGGAGGCGATGCAGTCCGGCAACTCCGGTATCATAAAGTTTTTGTACGGGATGTCCCAAGGTTTCAAGGGTTAGCCTGGCTTCTTCCGCAACCGGCATGTCGGATGTGCCGGCGGAGATAACCAAAGTTATCCCTCTATACCTGGTTGCAACGGTAGGAGTCGGGTTTGCGAGGAGCATTCTCGCGTCGTCGACATAGCGGAACTGCGGCAATATTGCTATCACTTGGCTGGCTTTTTCCGGATTAACCCTGGTCGCTAAGACCGGGCCACCTTGCTGCAGCATAGCTTTGGCAATGACTGCGATCTGTGTGGCTGATTTTGAGGCTCCATAAATAACCTCAGGGATTCCAGTGCGAATGAGTCGTTGATGATCGAGGCAGGCATCGGGCACTAATTCGGAGGGAAACGAGCCAAGTTTTGCGAATGCCTTGTCGATTGAAGTGGCACCGCTTTGGACTTCCTGCAGAAGTGTTTTAAGAGCGTTAGGATGCATGTGGATTACATTTATCTCATTTGAACGATATAAAACAAGAAGAGATTGGGCAAAGCTTAAGTGGATATCCTATCATGGTTTGCACCTCCGGTACAGAAAGTTCGCAGGTCAGCTTATCGAAAAGTTTCTTGCCATAACCATACCTAGTAAGTACATTTGAAAGCCATTCCTCACCACATCACCCTTGCGCAGCGATGAGACAAGGCGTGTGGTACTCATATCCATCCGTAGCGGGGCAACAAGATGTACACTCAGATATACATATTGCGATTTCCAAAAGACACCAGTGACCAACCGTTTATCTACCGCCTGGTCAAGGAATACGATATTGAATTCAACATCCTCAAAGCTGACATCCTCCTCCAGCGTGAGGGAATTATGATCATAGAACTGAAGGGCAGCACGAAAGCCAATGTGATCGCCGGTCTCGATTATTTAAAGGCAATGGGAGTAAAAATCGAGCGCCTAGCTACCCATATCCGCAGAGATGATAAAAACTGTTTTCAGTGTGGCGCTTGTACCGGGGTGTGTTCCTCTGGAGCCCTCTATATAGAAAGACCAACCATGGGGGTATTCTTTGATGCGGAAAAATGTACCGGTTGCAGTCTTTGTGTGCCTATTTGCCCGGTTAGGGCAATGGAAGTATCCATCAATGACGACTGGATATTTACTGAATGTTTGTTGATTTGATGGTGTTTGGCAGGAATTTTCGCTTTCATTCGAAATGAAAGCGAAGCAGCACCAAATTTAACTTTTTAGTCCGTTGAAGAGCCGTTTTCGGCTGCACTTTGGCCGGTAAGCGACCACGTTCCCAGATTGATTTTGGGAAGCCAGGAGGTGAGGATCGATTTCGGTGGATCACCGGCTTCCAGACGAGCCAGCAGATCTCTTGCCTTGGCGGCTATTGCCTTTTCAGGATACTTGGCGAGCAAGTACTTGAGACGGACCTTAGCCTGATCGTATTTTTCCGTTCTGACATAATACTCCGCCACAAAGAACTCGTGGTCGGCGAGAAACTCGCCGGCCGCTGCAATGCGAGCCTTGGCTTCAGCGGTGTAGGGTGAGTTGGGGTAGGATTTCAGCAGTTGTTTGAAAAAATTTATGGCCTTAGTTGCACCGGTAGTGTCACGGTCAATACGGTCGATCTGTTTGAAATTACTCATTCCCCTTTGAAAGAGAACATAGGGAATGCTTTCGTTGGTTGGATGGCGATTTGCAAACTCTTCATATAAGACCAGTGCTTCTGCATAGCGCTCCAAGTGGTAGCTGCAGTCCGCAGCTTTCAGCTCCGCTAGGGGAGCTTCCGGGCTAAAGGGATAGCGGTTGAGGATTTCTTGGAAGAATTCAATTGCGGTAAAATATTTGCCGACATTGTAGTCATCCATTCCTTTTGTTAAAAGGCCTTTAGCTGGCAAATTGAGATCAGTTTTTGCCGCCTCGCTGCCCTCTTCGTCGATGGATGTGAAATTGAACGTTTTTTTTAAGTCAGAGCAACTGCTGAGAAGAGCCAGTAGACCGATAGCCAAGATGAATAAACCGAATTGAGGTGGGAGTTTTTTGTATATTGATTTCATCATCGGGCCCATTTCGAAGTTATTTTAAACTTTGAAGGTATTTTTCTGCAGCGAGGACTGCAACAGCACCTTCGCCGGCAGCGTTAACGATCTGACGGACGTCTTTACTGCAGATATCTCCGGCAGCCATGACCCCGGGAACTGTCGTCCGTGATTCTCTATCGGTGGGAATAAATCCCCACTGATCAGCCTTGAGCAGCTCAAGTGGAAGCCCTGCATTATTGGGAGTCACACCTATGAGCACGAAAACACCCTGGACATTCAGAGTCGAAGGTGTGCCGTCATTGTCAACGAGCTGCAGACGATCGACACCTGTTTGCCCTTCGATGGAGGTTACTCGTTTATTCCAAAGAAACTCGATCTTTTTATTAGCAAAGGCAACTTCTTGGATTATTTTGGTTGCCCGTAGACTTTCGCGGCGATGAATCACCGTCACCTTGCTTGCAAATTTAGTCAAATATTCGGCTTCCTGGATGGCTGTATTACCACCGCCGACCACTGCGACATTCATGTTTCGGTAGAATGGGGCATCACAGGTGCCGCAGTAGGACACTCCTTTACCGCGTAACTCCCTTTCTCCGGGAACGTACAAAGAGTTGGCACTCGCCCCGTTGCAAAGAATCAGTGAATCACAGGAGACAGTGCCGCCCTCCTCAAGACGGAGAACTTTCCTTCTTACATCGCTCAGGTCGACCTCGACGACACAGGCCAATTCAGTGTTCAAGTCAAATCTTTTGGCGTGTTGTGTCATTTTATCTACCAGGTCGAAACCGGTCAAACCTTCGGGAAAACCCGGATAGTTATCAACCCAGTCGGTAAGCAGAACTTGTCCCCCCGGCGCGCCTTTTTCAATCATAACATGATCGAGTCGGGCACGCGCAGCGTAAAGCCCGGCTGATAAACCGGCAGGGCCACCGCCGAGAATTACAAGTTCGTAGTGATCTTTCATCGTGGCTTAAGGAGTTCCTTTGATACCAAAAAAGCTGCCTTGTCGGCAGTAACGGAAATGCCGCCTGAGGCAGAGAGTCTGGAAATTTGATTATTTTGCTTTGTTAATGAGTGCAACCAGCTGGGATTTCCCTACAGAGCCGGTAATTTGGTCGACAACCTGGCCATCTTTGAAGAGTATAAGGGTGGGAATGGCACGGATGCCGAATTTTCCAGGTGTTGCAGGATTGTCATCGACATTCATTTTGGCAATAGTAACCTTCCCTTCATATTCGGTGGCAAGATCTTCAATTATTGGGCCGATTGCTTTACACGGTCCGCACCAAGGCGCCCAAAAATCTATCAGCGTCGGTTGCGACGATTTTACAACGGCATCAAATTCAGCATCGTTTAATTGCAAAACTTTATCATTAGCCATGAGTATCTCCTTTGGAAATGAAAGTGAAGAGAGTGAATGTAAAATTTAAAGGCATGGATGGCCAGTATCCTCGAACTGAAAAACACCTCAACAACTTTACCTGCTGCTCTATTGACTGACAAGTAGAAAAAGGTGTTTGGCTCAACGTCACAAACGTTGGTGGCAATTCGACTGACTATAATGCGCATAATAATTTAGAAATCAAGGGGAGGGTGTTTGACACAAAAACACACTCCGTGCTATAGTCTGTTCCTTCATTCACGGGAACCATACGTTATACAGATCGACATCTCAGTCTGACGGTAAGATATTCATATAAAAAGGAGTTTAAAATGGATTTTTCTGTTTCCAGCAAATTATTCGAACAGGCAAAAAAAGTTATTCCGGGAGGTGTCAACAGCCCGGTCAGGGCCTGCCGTTCTGTAGGACGCGACCCGGTCTTTATTGCCAGGGCTGCCGGCGCTACTCTTTGGGATGCAGACGGCAATGAGTATGTTGATTTCGTCAGTTCCTGGGGACCGATGATTGTAGGCCATGCACATCCGGAAATCGTTGCTGCAGTGGGGGCGGCAGCGGCTTCAGGTACGAGTTTCGGGGCACCGACACCGAAGGAAATAGATCTTGCTTCAATGGTGGTAGAAGCTGTGCCATCAATTGAAAAGGTTCGGTTTGTCAACTCTGGAACCGAGGCCACTATGAGCGCGGTGCGGCTTGCCAGGGGATATTCCGGAAAGAAAGTAATAGTTAAGTTTGATGGCGGCTACCATGGACACGCTGATTCGTTTTTGGTCAAGGCCGGCTCTGGAGTGCTTACCCTCGGCATCCCAGGTAGTCCTGGCGTACCGGAAGATATAGTAAAACACACTGTGTCCATTCCTTACAATAATGTGTCGCTGTTGGAGAAAACCTTAAGAGACCAAGAACTCGACATCGCTTGCGTCATCGTCGAGCCGGTTGCTGGGAACATGGGTTGTGTCCCGCCGTTACCGGGATTTCTTGAAAAACTTCGAAGTCTGACGAGGGAGTTGAATATAGTTCTCATCTTCGATGAGGTGATTACCGGTTTTCGTCTTGGGTATGGCTGCGCGCAGTATTATTATAATGTACTGCCCGATCTCACCTGTCTCGGTAAAATTATTGGTGGCGGATTACCGGTTGGTGCCTACGGAGGCAAGGCCGAAATAATGGATTGTGTGGCCCCGGATGGACCCGTATACCAGGCTGGTACGCTTTCCGGTAATCCACTTGCCATGGCGGCGGGTATAGCCACCCTCAAGCTTTTGCAACAGCCCGGCTTTTATGAGCAGCTCAATGATAAAGCCCATTGGTTTGCCGAAGAACTTGAGGCTGTAGCAAAAAGAACGGGAATGGATGTTCATCTGAATCGCGTCGAGAGTATGATGACTGCGTTCTTCACAAAGGAATCGGTAACTGATTTCGAGTCGGCAATGCAAGCAGATGTAAAAAGGTATGCCCAACATTACAGACAAATGCTCAACGGAGGAATTTATCTTGCGCCATCGCAATTTGAAGTCGTCTTTATTTCTGCGGCACAAAGTGACGATGATCTTGATAAAGCTTTGAAAATGACTGAATGGTCATTCAAAAAAATACTCGGAAGGTGAAATTTTATTGACTTTGGTATGGAGTCATGCTACCAAACTTGTTTATATTATGGTGAATTGTTGTAAGCAAGGGGCTGGTGGACAAAATGTCGGATGTGAAAAAGGAATTTGTTCAGCTGCTGGCTAACTATGGTCATGTTGGTTTCACCTTCGTCGCCTCAATAATTATTGGCTTAGGTGGAGGAATCTATCTTGATCAAAAGGTTTTTGATGATAGGACATCCCCATGGTTTACCTTTATAGGGTTGGCCTTTGGCATTGCTGCCGGTTATAAAACTTTGCTTGAAATCCTCTGGCGGAATAAAGAGAAACAAGACAAGCCAAAACGAGAGGACTAGAGGGTTGAGTGACTGAAGATTTGTTGACGCTGCAGAAAATGCAGGTTATAAGCTGGTTTTGTTTGGCCGTATTGACCATAGGGTCGGTAATTATTGTTTCTTTCGAGTTTGCTTGGGCTGTGCTGGTTGGAGGATTAATCTCTCTTGGCAGTTTCTGGGTGTCGAGCACAGGAGTGATGAGAGTTATTCATTCGGTTGTTTCGTTACCTGCCCTTGAAGATCGCCAGGCGCAAGCTCGGCAAGGGCATAAGGGATACTTGTTTAAATTCTGGGGTCGACTTGCAATTATAGGTGTTATCTTGTTGGTTCTGATTAAGAGCCAGGCGGTTAACATTTTTGGCTTGATTTTGGGTTTATCAACGGTAGTGTTAGCAATCACTTTCATCTCTTTGGACGTGGCCCGGCACTACTTCTTCAGAGGGAGGAGGTAAAAGGAGTTATGGAACATCCGATACTATTTATTTCGATTATCCTTGAAAAATTGGGACTGCCAATTCCGCATGGTCCTGTTGGCCATACATTTCTCGAACAACTGTGTGCACCGTACATGACATACACATGGTTGGTAATGGCGTTTCTCTTCTTGGTGTCCAAACTTACACTTGGAAATTTAGAAATGATTCCCGGTAAAGGACAGAATTTCTGGGAGTTGGTCATCGGCGGAATGGATGATTTCTTTGCCGATAATATGGGCAGGGAAATGGCCGACAAGTTCTTCCCAATGATTGCAACTTTTGCACTGTATATCGCCGTTGGCAACCTCATTGGTCTTATTCCCGGTTTTATGTCGCCTACCTCCAGTCTTAATACTACCCTTGCTCTGACGCTTATTGTATGGATTTCCCACCACATAATAGGTTTTAAAGAGCACGGCCTGCATTACTATAAGCATTTCATAGGACCGGTATGGTGGTTGATACCCCTGCTCCTGCCCATCGAACTGATCAGTAATCTTGCCCGTCTTCTTTCCCTATCCATACGTCTTTTTGGAAATATCATGGCCAAAGAGACGCTTTTGGCTATTTTGTTCATGCTTGCCGGAAGTTTTTTTGCACCCTTGCCGATCATGATACTTGGTGTTCTTGTGTCCGTTGTCCAGGCCATGGTTTTTGTGCTGTTGACTGTCGTCTACTTTTCTCAGGCTCAAGCACACGCCCATTAATGAAAAATAGAATCCAGAAATAATATAGAAGAAGGCCAAAACCCCAAAAAAATTTTTAAGGAGAAAAAAATGGAAGGAAATATTATGTACGCTCTCGTTTGTATTGGTGCTGCCCTCTCAATTGGTCTTGCCGGCTTAGGGGCTGGTATCGGTATCGGTTCCGTAGGTAACGGCGCATGCCAGGGCCTTGCAAGGAATCCTGAAGTACAACCCAAATTAATGGTTTTCATGATTCTTGGTATGGCACTTGCTGAGTCTGTAGCTATTTACGGTCTGGTTATTTCTCTTATTCTTCTTTATGCAAATCCGCTTGTGAAATAGTCAGATGAGAGTATAACGGTCGTTCGTCGATCGGAGAAAAGGGCCGCAGAGTATTCTGCGGCCCTTTTTCTTTTTAAAATCTATTTTACTAGGGGATTGCCATGCGTCAGGATATTGATGCCAATATTCTCATTCATCCGAGAAAGGGGAAAAAGGAAAAAAACCTTCCTGAGAACGGGCTGTTGCTAGTGAATCCCTCCGAGGCATCTCGGTGCCATCTGCAATTAAGGCAACAAGGGGGCGAAGCCCGTCATCTCTTTAATTCTGAGCTGACCGTTGCTGCTGATCACTCGTTCTTTGTTTCAGGCCCGGCAATCGGTGCCCCCATGGCGGCAATGAGTATGGAAAAGCTCATTGCCCTGGGCGCGAAAAGAATTATCCTTTTCGGATGGTGTGGCGCTATTGCCGGCAAGCTGAAAGTTGGTGATATCCTTTTGCCGAGTGAGGCGAAATCGGGTGAAGGTACGTCACGCTATTATCCACTTCCGGTAGCTGCGGCACCGTCCACGATATTTCGTTCATACATCGAAAAGGCGTTCTTGGACAATAATATCATAGTGCATTCAGGCTGTGTGTGGTCAACTGACGCGGTCTACCGCGAGGATCGCCGGATGCTTCAAGAGCTCAACAGAAAGGATGGAGTGGAGGCCGTTGACATGGAGTTTTCAGCTCTCTGTTCTGCGGCGTGTTTTCGCAGTATCGAATTCACGGCGGTTTTGATTGTCTCCGATGAGCTGTGGGGTAAGACATGGAGGCCGGGTTTTGCCTCAGATATTTTTTTGGAAGCCAAGGCCAAGGCACTGGATGTGGTGCTGGCCGCAATGCATAACTTTGGAGAGTAGGTATGGCATTTTTCCATTTAGTCAGTCTTGGTTGCGCGAAAAATCTTGTCGACTCGGAGGTCATTCTCGGTTCTATGACGGCAGGCGGTTGGCAGTTTGCCGATGATCCAGAGAATGCTGATGTGTTGATTATTAACACCTGCGGCTTTATTCAGGCGGCAGTTGAAGAGGCGATCAGTGAAATATTTGAATTAGTGAAAATCAAAGAACGCCTTCCGGATAAGTGCCTCGTGGTCGTTGGTTGCCTCGTACAACGTTATAAAGAAATGCTGGTTGAAGATCTTCCTGAAGTTGACCTCTTCGTTGGAACTGAAGGGGCTTGTGAAATTGCAGCACTCATTAAGCGCTTGAATACTGGAGACCTCAAGCAACGTATAATTCTGCCTGACCGTTATTTGATGACCAATGAAACTCCACGAGTGCTATCGACTCCGACTTTTCGGGCGTGGCTGAAAATTACCGAAGGTTGCAACAACCGTTGTTCATATTGCATGATTCCAATGATCAGGGGTGGACTTCGCAGCAGAACCATTGAAGACCTTGTGCGCGAAGCCAAGAAACTCGAAAACTTAGGAGTCAAAGAGCTTTCTTTGATCGCCCAGGACAGCACCGTTTACGGGCAAGATCTGGGAAATATGACCAGCCTTGAAAACCTAGTTCGGCAACTTCTCGATCAGACTACAATTCCCTGGTTGCGGCTCATGTATCTTTATCCGACCGGTGTGACCGACAAGCTTTTGGAACTGATGGCGATGAATGAAAGAGTTGTGCCCTATCTAGATATTCCAATGCAACATGTTAACGATGGGATTTTGCAGGCAATGAATAGGCGCTACACTGGTGAACAGCTTTTGAGAGTCATTGAAAGGATTCGTTCTCGACTTCCGGACATCGCGATCCGGACCACATTTCTTGTGGGCTTTCCAGGTGAAAGTGAAAAAGCATTTATGGAGATTGAAGATTTTTTACGAAAAGTCCGTCTTGATCATGTCGGAGTTTTTTCCTATGCCAATGAAGAAGGTGCACCTTCAGAAAAATTCGGCAATCAGGTGCCGGAAAAGATTAAAAGGAAGAGGGTAGACTACCTTTTGGCTGTTCAGGCAGAGCTTTCAACCGAAATCCAAAAAAAATATATCGGTAGAGTTGAGCAAGTTTTAGTAGAAGGTTTAAGCAGTGAAACAGATCTCCTTTTGCAGGGAAGAACTCGGTGTCAAGCGCCTGAGGTTGATGGTTGTGTCTTAATAAATGACGGCATCGCCAGCCCTGGAGATATTGTGTCTGTCGCCATCACCGATGCCCAAGTATATGACTTGGTTGGGGGAATTGTTGAAGGGTAGCAATTTTACGTTTGTTGGCGAAGAAGGGAGCGCCCCCAAAAAAAGCGGTTTAGAGGGCACTCTTGATATTTGAATTGCTTTTAAAAGTCTATTTACTCGTATTGACTTTTTCTCGCAGTTCCTTCCCGACTTTAAAAAAAGGAAGTTTTTTGGGTTTTACTTCAATTTTCCTTCCGGTTTTTGGGTTTCTGCCCTCGTACGAACCGTACTCTTTGATTACAAAGCTACCAAAGCCTCGTATTTCGATACTCTCTCCCTTGGCGAGGGCTTCAGTCATTGTTTCAATCACGGTGTTGGTGATCGCCGCAGCCTCTCGATGAGGAATGTTGATATCCTGTGCCAACGCCTCGATGAGTTCTGATTTGTTCATTCTTCACTCCTGTCTTTGAAAATCAAATTGGGATGCATTATCAAAAAAATACAGTTACATACTCACACTATACTAAAAATAAGGTGAATCTCAAACAACAAGACGGCAGCAGTATTGCAAAAATTAATATAAAAATCAATGAGTTGAGTGTTGCTCAAGGTGGCTATCGACAGGGATTCCGGTAACTACTTAGATTTAATCAGCTAATCTAAGATTTGTAAAGAGAATTCTATAAAAATATTTTTTTTAAATCTGCAGGGTTAAGTTGTCTATAACTGCCGATAGGAAGGCTGCCGAGAATAAGCTTGCCGTAGGCGATCCGTTTGAGATGTAAAACGGGATGTCCAATGAGGTCGAACATTTTTTTTATCTGCCGTTTTCTCCCCTCATGAATGGTGATTTTCACCAGACAACTCTGAGCCTTCGATGCAAGGATTGCAATAGCGGCTGGAGAGGTGATTTTCCCCTCGAGCTGTATGCCGTTTTCCAGCAGAGAGATTTTTCCTTTGCCTGGAACTCCTTTGATCAATGCCTCATAGGTTTTATTGGTTTCGTGGCTTGGGTGTTGTATCCTTTGGGCAAGTGAGCCATCATTGGTGAGAATCAGGGCGCCTTCGGTGTCAAGATCGAGACGACCGACTGGGAAAAGACGGGTACCCACTTCTTTTACAAGCGAAGTGACTATTGGTCTGCCCTGCGGATCCGACAGTGTGGTGACATACCCCTTTGGTTTATTGAGCAGATAATAGACAAGTTTTTCCTTAACCCCTACCTGTTTACCAGCAAAGCTAACCAGATTAACTCCAGGGGTGATGCTTGTACCCATTTCTGTCACAACCTTTCCGTCGACACTGATTAAACCGTCGACAATCAGTTGTTCAGCTTTTCGGCGGGAGGCGAGGCCACATTGTGCAAGATATTTTTGTAAACGAATCGGTGCCGTCATCGCCATTTTGCCGGAATGATTTTAGTGAAGAGACCGTCAACATTTTCCTTTGTCGTCCTATCGACTTCGAGGATTTTTGTGTACCAGGGCTTCATGCGACAATCGATAACCACGGGAGGGTGGAGAGCAACATGAAACCTGTGCACGGAGGTTGAACAGGCATGGATATCGGCAGCCGGTTCAAACCGGGTAAAAATGGTCCAGAGAAAATCTTGCACAGAGGAAGTGGCTTCAAGGCTATCATCAACCAGGATGATAACTGGCCATTCCTGCAGAGCAGTAAACTCTGAAAGTTCCTTCGCTAAGGTCGGCTTTTCTTTATAGGGACCGCCTTCAACGACCAGGGTCCCAGGGAGGAAAACCTTCGGTTTAGAACAAGAATCAGGCAAAAAAGTGGTGAAATGGAGCGGCAACCGGCGTCGTTTTTCCTTGCCGAGGCCCATGAGCATTGCTTTAGAACCTTTGTTGACAGAGGGTCCGGTATAATCAAGGGTGTCCTGAGAAACGTTGGCAAACACAAAGAGATCCTGTTGCCATTGAACTCTTTCCAGGACGTGAACCCATAGACTTGAAAAATTAGTGATATCGATGTCGCCATCGGTAATTATTAGGAATTTAGTAAGGGAAAGCTGCCCCTCGCCAAGAATTCTCAAGCCGCAGGCAAACGCCTCGCGAGGATAACGATCGGAAACCTTGGCGGCAGCAAGACAATGGAAGCCCGTTTCGCCGAAGGTTTTGAGCTCTTTCACACCCTTCATGACCAAGGGGAAGAGTGGCGACAGCAGATCTTGGAGATAATCACCGATGAAAAAATCTTCCTGTCTGGGCCGGCCTACAACGGTTGCGGGATAAATGGCATTGCTGCGATGATACAGATGGCTCACTTGAAATACAGGGTAGTCGTGCTGCAGGGAGTCATAACCGTAATGGTCACCGAAGGGTCCCTCCGGGTGACGAAGGTGCGGCGGGACTTGGCCTTTGATGGCAAATTCGACACTTGCCACAAGTTTGTGTCCTCCGAGAGGATCCCGAGTCATGTGCAGTTTGTCGCCGATGAGCAGGGAGGTGAGCAGGAGTTCCGGTAAATCTTCTGGAAGTGGAGCGATGGCAGCAAGCATCAAAGCCGGTGGGCCACCGATGAAAAGTGTCATTGGTAAGGGTTTGTTTTGCTTCTCTGCTGCATAATAATGGTATCCTCCGCCTTTATGGATCTGCCAGTGAACGCCGGTGTTGGCATCATCATATCTGTGAATTCGGTACATGCCGAGGTTATGGCCCTTGCCGTCCGGATGCTCTGTATAAACAAGTGGTAAAGTAACAAAGGGACCACCATCACTGTGCCAGGAGGTGAGCATTGGTAAAGAACTGAGCAGGGGTGGTTGCTGGCAGTTGTCGAGAATCGGGCCACTGCCCACTGTTTTTAGCCCGATTTTCAGTCCATCAAAGAAAAGCTGTTTATTTTGCCAAAGCTGGGAAATGGAAAGTGGCATGATCGACTCAGCAAGTCGAACAATGTCACGAACGAATTGTTGGGGCTTTTTGCCAAAGGCGAGTTCCAGTCTCTTGGCACTGCCAAAAAGATTGGTAGTAACCGGGAAGTTAGAGCCTTTGACCTTGGTGAAGAGGAGAGCCGGTCCCCCCCCGGCGATGATTCGCCGATGAATCTCGGCGATCTCCAGGTACGGATCAACCTCTTCTTCAATGAGTAGCAGCTGATTCTCTTTTTTAAGTAATTCTAAGTAACTGCGTAAGTCGTGCAATTTTTCGAGAGCCACGCATTACTCCTTGTGGTGGTGATTCAGGTCGAGAAGGAAGAGCTGGTGGTATTCATTTTTACTCAAATGTTTTTTCAGCAGTTCGAAAAAGGTATCGACAAACTGAATGATCTCCGCACTGGAAAGCCTTTTTGCAAAAATTTCAGTAAATTCAGGACGACCGCTGAGTTGCAGAAAGGTTGACAAGGACTGGCGATCGAGTTCCTCGGTTAGGCCAAAGCACATTTTGTCGGGTTCGATATTCATAATAGTTTCACGAGTGTTGGCTTTTGGCAAAGGGTTGTTGCGGGTCGGCAATAATCTTCCAGCGAATTTGCCGGGATCTTGGACCGTCGAATTCACAAAAGAAAACCTTTTGCCAGGTGCCAAGCTGCAGTTTGCCGTTTTCAATAAAAATAGTGAGGTTGCTGCCTGTCAGCATGGTCATAATGTGGGAGGGCGAATTGCCTTCTCGATGTTTATAGCCAAGATTGCGGGGAACCATATGTGCCAATCCTTGCAATATGTCAAGGCAAACATCGGGGTCGGCACCTTCATTGATAATAAGTCCGGCAGTCGTGTGTGGACTGAAAAGATGGATAACTCCCGAGGAGATGAGCTGATTTGCCAGGATTTTGTCTATTTCGCTAGTGATATTGACAAGTTCCATATTTGAAATCGTTGAGATCTTCAGTTGGCCATTGGGCATAATCCCTCCTTTACTTGCTTTTATGCGTGGGCAATAACCGTACCGTTCGGGCAGGCAGGTGGCCCAAGTGTTAGCCTTATGCCCTCTGCGATGGCAGAATGGAGCTCTATCAGCATCTTCTTGTGGAGCATCAAGTATAGGATCTTTTCGAGCTTCAGTCAATCTTTGCCCATCATCTCTAAAAGCAGAATTCGCTGGAAACGCCAAGTATATCTTGTTTAAGACTGACTACGAAAAATCAGAATCGACAAAATATCGCTGGATATGTTCAAAACATCGTGATTTTGAGATGATGGAAGCATATGATGGCCGGCCATTCAAGTGCAAAAAATGGTGGTTCTTGACATGTTGCGTGATAGGAATACAATACTAGCTTGATATATACACGAATTAGCCGCTAGGAAACCGCAGTTAAGTCCTCGGCAATGGACGCGAGATGCTGAAAAAATTGGAGGGGGAAAGAGAGCAATTGAAGCTGAATCATGAGGAACGGATAAAGAAAATCTGGATGCTTAGCCGCGAGTATGGGCAACTCGCCGGGGCAGGGGGGATCAAGGATGTGGTCTGTCAACTTGCCGAAGCTCTTGCCCGAAAAAACACCAGGTCACTGCATGTAGTGCTGCCACGCTACGGTTTTGTAAATGCTAAGGAGCAGGGATTTCAACCGTTGGCAGATCCCTTCTGTCCGGACCGAACCCTTCGATTGCAGATTGATATGCACCAGCCGGATAAACGAATACTCGAAGAAGTGCATTATTATTATAAAAAAATCAATCGGGTAAATCTATACCTTGTCGATGCCGAGCGCTTCCGGCAAAAATCGGATGTTTATACATACAGCGAACAGGATGAGAATCTCGTTCCCTGGCAGAAAAAATCCATGGGGCATCATGACTTTTTCGCCATGAATCTGCTGCTGCAGAAGGCGGCTCTTGAACTTATGATTGTTCTCGGCGAAAAACCTGAGGTTATACATTGTCATGATGGCCATACGGCGGTTTTGCCGGCACTTATACGTGAGAATGCCGGATATCGCAATTATTTTCGGGAAACGGGCTGTATCGTCACCATTCATAACGCGGGATACGGCTATCACCAGGAGGTTATCGATATCCCTTATGCAGCCTCAATAACTGCCCTGCCTCAGCATGTAATCGAAGCTAATCAGCTCGATTTTAAATTTGATCCTTTTCTGGTGGCTGGTCATTATGCAATACTGAATACAGTGAGTGAAAATTATGCAAAGGAATTACGGGAGACGGACAGTGATAGTCTGACGGGGTGGTTGGGTCATGAACTGCTCCGGCGTAACGTTTTTCTGGAGGGCGTGACCAACGGTATAGATCCCGAATTTTTCTGTTCCGAGGCAATAGCCGAGGGCAATACTGAATTGCTTTTCTATCCAGGAAAGGAGGAAGATACTCTGGCAGGTAAAAAACGTTGCAAAGAAATGCTTCTTGGGTTGCTGGAACATCCGGCCACGTTTGCTGGGGTGCAAAGTTTCGGCAGAGTAGACAAGAATGTCCACCATCCACTCTTTACATTTGTCGGGCGGCTCAGCGAGCAAAAAGGTATTGATATCCTGATGCTGGTCCTGCCTGAACTGCTGCAGCGGCACGCGGAGGTTCAGGTGTTGATTTTTGGCACCGGTGCGAGCGAGATCACTTCCAGTCTCATCAGTCTAACAGAACGGAAGGAGTCCCTCGGCCGAGTTTGCTTTGTACACGGCTTTAGTCCGGAAATGGCCAACAGAGTGTATGCTGCTGGTGATTTCTTTGTCATGCCTTCGAGGTATGAGCCGTGTGGTTTGACCGATTTCATTGCCCAGTTGTTCGGCAATATCCCAATCGTACATCATGTCGGCGGTTTGGTAAAGGTTATCGACGGGGTTACCGGCATTGCCTATGATGGCGATTCTCCACATGATTTGCTGCAGGCCATGGAAAGGGCATTGGTGTTATATCGGAATGAAAAATTGAAACGGCAAATGCAGCTGCAGGCAGTCAAGGCAATTGAACACAATTACACATGGACCAAAGTTATGCGTAAATACCTCGAGCTTTACTCTAAAGCTAGAAAACAACAGTTATGTCGGGAGTGAGCAATCTTTACAGCGACCAGGGATAAATGAAAGTGATAATGGCCGGAAGGCCAATACTGGATCGCCGAAAAAATGCCGGTTGTCGTGGCTAACGGTGAATCGAACATAAACAGGAGATGAATATGACAGTAAAAATTGGAATTAACGGTTTCGGTAGAATTGGCAGGAATATTTTCAGGGCAATTGACAAAGATGCAACTTTTATTGATGTGGAGATTGTGGCTATCAATGATTTGACCGATAATGCAACACTTGCCCATCTGTTGAAGTATGATTCAGTTATGGGGGTATACGCGAGAGACGTGCAAAGCAATGATAAAGGCATTGTTGTTGACGGCCGGTTGGTTGTCGTGTCAAACCATCGCAATCCGGTAGAGATTCCTTGGGGCGAAATGGGCGTGGAGTATGTTGCCGAGTGCACAGGCAAGTTCGTCGATGCGGAATCAGCCCAGGGCCATATTGATGCCGGCGCCGCCAAGGTGATCATTTCCGCACCTGCCAAAGGCAATGTGAAAACATTTGTCATGGGGGTAAATGAAGATGAATATGACCCAATGGTCCATCATGTCGTTTCCAACGCATCGTGTACCACCAACTGCCTTGCGCCCTTTGCCAAGGTTATTCTTGACAAATTTGGGATCAAACGCGGCCTGATGACTACCGTACACGCCTATACCGGCGATCAGAGGCTGCTTGATTTCCCCCATTCCGACCTTCGACGGGCGCGGGCCGCCGCATTATCTATGATTCCAACAAAGACCGGCGCGGCCGCAGCCGTTTCTCTGGTTATTCCAGAATTAAAGGGTAAATTTGATGGACTCGCTGTGCGCGTACCGACACCGACGGTGTCTTTGGTCGATGCCGTCATGGAGGTGGAAAGGGAGACAACTGTAGAGGAAGTCAATCAGGCATTGAAGGAGGCTGCGAACAGATATCTTGGATATACCGAATTGCCACTCGTTTCCATCGACTTTCAGGGCAATGCACACTCTTCAATTATCGATGCCCAGTGTACCAAGGTGATTGGCACCTCCGTCAAAGTCATGAGCTGGTATGATAATGAATGGGGCTACTCCAATAGAATGCTTGATCTTATTCTTCATATGGAGGCGAATAAGGCAATCTGATTCCCTGTCTATTAAATATTCCATATTATGCGCCTTTGAGGATCCGTCTTCTAAGGCGCTTTTTTTATCCCTTGCCACAGCATGACTGAGTTCATTATACTGCAAAGATACGTGCTGGAACCATTTTGAATGCCTGTCAACAATAACGAAAATATGTCGATATGGAAGAAACAGACAACGCTAGAGTCATTGAATCGGATGCATTGAAGGCCAACCTGATGGAAACCGCCGGACGTGTGGTTATCACTCATGATCTGCTGGTGCTGCTGGAAGTAGTAGAACATTACAACGGGTTGCACACCGCCCTTGAGAAGCTGCTTTTTGAAGTCTGCCATCCGTTTCGCAATTGGAAAATCATCTTACCGCAACTGCGCAGCTTTGCACTGAAAAACATCTCTCATTACCGTACCCACAAGCTAGGACCACAAGCATTTGGCCTCTTCGCACGGCTTTTTTTTGAGGCAATGCATGACACCCTCCGCGACGTTACTCTCCTTTCGCAGGTTGTCGGAGCGCAGATGGTCTGGCTCGATAAAATGGTCAGCCAGTTTACCTGTGAAGATCTGTGCCGCTTTGGGCCGGAACTGAATACTGTCTTCAGGCGATTTACCGAGTTTGAGCGAAGCGACAGACTGATAATGATGCAGATAGTTCAAGGCCAGCACCCTTTTGCAAAAATAGCTAAGCAACTCCTCGACACTGCTGCTAAAGATGGGAAAGAGTTTGATTTTGCCCCTTTGGCACGACTCGTGCGAACCATACTCGCCAGATGCTATCATTATTGGCTCAGGGAAGACGATCCTTTGACCTGGTTCCTTGACCGTTGCAGCATCCCGGTGGCTGATTTTCACTCTTCCAATCTTTTTCAGGCAATATCCCACGCGACGATGCAACAGCATTTGGCGGCAGTTAAGGCTCTTGATCTGGACAGGGAGCCCTCGATTGCTCTTCAGGCCATGCTTAACTATCCGGAACATATAGATATCGTCAAGTACTACAGAGCAATGCCGAACAATCTCGTGGCGGCAGAGACGGTTTTTCGCGAGATTGAACAGCAGGGTATGAGCCATCTCCATCATTTTAGTGAAAACAGAAAACTGCTTTTCTTGTTTAAAATCATGGATACCGATGGACTGTACCTTATCCATGAAGAGACCTTACGGGAAATTAATCGCAGCCTTGTGCAGCTGATCAGACAGCAGAGTTTTGAAGAGATCGAGGAGTTTCTCCTAACTGCTTTTAAATTACTAAAAGCCAATGTCCGGAAATTTCCGCATACCTCCCTGCAGTGTATCCAGGTACTGGGTGGCGAGGTGTTTGATCGAGGCAACAGCCGCATGGTGGAGGCCTTCCTCTGGGGAGTGGTACGCTTTGGCTTCCAACACGCAAGCGTTGTCGGTGTTGATGAAAACTGGCAACCTCTTTCAAATCCGGCACATTTGGCCAATATCCGGGTATGGCTCTATCTGATTATGCGGGAACCCAAGTGGTGCTCGACCTTGTTCTCGGCCCTCATCATCCATCTTAAACTGTCGGGCACCTGTGTTAAAGATACCGATCTTTTTCAACGGGACATTACCCAGCTTCTTAATCATCCGATTGAGCCCATTTACAACCTGTCGAAACAGTTTGCCAAACTCATGCCGGTTTTTTTTAATGAAATTGGTTCGGAAGGAGAATTACGGGATGTGTCCACCGAACTTGACGAAATCCATAAACGAAAGGATGTTTTGATCCATTTTCTTCGTAAGCAGGGACATGTGGAGAGTTCCAATCTCATCGTCGATTTTGTCCAGGCAATTTTCCTTTTTTGGAAGACCGGAGAGAAAACATTGCTCATCCCTTTTATCCCCGAAGAGGTCTATAGTCAGGTGGCGACCAGTGGCGAGTATGTCGATGACCTTATGGCTCTTAGCGCCAGGTTCTGGCCGGGTATGGGTATCAACAGGGTCGGGGATATTCTTGGAAAGGGCAATGAGTCGATCACCACCTTCCTCGCCGGCCAGACAGATCTTAAACCCGAAGAGGTTCGCCGCTTTGAGCTGCTGGTACGGATGTACAAATTGCTTTACAAGAAATATAAACTGGGTGTTCAGCAATTGCGGTCGGAAATTCTCAAGGCAGTCAATGACGGCTTTCCCGAGATGGAGCGGTTAGTCGCGGATCTTGATCATGCGGATACCGAGCATTGCCTTGAAGCACTACTTACAGCTCTTGAAGGTCTGAAAAAAATAATACTTTCCGAAGAGACTTTCGTGGCTCAGGAGGATATCTACTATAAACGGCATATCGCCGCCGATATCCCTTCTGTGTATGGAAGATACAAAGAACGGAAATTCGATGCCTTGAGCCTCACCTTTCGCTTGGAAAATCTTGCCAACCTGTATCTGGAAAAACTGCCGGATACGGTCAACCTATCCATTATCACCCAGGCTACTTTCTATAATATAGTCAGGTGCATAAACCTCTTTCTCCGGGCTTTGGCGATTGACGGTATTACCTCTCGAAGGCTTTCCACCTATCTCTCACTGTTGGAAACATCGCTGAAGGTTCGGCGTTTTTCTTACACCCAGTATCTTGATATTTTCAGAGGTATGTCGGAAGGAGTCAAGGACATCATTTATGCTTTTTATACCAATATCCATCAGAATAATCTGTCGATTATCATTCCCCAAATTGGCCGGGAAAATCTCCTTGAGAAATTTGCCAATTTCTACGATGAATTGGAGGTGGGAACGACCGTGCAAAGATTATCCGAGGTGTTTTTCCGGGAGCTGATCTCCTCCACCTTCGGCTTGCAACATCTTGATAATTTCATTCTTCGTATTCTCCAGACCCTTGAAAATCAGAAAGATCTTCTTGACCAGGAACGGCTCGACCTGCTCATGACCTATAACCCCGAAGGGGTATTGTCACTCCTGCATGAGCCGAACCCCTATACCAATAACCTCATCCACCTCGGTAACAAGGGATTTAATCTCGCCACCCTCATTGGTGACGGGAAAAGTGTACCCCCAGCATTTGTTCTGACGACAGAAATTTTCCGCTGTCGAGAGATTGTCTTCGGCTATGTCAAGACGCGAGAGGAGTTCATGGAACGGGTACGCCAGGCCCTGACCGAGATCGAGCAGTTAACGGGAAAAACTTTTGGCTCACCGGAAAAACCGCTCCTCTTATCGGTACGTAGCGGGGGCGCCATTTCCATGCCGGGAATGATGGCCACTATCAACAATGTAGGGTTGAATGAAGAACTCATTGCCGAACTCATTGCCAACCATGGCAACGGCTATCTCGCCTGGGATAATTACCGGCGCTTTTTACAATCCTGGGCTATGATTTCCGGAATCGGCAGAGAGGACTTCCAGGTTCTCATGAATACTGCCAAGGCCAAATACGATGTGAGCTTAAAGAGGGACTTTTCCCCGGCACATATGCAGGAATTGGCACTTTCCTATCAACGACTTATCCGCCAAAGGGGGCTCGGGATACCTGATGACCCCTGGCTCCAGTTGGTGAATGCCATCCAGCTGGTGTTGGATTCCTGGGACACCCAGAAGGCCGTGGAGTATCGAAAGATCATGGATGTTTCAGATGCGTGGGGCACGGCTGTTATTGTGCAGGCCATGGTCTTTGGCAATAAGAGCGTTAACGCGGGGTCGGGGGTGGTTTTTACCGCTCATCCTTATCGTAAGGTACAGCGAGTCGCCCTGTGGGGCGATTATGCCTATGGCGACCAGGGTGAGGATATCGTTTCCGGACTGGTGTCAAGTCATGCCATTTCCATCGAACAGGCTAAGCTCGACGGTCGGCACGAAGGTGAAACCCTCGAGCTTCGTTTTCCAAAGATCTACCAGAAACTTCTGCATATTTCCCGTGAACTTGTTTATGAAAAACGATGGAACCCACAGGAAATCGAGTTTACCTTCGAGGGCCCCGAACCGGATGAGCTCTATCTCCTGCAGACCCGGGATATGATAACGATCAAGAAAAAGGAGCATCTGAATGTCTTTGTCGAGAGTCCGGCCCTCGAGTCCGCTTATCTTGGCAAGGGGGTGGGGGTTTCCGGCTCGGCACTTTCTGGCCGTGCCGTATTCACTGAAGAAAATATTCGCAAGCTGAGACAGATTGATCCGGCGACACCTCTCATCTTGATTCGTCAGGATACCGTTCCTGAGGATATCAAGGTGGTGAGCCAATCCGATGGGTTGCTCACCTCCAGGGGCGGACAAACCTCGCATGCCTCGGTTGTTGCCGTTCGTCTGGAAAAAACCTGCGTTGTCGGTTGTCGGAGTCTGAAGGTATATGAGGCAGAACAGTATTGCGAAATTGCCGGAGTGAAAATAGGTTTTGGTGACCCTATTTCAATTGATGGTCGCAATGGCCAGGTATTGCATGGGGTGCATCCAATAGTGGAAGAGTATCATATCCTACCAATATGATATCTGTTTCTCGCAGGAAACTAATGAAGTTTGTCGGCTAGATGGGGAGGGAGAGATGTCTCAGGATAAAGGATACAGAAAGGGTCCAAAACTTTTTTCGCTGGCCCGAAAAAAAGCACTTAGATTGGGGGTTCCCCAGGAAAAGGGGGTGAAACTCGATGAACTTATTTGCCGGATCCAAGAGCAGGAAGGTAATCCCTCATGCTTTCGGCAGCGAGAGATCTGCTCACAGACAGCTTGCTGTTGGCAGGCGTCATGCAGCGTTCTGATGACGAAAGAATAAAGAAGATGACCACTAGGCGGTTATTGTCTGTTTTCCAGGACCCCGAGCTTTTTAAGGATGAGTCCCATGGGACAAAACTTGGTGAAGCCGAACTGGAAAAGGTTTAAACCGACGAAGGCCGTAAAAAACAGCCAGTATGTACTCTGAAAAACTGGACTGGCCTCGACGCCTAACGAGAGGCTGAGAAGTATAAAAAATCCGGCAATAACATGTATCCAATCGGTGATTATCATGGTTTCTTGTCCTTATCGGGGATGAGTCTAAGGTGATTAAAAATTGGGACAAAACAGAAGATGCATTTTTTTAATAAGTTCGAGAATTCGTTTGTCGATAATTTTATTGTAAATGAAATTAGCATCTTTCCGGTAATCGATAATCCCTTGACCTCGCAAAATATTCAAATGCTGCGACACGTTGGCATTGGTGGTTTGCACCTGCTCCCTTATCTCGCCTACCGAGAGTTCCTTGTCCTGCAAAAGACAGAGAATTTTCAAGCGAATAGGATGGGACATCGATTTAAGTATTTTCGCCATTGCTTCAATTTGTTCGTTTTGCATATGTTCTCCTGCTAAGACGTATTTTACCTTTTAATGTAATAGTTGCATTGATTTTGTAAAGTGCTTTTTTGCTTTCTTTGCAAGGATAGACTTGAATCTGCAAAGAGAAAAGGGTTAATTGATATCGAATTTTTTATGGCTAAGAACTTTCAATGAGGAGGTTTGCTGATGGTACATTCGTTGTTGGCTCCAGATACTGTTTGTTTGCAAATTATTGATGTTCAAGAAAAACTGATGGCCAAGATTGACGGTGCCTCCAGGGTTGCTTTAACAGTCGAATTCATGGTTAGATGTGCGCAAATACTCAACATTCCTATTCTCGCCAACACCCAATATATCAAAGGTTTGGGGCCCTATGTAGGGAATTTGGAGGCCCTTGTTTCCGGCATTCAACGTTTCGATAAAGTTGAGTTCAATGCGCTTGCGAACAAGGAAACTGAAGCTTTTCTCAGTGGGCTTCCTAAAACCGTGACAACCATAGTTTTAGTTGGCGTGGAAACACATATATGCATCTACCAAACCGCCATGGGATTGCTGAAGCGTGGATTTGGCGTGTGGATTGTTACAGATGGAGTTTCGGCAAGAAAAGCCGGTGATCATCAGGCTGGCCTCAACCGATTGCAGACCGTTGGGGCAAAAATCGGGCCGGCAGAGATGCTGATTTACGAGCTGCTCGGTAAAGCCGGCACGACGGAGTTTAAAAAGGTGCTACCGCTTATTATTAACCGCGGTGATTAATGTAATAGGGTATTGGTCTAGGGGATTATGAAAGGTAATGAAATTAGAAGCAGGTTTTTGAACTACTTCAAGGAAAGTGGTCATACAATCGTCGAAAGCTCCTCGCTTGTCCCGAAAGATGATCCCACCCTCCTTTTCACCAACGCCGGAATGGTTCAGTTTAAGATGGTGTTCATGGGGGAGGATAAACGGGACTATGTGAAGGCGGTGACCAGCCAGCGGTGCGTTCGTGCCGGAGGTAAACACAACGACCTTGAAAATGTAGGATATACCGCTCGACATCATACCTTTTTCGAGATGCTCGGCAATTTTTCTTTTGGCGATTATTTCAAGGAAGATGCCATTCGTCTCGCTTGGAATTTTCTTACCGCCGAGTTGGGTATTCCCTCTGAAAAGCTCTGGGTATCAATTTTTGAAGATGACGATGAAGCCTATGTTCTTTGGGATAATGTCGAGGGTCTGCCCAAAGGGCGCATTGTCAGGATGGGTGAAAAAGATAACTTCTGGGCTATGGGCGATACCGGACCATGTGGTCCTTGTTCGGAAATTCATATCGATCAAGGCGCTGCCGCCGGCTGTGGTCGGCCGGATTGCGCGCTGGGGTGCGACTGTGACCGGTTTCTTGAGTTGTGGAATTTGGTATTTATGCAGTTCAACCGTTCTGCTGACGGCATAATGACGAGTTTGCCAAAGCCAAGCATTGATACGGGAATGGGCCTTGAGAGGGTTGCTGCCGTTCTCCAGGGTAAATTCAATAATTACGATTCTGATCTCTTTACTCCGATCATCAATAAGTTAGAGTCTCAGTCGAAAAAAAACTATGGTGAAAACAGTCAGGATGATACCGCGATGCGGGTTATTGCCGACCATGCCAGGGCAACAACCTTTCTTGTCGCAGATGGTGTTCTGCCGAGCAATGAAGGTGCCGGGTATGTATTGCGGCGGATCATGAGAAGGGCGGTTCGTTACGGCAAACACCTTGGTTTGGAAAAACCTTTCATGAATGGGGTTTGTACTGTCGTTGTAGGCGAAATGGCCAGTGCCTATCCGCATCTCAACGGTAATCTTTCCCTTTTGGCTAAGGTGGTGGCCAAGGAAGAGGAGCGCTTCCGTGAAACTCTTGAAAACGGTTTGGCCTTACTTGATGAAGAGATCTTGCGGATGACGGCGGATAACGTGCAGTGCATCCCGGGCAGTTTTATTTTTAAACTCTATGATACCTTTGGCTTTCCTTTTGATATTGTGCGCGATATCGCTCTTGAAAAAGGTTTTGGTTTTGATGAGCCTGGGTTTCTCTTCGAGATGGAAAATCAACGCCGAAAATCGCGGTCGTCACGTAAAGATGATGGTGTGAAACTTCTTGCCGAGGGGGTAAAAGATCTCACTGCAACCGGTAAAAAGACCCAGTTTGTCGGATACCAAGAACTCTTTCTCGCCACTAAGGTCGTGGCTTTGCTGGATGATGAAGGCAGGAAAGTGAACAGCCTCGCTGCTGGTGATAAAGGGCAATTGTTTGTAGACTTAACACCCTTTTATGCAGAAGCAGGTGGACAAGCAGGCGACTGCGGTGAGGTGTTTTGGCAAGGTGGTCACGCCCAAGTTAGTGCTACTTCTGTGGCAGGGGCCAAGATCATTCTTCATGAAATAGAGGTTACTGAGGGCCTACTGCAAGAAGGAGTAGAGGTGTCTTTGGGTGTCGACAAAGCCAGGCGTCGGGCGATTGCCGCACACCATTCGGCAACACATATGATTCATGCAGCGCTCAGAAGCCTCCTCGGTGATCACGTAAAACAGGCTGGATCAATGGTTGGGTCTGATCGCTTGCGTTTTGATTTCACACATTTTTCACCTCTTACCGAGGATCAGATCGAGCGAATCGAACTTTTAGTGAATGAGCAAATATGGCTCAATACCCCAGTCATAACGCAAATATTAAAGCGCGAGGATGCTCTCAAGGAGGGCGCTATGGCGCTTTTTGGGGAAAAATATGAAGAGAGTGTCCGGGTTGTGTCAATGGCGGATTTTAGTAAGGAGCTTTGTGGCGGAACGCATGTTATGGCATCCGGCGAAATTGGGGTATGCAAAATACTTTCGGAAAGTGGTATCGCATCAGGGGTGCGGAGAATTGAAGCATTAGCCGGTCAAGCCGCCTTTGCGTTTATTCAAGCACAGGGTCGCAGAGATCGGCAAATTGGCAGGCTCCTGAATACTGGTAGTTCTGCAGAGATTGTCGCTAAGATTGAAGGATTGCTCATCCATATACGGACGACGGATAAGCAGATTGCTGATTTGTCTCGCCAACTCGCAAGTATTGACCTTGAAGGGATGTTGCAGCACTTTGTGTCTATTGATGGGGTTAAAGTCATTGCCTCGGAAATACCCTTGGACAGCCAAAAAACGCTGCGTGAGGTTGGCGATCGAGTCCGGGATAATCTTGTTTCCGGTGTTGCCGTTCTGGGTGGATCGATCAATGGTAAAGCTGCCTTGCTGGCCGTAGTAACAGCTGATCTTACCCTGAGGATAAAAGCTGGTGACATCATAAGCAAAGTCGCGACACTGGTAGGTGGAAAGGGTGGTGGAAGGGCGGATATGGCTCAAGCTGGTGGACCGATGGTGGACAAATTGAGCGAGGCCATCAAATCAGTGCCGGATGTGGTCAGGAAACTCCTGCATGGATAATGATGTAAGCCGGCTGGTGAGACGTTTGATTGAGCATATTATGCGTCTTTTCGGATACCAAGGCCGCTCTTAAAGGACTGGTCGGAGAGTATATACAAATTAGTTGACAGAGTAATTTATTTGCAGTAAGAATTTTTTGCTATTGTGAATGACTGTTCAGTTTGATTCGTTCTGTTTTAATCGTTATTTTCAAGATATATCTACGCGGTCATCATTCATTTCGTGAAATGAATGCTAGGTTTTTTTCGTTTTATTTTAGTTGAGCAGGAGCTACTAACATGATTACGACGGATATTACTTTGTTTATTCAGATTGTTAACATGGTTGTGCTCATGTTTCTTCTTAATGGTGTTCTTTATAAACCTATAAGGAACATTCTCAAGGAGAGATCTGAAAAACTGCGGGGCATGCAGGAAAACATCTCGAAGTTTGAGAAAAATGCCAAGCTGCGACAGGAAGAGGTAGATGCGAAAATGGCAAAAGCGTCAGGCAGGGCAAAAACTGCTTTAGATTCTGCCCGTGCCGAGGCTCAAGCTGTAGGCGATGCCAAGCTTGCTGCGATTCGGACTGAAGCTGATACAGCTAAGGAGGCCAAACTTGCTGAGCTTAGAGCTCAAATCGAGAGCGCCAGAAGCGGTTTGCGATCCAATTTAGATGGATTTGCGACCGACATGGCGAGTAAAATTCTGGGGAGGAGTCTCTAGCTATGAATGGAGTGAAGCATATTACCAGGTTTGTAAGTCTGCTTGCCTTAACTCTTTTGTTTGCCATGTTTAGTGGTTCGACATTTGCCGCTGAAAAGGCTGGCAATGCTTCAGGTACCGATCAGTCGGCGGCATCCGATGCCGGACACGGTGCAAGCAAGGTTTCTAAGAGTTTGTCGGCCGAAAAAGTTAAAGATCTTGGCTGGAGGATCGTTAACTTCATTGCACTTATGATAATTCTCGTGAAATTTGGAGCAAAGCCGATTGGTGCAGGTCTGGCAGGACGTCGGAAGAAAATAAAAGATGAAATTGAAGAGTTACAACAGAAACGAGCCGATGCAGAGAAGACATATGATGCTTTTCAAGCCAAACTTGCAACGGTAGAATCAGAAATTGATAAGATAGTTGATCGAGCAATTGCCCAGGCTGAAATAGAGAAAGTCAAAATAATTGCGAAAGCAGAGCAAGCCGCCCATGATATTAAACGTTCAGCCGAAATGGCCATTCAAAATGAACTGACAGAGGCTCGCAGGACTCTGAAAAATGAGGTCGCTGACCAGGCTGCAATACTCGCTGAAAAGCTCATTATAAACAATCTCACTGCGGACGATCAAGTGAAGATCATTGATAATTATTTAGCTAAAGTGGGGGCAGTACAGTGAAACAGACCATCCTCGCACGACGTTATGCCAAGGCAATTTTCTCCATAGGCCAGGAACAAGCTGCATACGATCAATACAATGAAGTTTTGCAGGGCCTAGCTGCTTTGTATGCATCCCACCCTGAAGTTGCCGATGCCGTTACAAATCCGCTGTATCCTCTTGATGTTAAAGAAAAGGTTATGCAGGGAATAGTGGCCTCGATGGGTGTGGATATTGTCATCGGAAACTTCTTGAGCCTTCTGGTTCGGAAAAAACGTGCTGAATTGTTGCCTGAAATCGCTGAAGCGTATCAATCAATGGTTGACGGAGCAAAGAACATCAGTCATGGCAATGTAGTTTCAGCGGTTGAATTGAGTGATGCTTTAAAAGCAAATGTTCAAAAGGTTTTAGAAAAGTTAACTGGCAAGAAGGTTAAGCTCACTACCAGTGTTGATCCCGCCATCATTGGCGGCATTATAGCCAAAGTTGGTGATCTGGTTCTGGATGGGAGCATAAAGACGCAACTTGCAGGTTTAAAAGATTCCATTAAGGGGAGAGAATAGATGCAGATCAAAGCCGCAGAAATTAGTCAGATTATCAAAGATCAGATTGGGGCCTACGAGACCAGCATAGATCTTAACGAGACCGGTACCGTAATCTCAGTCGGTGATGGTATCGCTCGTGTCTATGGCGTGCAAAACTGTATGGCCATGGAGCTTTTAGAGTTTCCTGGTGGAATCATGGGCCTTGCCTTGAACCTTGAGGCGGATAACGTTGGCTGCGCTGTTCTTGGCAATGTTTCCGGTATTAAAGAAGGGGATATTGTCAAGAGAACCGGAAAAATTGCCGAGGTGCCGGTTGGACCGGCCATGGAAGGTCGTGTTGTTGATGGGCTTGGTAAACCTATTGATGGTCTTGGCCCGATCAAATCTGAACTCACATCGAAAATTGAGGTACTTGCTCCTGGTGTTATTTCCAGAAAAGGCGTCCATGAGCCCTGTTATACCGGATCTAAAGCAGTTGATGCCATGACCCCGGTCGGAAGAGGACAGCGTGAACTGGTTATCGGTGATCGTCAGATTGGCAAAACTTCTCTTTGTGTTGATGCTATTATTGCCCAGAAAAACACCGATATTCATTGCATCTACGTTGCAGTCGGGCAAAAGAAGTCAACAGTTGCCTTGGTTGTTGAGGCTCTGAAAAAACATGGGGCTATGGCCTATACCACGGTTGTTTCCGCGTGTGCTTCCGATCCGGCACCAATGCAGTATATTGCACCTTTTGCCGGATGCGCCATGGGTGAGTATTTCAGGGATAACGGCCAACACGCATTGATCATTTATGATGATCTCTCAAAACAAGCTGTTGCTTACCGCGAACTTTCTCTCTTACTGCGTCGCCCGCCGGGACGTGAAGCATATCCTGGTGATATCTTCTTCAACCACTCACGATTGCTGGAAAGATCGGCCAAGGTAAATGACGCACTCGGAGCAGGTTCACTGACCGCGCTGCCGATAATTGAAACTCAGGCAGGCGACGTTTCGGCCTTCATCCCGACAAACGTCATCTCAATCACTGACGGCCAAGTATATCTTGAACCGAACCTCTTTTTCTCCGGCGTCCGCCCTGCCATCAACGTTGGCCTTTCTGTTTCACGGGTAGGCGGTGCAGCTCAAGTTAAGGCTATGAAGCAGGTTGCCGGCACCCTTCGCCTTGACCTTGCACAGTATCGTGAGCTTGCAGCCTTCGCAGCTTTCGGCTCTGATCTTGATGCAGGAACTCAGGCCAAACTGACTCGCGGCGAGCGACTTGTTGAGATCTTGAAGCAACCTCAGTATCAACCGCTGCCGATGGAAAAGCAGGTGACAATAATCTACGCAGGTTCCAACGGATATCTCGATAAACTGCCGGTTGCCACCTTGGCTGACTATGAGACCGAACTCTACAGCTATATAGAATCCAATGAGCCAAGCATTTTTTCTGATCTCGATAAGGAAAAGGTGTTCACAGATGCAATCAAAGAGAAACTCAACAAGGTGTTGACCAGCTTTGGTGATACTTTCAAGGCGTCAAAAGGTCTTAACTAATCACAAATAGGTCAAGATATGGCGAGCTTAAAAGAAGTAAAAACGAAGATCGCGGGCGTTAAAAAAACCGCTCAGATCACCAAGGCGATGAATATGGTGGCTGCCGCAAGATTGCGCGGTGCCCAAGAAAAAATGGAGGCATTTAGGCCCTATGCCTCCAAATTTAATGTAACAATGTCCAATCTGTCAGGAGGAGCAAACACCACAGGCTTTCCATTAATGGAAATTCGTGATGTCAAAACAGTTGAGATTGTAGTCGTCACTTCTGATCGCGGGCTTTGTGGCTCATTTAATGCCAATATCATCAAACTAGCCTTAAAAATGAAGGCGGATTATGAAAGTACCGGCAAAAAGGTGAGCTTCGTCTGTGTCGGCAAAAAAGGCAGTCAACTCCTTAATAAAACTGGCAAGGTCAGAAAGAGTTACCGTGATATCATGGGTAATTTCCAGATGTATAATGCCAGGGAGATTGCGGCGGATATTGCCGCTCATTTTTTGAGTGGCGCAACTGACAAAGTTGAAGTTATTTATGGTCACTTCAAGTCGGTTGCAAGTCAGATCCCTGCAATATCTCCTCTTCTGCCTGTGCAACCAACGAGTGTAGAACAAACCGAGAAAAAGTTTTCAGGAGATTACATCTACGAGCCTTCAACAGAAGAAATCATGGATGTCCTGCAACCACTGTATCTCAATGTCATCATTTATCATGCAATGCTTGAAGTCGGGGCAAGCGAACACGCTGCCAGAATGACAGCAATGGATAACGCGACCAACGCGTGTAAAGATATGGTGAAAAGTCTGAGCATCATTTACAATAAGGCTCGTCAGGCGGCGGTAACAAGTGAGCTTATGGACATAGTTGGCGGAGCGGAAGCCCTGAAATAATTTATTATCTCTAAGATAATCCAAGACTTTTGAGGAGAGGTAAGGCCCAATGAGTGAACAAAAAATAGGAAAAGTAACGCAGGTAATCGGTCCTGTTGTAGACGTTGAATTCGAGCCAGGCAAACTCCCTAATATCCTTAATGCCTGTTACATTACCAATCCCGGTATTAATGATAAAGAGGATAATCTGGTAATCGAAGTTGCTCAACATCTTGGTGACAATGCTTGTCGCTGCATCGCCATGGATCAGACCGATGGTCTTGTCCGGGGAATGGCAGTGAAAGACACAGGGTTGCCAATCACCATCCCGGTTGGCGATGCAGCCCTAGGCAGGATTATGAATGTAGTGGGCAGACCAGTCGATGGACTTGGTCCAATCTCATCGACTAAGACCATGCCAATTCATCGCGAAGCGCCTCTATTCACCGAGCAGAACACCGAGGTTCGGGTTCTTGCCACGGGGATCAAGGTAATTGATCTCCTGGTGCCGTTCCCACTGGGCGGGAAAATGGGACTGTTTGGTGGTGCCGGTTGCGGCAAAACGGTTATCATGATGGAAATGGTCAATAATATTGCCATGCATCACGGTGGCATCTCGGTATTTTGCGGTGTAGGTGAACGTACTCGTGAAGGCAACGATCTGTACCATGAGATGAAAGAATCCGGTGTTTTGCCGAAAGCAGCCCTTGTTTATGGTCAGATGACAGAGCCTCCGGGAGCTCGTGCCCGTGTCGCTCTTACCGGTCTGACGGCTGCCGAATATTTCCGTGATGAAGCTGGTCAGGACGTTCTTCTCTTTATCGACAACATCTTCCGTTTTACCCAGGCTGGTTCCGAGGTTTCTGCCCTTCTCGGTCGAATTCCTTCTGCGGTTGGTTATCAACCGACATTGGCTACTGACCTTGGCGCCCTGCAAGAGCGTATTACTTCAACGAACAAAGGATCAATTACCGCGGTGCAATGTGTTTACGTGCCCGCAGATGACTTGACAGACCCTGCACCGGCTACTACCTTTGCCCATCTCGACGGCACGGTTGTTCTCTCGCGGCAAATTGCTGAACTTGGCATTTATCCAGCGGTTGATCCTCTCGATTCTACCTCGAGGATTCTTGATCCTAATGTTATCGGCAAAGAACATTATCTAGTAGCCCGTGGTGTTCAGGTTACTTTGCAGAAATACCGGGATTTGAAGGATATCATCGCGATTCTCGGTATGGATGAGTTGTCTGAAGACGATCAGCAGCTCGTTTCCAGAGCTCGTAAAGTCCAAAGATTCCTTTCTCAGCCTTTTACCGTCGCCGAAGTTTTCACTGGCATGGCCGGAAAGTTCGTAAAAGTTGCCGATACAGTCCAAGGTTTCAAAGAGATACTTGAAGGAAAGCATGACGATCTCAATGAAAACTCATTCTATATGGTTGGTTCCATAGATGAAGCTGTTGAAAAGGATGCAAAATCCAAGGGAGCAGGTAAATAATCTGCTTAAGGGGAAAGTTCGATGGGACAACAGATAAGACTTGAAGTCGTAACTCCAGCTGGTGCGAAAGTTAACGAGGACGTAGACATCGTTAATGCACCTGGATTTGGTGGAGACTTCGGTGTGCTCGCAAATCATGCACCCTTTCTGTCGACAATCAAAATTGGTACTCTTACCTATGAGAACGGCAACAAAAGAGAAAGTCTCATGGTCAGTGGAGGTTTCTGCGAGGTTTCAGATAATAAGATTACCTTCCTCGTTGAGAGTGCTGAAAAGGGTAGTGAAATTGATGTGGAAAGGGCTCTTAAAGCAAAAGAAAGAGCGGAAAAACGTTTGGCTCAAGCTGCTCAACAAACAGAAAATTTTAATCGAAAGAGAGCTGAGGTGGCCTTGCAGCGTGCCCTCGCTCGGATGAAAGTATCCAATATGCGTTAGTTATTTTCCTGTCAAAAGCCTTATCCTTCTAAAGGATGAGGCAAAGTACTCAGAAATGGGGGAATCTCTTCTTAAGAGATTCCCCCATTTTTTATAACTGAGCGGTGGTATCGTTTACATATGCTCGGATACCTTCAGTAATCTCCTTGGTAAGCATCTCAAGAAATATTGGATTCTTAAGATTATCTAAGTCCTTCTCATTGCTGATAAATGCCAATTCAATCAATATTGCCGGCATTTGGGCGCCGATTAAGACATAAAAGGGGGCCTGTTTCACTCCGAGATTTTTTATATCAGTAAAACCGCGTTTATCAGCCTCTGAGATAATGGAGTTGTGAACTTGTTGTGCCAGCCGAGAAGATTCATCGATCTTTGAATTCTTCATAATATCTGAAAGAATATCCTGAAGTTCGCTCATCTGATGAGTTGATGTTGCATTTTCTCGGGCGGCAACGCGCATAGCTTCGGCGTTGGTAGTGAGATTGAGGTAGTAGGTCTCCATACCCCTAACTTTTGCTGAGGGATGTGCGTTGATATGGAGAGAAATAAAAAGATCAGCACTGTTGGTATTAGCGAGGGCCGTACGCTCTTCAAGAGAAATAAAGGTGTCGTCCTTTCTGGTAAGAACTACCTCGCAACCAAGTTCTTTTTTGAGTATAGGTGAAAGTCTTTTTGCAACATCGAGGACAATATCCTTTTCTTTCAAGCCAAAGGCCATGGCACCCGGATCTTTGCCCCCATGCCCGGGATCAAGAACGATCTTTTTAACTCCGAGTCCTAACTGTTGCGCCAGAGAAAGAGGTTTAACTTCAGGCACAGGCACTGCGACGATCTTGCTTGATTCGATCTTAGCTGGTTCTAAGGAAGGTTTAATGTTTACCGCAATTTTTTTATTGTCGCGTAGTACGATAACATTGCCCGGTGATTCAATTTCAATGTGTTTGACAGGTTTTTTCTCAATTCTGACGGTAGTTGAAGCACTCAAAGGTTTTGGTGACTCCTTGGCAGTTTTCTCACCTTTAACATCAATGACTACACGAAAAGGATCCGGCAGACTGTAAATTTTGTAGCTGCTGATTGATTCTATATCTAGGACAACACGGACAGTATCAGAGGAAAATTGGCCGGTTCGGATCCGCTTAAGAAGTCCGTCTTCTATTGGTATGGGTGCACGATATTGAGGTTCTATATAGCTTTTCTTAAAGTCTATATAGAGTCTTCGTGGGGTGTTTTCTGTTTCTTCGAGAAGAATTTCTTTGTAGTTTACCGGGCCGGATGCCATCATAACGACACGGGTGTAATTATCTGATGACCAATATTTGACAGGTAAAACATAACTGAGCTTATTATCCCGGGAGGATGATACCATGATTTTCGGGAGGGCAATATCATGCTCCAGGGAAAGCACTTTCAGCAGGTTTTCAGCATCGGGATGCATGTCACCATTGGCATAGTTCGTGACGACCTCACTCAGATAATCTGCAGCTTGCTGTGGGCTGTTTTTTTTGTCCAGGAATAGTTGGCCCAGGGCAAAAAAGGCATCATCTGCAAGACGATGTTGCGGGAAAAATTTCGTGATTTCCTTAAAATAAGTCATAGATTCATCAAGATCCAGAGCATTTTGAAAACGATCGTACATCTCACCATACATCCGACCGAGCATATAAAGGCATGAGGGGGCAACTTCCGCTTTAGGGTTGGAAAGATAGATACGGCGAAAATTCCTGGTTCCTTTCAGCCAGTTGTCTCTTGACGTTGAAATCTTAGAATTAGTTTGCAGTTGATTGTAGTAGAATTTGGCTTCATCGTACAACCTGCCAATGGGAAGGGGTTTATCTCGGTCCTCATCGGCCAACTGGCTATTGGCCGGAATGCACAGCAGGGTTGAAAGAAATAAGAGTGAAATAATGATGACGGTGCGGATCATTGTATGAATAGAATCTCACTTCTGCGGGGAAATGGCTGATAGGAAAAGAAAAATATAATAATTAATTGATACCAATGGACATTATACAGGAAACATAGAAACATGGCAAAATAATTAGGCCAATGAAACCAGGCAGCTCAGGGTGAGGAGGAAAAGAGCAATCATCTAGGGGAAAATCGTGGATATACCGGGTATGACTGGTTGATAAAAGTGGATCTAAAAATGGTACAATTTCTTAATTGTTTAACATATTTTTCAGGGCATAGAGACAGGTAAGTGCATCTAAGGGGGAACATTCATCTATGTTGAGCTTTTCAAGGTACTCTCGAATAGGATCAGCTGGAGGGGAAAAGAGAGAAAGCTGCCCAGAACATTTTCCGGCAGGTCTATCTTTTTTGAGTGTTTGTTGATGAAATTTCGATTGTTGAAAGTTTCCAAGTTCAATGTTTTTAAGAATTTCCTTGGCTCTTTTAACAACGCTACTGGGTACACCTGCGAGACCTGCGACCTGGATGCCGTAACTTCTGCTTGTTCCCCCTTTTACCAGTTTGTGGAGGAACATGATATTTCCCTGCCATTCACGAACGGCGATAGAATAGTTCTGAACCCGCGGCTTAGTTTTTGCGAGTTCAGTGAGCTCATGATAATGTGTGGCAAAGAGAGTCTTGACACCTTTTTGGTTTTTTTCAACAAGATCTTCAGCAACTGCCCATGCGATAGAAAGGCCATCGAAGGTTGAAGTGCCGCGGCCGATTTCGTCGAGAATGACCAAACTCCTGTCGGTAGCATTGTTCAGGATGTTGGCTGTCTCGCTCATTTCCACCATAAATGTCGATTGGCCGCGACGGAGATTGTCCATAGCGCCCACACGGGTGAAAATCCGATCGACAATGCCGATACTGGCACTTTCTGCCGGAACATAACAACCCATCTGCGCCATAAGAACGATCAAAGCTGTTTGGCGCAGGACTGTCGATTTTCCAGCCATATTCGGTCCGGTAATAATAAGCATCTCATTGAATTGTTGGTCGAGATGGACATCGTTAGGTACAAATTTGCCGGAAGGCATCGACCTTTCAATAACCGGATGCCGCCCTTCAATTATATGGATGTCGTCACCATCATGAATTTCCGGGCGATGATAGTTATACTTATATGCGACCTCGGCACTGGTGGAAAGAAAATCGAGCTGGGCGAGAAAGCGGGCAGTTTTTTGGATGCGGCTGGAATTATCGGAAAGTAGCAATCGAATAGCGACAAAAAGATGGTATTCCAAATCGATTCGTCGATCCTCTGCTCCAAGGACACGGTCTTCAAAATCCTTCAGTTCCGGGGTAATAAATCGCTCGGCATTTACCAGAGTTTGTTTACGGATATAATAGTCCGGTACTTTCGCCTCCTGAGTCTTGCTTACCTCGATGAAGTATCCAAAAACCTTGTTGTAGCCGATTTTCAGTTTGCCGATGCCGGTGGCGTCCCTCTCTCTATTTTCCAGGTCGAGTATCAGCTTCTTTTGATCTCGCAGCAGCATAACAATCTGATCCAATTCTTCATTGTAACCTTGTTTGATCAGATACCCTTCTCGGATACCGACCGGAGCCTCAACATTTATTGCCGTTTCGAGCAGCGTGTGCAAATCGGACAAACAGTCTAGCTGCTGACGTATGGCGATGAGGCGGGTGGTATCACATTTTTCCAAGAGATTAAGGACGGTTGGCAGGCATGCCAGGGAACTTTTCAATGCCAACATATCCCGACCATTGCCGGTACCGAGAATCATCCTGCTGTTAAGCCGCTCGAGGTCATATACATTATCAAGCAGGGTTCGCAATTCTTTGCGTAAAGAACTGTTGTTGAAAAACCAAGTTACGGCATCTATCCGGCTGATAATACGGTCAAGTTGCTGGAGAGGAAAAAGCAGGTTGTGTTTCAGTAACCTAGCTCCCATGGGAGTGCAGGTATGATCGAGAACGGAAAGTAAAGAACCCTGACGATGCCCCCCGGTAAGAGTTTGGGTAAGTTCGAGGTTGCGGCGGGATGAGTCGTCGATATGCAGGATCGAACCGATATCAATGGGTGTAAGTTTTTCAATATGGTGGATTGCCGATTTCTGCGTTTCGCCGATATATTCAAGAAGTGCGCCGGCGGCGAGAACGCCTGCAGTGAAATGGCCACAGCCGAAACCGTCAAGGGTAAGCACGTGGAAATGGTTATGCAGCAGGTCAAGAGAAGTTTCTTTTTGGTAGATGGAGCTCTTTCTTTCAGTAATACAGAGGTCGGGAAGAATGAGTTGCAATTGCCTGAGAAAAGTATTGAGACCGGTTATTTCACTTGAGGAGATGAGCAACTCTGAAGGGGTGAGTCGGGATAACTGGTCGAAAATATATTCGGTTTTGTCCTGTTGAACCGGGAATTCGCCGATTAAAAATTCTCCCGTGCTGACGTCCAGAAAACTGATACCATACGAATGGTTGTTACCGACTTCGTTGCTGACAAGGGAACAGAGATAATTATTACTTTTACCATCAAGCAATTGATCATCGGTAATGACCCCGGGAGAAATGATTCGAACAACCTCTCGTTTCACTATTCCTTTGGCTTCAGCCGGATCTTCGGTTTGCTCACAGATTGCTACTCGCTGTCCGGCGTGAATGAGTTTGGCAAGGTAGGTTTGCGCCGCATGGTGAGGAATACCGCACATCGGAACTTGGACTTGATCACTTTTCTTGTTTCTTGAGGTGAGTGTAATCCCGAGAATTTTCGAAGCGAGTATGGCGTCATCAAAAAACATCTCATAAAAATCCCCCATCCTGTAGAAAAGAATGGCATTTTCATGCTGTTCTTTGATTTCGAGGTACTGCTGCAGCATGGGGGTGATTTTGGTTATGGCTTCCATGGTTAGTTTTTTTTATTGAGAGAAAGAAAGTCGGGGGAGAGGCGGTCAAAGGTCTCTTCTATATGTTCGGGAATAGTTCTGATGTCGGCAAAAACTGTGATGAAATTATGATCGCCGCTCCAGCGTGGAACAATATGGAAATGCAGGTGGTCGGCAATACCTGCTCCGGCAACCGGGCCAATATTGCAGCCGATATTAAAGCCGTCTGGGGAAAGATGTTTAGTTAAAAGAGACGTAGCCTTTTTGATCATTTCTATGACTGCAGTGCTTTCTTGCTGTGAAAGCTCGGTTATACAAGGAACGTGGCGAGCAGGGGCGACAAGAAGATGGCCGTTGCTGTATGGGAAACGGTTGAGAAGGACAATGACCAGGGTGTCACGATACAGGAGAAGTTGTTTTTTGTCTGCGAAATCAAGGCCATCCGGCTCAAAAATGCATCCAATAGTTTTTGCGACATTGCCGAGGACATGTTCAATACGCCAAGGTGTCCAGAGTGTTTTCATGGTAACAGAGAGGGGGTGTATAGAGAAGATTGTTGCTGCCGGTATCCATAGAAGTTCAAAGGCACATTATAATCAGAGCTGCTGGAGGTGCATGGTAAAAATACGAGAGGAGTCACTTTACGACAATGAGGTAACAAAAAGTCGATTAAAAGGGAAAAGTGCCTGGCTGAGAAACCGCAAAATGGATCTTTTACGCTTGCAGAATCCAGTAGAAGGCAAGTATATTACAGGGTTTTAAGCCTTGTGTGCATAGAGTTCATCTGGATAGTGAAGATTGATCGTCCGCCGGGTGGTTTGCTGTTGCCGAGGCTGGTATTTTGCCGCTAAGACGGTTCAGATTAAGAGAATATGGAGAAGTATGATGCTTAGTGCCTCTGATTTACGCAAAGGTCTCAAAGTTCAAATTGATGGAAACCCTTATATCGTAACGGATTTTGAATTTTCAAAGCCAGGCAAGGGGCAGGCCCTTTATCGATGTAAGATGAGAAATATGATTTCCGGTAATCAGTTGGTCAAAACCTACCGTTCCAACGACAAGTTTGAGAAAGCTGAACTTGATGAGAGAAAGATGCAGTTTCTCTACAACCAGGGCGAAGAGTTCCATTTCATGGATACCGACAATTACGAACAGCTCAGCCTGACCAAGGACCAGATGGGAGATAATCTCAACTATCTCCTGGAAAATATGGATGTCGAAGTGCTCTTTTTTGATGGTAAGCCCATTGATATCACCATTCCCACCTTCGTCAATCTGGCAGTCACCAGGGCCGATCCATGGGCGAAGGGTGACACCTCCGGTAATGACACGAAGCCGGTTACCGTCCAGACGGGTTATGAATTGCAGGTACCACCCTTTGTTGAAGAGGGCGACAAAATTCAGATAGATACTCGAACCGGGCAGTATGTCACCCGGGTTAAAGAGTAAAACCAGTGTTGAGCCTTCAGGGGCTGCACACCCGTGCAGCCTTTTTTCGTTGCATCAGATCATTCTTTCACGACCAGGGATTTCTTGAAGTTGATACTCCCCTTCGTCAACCGGTCTTTATTCCAGAAAGCAATATAGTTCCAATCTCCTCTGAAGGACACTATCTGCAAACTTCTCCCGAATTGTGCATGAAAAGGCTTCTTGCCGGGGGTTGCAAAAAGATTTTTCAGATTAGTCACTGCTTCCGTAAGGACGAACTCGGTAGGCTTCATCTGGAAGAATTTCAGATGCTTGAGTGGTATAGAACCGATTGCGATTATACCCAGTTAATGGCGGATTGCCAGGCATTCCTGCTCTATCTGTATGCAGCATTGAAAGATTATTTGGTCGCTTGTGGTGCTCCCGCTGCCCCGGATCTTTTTTCCGGCATCGATTTGTCTCCTGATTGGCAGAGGTTGACGGTTGCCGACGCTTTTACCCAATTTAGTCCGATACCTCTGGAAAAGGCTCTCCATTTCGGCAGCTTTGATGAAATACTGACTGAACATATCGAACCTTGTTTGGGGATGGATGCCCCTGTATTTTTACATGCCTATCCGCATCAACTTGCTTCTCTGGCACGGAAGAGTCCTTCCAATCCAAACATAGCGGAACGGTTTGAGCTGTATATTAAGGGCGTGGAATTGGCGAATGGTTTCACCGAACTGACCGACGAGCAGGAGCAGCGCAGCAGGTTTGCTAAAGAAATTGCCACTATACATGCCTGTAGCGGTCGCAACGTCGTCATGCCTGAACGTTTTCTTCAAGATCTCAAAAAATTAGATGAAGCGGCCGGTATTGCCTTGGGTGTAGATCGTCTTTTCATGCTGGCAATGAACTTCGCAAGCATCACCTCAGTGGTTACCTTCGCGCCGGAAGATTTCTGAGAAAGATATTCAATCGCAGTTCGGCCCTACCCAAGGAAGAAGATCATTGTAATGATTCTGAAAAAATGATAAATGTTCTATTGTTAGCAGGTAAACAGGAGCAACATTTCGGGTTCCCAATGGGTTTACTTTAATCGCCGGCAAACCTCTTCCATACTTTCGTTATCATCGCATGGATTCCAAACAACGGCAGCTGGTCAGCAAATATATCGATCTATTTTTCAGGCGGAAGGTATTTATCATCGCCATGTTGCTACTGAGTTTGCCCATTGGTTTGGGGGTGTATCTTCTCACGCCTAAAGTGTACCAGGCAACGAGCTTGCTCAGTTATCAGCAGCAAAAAATTAGTCCTAATAAAATGTCCGCAGATGTGTCTTCAAGAATCCGCGACATAGTCAGTACTCTCACCCAGATAGTCACCAGCCGCACCAACCTGGAAAAACTCATTGTCGATCTCAAGCTTTATCCTGAAGCACGAGTGAAAATGCCGATGGAGGAGGTTGTCGAGAGCATGCGTAAGGCTATTAAAATTGAACCCTCCAGCCAGGGGGATATCTTTAAGATTACCTTTAATCACCAGAGCCCAGACAAAGTGGTGAAAGTCACTAATGCCATAGCTGCAAAATTCATTGAAGAAAATCTCAAATACCGCGAGGAAAGGGCTGCCGAGACATCTTCATACACCGGTAATGAACTTGAGACCGCCAAAGAGACGATGGATCGTAAGGAAAACTCCATGCGCGATTACAAATTCAAACATTACAATGAGATGCCTGAACAACGGGAATCCAATGTCGCCAGATTAATAGCCTTGCAAAAACAATATCAAGATCGCCAGGTCAGCATTCAAGAGCTGGAGAGAACCTGTGTGCTTATTCAGGATCAGATAACCAATAGGAAGAAGGTCCTGGAGGCGGCCTTGGCTGCAAAAGAAGAAACCGACGGAAGTGCTCGTTCTTCAGCTCAAGAAGTCCCGCAAAGCAATGAGGTTCGTTTGGCAAAAGCAAAGCTTGCCCTTGAGCAATTGTTGAGCCGTTATACTACAAAGCATCCTGAAGTTAAACGAGTCAAGGCGATAATTGCTTCTCTTGAAAGTCAGGTAGCCAGGCTACCGTCTTCGGCTGCCTCGCCTCAGGAAGGCGTGACAACCGTCGGCACAAGTGAAGGACAGACTTCCATGACGAGAGGAAAAAGTGTCGTCGATACTGTTGTTCTTCAATTGGAGACACAGAAAAAGAATTTATTGCTGAACATCGATGCTATTAAATCCGAAAAGGAGCTGGAAAAAAAGATTATAACGCAGTACGAGGAATGGGTCGCCGCAGCACCTATAAGGGAGGCGGAGTGGGCGGCTCTGACCAGAGAATACAATCAGCTGAAGAGACACTATGATTATCTCATTGCCCAGGATCTCGAAGCAAAATCAATGCTTAATCTTGAGAAGCGTCAGAAAGGGAGCCAGTTTGAAATCGAGGATCCCGCCAGATTGCCGGAAAAACCAATAAAACCAAATTTCCCTATGATTATGGGTATTGCATTGGCGATAGGCATCGGCGCCGGTTTTGGGCTATCTCTTGTGTTGGATTATTTCGATGCTACCTTTCGCGACCCGGAAACAATAGAGGCCCTGCTCGGAGTTCCCTTAATAGCTACAATTCCGTATCTAGAGATAAAGTCTGAGAAAAATAAAAAGAAGAAATGGCAGTTGTTTTCTGCGATCTTCCTTATTGCTGCAGCAATTGCAGTTGCGGCTTTGTTTGTGGTTGTTTGGGTCAAGGGCTATATCATTGTCTAGGATAGAGATCTAAGTACTATGTATAGAAACCATTTCGGGTTGCTTCGAAAACCATTTGAATTGACACCGGATTCTAATACTCTCTTTCTTGGTGAAACACATAAAGGGGCGCTGGCAGTACTCAAGCATGGAGTTGTGTCGGATAAAGGCTTTTTGCTGTTTACCGGAGGAGTCGGAACCGGGAAAACAACTCTCATTAATGTGCTCTCAAAAACCCTTGAAAATCCCGGGTATCTTTGTATTATTTCCAATCCAACCCTTGAGATTGACGATTTCTTCTACTATTTTGCGGCTCAACTCGGGCTGCTTTTTGATGGAAACAAAGCGAAATTCCTCTTTCTTTTCACAACACTCCTGGAAGAGTGTAAAAAAAACAACAGAAAGGTCCTCTTGATCATCGATGAGGCCCACGCCCTGCCTACAGATCTTCTTGAAGAGATGCGCTTGCTGGTCAACATGGCCGTGGAGGTTAAAAACGTTCTCAGCATTTTTTTAGTCGGACAACCTGAACTATTGACTCGACTCATGGAGAAACAACTTTCGTCTCTTGGTGAACGTATAGCAGTGCGACATCATCTCACCCAGCTTTCAAAAGAAGACTCTTTGCAATATGTGCATTTCAGGTTGAAAAGATCAGGCTATAAAGACAATAATCTTTTTACCGAAAGGGCCTTGCATCTTATATATGCTGCGACTGGGGGCAATCCACGGCAGATTAACATCCTATGCGACAATGCGATGCTTACAGTCTTTTCTCAAAACAAAATTGAGATTGATGACAAAATAATCCGAGAATGTGTAGCGAAGTTATATATTTCAGGAGATAAGAGTTCTTTTTATCTCCCGCCGAATCCTGCATTCTGGCGACCATGGATTATTTGGGGTGGGATAGGAGTTTTGTTGTTTGAAGGAGCGGGAGTTGTATACGCCTATAAGAAAGGTTGGTTACTGCCGATTTATCAGTATCTTAAGAGACTGTTCAGCTTTGGTTGAAATAGCACAATGGAAAAGTTATCAAATAACCAAATAGAGACCGATGTTTCGTTGCAGTTTGATCCTCAACTCCAATTGCCACGTGGAACCGATGGGGATCGACTAAATATCGACCAGGGACGGGTAGGGCAAACAGCAACGGTAGATGCTAATTCCGCCTTGCAAGAAGGCCCTGGAAAGTGGGATGAACGACTGGTGCAATCTGTGAACTTCTCTGGTGAAGTGGCTGAATCCTTTCGTGTTTTGCGCTCGAAAATCTTGATGTCGTCAGAAGGTCGACCGAGTCCGAGAACCATAATGGTTACCTCGGTACTCCCCCAGGAAGGCAAGAGTTTTGTCGCGGCGAATTTGGGAGTTGCTCTCGCCCAGGGAGTGGATCGATATTCCCTGTTGGTGGACTGTGATCTTCGCCTACCTACCTTGGCCGGTCTTTTTGGTATGCCCTGCAATCGGGGTCTGGCAGATTATCTGAAAAATAAAATTGAATTGTCCAGTCTCATTTGTAAAACTTCAGTGGAAAAACTTTCGATCCTGGCCAGTGGCATTCCCCCGGTTAATCCTGCTGAACTGCTCGGCTCAGAGCGTATGCACGAGCTGGTCGACGAACTTTCTGCCCGCTATCCAGACAGATTCGTAATTTTTGACAGTCCGCCACTTAGGTTTGCCTCCGAATCGATGGTTCTCGCTCAGGCGGTTGCCGGCGTAGTTTTGGTGGTGCGACAAGGGGTTTCTAGTAGGGCACTGATCGAGAAAGCAATAGAAGACATCGGCAAGCAGAAAATTATCGGAGTGGTATTTAACGGATACAAGAGTAATATCGTCACTTCGAGACTCATAAATAACAGCTATTCATATCACGGGGCTTACTACCATAACAAGGCACAATAGCATCGAGTCGTTTGTTGTCGGTCACCGATTAACAGAGCTATTCCTTCTTGGAATGCTTGCAATCCTTTCTGCCGGCACCCCTGTGATACATATTCTCTTGCAGAATATGTCGCTCTTTCTGTCGGTCTGAGTGGTTGCGGGGCACGACGATTGCTTGTTTGGTGTCCGGCCTCAGTCCTGTCACATACATGGCGGTTGAAAGGGTACCCGGAGTAGGGGTGAAATCCTGAAATTTTCTTACCACCAGTCCCAGCCTTTGCAAGTCTTTGCCTAATCTTTCCACCAGTTCTGGAGTAGAACCCGGATGCGAAGTGATTATGTATGGGGTCAGCTCAATTTTTTTGCCGATCCTTTTTCCTATCTCCTGGCATTTACGCACGAAAATTTGAAGAAGGGCGTGGGGTTCCTTGTGCATCAGACTCAGCAAGGTATCATCGCTATGTTCCGGAGCAATTTTCAACGCACCGGGGGTGTGTGACCTGAGTATGTTCTCGAGCAAGCGCGGAGTTTGCAAAAGAAGCTCCATTCGCAACCCGGAAGAGACAAAAAGATGTTTTATGCCATTGAGCCCTGAAACTGCTTTAAGGAGGGAGAGGAAAGTGTCTTCGTCTATTCGGAGGTTGGGGCAGAGCTTCGGGTAAAGGCAATCCCGCTTTTTGCACGAGCCGATAGCGCAGCTGGTTCCGTAAAGATTGGCTGTTGGTCCACCAAGATCAGTAATTGTTCCTCCAAAATCCTCCATTTGTGCAATACGCTGGCATTCCGCGACAATCGATTTCTGGCTGCGCGAAATGATTGCCGGCCCCTGGTGTCTGGTGATGGCGCAAAAGGAACAGTTGCCGGAGCAGCCCCGGACGATAGTCACCGAATCCCTGATCATCCGATAAGCGGGGATTTCCAGGCCGAGCGGATGGGGCCGGCGCGTGAAAGGTAAGCTGTAAAGTGCATCCAGCTCCACGGGTGTCAAAGGTGGAGGGGCGGGATGCTGCACTACCCAGTGCGTTTGCTGGCGTTGCAAAATGATTCTAGGGGAACACGCCCGAGCATGCCGATCAAGGTCTATCTCTGCGTCAAGGAATCGATCCAGTTTAATATGTATTTCGTCCCAGGAAGGCAGGACGAGGAATTTTTTGCAGCTTTTTGCCTCGAAGTCCGGATAGAATTCAACCAGTTCCCGGTCGGTAAGTCGTTGGCAGGTACCGGCAATGTGCGAGAGTGGCGCTTTGCGACGGCATTCTGCGGCGATATCCAGTACTGCTTTCTCGCCCATACCATACACGAGAATATCGGCCTTGGCGTCGGTCAGAAATGAAGATCTAAGTCCTTCCTGTTTGTAATCATAATGGATAAATCTTCGAAGAGAGGCTTCTATTCCTCCGAGAACGATAGGAACGCCGCGAAATGCTGAGCGGGCATGGCTTGCATAAAGAAGACTGGCACGATCGGGGCGTCGCCTTTGCGATTTGCTTTGTATCTCACCGCGCCAGGGATTGCCGCCGGGAGAGTAAGCATCGGTGTCGCGAACTTTACCGTTGCCGCTATAATTAGCGACAATTGAGTCTAGATTTCCGGCGGTGATACCGCAAAAGAGCAACGGCTTTGGGAATGTCTCGAAATCCATTGAGGTATCAAAACGCGGCTGGGCAAGGATGGCAACTCGGTAACCATGACTGAGAAGAAGACGTCCGATAAGGGCCACACCGTAAGAAGGATGGTCGACGTAAGCATCACCGGTAACAAGTAAGATGTCTAATTCGGTCCAGCCTTGGGTAAGACACTCTTTCCAGGATGTAGGCAGGGGTAGAGGATTGGCGAGGTTCATGAATGCCGGCGGAGCTTCCACACTAAAAAGCCGGCGACAATCATGGCCCCACTCAGAAACTGGCCCATGGTAAACAAACCGAGAAAATACCCTAATTGCGGATCGGGCTCCCGGAAATTCTCCACGAGGATTCGCATGCAGCCATAGGCGAAAAGAAAGAGCGCGAAAATGCTGCCATGTGGCCAGTATTTGTTGTGATGCCAGGGCCTTCGGCGCATGCTCCAGAGAAGGGCAAAGAGGAGCAACCCCTCCAGCAACGCTTCGTAGATCTGGGAAGGGTGGCGTGGTAATGGGCCACCATCAGGAAACACCATGCCCCATGGCACATTGGTGACGCGACCATATAACTCACCGTTGATAAAATTGCCGATCCTGCCAAGTCCAATGCCGACAGGGATGGTCGCGGTATAAAAATCGGCTGCTTGCCAGAAATCAATCTGTTTTTTTCGACAAAAAAACCATCCGCCAATTATTAATGCAAGACATGCCCCGTGGAACGACATGCCGCCGCTCCAGGTGGCTGGAATTTCCAGTGGATGGGCAAGATAGTAAGTAAAATTATAGAACAGAACATAGCCCAGTCGGCCGCCCACAACAACGGCAATAATGAGAACCATATTGAGGTTTTCAAACTGCTCTTCGAGCCGACGGAAATTTTGTTCACGTATCTGTTTTCGCACCAGATAATAGGTGGCAAGAAAACCGAGAACATACATCAGCCCGTACCAACGAATATGCAGCGGACCAAGGCTGAAAATGATCGGGTCAATCTGGGGGAAAGTGAAGAATGTCATAGCATTTTAGAGCTGGACCCCGTTACGGTTGTTTAGCCATTTTTTTCAAATGTACCTGCAGCACCGAGATTGCAGCAGGGGTGATGCCTGATATCCTTGAAGCCTGGCCGAGTGAAAGAGGTTGAATCCTGGTCAGTTTCTCGACGACCTCATTGGATAAGCCGGAGAGGCAACGATAATCGATATTCTTCGGCAGAACAACGGATTCCATCTTTTTAAAACGGGCAACTTGTTCATCCTGGCGATCAAGATATCCTTTGAATTTTACCTGCAGTTCAATGTCGTCTTTAACACCACTGGCAACAATTTCGGTAAGAATCTGTTGCTCTTCGGCTTTGATCGGCAGGGATAGGAACGATTCGATGGACAGTTCCGGTCGTCGTAAGAGATCAGCAAGAAAGCATTTTTGTTTAATATTGCTGCTGTTTAGAGCTGTCAGCGCCGCATTTATCGCTGGAACAGGACTTATGGCAATTGCTTCAAGGGCCATTTTTCCATTCTGTACGATCTGCTGTTTAGCGAGGAATTGCTGAAAAACCGGTTCTTTTACCAGTCCGATGTCGTAGCCGATGGGAGTCAGTCGGGTATCGGCATTATCTTCGCGCAGCAGCAGCCGATATTCGGCACGGGAGGTGAAGAGCCGATACGGTTCCTTGGTTCCACATGTCACCAGATCGTCGATAAGGACACCGATATAAGCCTGGGAACGATCAAGGATCAGGGGTTCCAACTGGCGACAGAAGCGAACCGCGTTGATGCCGGCGATGAGCCCCTGGGCGGCGGCTTCTTCATAGCCCGACGTACCGTTGATTTGACCGGCCAGGAACAGACCGCGCACCTGCTTGGTTTCAAGAGAAGGGTGCAGACCCAGCGGGTCGATATAGTCGTATTCAATTGCATAACCCGGTCTGATGATCTGGGCTTTCTCTAAACCCTTGATCGAATGGATCATGGCAGTCTGGGTAGCAAGCGGTAGGCTGGTCGGCAAACCGTTCGGATAGACCTCGACGGTGTCGAGGCCTTCCGGTTCAAGAAAAATCTGATGCCGATCCTTTTCCGGAAAACGCATGACCTTGTCCTCGACCGAGGGACAGTATCTGGCGCCAATCCCTTTAATTATTCCGGCATACATTGGGGATTTGTCGATACCCGCCCGGATTATTGCGTGGGTATTTTCGTTGGTGTAGGTTATGTGACAAGGGAGTTGGGGCAGGGTATAACCACCCTTTGATGAATATGAAAAATGTGCCGGAGGTGAATCACTGCGCTGGATCTCAAGTGTGCTGTAGTCGATCGAATGAGCGGCCAAACGCGGCACAGTCCCGGTTTTCATGCGGCCGACGGCGAAACCGTTATCCTTAAACCAGGCGGAGAGTTGTTTTGCCGGAGCGTCACCGAGCCGCCCGGCCGGGAAGTTTTTTAATCCGATGTGGACAAGACCGTTGAGGAATGTTCCGGTGGCCACCACCACAGCTTTGGTGCGGATTTCTTCTTCGAGGGAGGTAATAATTCCGGCGATCTGGCCGTTTTGGACGAGAAGGCCATCGACCACCGTTTGCTTGACGGTCAGATTCGCCTGGTTTTCCACTACCGATTTCATGCGCAGCCGGTACAGCAACCGGTCTGCTTGGGCGCGCGAAGATCGTACCGCCGGGCCCTTGCTGGTATTGAGCCGACGAAACTGAATGGAGGTCGCGTCGATATTTCGCGCCATTTCTCCGCCAAGTGCATCAATTTCCCTTACCAGATGCCCTTTGGCCAAGCCTCCGATGGCTGGATTGCACGACATGGCCCCAATGGTATCGGCATTTATAACCGTGAGAAGGGTTTTGCATCCCATTCTGGCAGCCGCCAGGGCTGCTTCACAACCGGCATGACCGGCGCCGATTACCGCTATATCGTATTCTTCAGTCATCATCTGTCTCTAAGGAGCTGAGTGGGGGTTTGACAAAGTCGAAAGTTTGTTGTTTTGTCAATGCCGGGATAAAGGAAAAAAGTAACTATTTTTGCCACCAGATCACCGCCCAGCGGGGTGGGGACTCACGACGCAGAGTCAATTGGTTGCTCTCATTTTTGATTATTTGCCCTTGAAGATAGTCTTCTAATGCGACGGTTTCGTCGGTTGTAATATCGTTAAACATCCAACTATACGACCTGATTGCCTCCTCCATGGAACTGAAAGTCATCTCCCGTTCGAGGGTCAATATTGAAATATTCGGGTGAATACCCAGCGTATACAGGATGTTGACGGTATAAATATAGTCGGGACCGGCGATAAAAGGTCGCCCGAGTGCGGCAAACGCTGCAATATCAAAGGGCGTTGAGCCTACTCGGTCGCTGAGAAAAACATATCGTGTGGCGTAGCTATCAATCTTTTTTAAGGCAGCCTCCAGGTTCTCGACACCCATCGCCCTTGATGCAATAGCGATGTCGTGGGGGTGGAGACCCTTGGCTTGCCAATCATCTTCCCAGGCACATTGAACGGTTTTAATATTAGAGATCTTTTTATTTAGGGCAAGATCGTTTAAAGCCTGAAGCATGCCGCTGGAAAAATCGATGGCGGTTACAGACCCGACTTTGCCGGCAATGGGGATGGCCAGAGTACCGGGACCGGAACCGACATCAAGCACGGACATGCCGGTTTCGAGCGGTAGCAGGGCAAGGAAGAGATCGACATACGCCGAACTTTTATTTCGAGTTGCAAACGAGTTGGCCTTTGCATCCCATTCCTTTGCGCCCTTGTTGCGCCAAGCCTTTTTTTCGAAGGCATTAGCTCGGAGACCTGTCCAATCAATGTCGGCAAAAGTATGTTTTTTCGGATCAGCCATACAACCAAGGTATTGTCGAAAAATATTTTGTAGAGGAAAGTATCCTGTTTGTCGGGATAAGGGAAAAACGGGGATACAAGAAAAAAACACCTTCTTTTGCAGGCGAAAGCATAGCACAGCCGCTGTCCTTGCGCAAGATATGGCAGGAGGCCGGGACAAAAATGTTTGACACCGCCCATCATATATGGTTAATATTCCTCTCTTGTAATTTATCGTTCCGCAGATGGCCAGATAGCCAGGGCGGGAAAACCCGGTTCGGAGAGCGGTGCCGGTAACATGGCAAAGCAGTGTGTTTTCCGATCGTTGAAGCATAAAAAAACATGGTTTCGCCATGAATATTACCAATGAGGAAGTAACAAATGAGCAAGCGAACATTTCAGCCAAGTATTCTCAAACGTAAACGCACCCACGGTTTCCGTGAAAGAATGAGCACTCGAGGAGGTCGGGCGGTACTGCAAGCTCGCAGAGCAAGGGGCCGCAAAAGGCTTTCGGCTTAGCCCTTGGCCGGCAATCGACTTCTTAAAAGCACCCTGTTACGAAAGGGGTGGGAATATGAGCAGGTCTACAGCCGGGGAAAGCGTTTGCATGGTGCTGGTTTCACCTTGATTTGTCGACCGAATACTACAGGGTCGAGCAGGTTGGGTATTAGTGTTCATCGAAATATTCGTGGTGCGGTGCAAAGAAATCGCCTTAAACGAATAATCCGGGAGTCGTTCAGGCTATGGCGAGAACAGTATCCAGCTGGAATGGATATTGTTTTTGCCGTTCGTCCGGATTTTTCCTGGTCACATCCTAAGGATATCCGCATGGCAGTGTTCCCTCTTGCGTGCCGCATTGGTTGTTCTCGGGAAGCATGAAAAGATGAGAAGCGACCTCCTCAAAGCAGCGTGTGTTGGACTAGTAAAAGGGTATAAATATTTTATTTCGCCCTTTTTGCCGCCAAGTTGCCGGTTTTATCCAACATGTTCCACATATACTATTCAGGCAATTGAAAAATATGGTGCCATTCGGGGAATTTTTCTCGGCATACGTCGGGTCCTCCGTTGTCATCCTTTTTCCCGAGGCGGTTATGATCCGGTACGGTAATCGGGGCAATTACCTGATCTTCATGTTAATTAACACAACTCCCCTGGTGTTGACATACTTCACGGTAGGTATAAATGGATAACTACAGAGCCTTTCTAGCCATCATTATTTCTTTTGTAATTCTTGTTGGTTATCAGTATTTATTTGTCGGTTTCGATAAACCGGCCAGCGTTGATCAGCCGGTTCAGCAGCCGATTGCCGAGTCGGCTAAACCGACGGTTGTACCGCAGACCGCAGCATTGGTGGCGGCTTCTCCAGCTGTTACCCCACCGGTTCATGCCTATGACCGAAAACCAAAGGAGATAAGCATTGAAACCGATCTGTATTCAGCAGTCATGTCGGAAGATGGCGGAGGAATTAAAAGTTTTGTCCTGAAGGAATACCGGGAGACCCATGCCAAGGACTCGCAGGGAATGCAACTGGTCAAGACAGATGCGAGCCAGGGGGCCTCACTCCAGTTTTCCTGGGGCAGCGTTGTTGCGGCTCAAGTGCTTTACGATAGTGACAAAGAAAGCATTAAATTGTCAGGCGAAGCGAACAAAAATGAGTTACGGATGACCTCCCAAGCGGCCAATGGTCTGACCGTTGAGCGGGTGTACAGTTTCGCTAATGACAGTTATCTCATCGGTCTGAGCGTAAAAGTAAAAAATACTTCATCCACCCTCGTTCAGGGGCATCCGCAGCTGCATCTGGTAAATAAAAATTTTCTAGGAGCCGATAGCCCTGCGGAAAATTTCATGTTTGCCGGTCCGGCCGCCTATGTCAACGGTGAACTCCATGAAGTGCCTTCGAAAGAATTCAAAGATGGGCCGAAAACCCTACAGGGAACCATCGATTGGGTCGGTTACGAGAGCAATTACTTCCTGAGTGGATTGTTGCCGATCGAGGGCTCCGGGGTTTCTTTTACCATGCAGGGTAACGATGATCTGACGAAAATGCAGCTTGCAGGAAGTCAAGACACCCTGCAGCCGGGCACGGAAAAAGAATATAAGTATAACGTCTTTTACGGTCCGAAAAAGCTGACGATGCTCAAAGAGCTTGGGAATAACCTTGATAAATCCATAGACTTCGGTTGGTTCGATATTATTGCCAAACCGACGCTCTGGCTGCTGAATTGGTTCAACACCTACTTTCATAACTATGGTGTGGCCATCATTTTGGTCACCGTGCTCTTCAAGGCCGTTTTCTGGCCTATTTCCCAGAAGGGCATGAAGTCTATGAAAAATATGCAGAAACTGCAACCGAAGATGGTCAAGATCAAGGAAAAGTATAAAAGCGATCCGTCCAAGATGAACCAAGAGGTTATGAATCTTTATAAAACCTACAAGGTTAATCCTCTTGGTGGCTGTCTGCCGATGGTGGTACAAATTCCAGTGTTTTTTGCACTCTATAAAGTCCTGCTGATGGGCATTGAGCTGCGACATGCACCATTCATGTTATGGATAACCGACCTTTCTGCACCCGACCGCTTGTGGCTCGGTTTTGATATCCCCTACCTTGGTGGATTGCCGATACTGACATTGCTGATGGGAGCGTCGATGTTTTTCCAACAAAAACTTTCGCCCACTACAGCCGACCCGACGCAGGCAAAAATAATGATGTTCTTGCCGGTAATTTTCACGTTCATGTTTCTTAACTTTGCTTCGGGGCTTGTTCTCTATTGGTTTGTCAATAACCTCCTGTCCATTTTGCAACAAGTGCTTATCAATCGGGATAGCAAGCAGGCGGCTGTCGTTGCCTGATGTCTGAAAATCATGATACGCAGATGAAGTTGCAAAGAATGTAGTGAGATATTTTCGAAGAAGGTAAATAAATGTCTTTAGAAAAAAATGATTTTTACGGAAAGGATGTGTCTGAAACGATCAAGAAAGCCTGTGCAGCTCTTGGTGTTCCGCAAGAAAATCTCGATATCGAGGTGGTTGAGACCGGTTCCACTGGAATCTTTGGCCTGATTCGCAAGAAAGCCCATATTCGGGTGCAAATTAAACCTGTGGTCAACGACGAAGTCGCAGGGATTTTTGAACTCGATTCTTCTCTCGCCTGCGAAACAACGGAAGAAAAACTCCAGGAGCCGGCGGTCGACGTCCCGGAGGATGCCCCCAGTCTTGAGACGGTGCGCGACGAAGAAGATGATGAAGAGGATGAACTCCTGCCCGAAGCTGAACAGGAAGATGACGCACGTCCTGAGAGCATTGAGATCGTCAAGGAAGAGTTGCTCCGCATAGTTGAATTGATGGGCTTTCCTTCAATCCTCGAGGTCGAAACGACAGGATTGACGGTAATCTGTACCCTGCGCGGTGAGTTTGAGGAAAACCTGGCCGGGCCGGAAGGGAAAGTCTTGGACAGTCTGCAGTATATCCTGCGTAAGATCGTTAGCCGCAAGGTGCAGGAACGACTGAGAATTTCCATCAATGTCGGAGCGTTTCGAGAGAAAAGGCTGGAGGAGTTGAAGATCAAGGCCGCCGAACTTGCGGCGTTGGTAAAGGAAGACGGCAAGACCCAGGTTCTGCCGGGACTCAATCCTTCGGAGCGCAGAATAATTCATATGTTTTTTCAAGAGGATAAAGAGATTCGCAGCCGTTCAGTCGGCGATGGTCTCTTTAAGAAAATCCTCATCTATAAACCCGGTAAGGGCAATCGTCCGGGTGGCGGTCGCAAGCGATCATCAGGAAAGGGTCGGCAGGGGAAAAATGGTCCAAAGAATACCACTGAGTCCTGATTGCTGCGTGGCACCCTTCCTTACCGGGATCTGTTGGGAGAAAACCTACAGGTGAATCTTCCATCCAGCGAAGAAACCATTGCCGCCATCTCTACACCGCCCGGTGCGGGCGGCATCGGCATAATTCGCATGAGCGGCAAGCAGGCTCTGCACATTCTGAGAAGTCTCTTTCGCCCTAAAGATCAGGCCTGCTCCTTTGCCAGTCATCGTCTTTATTATGGTCATATTTGCCATCCGCAGGGTGGCAAAATCATCGACGAAGTCCTGGCCGTGTACATGGCCGCACCGCACACCTATACCCGGGAAGAAGTCGTGGAAATTCATTGCCATGGCAGCTTTCTCGTTCTGCAAAATGTTCTTGAGCTCATTTTGGCCGGCGGCGCCGTTCTTGCCTCCCCCGGCGAATTTACCAAACGAGCATTCCTCAACGGCCGTATCGACCTGACCCAGGCCGAGGCGGTCATTGATATCCTCTCTGCCAAAACCAGAAAAGGTGTCGATCTGGCGCAGGAACAACGATCGTGCGTGACGAACACCGACGCGAAACGCGTGCCGTCGGTCCCCATCGACGCCAGCACGAACTGCTCGAGCCACGTGATGCCCTCCAGATCCAGATGGTTGCCGGGCTCGTCGAGCAGGAGCAGGTCGGGCGCCCCGCCGCACGCCGCCAGGCCCCGGGCGATGGACAGGCGCTTGCGCCACCCGCCGGACAGCGCCCCGGCCCGCGTGTGCGCGTGCACCGCGTCAAACCCGAGGCGCTCGAGCACCATGTCGGCGATGACCTCGCCCTCGTGGTGGTCGCGGTGGTGGGGCGAGGACGTGTCGCCGATCGCCGCGTCGATCAGGATGGTCCGGGCGTCCTTGTCGTCCGGGAAGGACTCCTGCT